>CAMVAM010000013.1 GCA_947165465.1 uncultured Candidatus Saccharibacteria bacterium | reverse complement strand
GGTACTGCCCTGATTGGAATGGGTATTGTGGCTGATAATACACCGCTGTATTTCGATTGCGCAAATGAGCATGGGCTTGCGGTGGCAGGATTGAACTTCCCTGGATATGCAAAATATGCCACCGAAAGTATCAGTCGGAAGACAAATGTTTCCGCTTATGAATTCCCACTGTGGGTGGCACTCAATTTCAAGACTGTAGATGAGGCAGAAAAAGAACTCCGAAATGTTGCAATTATTGCTAAACCCATTAACGATAAGTATCCAGTATCACAACTCCATTGGTTGATTGGCGATGCAAAGCGATCAATTGTAGTGGAATATACCGAGAAAGGAATGGAGGTTTTCAAAAATGAGGTAGATGTCTTAACTAATCAGCCCGGTTATGGCTGGCACAAGGAGAATCTGCGCAATTATATGAACGTTTTTCCGCAAATGCCTAAGGAAGTTAAGTGGAACAAGGCAAAATTGACTGCTTTTGGCTGTGGTTCGTTGATGCATGGTCTACCTGGTGATTACTATTCTCCGTCACGATTTGTACGTGTGGCATATCTCAATACTCATTATCCGGTGCAGTCTGATGAGAAGGCGAATATTGCACGGCTATTTCACACCCTGGCTGGGGTAGCGATGATTGACGGAGCAGCATCGATGGCTGATGGAAAGTTTGAAAAGACCATCTACACTGGGGGGTATTCTACGGCTACTAAGACGTATTATTACAATACCTATGAAGATCCAGCCATACGAAGCGCCTCGCTTGATGATTATGGATTAAATGCCGCTAAGCTGATTATTGCGAGTTGATATTAATGGATTATGTGCATCATATAGGTTAGTAGCTGGATTGAGTAGGTGCTAAAAAACTAAATGTAGAGTCAAAGATGGATAGTCAAGGGTTTATTTTGTCTCTTAAATATGGTATAATGGGCTTATGAAAATTATTACTACGCCGGACCCACGGTTGAGGGAGAAATCAGAAAAAGTACGCGTCATCGACGACGAAATTTTGAAGATTATTGCCGATATGAGGAAGTTATCGCTGGATTGGGAGGCCAAGCATCCGTACGAGATGTCGGCGGCGATGGCGGCGCCTCAGATGGGAGTACTGAAGCGGATCATTATCGTTCGCGATGATATGGAAGATAAGAAGAACGCCTCTTTCACAGCGCTGATTAATCCGGAAGTAATTCGAGCAGAAGGTAAGGTGAAAACCGATTACGAGGGGTGTTTGTCGGTTCCCTCGATTTACGGGATGGTACCAAGGGCCACCAAGGTAAAGGTAAAGGCAAAGTTGGAGGATGGCACAGAGGTACGGATTAAGGCATCTAATGAATTGGCACGGACTTTACTTCATGAGATTGACCATTTGAATGGGATTTTATTTATTGATCATATTCGAGATGACGATAGCGCATTCTATAAGATGAATGATGAAGGTGATTTGGTGCCAGTAAAAAATTACGAGAAAGAAATTCGCGACAATAAGAAATTGTGGGGTGATGAATAGCATTTGCTGAATAAAGTTTTTATACAAAAAAGGAGGCTTGATGATAAAAAACAGAGATAAAATAATATTTTTTGGTAATGGCGCCTTGGCGGATTATGCACTTAAAAAATTAGAACAAAAATTTGAAATTGTTTTTCACGCGCGGAATAAGGAAGATCTTGAGGAGGTTTCTCGACTAAAAACCGAAAATCCAGAACTTCATGGTGTGCTGGCATCATTTGGCGTGATGGTGCCTGATTCGGTATTGAAACTGTTTGAACCTGAAGGGATTCTGAATATCCATCCTTCCCTTTTGCCCATGTATCGGGGGGCTTCGCCGATTGAGAGTGCGATTATAGATGGAGCTAATGATTTTTCTGTATCTGTTATGAAACTGGTTAAGAAAATGGATGCCGGGCCGATTTACTGGCAGACTACGTTGACTGGTTTACCACTTTGTAAAGATGATATTTACAGAGCATTGGCGGAATCAGGGGCGGAATGGATAGTAAAGAATTTGGCAGATTTGCCAAAACCGATTTTACAAGATGAATCAAAAGCGACTTATTGCGGAAAAATGGATAAATCGATGTCCATGCTGACCCCCGAAATAGACTCAGCCGAAAAATGTTTGCGTAAAATTGTAGCATTTCAAGGATACCCCAAGCCAAAATATGCTTTCTTTGGCAAAAATTGCATTGTTTTAGACGCTCATGCTTGCGAGATGGGTGAGGAGGCGGTTTTAGAATTAAAATGCGCTGACGGCTGTTCTGTGGCCGTAGATAGGCTTCAGCCTGAGGGCCGGAAGGCGATGGATGCAAAAAGTTTTGTGAATGGGTATAAAAAATAGCCCTTTGTTATTATTACGACATAAGATTATGGATAAAATACTATAGAATTGCATAGATACCGACATTTTTGCTTTCATTAGATTAACCAACCGGCGCGAATGGCCAGAGTTGCCAAGTAAACAATGACAACGATGACAGGAATCCATACGAAATCAAGTGGACGGATTTTTTGCATCGTCATGTTTTTAACATTCATGATTATTAGGTTTACCCCAACCGCAAAGAAAAGGGCAGCAATTATTGTTGCGATTCCTGGTGGCCTCGTACAAAAAGAGCCGCCAAAACAAACCCCATCAAAAAGCATTACTGCACAACATATTAGAATAGTTGGAGCAGTAATGAGGTTTACGGCTACCACACGCGCCACGCACTTTTTCTTGTCATGATAATAGCCATGCTTTGCTACCTCTTCCACTTGTAGATAGAGAGAGGTGGCTATGCAGAAGATTGCAATAATCATCCTTCCCGGCTGCTCAAAACCAGAGAACAAAAATCTAGCGCAATATATAGTTCCGATAACAAGGAGTGAAATAATGAATATCCATTTCAGAAAATGAACAAAACTAGAAACAACTAGATTTTTTCTTTGCATTTCGGATCTGTTTCTTGTATTATTGTGCATTTTCTGAGTTGTCATTTTTATGTCTGTTATCAACTTACGAGTTTGTCGCGGTTGGCGCGGATTTCTTCTTTCATTTCGTTAATGGTGCGAGTGACGATTTCACGATAGTCTGGGCGATTTTTCTCGAGCCATTTGGCGGCTTCGGCAGGATCGGTTATCATATCGAACTCATTAAGCTGTACTTCGGTAAGACCTTTACTGATTCGCTCACCGATACGAACCTCAAGTTCTTCCTGTACGTAGTCGAGGAAGGCCTGTTTTTGGTCTTCTGGCATAGCCTGAAGACCCATTTCCTGTAAGAATTTTTCGTCAAATTGCATTATTATTTCTCCTTATGCTTTAATTATAACATATAGCATAAAAAACATAAGAAAAATATATTTATTAGCTTTACTGATATTTAGAGTGTGCGTTTTTTGGTTTCGCGAGTGAAGAATTTGAGGCGATCGCCGATTTGGAGGTCGATTTTGCTGGTGGTTTTCATGGCTAGACCACCGGTTTCGCCAGCGGTGAGTTCTTTGACGTCGATTTTTTCCTTCTGGACGGAAGTAACTTCGGCTTCGCCGAGGTATTTTTGGTTGCGAATAATCCTGGCGAGGTAGGTTGGCTTGACGTCACCTTTGAGCATTTCCCCACCAGCGATGATGCTTGTCTTCTCGGTGCGAAAAACACCGAGAACTTTCATCTCACCTTTGTCTTCTTCGATGATTTCGGCATCGAGGAGGTTTTCCATTTCGTGCTTAGCGTCGTCGAGGAGCTCGTAGATCACTTTGTAAGTACGAATTGGGACATTGTCGCGAGTAGCCATTTTGGAAATATTAATAGGGACGCTGACATTAAAACCATAGATAACAGTATTGTCGCCGGCGGCCATGTAGACGTCGTTTTCGTTGATGTCGCCGACGCCAGTGCTGACGATGTTGAGGGTGATTTCACCGTGAGTATCGATAAGTTTGAGTGAGTCGACTACGCTGGTCACTGAGCCCAGTACGTCACCCTTAATAATCACGTTGAAGACTTTTGAATTGTCGGCGGTATTCATCATACGGAGCAAATCGGCACTGGTAACGTTCGCATTGGCGGATGCGTTGGCTGCAGCCTGCGCGTTAAGAAGCGCCATTTTGCGGGCGGTTTTCTCGTCGCGGACCTCAATGAATCTATCGCCAAAATTGGGTAAATCTTTGAATCCGGTTACTGTGACAGGGACTGATGGGGTAGCTTTGCCGCGTGGCTTACTTTGCCAGTCAAGCATGGTGCGGACTTTGCCGTAAGTGGAGCCCGCCACGATAAATTCGCCGGTTTTTAGCTCGCCACTGGTAACTAAGAGATTGACTACTGAGCCTTTGCCCGTCTCCATATGAGATTCGATGACGAGGCCTTCGGCGGGGACATCGATATCAGCCTTGAGCTCTTCGATATCAGCGGTGAGCAAAATCATATCTACAAGTCGGTCGAGATTAGTGCCTTGCTTGGCGGAAATCGGAATCATGGTAATATCGCCGCCCCATTCTTCGGGCTGAAGTCCGTGCTGAGAGAGATCGGCCATGGTGCGATTAATGTCGGCTCCTTCGCGATCGATCTTGTTGATAGCAACGATGATTTTAGCATTGGCGGATTTGGCGAAGTTGATTGCTTCGATAGTTTGAGGCTTAACTCCATCATCGGCTGCGACCATAATAATAACGATATCGGTAAGCATTGCGCCATGTTGACGAATAGCGGCAAAAGCTTCGTGGCCTGGAGTATCGAGAAAAGTGATGGTTCTGTCGTCGTGCTTGAGCTGATAGGCGGAGATATGCTGGGTGATGCCACCGGCTTCATCATCGACGGTCTTCTTGTGAAGAAGAGTATCCAGGAGGGTTGTTTTACCGTGGTCAACGTGCCCCATGACAGCTACGACTGGTGGGCGCTCGACAGCCTTATCAGATAATTCCCTATGATAGTCGGATGTCTTGGTCGAAGTATTCTTCTTCTCGAGCTTGACGTTTTTTAGGCCGAGCTCATCTATGATAATGCTAGCGGTTTCATAATCTAATCTCTGATTGATAGTAGCGACGATACCGTTCTTAAAGAGAGTACCGATAAGCTCGGTAACAGAAAGACCGAGCGCTCTACTTAGCTCGTCGACAGTGATAGAACCAGCAATTTGAATTGTCTTTTCTTCCATGATCTCTCCTTTCTGTGTACTTAAAATGCAAAAAAACAGAATAATATATGTATTAATTTTACCACATTTTGAAAAAATGTGCTATAATAGGTATATTCCCCTGTAGCTCAATGGTGGAGCAAGAAGCTGTTAACTTCGAGGTTGCCAGTTCGAGTCTGGCCGGGGGAGCCATTTTTTTATGAATAAAAAACATCAAAAAGTACCAGACTCGGACCTACGGCTTCGCCTCCGGTGCGAGTCTGGCCGGGGGAGCCATTTTTTTTATGAATAAAAAAACTTCAAAAAGTACCAGACTCGGACCTACGGCTTCGCCTCCGGTGCAGAGCCAAAGCCGGGGGAGCCATTTTTTGTTAAAAAACAAAAGATCAAAAAGAGGCCGACTCGTTCTCCGCCTTCGGCTCCGAATCGAGTCTGGCCGGGGAGCCATTCAAGTTGAAAGGCGCCATCTCGGCGTTTTTTCATGCTTGCTCGATTTTGATTTACAAATGGATTATTCTTGGTAGCCCATGGCGTCAATGACTTTTT
>CAMVAM010000012.1 GCA_947165465.1 uncultured Candidatus Saccharibacteria bacterium | reverse complement strand
AACAAGGCATCGGTACGAGAACGTGTCGATGGATTACCTCCTTTCTTGAGAAGGAATAGATGCGCCTGAGACAGCAATGTTACAGGTAGCTAGGTCGGTTACGGTTGTGTTAGTAAGCTTAGAACACAACTTCTTCTTTATAGACGTAACGTTAAGCTTTCAAACTACGATGAATTGCACAACCAAGTTGTTAAACAAAAAATCTCCCTTTCGGGAGATTTTTTATTTACAATCTATTTTTGACCTTTTTCGGCGATCTTATTAAGCTCAGATTGTACGATAGCTGGCATAATGATAGCAACAAACCAGAAAACAATGAACCAAAGAAGACCATTCTTATCCTTCTTAACCTTGTTGGAGAAGGAATCGGCATACTTATAGAGCCAATAAATGTTTGCGATTGGAACAATTAAAAGCCAAGCCGTTGGGATATCGCCACCAAGCTTATTGATCTCTTCTTTTGTTTGTACTGACCAATAGATGCCATAGATACCTAAGGTGATGAATGTAAGCAGATACACTACTACAATATCGCGTTTTTTAGGCATTTTTAACTCCTTATTATTAATTACCCCCATTATATCACACCCACAAATAAACATAAGCATTTTTAAAGAGAGCACATTTCTGTTATAATAGCGCATAGCACCTTAAATTTTTGGCCAAAGGGGGAATCATCATGAAAATTGGCATTGTGGTTGCTACCAAAAAAGAGCTCGATCCCTTTATTCAGGTGTTCGGCACGCCGGCTTTCTGTACATATAACAGGAGAGGGTACAACATTATGGGCTGGACTACCGGTCATAAAAAGACCATCTCTCTTATAGTTAGCGGAGTCGGCGAAATCGCTGCTGCTGCTAGTACGCAACACCTTATCGACTGCTATGAAGTTGACGGTATTATCAATTACGGAGTAGCAGGTGGCCTGCACCAGAATTACAGCGCCGGACAGCTTGGCATCGTCGAATCACTCATTCATACCGATTTCGACATCACACTTTCCGGAGAACACGTCATCGGTGAGTATCCTCACCATGTCGGCCCATTCATTTCGCCAATTAAAAGCTTCATCCCAGATGAAATCACCAAAGACTTACCTAAGTTCGTCTGTGCTTCCGCCGATAAATTTGTCGGTGGTGGTGAGCCGAAACAGAGGTTAAGACGCGAATTTGGCGCTGATATCTGCGAAATGGAAGCCGCCGGCGTCCTTTTCACCTGCAACCGAAACGTTGTTCCTGTTACTCTTGTTAAGGCCGTTTCGGACGGAGTAGACGAAGATTCCGATGCCTTTGACTGTAACCTCTATCGGGCAGCTCTGTCCTGCGTGAAAGTCATTGAAACCTTTGTCCATTCCAACTAAAAAAGTCGCGTTTTTTAGCGACTTTTTTCATGGAAAAACAGGGAATCACACTAAGAATAAGCAAAAAGTATTGATTTTTTTCGCAAAGTGTGATATAATATAATCATAGTTGGTCTTAAGGGAGACTGAACTAGTATCCACCTTACGTATGTAAGTGGAAATATTTAAAAGGAGGTATCTGTATGGATACCAATATGTTCACGCACAACATTGAGAATGGCCCCAGCCTTGACCGTTTGCTTGACCTGTTCAAGTACAGCTACGTCAAGAACGCATTTATCCCGGCCAATTTCGTGATTGCGGAAGGTTACACCTGCCCGCCCGGAGAACCCGGCTGTGCTTTCGTGCCACTTGAAACCAGTGACTTTCATATCAATTCTATCGCCCACGAGAGTGGTGACGATACCAATTATGAACTGTCTGGCTGGTGTCAGGTCGCCCTCGGTAAAACGAGACGAAGCATCAAAAAAGAAGACGGAGTCAATGTCTGTAGCACCTGGAGAGAGTGTATTAGCGCCAATTTTAGCGCCTACTACAACACTCGCACCAGGAAGGGTTCTATCACATTTTTCATTAATTGATACTACTCCCCTATACCTCCTAACCACCAGCTCCCCTATCCCCTCGCACCGGCCCGAGTCCCCGCTCGGGCCTTTATAATGGCAAAATTTCGGCCGCGAGTGCCTTATGGTCAGAAACTAAATTTGGTAGCACCTCAAAATGCTTCACCGTCACTAAATCATTGACGAGGATATGATCACACGCAACCTCACCATTAAACTTTAGCCCCGAGAGGGTATTTTTTATATGATTTTCCTCTGTTAAATCGCGTAAAAAGTCGAGTTCCCGCATCGCCGGCGCCTCGTGGATGATGTTTAAATCGCCACACATCACCAGCGGTCCTTTAATCTCATGAACAATTCCGGCCACATTTTTCATCACTTCAACTGTCGTCTCGTTACCAATCGGTGTTGGCTGCCAATAGCCATGATGATTCACGATTGTTACCCCGTTTTCGAGCTCTGCAACCTGTACAGTGTAGGCATGTTCCCAGAAATCCTTCACCGTATTAACCATCCCAAGCTCGCCGTGGACCAAGATATTCTCGGTACGCTTCATCTTATACCGAGAGAGAATCACGTTACCTTGTTCCATTTTGTCGCCATCTGAGAAAATACTCATACTGATATTTGAGCTTTTTAGCTCATATTTTAGTCCACTCGCCTCTTTAATTTGGTCTACGGTTACGAAAAAGTTCTCGATCCTCTCGTTGTCGCCGGCCCAAACCGCCTCTTGCATACAGATTACATCGAAGTCATTCTCTTTAAAGAAGTCAAGTAGGGCACCCTTGATTCTTCCGGTCCAGACGTTGAGTTGCAGGATTTTCACCGCTCGTCTCCCTCACCGTGGAGTTTGTTCCTCTGAAAACGGCTCTCGAGCTTGTCGATATTGCCTTGCGCTACTTCAGAAAGTGGCACCGAAAGGTATCTCGCAATGCTAGAAAGGTACCACAAAGTATCGCCGAGCTCTTTAACGACTGCCGCCCGATCTTCATCGCTTACCACTCCATCCTTATCGCGAATCAGTTTTTTAATCTTGTCAGCCGTCTCGCCGGCCTCACCTACGAGCCCTAGAACCTTCTCTAGAAAAGCCACCTGATTCGTGTCTTCCGTGGCCTCAAAAAAGTCATATTTCGTCGCCAGTTCCTGATATTCATCAAACTTCATAATACCTCCTTATCTGTTAATATTATACCATATGGTATAATTAAGGGATGGAAGATACCAGAAATCTCGTCGACGAATATAAAGGCCTCTCAAATGAGCAGGTTTTTGACGAGTTAAGCAAGAAACGCACCGGCCTCGAAATCGCCATTGAAAACGTTGAACACGATTTTAACATCGGCTCCATCGTCCGTACCGCTAATTCTTTTAACGTGAGCAAGGTCCACATCATCGGTAAAAAGAAATACAACCGTCGTGGCGCCATGTGTACCGACAAATATCTCGAAATCATCCATCACGCTTGTCTAGAAGATTTCCTAAAAACCCAAGAAAACAGGGAATTAGTCGCCATCGAAAACAACACCCCGCGTGCTGACGAACTCCACAAGAAAGTATTTAAAGAAAACACCACCCTCATTTTCGGCTCCGAAAATAACGGCATTACGAAAGAATTATTAGAAACAGCCCACGATGTCCGCTATATCGAGAGCTTCGGCTCCACCCGCTCCGTCAACGTCGGTGCCGCCGCCGCCATCGCGATGTACGAATGGACGCGCCAAATCGTCTTAAAATAAAAAAAGCCCCCTTAAGGGGCTATTTTTAACGCGCTTTGAATAAGAACCCAAATAATAGATTAAATACGAATAGAAGCAGATTAGAAGTTGTGAGAAGCCCGATAATTACCGCGATAATACCGAATAATTTTACCTTTTCATAGGAAGACACGCCATTTGCCATGTTTTCAGCAATCGGGCGGTAAAAAATCACCACTAAAGCTCCGGCTAGCGTAATCGCAAGCCCTGCAACCATCCAACCAAAGTTAAATTGATAACCATCCATATCTCAATTATATCACACGATTAAGCTTATAATTACTGAAGTTTTGGTGGCATTTTCTTGCCATTATTAAGCAGCATAAACACCACCGTACCGATAATCCCAAGACCGAGTATAATCGGCCAAACGAACGACAAATTCCTCGTAAACCAAAGTACAGCCAGGAAAATCCCTACAATACCCGTGTTTCTCACTGGGTTGTCTTTCAAAAATAGACCGGCCATTAAGATCATCACCACTTCAAACAAGAACATATACATCGCCCACGAAGCGCCACCGATTGCGGTTCCGCCAACTGCCATCATTACGATAAACGCAGCGATAAGAATCCTCTTAAATGGTGCTGTTTTTGTACCCCAAAGATAATTACTAACGATAAGACCGCCCGCAAGAAGGTGTGCTATAAGTACAACATCAATTCTAAAATCATTCCACATCTTATGCCCGTTCAGCCAATCGAGGATAAAGTACGCACCCATTGCTGCGCAGTATACGGCAATCTCTTTGAGCTGGTTGTTTTCGCGGTAAAAACCTCGCATAAAGTAGCATGCTGCAACCATCAATAATACAATCGCCTGCAAATGCTCACTCCAACCAGAAATAAGCGCCGCAATCCCAAATGCACCAACGCCGAGCGCCGTCATTGTGTCGCCATTTACGTCGGTATTTTGCCAGAATAGTCCCGCGTACACAATCATTTCAAGAAGATATAGGGCAGTGTAGACCAAGGAAACATTATCAATTGTAGCCCCGGTAGACTGAATAATAGTAAGTGGGAGTGCTATACCGGTGGCAATTAGGCCAACATACCAAGCGTCATTTTTGTATACATATCTCGATACTACCAGGATAAACGTATCAATCACGAGTGCCACACTCACCCAAGTCCAAACCGACTGCAACACTCCGTTTCCAATAGCGGCACCTGCCACGACGAAGCTAATTAAGGAAACAATCGTCCAAGCCTTCTCGGTTTCTTTTCTGTATTGCTCACGCTCAATCCCTCTCAGCACATTATAAAAGACGAATCCTATCTGAGCTATCGTCACGCTCCCTAGAGCAATTCCAATTGTCGTCATTGATGGACTGAGGAAATGCATGAGGAGCACAATCCAAGCCGGGAAGAACATTCTGAGGATATTCTCGCTCGCAATGCCCGGTTTCACGATATAGTCTACCGTGATATGAAGCACAGCCACGCCGAGAATAATCACATAATCAACCTCTTTTAGATTGTAAGCCGCCGCAAAGCTCGCAAATAGCGTCGCAATCGGTAGCCATTCGCCGGCCTGCCTTACGGCATCCTTCATCACCCCGAGCCTTTCACCATATCTGGTCATTGTGATGATGTTGAACAGAATACCGATTATCATTACAAAAACGTAGTACCAAACGAGAGCTAGCCCCATCACCGAAGCCATGGAACAGCTAAGCGAAACGAACCCCGCCAGCGCAAAATAGGCAAACACCTGGTTTTGCATAATATATGTAGCATATAAATACATTGGCACGCCGATGGCACTCATCACAAACCACAGCATGCTCGGATCCATCTTTGTGACGTCCTGAATCAAAAAGCCAAGAAAAGGCATCATCATCATGCCGGTTCCCACAAATACATAGCTGGCCTGCTTTAAAGTGTCATTATTACGGATGAGTAAACCACCACCATAAAATACCACAGTCATGAGTACAAGAAGCATCAACCCAATCTCTTTGGCCCCAGTAAAGACCAACCCGCCTGCGCCGGCGAGCACCAGTAAACTACCGGCATAAAGCGCCGCCGTCAGGCCATTTACAGTCGATTCAGCCGCTTTACGCCCCTTTACGGTGGCAGTTTCATCGCTTACAATGGCTTGCTTTGGTTGTTCCAGCTCAGCATCTTTAACTTTGTCGATTTTTGCCCGGAGAGTCTTCAATTTTTCGTAATCCGGCTCTGGCTTTGCGAGTTCTGCTAGGATTTCTTCGTTAATCGCTCTGATTTCTTTATCTCTCTGATAAGCCCGAGCGTCCTGATCGTCTTTTAGCTCTCCGAGTTCACGAGCACGACGATTCCTAATAACAATAATTAATAAAGCTAATAATCCGATTAGTATGACAACCATAAGCACATTATAGCACGATAATAGCGAGCTCGCGGGCTATATTATAAAAATGGTACAATTAATATAGATATGATAGAAAACTATACTGAACTAAGGGAAAAACTAAGCCAAAGTGCCGATAATAAATACCGCGATTTTTCGATGAAGATTTGTTCGAGTAAACATCAAACTTTAGGGGTGAGAGTCCCGCAAATCCGAAAATTCGCAAATGAAATCCCAGTAGGGAAAATCGAAGAATTTATTAAAGTAACCCCTACAACCTACGAAGAAGTGCTGTTCCGAGGCTTTCTACTCGCAAGGCTACCTTATGAAAGCATGTTAAAATGGTTCGATTCTCACCTAGAATACATCGACGATTGGTCCACTTGCGATCTATTTTGCTCTGCAATCAGTAAAATGGTCAAGAAAAACAGGGAAGATTTCTTCAAAAAGATTGCTTTGTTATTAAACAGCAAAAAAGCATTCACGGTGCGAGTCGGCCTAGTATTATTAAAATGTAGCTACGTCGAGGCCGAATACCTAAATTTCATCTTTACCGAAGTCGATAAACTCTCTAATTCCGATGTATACTACGTCAAAATGGCCCTAGCATGGCTAGTTTCAGAATGTTTCATCAAATATCCTTCAGCCACAATGGATTATTTATTAAGAAGTAAGCTCCCGTCCTGGACCTTCAATAAAACTATCTCAAAAATCTGTGATTCATATCGCGTAGACAAAGAAGAAAAAGAACTTCTACGAAATATGCGAAAATAATGACAACAAAAATGGTGGGGATATGTGGACTTGAACCACAGACCTCGTCATTATCAGTGACGCGCTCTAACCAGCTGAGCTATATCCCCAATTCTTGGTGGAGTAACAGGGACTCAAACCCTGGACCTCTGCCTTGCAAAGGCAGCGCTCTAATCAACTGAGCTATTACCCCATACATCATATTATATCAAAACTATCCAAAAAGTCAAAACTATCTTAAATTATAGTAAATCGCCCCAGGTGTTAGTTTTATTCCCTTTTTCTCAGCAAGCTCAGAGACTGTCACAAATTCATAGCCATTATCCCTCAAAGTATCTACCAAAGTTGGCACCGCATCCACAGAAGTCGGATGAATATCGTGCATCAGAATAACCGCTCCATCACCGACTTGACTCATCGTAATCCCCACAAT
>CAMVAM010000011.1 GCA_947165465.1 uncultured Candidatus Saccharibacteria bacterium | reverse complement strand
TGGTACACCCGGGGGGATTCGAACCCACGACCCCTTGTTCCGAAGACAAGTGCTCTAATCCACTGAGCTACGGGTGCACGATAGTTGGTACGCCCAGGGGGATTCGAACCTCTAACCTTCAGCTCCGGAAGCTGACGCTCTATCCGGTTGAGCTATGGGCGCGTACCATATATTATAACACTTTCTCTGTTATTTATAAAGCGTAGGCGCGGGGTGGGGGGTTGTGATTTGCGTGTCCATGTGATTTTTTGTAGGGCATGCATTTAAGGAAACTATGGTCGTTTTTACATCAGTCGTGGCTTTTTATGGCGTTTTCTGTGGGTGTGATTAGTGGGACGATTCTTGCGCTCGTTTTTCGGATTAATTATTTTGCTTCCGTGTGGTGGGTGGCGGTGGTGGTTGGGCTGTTTTTATATGCGTTTATCCGGCCACGAGCATTCCTCATCGTAGTGATGTTTGTGGCGGGGATGATTCTAGCGTTCTTTCGCTCGTCTAGCGAGCTAATCGGCGAATACTATATCCGGCAGTTTTTTGATAAGACTGTGGTGGTGACGGGTGTAATTGACGGCGATCCAGAAACAGATGAAAAGGGGACGAAAATAAAGCTAAATGATTTGGTGTTTGGTGAGAGCGGTGAAGTGAAGTTGGCGGGAAGTCTTTATATATCGACATATAAGAATTACAAATTGGTACGAGGAGACAAAGTGACTTTAAAAGGGAAACTCGCGAGCGGGTTTGGGACTTATGCGGGATATATGTACCGGCCGAATATTGTAAGACATCAGAGACCAGAGCCGGGTGACTTGATTTTGAAGGTTCGGAACTGGTTTTCGGACCGGATAAAAAAGCTGATACCGGAGCCACAGGTGAATCTTGGGATGAGTTATCTACTCGGAATGAAATCGGGGCTTCCGGATGATTTGAGTGAGAATCTAAGAATTGTGGGGCTAGTACATATTGTGGTGGCATCGGGAGCGCATCTTTCGATTCTTGTCGAGATTGCGAAGAAGGTTTTTGGAAAGATTTCGCGAATGGCGAGTTTAATCTTCTCGCTGACTTTTATTCTGTTTTTTATGGCGATGGTGGGGTGGACGCCGTCGATTTTAAGGGCCGGAGTGATGGCAATTCTTACTTTAATTACTTGGTTCGTGGGGCGGAAGATTTCACCGATACGGATGATTGTGATGGTGATGGCGGGGACGCTTCTAATTAATCCGATGTTTGTAATTAATCTCGGGTGGCTGCTCTCATTTGCGAGTTTTGGTGGAATTATGATCTTAGGACCGATACTCACAAGGTATTTTTACGGCGAGAAAAAGCCAGGTTTTATTGGAGAAACGGTGATTACGACGCTTTCGGCAACTTTAATGACACTACCGATTACGCTTTATTATTACGGAACGATTTCTTTGATTTCGGTGGTAGCAAATCTGCTGATTCTGCCAACACTTTCATATGCGATGGGGCTGGTGTTTCTGGCGGGCGTAGTGTCTGGAATGCCGTTTATTGAGACGATGGTGGCATTTGTGGCGGAAAAACTCTTAGAGTTTCACATTTTAGTGGTGAACTTTTTTGGCTCAATGGGGTATTTTTTAATCAAGATTCCGGAAGGGCAGCCGTGGGTGTTTTTAATCTATTTGGTAATCGTGATACCACTTTTGATTGGACATTTTAAACAAAAAATGGTAAAATTTAGGCAAGTTAAGTATTAATTTTTATTGGGAGAATTTATGTCAGGACACAGTAAATGGGCAACCACCAAGCGCCAAAAAGCTGTAGTTGATGCAAAGCGCGGAGCTTTGTTTACTAAGATTGGTAACCAGATTGCGATTGCAGCAAGAGCCGGTACTGATCCTGCAATGAACCCAAGCCTCGCAATGGTGCTTGAAAAAGCACGTCTAGCCAATATGCCAAAAGCCAACATCGAACGTGCGATTGCGCGCGTGGCGGATAAGTCGGCAGCTGCACTAATTGAAGAGGTTTACGAGGCGTATGGTCCTGGTGGTGTGGGAATTATTATCGAAGTCGCAACTGACAATAAAAACCGTACAATGCCGGAAGTTCGTCATACACTCGATAAAAATGGTGGCCGTATGGCGGAGCCGGGGAGCGTGATGTTCCAATTTACTCGTAAGGGCGTAATTGAGATTTCAGAAAAAGGCGAAGATGCTTTGATGGCAGCACTTGAAGCTGGTGCAGAAGATGCAACTGAGGAAGAGGATGGGATTGTGATTTATACAACTTCATCTGATTTGATGAAAGTGCGTTCAGGTCTGGTAGATGCAGGTATGACTGTGACGTCGGCTGAACTTCAATATGTACCGAATTCTTACGTGCCAGTGGAAGGCGAAAATGCCGAAAAACTAGAGAAACTGCTTGGCGCGATTGATGACCTCGACGACGTGACGAACGTCTACACAAACGCCGAATAATATGATATAATAATCTGCGGAAAGGTGGCCGAGTGGTTGAAGGCACTGGTCTTGAAAACCAGAGACGGAAACGTCCGCAGGTTCGAATCCTGTCCTTTCCGCCATCTTAATATTTAAAGAGATAGTTTTATGGCAAGAAAAGTTACTTTAAAGCCGGTTTCAAAGCAAAACCGCAACAACAACCACAAGCATAGCGACAAGCGCAAACATCCACGCTTAAAGAATGGTCGTTAAGATAAGCCCAAAGGGGCTTATTTTTTGTTGAAAAAAGCGCCACGGGTTTCGTGGCGCAAGGGGTTAGCTTTCGAAAGTCCAATAGGCCGTGAAGCTTTCGTTATAGCCGGGTCTAGTGTACTCGACTTTCCAGCCAGCTTTTCTAAAGATTGGCTCAAAGTCGAGCCAGCGTCTGTCGAAGAAATCATTCCGGCTAACGGTCTTGTCGTGTTCTGCCATTAAGAAGGTGGCGCGGCTGATGATTTCGTCTTGAGTGATGACGATTCTAGTGCAAG
Organism: uncultured Candidatus Saccharibacteria bacterium; assembly: GCA_947165465.1. Taxonomy (GTDB): domain Bacteria; phylum Patescibacteriota; class Saccharimonadia; order Saccharimonadales; family Saccharimonadaceae; genus Nanosyncoccus. The sequence continues at coordinate 7,356 of CAMVAM010000011.1, read as the reverse complement.
ATTCGGAAGCGTTTTCCACAAGTAAATCGTTGATTGCGGTGATGACTTCATTGGGAATAGTTACACTATGCCTTTCTCTAGCTTGTTTCGGCGTGATGGGCTCTGTTAAAGGTGCGAACTCAGTTCGAGTTATCATGGATACCTAACCTCCTTTAGAATAGTATCAATTTATATTATAGCATGAATTACAAAAAAGTCAATTATAGGCATAGACAAAATAAGCATTTTGTGGTATAATAATAAGACATCATCGTAAGATGAAATTTTTTATGGGGGTGCACTTTAAGATGAAGAAATGTGCAATTCAGGTAGGTATTTTTCTGTTGGTGCTCGCCTTACTCTTTGGAGTAACGGCCTGCGGTCTCGCAGCTTCGGCTACGAATGACAAGGAAAAGGAGGAGGATATGTATCTCGTGCTCGTCAACAAAGATCATCGGTTGCCCGTCGACTGGACGGACAAGATTGAGCTGGTGACGGCATACAATTTCCAGGGTGAAGAATTCCAGGTAGAAAAAACTACGCTCGAGCATTTCGAAGCTCTGAGAGACGACCTTCTTCTTGAAGGTATCGATATCGAGCTCGACAGCACTTACCGCGATATCGACGGCCAGATTGACGTCTGGGAATGGTTTAGAAGCGAAGGATATTCGGATGAATATTGTTTCTCGCATCTCGCGATTCCTGGATTTTCGGAGCATCATACCGGTCTCGCGATAGACATCGGCATCATTAAAGATGGTGTGTTTATCAATGATAACGATGAGATGATTGCCGAGAAGGAAATCTTTGCCTTGATTCACGAGCGCTTGGCAGACCACGGATTTATCCTGCGGTATCCGCCGGATAGAGAAGCATCTACTGGTTACAACTATGAACCGTGGCACTTCCGCTACGTAGGTGTAGAAAACGCAAAGTTTATCACGGAGTATGGCATGACGCTCGAGGAATACCTCGAAATGTTCCCTGCATAATTTCTTTAAGTCCGCTTAGGCGGACTTTTTCTTGCTATGTTCGTGGTGATGATTGTGTTCGTGGTGGCACGGATGACCTTCGAGACTGTATCTTTTGGTGATTGGATCTTTGAAAAAGAGATTGCTTGGTGGGAAGAAAGTAAAGGAAAGATAGATAATAATTTCGATTATGAGCAGGATAATTGATGCGACGATGCAGAAGGCTGGGAAAGTGGAATAATAATTAATGAAATGGAAGAAAACCAGTTCGGAACAAAAGATGGTAATGCAAAAGCAAATGATGTCGACAATTAAAATGGATTTTTTCGTGAAGGCGGTGTAGAGATAAAAGAGTGCCGGAATCATCATAATAATAACTGACAAACATAGGGCGAGACCGACTAACAATCTATCATTCCAACCGTAGTGAAAACCGAGAATAATGGCCCAGATAAATGTTGGCGTCATAGCGATTTTGATATGTTCCCAAGTACTTTCGTTGACGGCGGCGAAAATGGCAACGAATTTATTGTGATGGCTGAATTCATAAAGAAAATGGAGAAGGGTGCCGGTAAGAATAATACCGATAATACCAAGATACATCATGCTTATATTTTAACACAAAAAAGCAAGCTTTTTCTGCTCGCTTCCTTAAATGGTAGAGCCGACAGGAATCGAACCTGTATCGCAGACTTAGAGGGTCTGGGTCCTATCCGTTGAACGACGGCTCCACCTTGTGCTATTATACCTTATTCTTCAGGTTTTCGCAATTTATAATAGATAGATGGAGCGAAACGGATCGGTGCGAGAGCAGTTTGAGCGGCACCTTCCATTTTGACGAGATTGTCGGTTTTGAAGACTTTTTTCAGAGTTTTGCTGCGGAAATTTGAAACAGAAAGTACGCGTTCGCGCTTGAAACCGGTATTTTTGAAGATTTCTTCAACGTATTTTGGATGGTAGTTGTAAAAACCATCGGCAGAGATTTCTTTGTAGTTAGCAACTTCTTTACTAAATGGATTAACTTTAGAACGAAAAGTGATAAAGCGAGCCATTTTTGGAAGAGTGCGCTTGTTGGCAACCTCAATCACGGCGACACCGCCTGGCTTTAAAACGCGGTAGAGTTCGGACATGGCTTTTGGCATATCTTTAAGATGGTGAGTGACGCGAACCATCATAAGGCCATCAAGTTCGTTGTCCTTAAATGGAAGTTTGTAAATATCACCAGCTTTAGTTTCAACGCGGTCGCCATAGATTTCTTTGGCCTGAGCGAGCTCGGTTTTGGAATAATCGAAAATATAGACTTTGCGCGCACGCTTCAAATATTCATTGGCGAGACGGCCGTAGCCACCGCCGATATCGGCAAATTTTTCCATGCGCTTTGGGAGAAGACGGCGAATTGCCATGCGGTCTGCTTGATCTTCGTATTCGCGATCAACATTTTCCCAAAATTCTTTTTTATAATCATAACCATTATAGTCAGAAATAACTTTATCACTCATGACAATTATTATACCATATATTATATTACACGGGAAACTTCAGATAGCGTGGTGTCACCACGAAGAGCGGCAATGACGCCTTTTTGCTCGAGAGTCAGCATGCCGTTTTTACGGGCGGCAGCTTCGATAGCTTCAGTATGAATGTCGGCAACATCGCCACGAATGAATTTTTGGATGTCTTCAGTGACGAGCATTTGCTCCATGATAACGACACGGCCATCATAACCAAATGGATGTTCTTCGGTTGGGACTGGGTCGTAGAGAGTGATGTGGTCGAGGTCTGAAATTGGGAGTTTTTCGGCCGGCACATCTTTTAGAACTTTCTTGATGTAATTGGTTTCGGCTTCGGTAGCGTCGCGGGATTCTTTGTTGCTGCTCAATTTACGGACAAGGCGCTGCGCCACGATTAAACGAATGGAGCTCGCGAAAATTGGATTAACCCCAATCAAATCAATCATTCTAGAAAAGGCAGCCGAAGTGGAATTCGCGTGGAAGGATGAAAGCACGAGGTGGCCGGTAATCGAAGCTTGAATTGCAGTTTTGGCTGTATCGGCATCGCGAATCTCGCCAACCATCACGACATCCGGGTCGAGACGAAGCACGGAACGGAGGCCTTCGGCGAAGGAACCACCGTCGTTGGTGTTAATTGGGATTTGGGAAATGCCGGTGATGCCGTATTCGATTGGATCCTCAAGTGTAATAATTTTACGGTCGGAAGTGTTCAAAGCATTAAGCATGGAATAGAGTGTAGTAGATTTACCAGAACCGGTAGGGCCAACCATTAAGACCATGCCGCGTGGGTGAGATATTACTTCGTCAATTTCGTGGCGCTCTTCATCGGAGAGGCCGAGTAGGTCGAGATTTAGAAGCGATTCGTCGAAATTGAAGAGACGAAGCACGGCGTCTTGGCCATACATGGTTGGGATAGTTTCAACACGAATGTTTAGCATGTGAGTGGCGCCGTCGCGGGTGATTTCTTTTTGCATGTGGCCGGATTGCGGTTTGTTCGAGGCGGTGGAGACGTTAGCGCGGGAACTTAATTCGCCCATGAAAATACGATATTTGTCTTTGTCGATGTCGGCAACCGGGTGAAGTAGGCCATCGACACGCATGCGAATGCGAATTGTGCCTTTCATGTTTTCAATGTGAATATCGGAAGCACCAAGTTTATCGGCTTGGTCGATAAGGAAATCGAAGACACGTTCAGTGGAAACGGAATTAAGAGTCTGCGAAACGGCAGTGATGGTTTCGGAATCACCTTCACCGGCGATTTTAATGTCGTCATAAACAATTTCTTTTGGTGGATCGTAGCGAAGCATTAAGAATTTATATGCGGAATTGGAAATCAGGAAGAAATCGACACGTTCGCCGCGAGCAGTGTATTCGTCGCGCATTTTACCAATTAATGAACGTGGAGTTTGGCTCGTAACTAGGAACTGGAAATGCTCTTCGCCACCACCTTTATGAAGTGGCAAAATGAAATCACGATGCATTTCTTCGATTTTAAGTAGACCGCTAACTAAAGGAATGTTTTCTTCGAACGGACGAGTATCGAGATAAGGGAGACCAAGAATTTTGGCGCGGGAAGCAGTAGACTGCTCCTCGTTTTCGCGGCGCTTCAACTGAATAGATTGTTCATCCATGTCTATATTATAGCATAAGCATTTAATGGTGCTATAATGAAAATATGAAAAGTATTGTAGAAGTCAAGAACTTCAAAATGGCCTTTGGTGATAAGACTGTCATTAAGGATTTAAGTTTTGACGTTAAAAAAGGTGAAATCTTTGGTTTGCTCGGTTCCAATGGTTCGGGTAAGACTACAACTCTCCGTGCACTGCTCGGTTTTTACGAGCCGACCGGAGGGGAACTATTAGTAGATGGCAAAAAGTATGATCCGGAGGATTCATCGGTGACGATTGGTTATTTGCCGGAAGAACGCGGACTTTATCGTAAAGAGTCAGTCATCGACACGATGGTTTATTTTGGCGAACTGAAGGGTCTAAAGAATCCGCGCGATTGGAGCATGAAATATTTGAAGCGGGTGGGCCTTCTTGATAAAGCTAACATGAAAGTCGAGAAGCTTTCTGGCGGCCAGCAGCAGAAAGTGCAACTTGGCATCACGATTATGAACGAGCCGAAGCTTTTGATTCTGGATGAGCCAACGAAAGGTTTTGACCCGATTAACCGAAGACTCCTTATGAATATCATTGACGAGCTTCATAAAAAGGGCACGGCAATCATTATGATTACGCACTATATGGACGAAGTGGAAAGGTTATGTGATAGAGCATTGCTTCTAAAAGACGGTGTAGCGAGAGCATATGGTTCGATTGCCGACATTAAGAAAGAGTTTGGCGGAAAGTCACTCGACCAAATCTTTGTGGACGTATATGGAGGTGTAGATGAGTAGTCAAATTGGAATTGTTACAAAGTTTGAAATTGTGAGGCAACTTAAAAAACCATCGTTTTGGGTGGCAGTACTTTTAATGCCACTTTTAATTGGTTTTGTGTTTTTGATTAGTTTCTTTGCGGGAGCAGAAAATGTTGATACGACGGCACATCTTTCTGAAGATACGGTCGTAGCAATTACGGATGATGCCGGAGTTTTGCCAAAAGACAATCCGTTTAATTTGTATAAGACTCAGGATGAAGGTATCGAGGCGGTAAAGAAGGGCGATGCGGATCTGTTCTTCTATATTCCGGCCAGTTTCTTAACGGATAAAAAAGCCGAGTTCTATCATATTTCGGAAGGGCTCGAGATTTTTAACTTTGATGGCAATGCTCTCAAACAAATTCTGAGTCAATATGCTAGGATGAAAGTTGATGAGCTTGATGCAATGGTGATTGCGGGCGAGTTTGAGATTAATGATAATAAACTCACAACTACCGGTGAGGCGTCTAATGCACTTGGCAAAGCAATTATTCCGTTTATGATTCTCGCGGTCTATTTCATCTTTATGGTGATGTTTGGCTCGAGACTCCTCATGACAGTGGTAGAAGAAAAAGAGAATCGTATTTCGGAAATGATTCTCACAACAGTGTCGTCGAAACATTTAATCATCGGAAAGATTATTTCGATGCTCGCGCTTGGATTTATCCAAATTCTCGCGCTAGTGATTCCGGTGGCGATTATTGTCTTCTTTAATCGTGAAAACCCGATGGTTGCGTCGATTTTGTCGATAATTGAGATTAGCCCGGAATCAATTTTCTCGAACGTCATTTTGTTCCTGTTCTCGATGCTGCTATTTGCTGGGCTTAACACGATGGTTGGCGTGATGGTGCCAACAGCACGCGACGCGTCACAGTACATTGGCCCGGTAGTGGTTGGTTCAGTATTCCCACTATATTTCATGCAGCTATTTATGGCGACGGAGCCAAGTTTTCTAGTGCACTTCCTAACTTATTTCCCACCTTCCGCGCCGGTAGCATTGATGCTTAGAAGTGCGTTTGGTACGCTCAGTCCGGTTGAACTTACGATTGGTCTAGCCGAAATCGTGATTTGCTCGATTATTGTGATGAGAATTGCAATTGTGCTGTTCCAAAAAAATGCCATCAACTTTGAAGCCGTAAAGTTGTTTAAGCGCAAATAAAAAATGCCCCGGTTTAGCCGGGGTTATTTTTTAGTCCTTTTGTTCGTTTAGGATTTTTAAAGTTTTTTCGTCTAATTGGCCGTCGTAATACTTGTTAAGCGCGTTCTGAATGTTTTGATTTTCCGGGGCGACTTCATGAAAAAGGGTGAGGCAGGAGCGGTATTTCATGGCGTCGATATGGCCGAAGATTTCTTCAGCGGATTTGTCTTCAATACTATTTACAATGCGGATGAGTTCTTCAAGACGAGTGCCGAGAACGGAATTGCTAAAATATTCAGTAGCTTCGCCAATGTTTTGGATTGCATATTTCATGGCCAGTTCACTATGGCCGAGACCTCTAATCTGCGGGAAAATGTACCACATCCAGTGGGATTCTTTATGGCCATTTTCAAGTTCGGCTTTTGCAGTTTCGTATTGGCTAAGTTCGCCGAAAATGACGTTATTTTGTGCATCTAAAAAACGATCTAACATGTTTTCATTATAGCAAAAATTGAAAATGCATTCTTTTTAGAATAAAATATAGATATGTTTTTGGTATTTAAATTCTTATTGATGATTCTTTATATTGTGGTGATTCTTTTTTGTAACCGGAAACTTAGGAAAATCGCGAAGAAATCGATGTATTCCTATCAATTAGTCGCGGTGGTGGGTGTGATTTTCTTTATGCTCGGGATTCTGATTCACGATGTTATTATGGTGATTGGTATGATAACGAGCCCGTATTTTACGGAATACTCGCACTATGCATTTTTCTCGGACATCACGTCGTCGTTTACAAATTTCACGATGGCGCTGTTTCCGCTCGCGATTTTATTTGCAATTTTTCTTTCGGTTTCAAATATTATTTTGTTAGTTGTTGAAGGGAAAAGTAAGACAAATATTCTGGGATTCTTGCTCGGTGCAGCATTAATTATTGGTACACTTTTTGTAAAAGATATTTATGGAATTTTAGACAACGTGATGAATGTGCATTCTTTTGAGGGGCACTGTATTTCACTTGCGATTGAAAACATGATTTCAATTACGCTCACATATTTTGAATGCATGATGTTCGCGACGATTTATGTGACGGCAAAATGCGTGCATCACAAGGTGAAGAACCAAAAAGACTATGTGATTGTGCTTGGATGCAAGGTACTTGATGATGGTAATCCGGGCGGAATGCTTCGGAAGAGAATTGACGCGGCGCTCGATTATGTGAGAGGCGAAAAGAACTTGCCGGCGTTGGTGTTTTCAGGCGGGCAGGGAAGCGACGAGCCAATTTCGGAAGCAGAATGCATGAAAAATTATGCAACGAAAAAGCGATATAAAGGTGAA
>CAMVAM010000010.1 GCA_947165465.1 uncultured Candidatus Saccharibacteria bacterium | reverse complement strand
GAGATGAAGACCACGTGGAAGGTCGAAAAAGACGAGGACGGCAAGTTTATTGTGACCGGCGAGAAAATCGAAAAGTTTGCTCGTCGCACGGATCTTAATAACTACGCTTCCGTGAATCGCCTGCGTGATATTATGAAAAAACTGGGCATTCGTGCCGAACTTACTTCAATGGGCGCCGAGCCGGATTCGATTATCTCTATTGCCGGCAAAGAGTTTACGCTTGTGGAAGATTGGTAAAAATAGGACTTGACAAAATCACGCTTATGCTTTATTATAGAGGTAAGCTGGTACGCTTCACAGGGGTTCCACTGACAAATAGTGGAGTGTGGAGACTTACTAAAACAAACAGCGGATCAAAACAAACCAATGTGCCCCAAGGGTGGGCGCGCATCAGCGCGGAGACGGCAAAGACCGTCTCCTTTGTTTCACCCTTGTTTTACTTGATTTATTCGCAAAAGTATGCTAAAATATATAAAGTCCAAGAGGCTATAATCAAATCTTATATAAAGGGGGACTTTTTATGCAGAAACCTCTCGGGAAGGACTTTATGAAGGATCATGGGAAAGAACTTGAGGTGTTCCTCAGAAAGGGGATCAACTCCGAGTTCAACGTGCGCCCGACTGAACAGCCTGACGGCAAGTTGCTTCAGACTTTTCAGGAAGGCGACTGGAGCTACGAGAACTCCTGGCTCTACGGCGAGCCTTCGAGTGGTGAAACCATTATCCGCTACAAGGGCTCGCCCTGCTGGTCGATGTCCTACCGTAGTGAGATGATGGCCTATGCCGACAGACTCGAGGTCTATGCCTGCCTTCGGGACGCAATTGAGAAGCCGAATGACGATGGCTTCTTCCGTGGCCCGATCGAGTTCCACAGTAGGAACAACTATTCTTACTACAATGTCCAGTACGGCACTCTGACCAAGTTCAATGGTCATGAGTACGTCAAGGATATTGATGGCGATGTGGTCTTCAGGATCCATTACAACGGCGGCGTCATCGGCGTTTACTGATGACCAGTCCGGCCACCGCTCTAGCGGTGGTTTTATTTTTATGTTATAATATAGGTATGATAAAGTTTACGATTATTACTTTGTTTCAGGAAGCTCTGGAGCCATATTTAAAAACTTCCATGATGTGGAAGGCAGTAGATAAAGGATATGCAGAGTTTAATTTTGTAAACTTGCGTGAATTTGGCCTCGGTCCGCATCATTCGGTAGACGACACGCCTTACGGCGGTGGTGACGGGATGTTGATGCGTTGCGAGCCAGTATTTAACGCGATTGAGTCGGTGAAGGCAAAAGATCCATCCGCGAAGGTAATTGTGCCGACACCAGCCGGGGAAGTCTGGGATCAGAAAAAGGCCGCCGAATTTGCGGCTTCTGGCACCGATAAGGACGCTCATTACATCATTCTTTGCCCACATTATGAGGGTTATGATGAAAGAATTCTTTCGATTATTGACTATAAGTTCTCACTCGGAAAATATGTTCTAACCGGCGGGGAATTGCCAGCACTCATTATGATTGATTCGATTGTGCGCTTAATCCCAGGGGTTCTTGGTGGTGAAAAATCTGCCGAAATTGAGTCGTTTTCGGATGGTGATAATATCGAATATCCGCAGTATACTAAACCTTATGATTTTCGTGGCATGACCGTGCCGGACATTCTGCTCTCGGGTAATCATGGTGAAATCGCCAAATGGCGTGCCGAACATTCGAAAAAAGCCGATTATTAGGAAGGAAAAAAGCCGAGGAAAACTCGGCTTTTAAACTGCTTCATGCGGTAACATCCCTAGGAAATTGAGTTCCTCGATGGTCCATTTGAGCTCCTCGTAGGTGCAGTTGTTTTTGGCTTCAAATTGCCAGTTTTTCCAGCCATTTAGAAGCGTCGCGACCACTTTGAGGTTATTATATCTGCCATTGATGAACATGCGGATTTCACAACCCGCGCCCGGATAGACACATTCACCCCGAGAGAGATGTTCCACGATTTCTTGAGCGGCCTTATAGAAATAGGCCATTTCATCGGATTTTTCGCAGGGGTGGCAGTCTTCCAGACCAAAGAACATCAGGTTCTGGTCCATGACGTGCTCACCGTCGTAACCGCCGCAGTGCTTCTCGCAGTCTACCATATAACGGAAGACCATGTGTGGTTCGAATTTCTCGTGATTCTTGTTGTGTGTCTGAAGTAATTCAAGTAAGCCACTGGTGGCAAGATCCAAGAATTTCATCTCCTCAACGGATGTTTTTGAAACAGTTTTTGAAGGTTCAGCTGCCTTTTTCATTTTTGTCCCCCCTTAAATAATCTAACAGCTATCCTATTATTATACCACACTTATGCTAAAAAGTCAATTTTAAGAGTGTAGTATAATAGAAGTATGATATTAACTGATTCGGTTGAGAGTTTAAAGGGAATCGGGCCAAAAACGGCGGAAGTCCTGAAAAAAGCCGGGATTAAAACGGTCCGGGATTTCTTTTATAATTTGCCGCGCGACTATGAAAATTTTGCCGCACCGACCAGCATTGATAAAATGAGGCCAGGGAAGGTGGTGATTCGCGGTAAGATTGATTCTTTGTCAAATCGACCGTCCAGAAGAAGACATCTTTCGATTACTGAAGGGGTGGTTCGCGACGCTTCTGGCTCAGTCCGAGTAGTTTGGTTTAATCAGAGCTATCGGATGAGGCAGTTCGATCCGGAGAAAGAATACTATTTTTCGGGTGTTTTTGAGCTAAAAAACAACCGCTATCAGATTACTTCGCCGAGTGCGGTTTTGGTTTCTGATGTAGATGTAGGCTCCGGGCTTGCGCCGATTTATGTGGCACATGGGGCAGTGAAATCGAATGATTTTAAGAGACTCATGAATAATTCTAGAGAGAGGTTTAGTGAGATCCCGGATCTACTGCCGACTGTTGCTCCGGGTACTAGGAAAGAGGCGCTTTTTAAAGTACATTTTCCGGAAACAGTTGCCGAAGCCACAAGCGGACGCGAATATTTGGCCTATGAGGAGCTATTTGAACTGATTCTCGCGGCGAGATTAAACCGCGAAGAGAATGGAAAGCTTAGAGCCGCGCCAGTGCCATTTGAGGTCGATAAAATTCGTGATTTTGTAAGCAAGTTACCCTTTAAATTGACCAATGCGCAGAGAAAAGCGGCGTGGGAAATTTTTCAGGATATGGAGAAGGATACGCCGATGAATCGGTTGCTCCAGGGCGATGTGGGTTCTGGCAAAACTATGGTTGCCGCGATGGCCGCTTACGAGGCGGTGAACGCCGGACACCAGGTGGCGCTCCTTGCTCCGACTGCGATTCTTGCAACTCAGCACTATGAAGGCTTGAAGGATTTGCTTGGTAAATTCGGTGTAAAAACTACCCTTCTAACTGGCGCAATTAAAGAGAAAGATGCTCTTAAGACTAAGATTCTTGGCGGCGAGATTGATTTTATCATCGGTACACACGCGATTCTTACTGACGACACGGAATTTAAAGATTTGGGGCTCGTAATTATTGACGAACAACATCGTTTTGGCGTGGAGCAGAGGCAAAAATTAATGCTGAAATCGCCGGACGGATTAGCACCGCATCTCTTATCGATGACAGCAACGCCAATTCCGCGTTCGCTCCAGCTCACCGTGTTTGGCGATCTTGATGTTTCGGTCTTAAATGAGCTGCCGAAAGGCCGACAACCGATTGAGACGAAGATTTTGTCGGAGCTTGAAATGCGAGATAAACTCTACCCACACATGAGCCAGATTGTAAAAACTGGACAACAGATTTATTGGATTTGTAAGGCGATTGAAGATAACCCAAAAACCGAAACTACTTCTGTAAAATCGCGCCAAGCAAAGCTTTTAAAACTCTTCCCGAATTTCAGAATCGAATTCTTACATGGGCGGATGAAGCCGGCTGAGAAAGATGAGGTGATGGAGAGATTTGCGAGCGGGAAAATCGACATTTTGGTTTCAACCACGGTGGTAGAAGTGGGCGTGAATGTGCCAAATGCAACGCTCATGGTGATTGAAGATGCCGAGAATTATGGCTTGGCGCAACTCCACCAACTCCGCGGTCGCGTGGGGCGCGGAAGCGAAAAATCCTACTGCTATCTTTTAACTGGCGAGGACAAAAGCCCGTCTCGGCGCCTAATGGAGCTTGAGAAATCTACTGATGGGTTCTACCTCGCGGAAGTCGACCTAAAACTCCGGGGTCCAGGTGAGATTTATGGCTCGCTTCAGCATGGTGCGTTGGATTTAAGAATCGCGACCTTAACAGATACGAAACTCATCCACAAGGCTCAGACCGACGTGATGGATTTCTTGAAATCTGGCGAAAATATGTTAAAATATGAAGAACTAAGAGCTGGGATTTCGAAATACCAGCAATTAACCACACTAAATTAAGGAATAAAATGGCTCTAAAGAACGGAGAAGCAGTCCATATCACAGCCGGAACGCACAAGGGTAGAAGGTTGATGACGCCGGGTGTCGGCACACATCCGATGGGCGCCAGAGAACGCATTGCGCTCTTCAATATGATTGGAAATAATCTGCGCGATTTTGAAGTTTTAGACGCCTTTGCTGGCTCCGGGGCGCTGGGGCTCGAAGCGATTTCGCGTGGGGCCGCTTATGCAGTATTTATCGAGAAAAATCGTGCCGCCGCCGAGGTAATTAAAACTAATATCAAGACGCTCGGGGTGGACGGCGTTGTAGAGGTTTGTTCGGCTTCAAAATACGAGGACGAACAGGTTTATAACCTAGTATTTGCCGATCCGCCGTACGATAAATTCGATTTAGAGGAAGTACTGCACCTAGTGAAATTTGTGGGTGAAAATGGCATTTTTGTCTTATCGCACCCGGGCGAAGCGCCAGAATTGCCAGGGTTAAGGCTCTGGAAATCTAACCACTATGCTGGTGCTACAATTTCGGTTTATCAGAGGTAAAAAATAACCATAAACATTTTATTGTCTTTTTGGCAATTTTATTAAAATGCTCTTGTATTTTTTACTAAAGTGTGGTATAATTAGAGGCATAAGGAGTTTTATATGTATTATACGAACACCGATTTAGAGAAAGCTGAACGTCGTAAGATCATCACTATTGTTGCAGTAGCGATGGCTCTTATCTTGCTACTCATTGCGGCTATCGTGATTGTCGCAACCAACAAGGCCAAGAAGAATGTTGGTGGTACTGACAATTCTTCATTCTCGATTGTCGATAGTTCTGATGATAAGAAATCTGAAGATACCAAGTCAGATGACGACTCGAAGACTTCCGATGATAAGAAGGAAGAGAGTACCAGTACGTCTAAGGTCGGTACGGTTTCTACCAAGCCAACCACGACTACCACAACTCCTACGACTTCTACTACCACCTCTAATCTCCCGTCAACGGGTCCTGAGGATGGTTTCTATCTCGCAGGCGTGCTCGGTCTTTTAACGACCAGCGCTACGGCTTACGCAATGTCAAAAAAGCGTAACGCCTAAATCTAAAATAAGTCCGGCTACTGCCGGATTTATTTTTTTCTTAAGATATGTTATAATTCTTTTACGCACTTTTATATTGAGCCCGTTCGCGTAGCGCGGGCGAACGCAGTGAGCCCGAGTGGTGAAATTGGTATACACGTATGCCTTAGGAGCATATGCCATTTGGTGTGCAGGTTCAAGTCCTGTCTCGGGCACCATTTTAGAATAAAAAAATGGTGCAAATACTCTGTTATTTGTACCTTTTTTGTTGCAAATAAATGTTGGATCATTTTGACACCAAAAATTGTGGAAAAAAATCGCATTAAAATTGTGCTTTTTTAAACACGCAAATGGTTTTTTGTGTTATTATGGTTATGTAATGAGAGTGTATGGAGGAACTCGACTAGGGTTTAGTCGCGTTGTTCTGGGGCAGCGAAGAAGGAAATCTTCCGCTCAGAACTTGCGATTAAAGATTTGCACTCTGTCCCTGTTAATTGGGCTTGGTTTTTCGATTGTTTCTAGCACAAAGCCGGTGAATGCGACCGCTACGGCCAGCACACTTTCGATGACGGTTACCTCTAGTAGCCTGGCAGTTAGCATCAATCCGTCTCTTGCTGGTACTTTTGGTGCCTCGGAGAATGCGCAGATTTCTGTCAGTACCAACAACTTCTCTGGTTACACGCTTTCGGTAGCGTCACAGAGCTCATCTAGCATGCTCTTTGGCGAAGAAGCGATTACCTCAATTAGCTCGATCACATCGTACAGCGATTTTGTCTCTGGTGCGGCCTACAAGAACAAATGGGGCTATAAGCCGAGTAAATATCAGCAGACTGAACAGGGTGAGACGTCTATCGTCACCAATACTTCCAATTATCTCCCAGCACCGTCCGCCGGTGGCGATGTGCTCGATGTTACAACTACGGCTAATACTACTGCCAATAGCTACACAATGAGCTTTGGTGCGAAAGTCGACTTTGACATTCCGGAAGGTACTTACACCTACACTTACATTCTTCGCGCAGTAGCGAACCCAACGGTTTACAACATCACCTATAACCCGAATGCTTCGGACGGCGTTTCGTCGATGCCTACACCGAATCCACAGATAGTGGAGCTCGCTGGTGGTACCGACGTCGAACATAGCGTTGCAACGCTCAGCAGTGCCACCCCGACCCGTAGCGGCTTCGTCTTTGGTGGTTGGTGCGACGTAGCAACAACTAACAACGCTACGACCGGAAGCCAGACCTGTTCCGGTACGACCTATGCACCAGGTGATTCTTACGAAATCGATCAAACCGCCGATGGTTCAAACATTATGCTTTATGCGATTTGGAATGCAAATTCATATACTATTACATTTGTTCCTGGCAATGGCGAAAGTGATATCGTTTGGACCAACAGGGTGTATGGGACAGAATATGGAACATTGCCATACCTTGTAAGTTCTACTGATGATCTTGAGGGCTGGTATCCTAACACTAACTATATTGCTTCTGAAAAGCTTGATCCGACCGACACTATTACTGGCGATGCTACATATTATGCCCACTGGATTCCGACCACATTCCCAATAGTTTGGAGCCAAATGGGAGCTTGCGAATTCCATGGCGACACCGGTGGCAATATTACCGGCTCTGAATGTACGGATTATGCAAACGATAGGTTTATCGATACCGGAATTGCGCTTTATAGCTCGACTAACTACCAGAATGATTACGAGATCCATTTCACTATCGATTCGTATAACCCAAGCGGACAGGGAAGTAGCAATTCTGGTGCAACCTTTGTCAGTGATAGGCTTTCAACTTCGGCCAGTATCAGCGGGTCGCCTGGCGTAGTTGTTAAACGAGATTCCGATTCAATTCTCATTTCATCAAAATTCGGTTCTAATCAAAAAGATACAATGGTTACCGCAAGCTCAGTAACGGATGTATATATAGCTAGGGTTGATAACATAATCTATTATAGTATCAATAATGGTCCGTTAATCCAAATTCAAGACATTAGTAGCTTTTCGCAGCAATTTGGTCTTTCCACTTGGTTTGGTGCATTCCCGGCTGACGTAAACTGTACGGAGGGGTGTACAGATGCCAAGAATTACCTCACCGCAACACTTAGTAATATGTATATTAGAATGGGTGAAGTGTCAGCAAATAGCTTCCATGAAATCACATTCGATACAAATGGCGGTGTCGCGAATGCTTCGGCTGGCGGTGTCGGCGTAACTCAAGTCAAGAGTCTTGTCAGATCTGGCAATCCGATTGGTGAATTTCCGGCTGATGTTGTAAAAGCCGACCATGTCCTCGATGGTTGGTGGACCAGTGCTTCTGGCGGCACCAATGTCACCACCGCTACGGTACCAACCGGTAATGACACTTATTATGCTCATTGGAAGAAGAATGTATCAATGGCAAATATCGAAAATGATGTAATCCCGCTCGGGCTAAATGACACGGACGATATCGTCATCATCAATGCGGCAGAAATCGAAGCGTACACATTTAGTTCAAGTGATACTTCAGTTGCAACTGTAAACGCAACTACTGGTGAGGTTACTGGCGTTGGTGTAGGCACAGCCACGATTACGATGACCGGCACAGTATCTAGCCTCACTAGGACGATTACCGTGAACGTAGTGGATGGCGATGTTTATACTGTTCACTTTGATGCACAGGGCGGCTCTTCGGTTGGTGATAAATTAGTTATCGAAAACGGCTACATCACAGAGATTCCGTCTACTGTCAAACTGAATTACACATTCGAAGGTTGGTACACCGGTACAAATGGCTCCGGCACCAAGCTTAATAGTCTGACACCGATTACTGCCGATGATACAACCTATTATGCTCACTGGGTCGAGGCGCTATATGTCTGTAAGATTGCTAGAACCCGCCACTCTGAGACCTGCGAACGTACAGCTGATGGTTGTTATGCTGCCGGGTATGCTAATGGTGATCCAATCTATTATGGAAATATAGTTTCATCTAGCACGATGACTGGTGGCGATGCCTATAACTGTGACATCAATGCTGATGGCTACTTTGATGAGGAAACCGAAAGATTCTACTATGTTACTAATAACGGCAGTAACGCGGTTTTAACTTACTACAAAAACGTAGTAGATGCTGATTATACCTATGATCACTCGCTCAGCTTGCTTCCAACCAGTGCGGATTGGACCAATCCAAGTTTAGTTTCGTTTAGTGGAGCATTTGATGGAAAAGTTGCCCGCTTCTTGGCCCATACAGAGCTTAGCACGGCCTGTGGCGCGACATCTAATCTTGGCAGAAATGGTCTTTGTACCTGGGCAATGGAACAATCCAACTTCTCTACAACAGCAAGACGCGATGGTATCTGGCTCCAGACTATCAATAATGTCACTAGAAGGCTTCACACTTCGACTAGAGGCGTCACATCCAATACGACCGCTAACGCTCCTCGTCCGACTATCGAAGTACCGTTGTCGCTAGTTGAGCAATATGATGGTTCGGCTTCCGAATATACTATCACCTGGAATACAATGGGCGGCTCTTACGTTGCTCAAACCACCATTGACGCCGGCGACCCAGTGCCAGCAGCACTGCCGACCACTACTCAAACGAATTATGCCTTCCTTGGTTGGTACACCGAACCTACTGGCGGCACCGCAGTTGTTGGTGGCACGACTACTCCGCCTGGAAATGTAGATTACTATGCACATTGGGGCAAATACGCATCGTTTGCGACGATTCAAGAATCCGAAATTATGGTTTTTGTGGGTTCTTCATATACGCCTACGGTTTCCAATGCGGCCGAGCTTGAGCCATATACCTTCTCATCTAGCGATACCACCATCGCGACTGTCAACTCGACTACCGGCGAAATTTCCGGTGTTGACGAGGGCACAGTTACAATCACGATTACCGGTACTATTTCAAATACAACGAAGACGTTTGAAGTCTCTATTGAAGATCGCCCAATCCCAACCTACAGAGTCACTTACAATGCAAATGGTGGTACTAGTGAAGAAGCATATGTAGATGTTGAACAGAATACCGCGATCGGTGATCAGCTTGTGTCTGCCACTAAGACAAACTACAAGTTCTTCGGTTGGTACAAGGATTCTACACTCAGACAAGAGGTGGATGAATCGACCATTATCGACCAAGATATGATCCTCTATGCTAAATGGGTTGGCGATACGAGCACCTTCCCAATCGTCTGGTCGCAAACCGATGCCTGTATCTTTAATTACACAACTAATATTTCCGGTGCTGGTTGTTCAGACTACTCAAATAAGAAATACATCGACACCGGCGTCCAGCTATTCGTCGATGCGACGACATACGCTAAAGACTTTGAAATCGGTGTCCTTATCGTTGATTACGATTCAAGTGCGCAACCGCAATCGCAGGCTACTATTGTCAACTCCAAGAAGGAAAGCAGTGGCGAAAAGTACCCAGGGTTTGTATTGAGGAAATCCGGTAATAATCTCGATCTCACGGAGAAATTCAATAATGTTGGTGCCAACCATTCCGAAGTCGCTACCGGTATCCACGAAGTCCGTATCGTAAGGAAACAAGGTAAGATGTGGTATGCCTATGATGGTGCTGCTCTCACCCAACTTCAAGACATTTCAAACCCACAATACTTCGAAACCAAGGTTTGGTTCGGTGGCGCCGTTGCGGCTAATGGCACCGATTCGATGAGACTTCTCAAAGGTACTCTCACCGATATGTATATCCGCGTCGGTACTTACAGCGAGGATTAAAAAGCCGCCCCTTTTAGGGGCGGTAAGACAAATTACATCATTTTGATTGCGGTAAAACCGAGCAAACAAATTGTTAGGTCGGCAAGTACACACAAGTAACAAGTTTTTTGCCAAGCGGCGCGTTTCACAGCGATTTCTTCCTGCGAGGGGTACCTAGCGGGCAGAGCTTTCGCAATTTCTTCCGGAGGCTCGCGGTAAGGAGTACCGCCGTGCCAGAAAATCAGGCTGGGGAGCGCGTTGAAGGCGGCGTCCTGTATGGCGCCTTTGATAATGTTAATCGGATCACCCTCGACGAGGGGAGCAAATTTGCTGGAGTACTCTGGCACCAAATATGGCACGATTGTGATGTAGTTGGAGCTCATCGCATAAATCGAAAACCCAATCCAGATAATGCAGAACGGGTTGATTTTGGCTTTGAACAACCTTGGCATCAGCATAAACACCAGCATCAGCATCATCGTAAAAAACAAGGCCACAATAACCAACTGATATCCTTCTTCTGTAACCATCCTAACCTCCTAAAGTACGAAATTTTGCATGGGCAAAATGCAATTTGTCTATTATTAATTATACCATATTTTTGTAAATTTGTAAATATATATGCTTATTTTTGGTGTGCTATAATGAGGGCATGGAAAAGAAGCTGCACGAATACGAAAAACAGATTGAGAAAAAAGAAAAGGAAACCACGAGCCCGGCCGAAAGGGCAAAACTGGCCGAATATCACAAAGAAATGCTTGCGAATTTTCAGCGCGAAAGGTTAATTCATCTCATTGTGACACTCTTTTTCGCGATGATTTCGGTGACTTTCTTATTCATCACGGCTTGGGCCGGTGTCGCATATAACTTCGGTAAGGAACTTTTACCTCTTTACATCTTAACTGCGCTTCTTACAATTCTGACCGGTTTTTATGTACGGCACTATTATGTCTTAGAAAATCACATCCAGGGGCTCTATAAATATACCGAAAAGCTCCTAATGCCTAAATCTGAAAAATCTGAATAGAAAAACGCCACGCTTAAACGTGGCTTTTAAAATTAGTAGCTGAAAGAGCCATTTCTGGCGTTGTACTGGTAATCCTCGCGGATGCGGTCGGCATAAAGATGTGTCAGTTGTTCGATTTCTTCACGAATCGACCTCTTAATGTCATAAGAAATCTCTTTCCAAGCGCCATCGGCGGTGATGGTGCCGATTTTGTGGCCGCGATTCCACAGGTGCCAGTGCGGATCTTTCAGCTCCGTGCAGCTACAGCGTTCGGTGTCGAGTTTCAAAGAAAACCCTTGCACCGTCAGCGGTACCTCTAAAGTTCTAGGTGTTCCCATAACGACCTCCCAAATTATAAAAGTAACGGTTAGGGAACCGTTCTTTTATAATTTTAGCATAAAAATGTTATGAAGTCAAATTAGCGGTTCATGTACCAGACGAGATAGTCAAGTTTGCGACGTGGGTTTTTAACTTTAGTACTGTCGATGTTTTTTAGCTTTAGAATATCGCCGATTAGTTTATGATAGGAAGCGTAGTCACAGTCTGTACGCATTTTTTCAATCTGGCTAGCAACAGCAGTTGCAAGAATATCAGATTCGGATTTGCCTTGGCGGCGGACTAATTTCAGATCCGGAAGGGTGGCTTTTGCTTCTGCCTCTGTAAGATAACGGCCAAGGTTATCCCTTACGACAGAGTCAAAAATCGAATAATCGTCATGTTCGTAGGAGATATAATTGTGGTAGAGACAGTATTTACTAAAGAACGACGTGGCGTTGAGGCCATGCTCGTCACCCCATTTAATGAGTTCGGTTACCAGGGAAACATCGCCATTTTTCACGCGCTCGTCGAAATTTTTAATGGAGATGATTTTGTCGACCAAGTCAGAAAGGGTAAAGACTTCTTTGTGGACCATTTTGCCGGATTTATCTTTAAAATCTTTAGTACCAAGCAGTCGGCCGAGATTGGTCGAGTTTGTAGTGTCGACCAAAGCGATTTTCATCGCTACTATATCCGGTTCGGTGTTTTTCGGGTGGTTTTTAAAGGCACGGACAAAGAAGCCGTTTCCTGCAATTTCGTCGATAGCGTAACGGTCAGTGCCGGCCCGCATCACATCTTCGATGGTATTTAATGCTTCAAGGGTGATTTCGTATTTTTTCATCTTTAAAACTCGTCTATTTTTTATAATTATACCAGTTTTACAGATTAGTTTAAAGTGGTAAAATTGACTTTTTTGCGATTTCGTGCTATAATTATAAGATAAAGCTGCAAAGCTAATCTAGGACAGAGAGGATGTGCCCTATGTACATTAAAACTTTTGTGGAAGATTTTGAAGAAAAAGGAGAGTTTTTCCCGGTCAGCGTCAATATCTACGCACAGCTTAATGACGATGAAAACGCCTTTGGCGACTTTCGTGTCACCTACTCGGTCGACGGCAACAGCAAGGAGAAGCCTTTTTATCCGCTCTTTGCGGGTGCAGTGCGTGAAGGCTTCGGCCGGCGTTCGGCCCTCCGGGACGACGACATGTCCGCCCCGGACGAAATCCGCGTCAGTGTGGTTGATGGACTTTGTCTCGTCTATTACTTTTCTCCTGTCGGCGCCCTCGAGGAGCAAGTCTCGTTTGAGTCCTTGCTTCAGGCGGTCGATGCCGAGGAATACATCACGGTTCGCGTTGATGTGCTCGGCCCGGTGGCTGCAAACGAGGGCGAAACAAAAGGCCGCGAGGTCATGGAAACCTATGAAATCACGGCCGGGTGGGAAGACGGCACTCTGGTTGCAAACATCTCTATCGAGACTCAGAACGACTCTGAAGAACTCTCTATCTCCTAATTTTCCACACGGCCCCTTCGGGGGCCTTTTTTATTATCTAGGTGTATAATATATGTAATGAAAATCGAATTTTTGCCGGTCAAAACTCGGATTATCCATCCGCCAAAGGATGATATTTCGGATATTTTGGATTCGCTTGAAATTCAGGATGGAGACGTAGTGTTTATTTCGTCGAAAGTACTCGGGATTTCGGAAGGGCGATGTTTTAAGGTGGCAGAGCATGATAAAACTGATCTAATTAAATCTGAAGTCGAGCGGTATTTGCCGTATATAAATGATACCGGCGATTTCCATGTAAACCTAACTGTAAACCAGAATATTCTGATTCCGAGTGGTGGCATTGATGAATCGAATGCGAATGGATATTATGTATTGTGGCCGAAAAATCCGGATAAAACTTGCCGCGAGATTCGTGAAAAGCTAATGGCTAAAACAGGGGTGAAGAATCTCGGAGTCGTCGCGACCGATTCGCACACCACGCCGCTTCGTTGGGGTGTGACCGGCATTGCGATTGGCCTCGCCGGCGTGGAGCCACTTGAAGATATCCGTGGTAAAGAAGATTTGTTTGGTCGTGCCATGCACATCACGCAAATTGATAAAATCGACCCGCTTACTAGCATGGCGGTTGCAATCATGGGTGAATCGAGTGAAGCGACACCGATTGTGATTTTAAGAGGCTACAAAGAAATTAAGTTCAACGAAAATGCCTCGATGAAGGACTTTAAAATCGACCCGGATTTTGATTTGTATTCACCACTGATAAAGGTGCTTCCGATTAACAAAAAAGATTGATAGAATTATAAAAAGGAGTTTTA
>CAMVAM010000009.1 GCA_947165465.1 uncultured Candidatus Saccharibacteria bacterium | reverse complement strand
GAAACCGAGAAGCTAGAAGACTTTAACGGGACCACAAATTACGCTTTGACTTACGCATCAGCAGACGGAAACCATTATATTTGTGTATCTAATTAAGGAGGGCCATGGAAAGGAAAATGCCAAAACTAGTACCACTACCAAAGGAAGAGACTCCGGCTCCTCTTATAATTCCAAAACGTGAGCCAAAAGAAAAACCAGAAGAAAAACCGGAAATTATCCCGGAGGAAACCCCGGCGCTAGAAACTGTTGAAGAACCGGCCCCAGTCGAAAAGCCAGACACCGCCGACGCACGCGCCGAAGCCTTAATCATGGCTCATACTGCGAAAACTGCAACCAAAAAGAAGCATAACGCTGCCTTTCTATTCCTCGGTGTTTTTATCGGCCTCGCCATCGCCGTTGGCATCCTCTTTGCCTCTGGTGCTATTAATTTAGACTTTCTAAAACCAAAGCCAACCTCGGGCGGAAATAGCTATCCAAATGCTGATATCGCCAAATCATTTTGCGAAACCCACGCAGGCTATAAATATGATTACCTCTATGGCGACCCAGAAGCCACGCCATATCTCTTCGGAGACCAAATTTCGGATCATTTTACTAAGCAGTACGCTTGCTCTATTGACCGTACTGAAGATAACCCTACTGAAGAAGAATCTTCTTTCGACTACATCTATATGGCCTTTGATACTGATTATGAAGATAACGAATCCTTAAAGACTGCAATAAGTGCTTTTGCTGAGTATTTAGAACAGGATAAAATCACCGAAAGAGCCGACTATATCAAGATCGTCTCTAGAAGCGAAGCCCCATTCATTTATCTTGTCGCCTATAAACAAGGCGTCGTCGAAGTTTACGCCGACGACGAGGATGTAGTTAAAAACATCCTGAAAGAATTAAACTTCCCGACCGAATAATCTATAATTCTAGCGAATAATTTCTCCCCCTATCTTTTTCTGTGCTATAATTAAAAGATATTATTAAAGGGAGAAAGGATAAAGAATGAACACCCCAGACAATCTAGAAAAAATGCGTCATACGCTGAGTCACATTCTTGCGGCTGCAGTACAGGAGCTTTATCCGACAGCCACATTTGGCATTGGCCCTGCGATTGATACTGGATTCTATTACGATATTGATTTTGGTAAAACCAAAATTTCCGATGCCGACCTCGAGAAAATCGAGAAAAAGATGCGTGGCATCGTCTCTCGTAAGCTCCCAATGGAAAAGCGCGTTGTACCTAAGATGGAAGCACTTAACTGGGCTCGCGATCACAAGCAAAAATACAAAATTGAGTTGATTGAAGACCTTCCAGAAGGTTCTGAAATCTCTTTCTATGACATGGGCGACCTCTTTACTGATCTTTGTAAAGGTCCACATGTCAAAGACACTGGCGAAGTTGGTGCCTTTAAACTTATCCGCGTCGCTGGTGCCTACTGGCGTGGCGATGAGAAGAGGGAAATGCTTACCCGCATCTACGGTGTCGCTTTCGCCACTGAAGCTGAACTCGATGAATATTTGAAGCGCCAAGAAGAAGCAAAAGCCAGAGACCACCGTAAACTCGGTAAAGAGCTCGACCTCTTCTGCTTCTCCGACCTCGTGGGTGCCGGTCTTCCACTCTTTACCCCACGTGGTACTGAGCTTCGTGAACTCATGGCCAACTACTCGCTTAGCCTCCGCGGTCGTGAAGGTTTCAAGAAGGTTTGGACTCCACATATTACCAAGACCGACCTCTATAAGACTTCCGGTCACTACGCTAAATTCGGCGACGAACTCTTCATGGTGCACTCTCAGGTTAACGGCGAAGATTTCGCTATGAAACCGATGAACTGCCCACACCACGCACAGATTTTCGCTTCTCGCCCACGTACCTACAAAGAAATGCCAGTCCGTTACATGGAAGCCACTACCGACTACCGCGACGAAAAGACCGGTGAACTTGGCGGTCTTTCCCGCGTGCGCTCACTCACTCAGGATGATTCACACGTCTTCTGCCGTAACGACCAGATTAAAGATGAAGTGAAGCGCCTCGTAGCTATTGTGAAGGAACTCTATAGCACCATGGGCATGCAGAAGCTTCGCGCTCGCCTCAGCTACCGCTCAGACGAAGATAAATACCTTGGCGACAAAGCCCTCTGGGAGATGGCTCAGAGCCAGATTAAACAAGCCGCTATTGATAATGGCCTCGACTATTTCGAACAAGAAGGTGAAGCTGCCTTCTATGGCCCAAAGATTGATTTCATGGCTGAAGATGCCATTGGTCGTGAGCATCAACTTGCTACGATTCAGCTCGATTTCGTCCAACCAGAGCGTTTTGGCCTCGAATTCACCAATGCTAAAGGCGAAAAAGAACGTCCAGTCATGATTCACCACGCTACGCTTGGTTCGATTGAACGCTTCCTCTCGGTCTTTATTGAGCATACTGGTGGCTGGTTCCCATTCTGGTGTGTCCCAGAACAAGTTCGTATCGTCACTGTTAATAATACGGTTTCAAAGTACGTTGATGAAATTAAAGAGATCCTAGATAGCATCGTCCTCGACAAACCATTAAAGTACAACGAACTTCGCTATACGATTGATGATTCGTCTGATTCACTAGGGAAGAAGATTAAGCGTGCCACTGACTTCAAGATTCCAGCTGTTCTCGTCGTCGGTCCAAAGGATGCCGAAGAAAAAGTTGTTTCCATCCGCCTCCGCGACAAAGAAGAAAAAGTGAAACTAAACAAACTCGCCACCTTCCTGAAGGACCTGAAGTAAGCATGGCGACCCGAAGCAGCATTTTTCTGCGGCTCTTGCGACCAACGGGGAGCAAATGAGCGAGGAGCCCCGTAACGACGGGCGCGACGAAGCGTCCGCAGAAAAATACTGTTCGAGTCCTTGTATTGTGATTTTAGGTCCCACCGGCTCGGGCAAAACTGGCGTTAGCATCAAAATCGCGAAAGCCATCGGCGGCGAGATTATCTCCGCCGATTCTCGCGCGATCTACAAAGGTATGGACATCGGCACCGCCAAACCAACTAGGGAAGAGATGGATGGTGTCCCACATTTTGGTCTTGATCTCGTAAATCCTGACGAACGCTTCACAGTTGCCGATTGGAAGGCCTATGCTGAGGCTAAAATCAAAGAAATTCGTGCCCGAAATCACGTTCCAATGGTTGTTGGTGGCACTGGATTATACATTGACGCCCTCATTTACGACTATCATTTCAAAGGCCCAACCGGCCAGAAAATCGGTGACTTTGAACAAAAAAGTTGTTCAGACAGAACAGAGGTGAAAGGCAATTTCCTCATTATTGGCATTAAATGGCCAACAGAGGTACTGCGCGAAAGACTAAAACAACGCATCGACCAAATGTTTTCCGAAGATCTCTACCGTGAAACCAGGGAACTAGTCGAAAAATACGGGTTTAACTGTGGCGCGATGAAGAGTGATATCTATGAATACGCCTGGAAGTATCTGAGCGGCGAACTCACACTCGAAAAGGCCAAAGAACTATGTTTTTATGAAGACTACCATTTAGCCAAACGCCAACTCACGTGGTTTAAACGGAATGCCGACATTAAGTGGTTAGAACTTGAACACATTTATCCTTTTGTGCTAAAATATATTGTAGGATGAGTAAAGAAAATAACACGCCAATAGAAAAATTATTTGGTTCGAAGACTCGTGCCAAACTTTTAAAGCTCTTTTTCGAGAATCCAGAGAAATCATTTTACGTTCGCGAGATGACTCGTGTCATCGAAGAACAGATTAATTCTGTCCGTCGCGAGCTCCTAAACCTCGAAAGTATTGGCATTATCAAAAATGAAACTTTTGATAATAAAGTTTATTATTCTGCTAACGGCAAGCACCCATTCTATCGCCCACTCATCGACATTTTCGCGAAAAAAATTGATTCAACGCGCGAAAAAGATGTACACGCTACCACGTGGGAAGAGTACTGCCGTCCAGTTAAGAATTATTTGAAAGGCCTTGTTGTCACGAATCGTCTACCGGGCCAGGACGGTGTCGACCTGCTTATTATTGGCAATGACAAAACCAAAAAGCTCACCCGCTGGGCCGAAGTCGTTGAAAAGAAGCAGGGCAAACCAATTAACTATGTTATTATGTCGCTCGAAGACTTCACCTATCGTCGCAGCGTTCGCGACCGTTTCTTAGACGATATCTTCGAAATGGAAATCACAGAAATTTACGATCCAGAAAAAATCATAAAATAAAAGGAGTTATATGTTCGATATCGAAAGCAAATCCCAGGACGAAATCATCCTCACGACCAAAAAGACTACTATCAAAATCAATATCGCCGAATCTATCATCGACGCTAACCTCCAAGTTGGTAAAATCGCTGGTCCAGGCGAATTTGAAATTGGTGACGCCACGATTCGTGGCATTGCGACTCCAAGTGGCAAAACGATTTACGATGTCGAAATCGGTGGTGTCCATGTTGGTATCACTGGCGGCATCGAAGAATGTCTTGATGATATCGTCGCTGACATCCTCTGTACTTCATCCATCCGCGCCATTCGCGAAATCGAACCAAAGCTTGTCGTCTCGATGGGCAACGTCGATGCGATGGTCTCCGAACTAAAACTCTCCGCTCGTTCCGAAAAGAAACTAAAAATCAAATCTCTCGACTCGCTCCCAACCACTAAAGAAGTAGTGGTGCTAAGCTAATGGAATTCGACTTTCTCGGCTTAGTTATTGTTATAGCCGTAGTCGTGATTTCTATTTCTCTTCACGAATTAGCGCACGGGCTTGTTGCTTATTGGTTAGGTGATAATACCGCCAAAGACGCTGGCCGCCTCACTTTGAATCCAATTAAAAATATCGATCCATACATGTCGATTATCGTACCAGTCATCTTGTATTTATTAAAAGCTCCAGTCTTTGGCGGCGCCAAACCCGTGCCGGTTAACTCTGCCAATCTCAAATGGCGCGAGTGGGGAATGGCACTGGTGGCTCTAGCTGGTCCGTTCACGAATTTCTTACTTGCTTTCATCTTCTTCCTAATCGGTCATTTCACCGGTTGGGTATACGGTGCCGGTGGTGAAATCGCTGAAATCATCTTTACTCAATTCATTTTCACTAATCTCGGTTTTATGATTTTTAACCTTATTCCAATTCCGCCATTAGATGGCTCCAGAGTTCTTTATGCAATTGCTCCGGACGGCGTTCGTCGTATCATGATGAATCTAGAGGGAACTACGGGTATTATGATTGTCTATCTTCTAATATTCCTCTTCGGACAGTTTTTCTCTAATCTAATGATTGATGGCATGAACGCTGTTCTGCACTTCTTCTATTTTGTGATTGGGATGTAATATGATATAATTAAATTAGCCCTACCGGCAGCATGATTTTCCTGAATAATCATGTTATAGGGATTTCGTGGCTTACACCCGTGGGTGTATCGCATAAGATTTTACCCACCTTGTATATATTACGGGGAAAACAGGCCGGCAGGGCTTTAAAGACAAACGGTGGGACATGAAACAAAGAATTCGCGTTGTTGGTATTATTAGAAATGAGGACGGTATCCTCATCTTGAAACGAAACCTGGGTAGAAGTGACACCCCGGTTTTTTGGGAACTTCCCACCGGTAAGATTAAATTTGGCGAGCAACCCGAAGAGGCCATCGTCCGTTCACTCGAAGAATACACCGGTCTTCATGCCGCGTCAGTCAAGATTAAAGATGTTATTACGTTTCTGGCACTCGAAGATTCTAGTCGCTTGAGCAACTTATATATAATATATGATGTTAATATATCGGGCGACACCAAACCGATTCCAAAGGATCGCTATGTTGCTTACAAATATATTAAAGATTTTTCATCCGCCGGGGTTCGTTTAAATGAAGCGAGCACATCTGTTTTTGAAATTATCGAAGGTCGTATTACGTCGGATCGCATCTCTGCTCGCGACACGGCAAGCTCCATCGCTATCTTTGTTGATGGTGCCTCGCGTGGTAATCCGGGCCCATCCGGCACCGGTTACAGGGTGGTCGGCACCGATGGTCATACGATTGAACAGGGTGGGGCATTCATTGGTTTCGCCACTTCTCGCGTCGCCGAATACTTTGCTATGAAAGACGGTATCGAAAAAGCCATCGAGAAAGGTTACAAAAGTGTTCGTTTCTTCTCGGATAGCTTGATGGTTGTAAATCAATTGAACGGTATTTTTACAATTAAGAATCCAGACATCATTCCAATCTACAACGACATCCAAAAATTACTCGAGAATTTTGATAGTGTTTCCTTTACGCATATACCGCGTTCCGAAAACACCATTGCTGATGGCGAAGCTAATCGCGCCATTGATGATTTAGTTAAACACTAGTATTTTTTTAATAAATGTGGTATAATACACGGGAGCCTGAAAGATGGTCGCTTTTTATTAAGAGGAAAGTCCGGGCAACATAGAGCAAGGTAGTCGCTAACAGCGACCGTCCGTAAGGATAGGGAAAGTACCACAGAAACTTATACCGCCTGTAAAAAGGGTAAGGGTGA
This sequence comes from uncultured Candidatus Saccharibacteria bacterium, assembly GCA_947165465.1. GTDB lineage: Bacteria > Patescibacteriota > Saccharimonadia > Saccharimonadales > Saccharimonadaceae > Nanosyncoccus. Next base: position 18,137 of record CAMVAM010000009.1, on the reverse strand, counting down.
AAAGAGTGAGGTAAGAGCTCACAACGTGTCGTAGCGATATGTCACGGAGGCAAACCCTACCTGTTGCAAGGAGTGCTACAAAACCCCTGCTCGGGGATGCACGTTCACCGCTAGAGTGTTATAGCAATGTAACGCCAAGATAGATGGTCATCGGCTATATATAATATATATAGTTACAGAACCCGGCTTAATGACGGCTCATTATCAAAAAACCACCCCTTAAGGGTGGCTTTTTGTAGGCGCGATTGAAAAAACATAGTCGGTTTATTATAATAAAACATATATAGTAACTATGATAAGACTAATAAACGTAACTAAAAAATACGGCGATAAGCTTATAATAAACAAAGCCAATATCTTTATTGCGGACGCTTCATTTGCTATTCTATGGGGGAAGAGTGGCTCTGGGAAAACTACGGTTTTAAATTTGATTGGCGGTCTAGAAAAACCAACCGAAGGTGAAATTGTGGTGAATAAAAAGAATATCGATAAACTATCTGAAAAAGAGCTCGTACAATATAGACGCGAATCGGTTGGTATAATTTTCCAAAACGCATATCTTCAGCCACAATTGTCAATTTCGGATAATATTATGTTGCCTGGGATTTTCAGTGGGCTTCCCAGAGAAAAACGTATAAAAAGGATGTCTATTTTGGCTGAAAAATTTGGTATAACTAGTGAACTTAATTCTTTGCCAAAAGAAGTCTCTGGCGGGCAAGCAGAGCGTGCTTGTATAATAAGAGCAATTTTTCTTGGGCCGAATATTATTCTTGCAGATGAACCAACCAATAATCTTGATGACAGTAATTCAAAAATAGTTCTAGACACACTTGATACTCTCAGAAAACAGATGGGCATTACAATTGTTATGTCAACGCACGATAAAAATGCCATAAGATATGCCACCCAGATATTTGACATATCGGAGGGCGTCATAAATGAAATTCCGAATGAAAAGATCGCTACTTTTCGTAATCCAGGAGAAAACGATGGGAGTTAGGGAACTAGTAAAGTTATCCCATACTAATATATCAGCTCACCGTAGTAAGACTATATCGGTCATATTAACCATAAGTATAATCATTTGCATACCAATCACCATAGCATTTGTTAATGCTGGCAGTCAAAACGTAACTATCAAATATTCTGATGATGAAAATAACGGTCAGATATATTTAGCATGCTTATACGAAGATGGACAAGATGTCGTGATTAAACGTGCAGATAAGTATCGTGGCGAAATTGTTTCATATAAAAAAGAGCGCTATGAAACAAATAAACACTTAAATTTCGAACCAAGTTCATTGGTAATATTTGATAATTTTGATGAGGCGATTGGTTTTTATCTTAAAAACGATGTAGATGAGTTTGAATACAATCCGAAAGAATTTCATATCGCAGAAATAATTAGTGATCGTATAGGCATTTATGAAGAATATAAAAAAAGAGACGCAGAATTAATCCGACCTGTCATTATTATTTCCTTGATAACATCATCATTGATTGCGGCGTTTACGCTTGCCCATATTATTTCTCAAGATTCTAAGCTCTTTACATTATACAAAACGCTTGGCGCAACAAATGGTCAAATTGTATTAATCTATTTTCTCTACATCTTAGAATTATATGCTTGTATAATAATTATATCGACTGCACTATCCGTATTATTGTCATTAATAATATCAGCAATTGAATGGAATAATATGTCAAGTATATTAAGTAACGCATACCCAAATTCTGACAAATATCCACCGATACTGATTGGAGTTAATTATTGGTATCCGACAATAGTGGGCCTCACATTATTATCGGCACCAGTATCATTTTTACTATGTATCGACCAGTTTAGCTCAAAAAAAATCGCTTTGAGGTTGAAAGGGGAATAAGTGAAAACTTTCGATTTATTAAAAATCGCGATAGGAAAAATTGGGACCCATAGAAAAAAGTCTATATATTTACTACTGTCAGTTAGCATCATATTTATTTTGTCCTTCTGCGTCAATTATCTTTTTCTAGGCTATAAACAAAAATATATACAATATGCAGAGTTAGCAACTGATGGCGAAGTAATCATACTTGCCGAGTATTGCCTGGAGGACTGCGGGAATAATCTAGAATATGTAAAAAATGATATCGCCAAATATAACGGAAGATTTATAAACACTAGCCTCCCGGCGGGATACATCTCGCTGCCCCAAGAGCTAATCAAGAAAATAGCAAATGATAAAAGTAATATAACAATACATGAAGACGAGACGCCAATGCTAGTTTCGACTTCTTGGGCGGAATACAAATTTGGGATTAGTGTTCCTGTAAAGTTTAGGAATATTGAAGAGAGAATGACCTCATACATAAACTATAGAAATAGCATAATTGGAAAACACTTTATTAATGATGACGGAAAAAAATATGTAATTGTTGGTCTTTCGCCGGCTGGGTATCATTTATCTAATTTGTCATTTAAAGAGTTATCTAGTAGTAGTGCCGGATTGTTGGATCCAATCTTGGAAGCGATACAACTATCTAGTGGTGTAACTTTGGTTGCCAATAGCGATTCACAAAATGGTTCAGACAGTAATAATGCATCAAACGAGATAGGAATAGGAATTGCGATTTTTACATTTTCAAATAAAACAGATGCGTTGGCCTATCTAAATGGTGGTGAAGGAAAGTTTTCTAATGTCGGATTAAGCAATAAAAAATATGCTGTCAGTACTATCGCTGGGCCAAACCCAGAAGCACTGTACTCGCTAGATTGTTTTGAAGCTATAGTTGATGTTATATGCACTGTCTTATCCATCATGGGCGCGATAATTGTCATTCTTACGTCGCTTCGTATTATCGAGCAAGAGATGCCGACTATTGAACTGTACCGTAGTGTTGGTGCATCAAAAAAACAAATTCGGTTGATTTATCTAGTTTATTTTGCCACCATTGCACTATGTTCATTATTTTTATCACTAATCGCTGCGTTTATAATAGCCATCATTTATTCCGTATCCAATCAAGAAATATTAGAAGCTTTATTTATCACAGCATTCAGTTTAAAAGAAACGGGTTTTGTATTGATTGCCGGGATAAACCATATGACTGTCGTTATCGCTATTATACTTTTATCTTCCGCACCGCTCTGCGTTACGATTAATAGAAAACGTTTACATTAAAAAAGATTCGACCATCGTAGACGAATCTTTTTTATTACATTATTTGTTCGCTTTAGCTTTTGGGGCTTCGACTAAACCTTTTTTCTTCAAAGTGCGAAGAGCAGAGGTTGAAACATTGCATTTAATCTTTTGGCCGTTAATTACAAGCGTACGCTTCGAGACATTCGGCTTAAATACCTTACGAGTGTGTCTCTGGGAGAACGAAACATTATGGCCGTACATCTTACCTTTACCGGTGACTTCACAAATTGCCATCTTATTTCTCCTTCACAGTATTAACGATTGCTTTGAATGCATCAGGATTGTTCACGGCGAGATCAGCAAGTACCTTGCGGTCGAGATTGATGTTCTTAGCTTTCATACCGGCAATCAGTTGCGAGTAGGAAACACCAAGTTCGCGTGAAGCATTGTTGATGCGGGTAATCCAGATTGCTCTTAAATCACGCTTGCGATTACGACGATCGCGATAGCTATAGCGAAGAGCCTTGATTACACCTTGCTTACCTAAACGGTAGCTGCGAGTGCGGGCATGTTGCATGCCTTTTGCAGCTTTCAAAATTTTCTTATGTTTGGCCATTGCGGCCACGCCACGTTTTACTCTCATGATTAAACTCCTAATGCAGTCTTAACGTTTTTCTTAATTTTGCCGTTAATTGCAGCAGAAGTTTTCATGTTGCGCTTTCTGGCTTTTGATTTTTTTGCGAGAATGTGATTCCCGAAGGCACGCTCACGCGTAATCTTACCGGAACCGGTAATTTTAATGCGCTTAGCGGTACCTTTATGCGTTTTTAACTTTGGCATAGGTTTTCCTTTAGTTTATAGTTAATATTTTGTGCAGACGAATCTGCTAAATGTACAACCAGAGAACCGTGGAAGTAGGAAATTACTTCTTCCGTATTCCGACTGATAGGTTACGTCCGTTAAATTGTGCTTTACCTTCGATTACGATGTCATCACCGATGAGCCCGAGAATCTTATCAAGTAAATCTTGACCAATTTCTTTGTGAGCCATCTCACGGCCACGGAATATGACCATGATTTTGACGCGATCACCATCATCGAGAAATTCGCGCATTTTGCGGACCTTGATGTTAAGATCGTTCTCTGAAATCTTGAGGCCAATCTTCATTTGCTTCAGCTCGGATTGTTTTTCACGAGCCTTCTTGCGATTTTTGGCTTCTTCTTTCATCTTTTGATATTGGAATTTACCCCAATCAATGATTTTAACGACCGGAGGGTTGGCGTTAGCAGCGATTTCTACTAAATCCACTCCCTGTTCCTTCGCGAGAAGTTGCGCTTCACGACTAGACATAATGCCCAGTTGCTCCCCGCTTGAACCAATGACACGGACCTCAGGATAACGAATTTCTCCATTGAGGCGGGTGTGCGAATTGTTTTTGATAGTAGTCCTTTCTTCTCTCGAATTAACCTGTTTAACATTATATCAAAATTCCCCCTAATTGACAAGGGGGAATTGATGAAATTCTAGAGAGAATTATTTCTCGTCTTTTTTAGCTTCTTTTTTCTCAGTCTTCTTTGCCGGAGCTTTGCCAACAGTTTGATCGAGCTTTACGAAGTTAAGTACAACCACGCCAATGCCGAGGATGATGTAAAGCCATGCACCAAAGCCTGGGTGAGTGAAACCGGCACCTTTTGCAAAGCAAACAATGATACCAATAAGGCTAAAGAGGACCAAGAGGCCACCAGCAACGATATCGATAATCTTCTCGGTTTTTGCCGGAATCTTAAGTTTAAGGATTGCCATTTGTCTAAGAACTGAAATCACAAACCATGCAAGCGCGGCGAGCGAGCCGAGCAAAGTGAGAACGCCTACAAAAGGTTCACCAAATGCATTAGTTGATGCTGAGAAGCCAAAAATTGAAGCAACATACCATGGCAAGAAGACCATGACGAATGCTAGAAAGCTACAACCAGCCTGAATTAAAGTTTTTAGTTTCATATAACTCCTTTTATTAATTATTTTTATTTTAGTACTTTTTTAAGCTTATTTCAAGCATGATTATTATCGTTTTCTAAACGAAAGCGCTTCCGCAATATGGCAACTTTTTATTATTTCCGAGCCCTCAAGATCCGCAATCGTTTGCGCCACTTTAATGGTTTTAAAATACGAACGCGCCGACAAACTCATGGTCGTAGATGCTGATTGTAAAAGCTTTTCGGCTACCCGGTCAAGCCTGAGAAGCGTCGCGACCCTGTAGGACGAGAGGGAACTATTATAGACCCCGTTTGCCCCATATCTAGCCTTCTGACGTGAAATTGCCTCTGTTATAGTATTTTTTACAACAATATGTTCGCTAGAATTAGTCGCATTTTGCACGATTAAATCCTGGTTTTCGACCCGCTCCACTACAATATTCATGTCGATACGGTCGATCAAGGGCCCGGAAATCTTTTTGTGATAATTCTGGATTTGGAGCTCCGAGCATTTACATTCATGTGTTTTGTCGCCGAGGTACCCACACGGGCAGGGATTCATCGTGGCAATCAGCATGAAATCAGCCGGGTAAATACATTTACCACCAGCTCTCGAGACCGTAATTGTCTTATCTTCTAGCGGTTGTCTCAAAGTTTCCAGTATGAAGCGCGGGAATTCCGGTAACTCGTCTAGGAATAATACGCCTTTATGCGCCAGCGATATCTCTCCCGGCATCGCTCCAGCCCCTCCGCCTACAATCGAAACTGCGCTCGCCGTGTGATGCGGGTTCCGAAACGGTCTTTTTGCCATTACTTCGCTACTGTTTAGACCCGCAATCGAATAAATCTTCGTGACTTCGAGCATTTCTTCGGGCGTGAGTTCGGGTAAAAGATTCGCCGCGACCTTAGCTAGCATCGTTTTTCCGGCACCCGGTGGCCCAGAAATCAGGAGATTATGGTGGCCAGCCACCGCAATTTCTACCGCCCTTTTCGCAAGCTCCTGTCCCCGTATGTGGTCCAGAATCTCGCCATTATCATTCAACGGCTCTGTTCTTGTAATTTTTACATCAAGATTTGTGGGGAAATTATGCTCTCCGGTAATGAGCGCTAAGACTAATTCTTTTAGGGATAAAACTCCGTAAATCTTAATACCTTCGACCAGCGCCGCCTGTGACAGGTTTTTTAGCGGTAGATATATTTCTTTAATCCCGGCATTTTTCGCTGTTTCTACAATGTTAATGATGCCTTTAACCGGCCGCAGCGTCCCGTCGAGCGATAATTCGCCCACAAATAGCCTACTTTTCGTGTCAGACATTAGAAGTTGCCTTGAAAGGACCAGAATCGTGAGCGCAATGGGTAGATCCAAATACGAACCGTCTTTTAATATGTCCGCCGGCGCGAGATTTATTGTGATTTTTTTGTCCGGAAACGAAAAGCCGGAGCTTCTAATCGCGCTTTTTACGCGCTCCTTGGCTTCATTAATTGTTTTGTTTGCCATGCCCACAATATTTAATGCTGGAAGGCCTTTAGTTATGTCGCCTTCCACGTCCACGAGCTTTCCATCAAAGCCATATGGCACGACTGAATGTATTTTTGAAATCATATTTTTGGCTTTTAATACGTACATTAAAATTTGTAAACCCCCCACTTAGTTTTTAAGCCTAGCCGTTTTAGAAATACATTTTTTATGCAAGCTGAGTCTGTGGAAAACTCCACAAAAAAAGTACAAAAATTGTTCATAAAATCTATTGACATAAGCTTTTTTTCGCGATATTATAGAGGTAGCTTCTGAATAATAAATTTATTCAGAAGGTAAAAACAAAAATTTAGCCAAAATAACTCCACACTCTACACGAAGGCCGGTTTTCCTCGCAGTTACCGGCCTTTCTCTTTGCCTTGAAAAAAGCTTATCCCTGTGATATAATGTAAATAGTTGGGGCTGACAAAGCTTAGACGGATCATTAACAGACATCAAGCGCGCCGATTAAATACCGTAAGTATTAATAAGTGCTAAAAACACGAAAACTGCGCATGTCATGTACATGCCAGCTTATGCCTAATATATTCTAGGCTGGTTTCGGGCGGAGGTTCCGTAAGTCCGGAATTATCATACGACGGAAATAAGGCTGTTTAAGTAGCGAAAAATAGTTCGAAAATTTAGCTATGGCGTTCGTCAGTTTTGTTTTCTGCAGCTCACGATTTATGCCAAGACGAAACAGGAAACTATGCACGTAGAATGATGTCCACGTGGTGACTCGGACCCGGAGGCAGTATCCGGCAGCTCCACCAACACAATTTTTTAGTTAAATAGTCCGCCAAATTTGGCGACTTTTTTGTACGTCAAAAATTATAGATCGTTAAAAATCCGCGACCAAAATTAACACAAAAACGCGCGTGAAATCGCACATAAAACGCGTCCAAAAAAACGAGCAGGAAACTATACATTTATTCACACATAAACGATCCAAAATTGCTAGTTGTAATAATAACAACACCCACTTTTCGCACGATAAGCATATTATTGTTGTAAATAATACAACAATAATAAATAATTTATTCAACAGAGAAATTATAGATAATCTGTTGTAAATAAAACAACACAAAAATTGAACAAATATCTTGCATTTTTTGCCGGATTGTGATAGGATCAAATTAGTCGAGATGACTAAAACAAAAACTAAAAATAAAAGGAAAAACCATGAAAAGAACACGCGAAAAACCCAAAGCACCATAGAATTTGGCGGGCGAAAAGGTAATTTCTAGCCATAAATTACAATATAGGAATTACCTAGAGCTCCGCCAAAGGCGTCGAGCGCGCAGTCAAATCTTTCATTAGTACATTAGAAAAACATAAACAAGAGTGAAAGAAAACGGCAGCAAGGACGATGCTTCACTATACGTGAAGCGGTCAAAGGGAATAAGCGGATCAGGGTTGTGGCCAATAGTTGTGATTTAAGCGCCAGATAACCCCCCGCTTTCCCCCATATTAAAAGATGGGGAAAAACTCTTGGGGGATGAACTAGTAAGTGATATAATAAAGTCATGAAACATAACCGTGTTGCCATGACTGTTAGTATTATTGGACTCGCAGCTTTAACTTTGATACTAACCCTAACCACACCGACGGACATTGGTCCTTTCGGTGTTTTATTATTTTTTACAACACTCTACATCTCTGTTTTCGGAATCACGGCTTTAGTCATGCAAACCTTCTATAAACTCGCCTTCAAACGCGATAGCTTCAGAAACAAAGACTACCTTTATGCTGCCGTTTTCGCATTTGGCCCAATCATGCTCCTAATGGCCCGTTCTTTTGGCGCCGTTAACATCTGGACGGTCGGATTAATCGCAATCTTCTTATTTTTGGCCGAATTTTTAGTGGTAAAACGCATCTAGATGTGATAAAATAAGCATATGGACTATGGTCAGACAAAAAAAACTAGTGATAGCCAAGCCTTTTTTACGGCTGGTGTGGGTGATTTACCTGAAGACCAGAATACTTTTGAAGCCGAAAACAATCTGAACCTTGATAACGCCGATGCTTCTTGGGCACCATCTCGTGACCCACGTAACCTCGGAAGTCGTGCCATTTTTTCCGCTCCGGAGCCTACTCTTCAAGAGATTATCGGACCTACTGAAGCCCCTGAAGAAGCCATGACTTTGGTCGAAAAACCAGAGCTCTCGACCGACGTTGAGCTCGCTCCACCAGAGATGATTGGCCTCCCGGAAATCCCGAGCATGAACGTCGAAACTCCAGTTTTAAACCCTGTAAAAGATGTCCCATTTGACGAAAAAGCCATCAAAACCGAGGGCGATCACGTTAGTCACGCCACTCTAATCGAGATTAACAAGACTATCGATAAGCTAAATCACACCGGAAATGCCGCCGATTTCTATGCCGCCATCAGGGGTGACAAAGACAATCCTGGCATGGTTAGGAATAACCTTAAGAACTCCTTTGGGAGAGATGTAGCATGAGTGAGCCTTGGGTGGGAATCGCAATCGTTGTCGCTTTAGTGGTAGTTTTTGCCACCGCTTTCTCTGTTTCTCGCATTTCTAAACTCCGAAAAGCCAAGAAATACGAGCGCGGTATCAAGATGGTTTCTCTCTTAATCCACCTTCCGCCATCCACCGATGACATCGATGCCGGTGGCCGCGATAAGCGTGACATCGCAAACGAAGCCATCTCTAAAGCCCAGGTGATGTACTCTATTCTATCCTCGACCATCACTAAAGGGTTTAAGACCAAACTCTACGGTCAACGCCATTTCTCGATGGAAATCATCGCGAAAGACGGAATTATTCGCTATTATGCCATTGTCCCGGCCGTGCTAACAGAGACGGTGAAACAAGCTATCCAGTCTTCCTACCCGACCGCTAGAATCGAAGAAAAGGGAGAAGAGAACATTTTCTCCCCTGAAGGGAGGATCGACAACGTCGCTGGCGCCGAGCTATCCCTAAGAAAAGACGCCTACCTCCCAATTGCGACTTACGAAGACACCAAACGCGATGCTTCGATGGCAATATTAAACGCACTCTCTACTGTGAGTAAAGATGAAGGTGCAGCCGTACAAGTTTTGTTCCGCCCTGCACAAAAAAATTGGTTTGAAACCGGCAAAACCTACATTGAAAACGTTCAAAAGGGTAAAAAAGTCAAAACCGGCGGCGCTATTATTAGTGATTATGTCACCGATATCATCCGCGCCCCTTGGGAAGTGCCAGGGATGCACGAGCAGAGCAAGGAAGAAGTGGTCTTAACCAACGTCAAAAAAGAAGAAATCGACGCTATCTCTAACAAAATGCGCTACCCGGGCTTTGAGACCATGATTCGTATCATAGCTTGCTCTGCGGCTAAACCTCGCTCAGAAGCGATTGTAGGAGGCATTGTTTCGGCCTTTTCACAGTTTGATAACCAGGAATATAACGGTTTTAAGGTCAACACCTTTAAAGATGCCAAAAAACTTGTTGTAGACTATACTTTCCGCTTCTTCCCACTAAAAAATACCAGTAGTATTTTAAATTCCGTCGAACTCGCCTCTATTTTCCACTTACCAGAACAGAGTGCAATCCCGAATTCTCAAGTTGAACGCCAGCTCGTAAAACAGGTTGACGGCCCGGCGAAGCTCGCCACCGAAGGTGTCTTCCTCGGTACTAATGAGTTTAGAGGTAATAAAAAGGCCATTTACTTGAATGACGACGACCGCCGCCGTCACATGTACGTAATAGGCCAAACCGGTATGGGTAAATCCGTATTCCTCGAAAATATTGCCTTCCAGGATATGTGTGACGGGCGTGGCTTTGCCTTTATCGACCCGCACGGTGACGCCGTTGAAGCGCTTCTTAAGCGCGTTCCAGAGGAGAGAATCGATGATGTAATTTACTTCGACCCGGCTGACATTGAGCATCCGGTCGGCATGAATATGTTTGAATTTACCTCTGAAGACCAGAAGGATTTCATCGTTCAAGAGGGTATCAGTATGCTTCAATCGCTCTTTGATCCATCTAACCAAGGTTTCTTCGGCCCACGCGGTCAGCATATGTTTAGAAATGCCGCGCTCCTCTTAATGTCCGACCCAGCCGGCGCCACCTTCATTGATATCCCACAATGTTTCACTGACCCTGAATTTGTAAAATCCAAGCTGAAATACGTCACCGATAAAGCGGTTTATGACTATTGGACTAAGGAATTCCCAGCCTCGCAGAAGTCCAATGACGCCGGTGAGGTCATCACTTGGTTCGCCTCAAAATGGGGTCCGTTCCTATCTAATACCATCATGAGGAACACCCTCGGCCAGGTAAAATCCGGCTTTAACATCCGCGAAATCATGGATAATAAGAAGATTTTCCTCGTGAACCTCTCTAAAGGCCGCCTCGGTGAAATCAATGCCAATCTCCTTGGTATGATCTTCGTGATGAAATTCCAACAGGCCGCTATGAGTCGCCAGGATATCCCTGAAAAAGACCGCCAAGACTTCTGTCTCTACGTCGATGAGTTCCAGAACTTTGCTACCGAGAGCTTTGAATCTATCCTCTCTGAAGCCCGTAAATATCGCTTGAATCTCATCGTCGCTAACCAGTTTATGACTCAGCTCACCGATAAAATCAGGGAAGCCCTCCTTGGTAACGTCGGTACGATCATCTGTGGTCGTGTCGGTGTGACTGATGCCGATTTGATGGTTAAGGCCTTTACTCCGACCTTTACCGCTGAAGACCTTACCAAGACGCCAAACCACGCCGCTGTCTGTAAAGTGATGATGTTTGGCATGCCATCTGCTGCCTTTACTATGAATCTCCCGGCCCCAATGGGCGAGCCAAATGACGCTCTGATGCAGAATCTCAAGATGTACTCAGCTGCCCGCTTCGCGAAAACCCGCGCCGAGGTCGAAAAGGAAATTAATGACCGCTGGAACGCTGCTAAAGGCGCTAAGAAGGAAGAAACAGTTGAAACCGCTATACTAGCCGAGTCTCCGGCTAAAACCGCTCCTAAAGACGAGGATGACATCAAGAAGGGCTTTCTAGATGACTGGCTAGCGAATAATCCGGCCCCTAAGGCCGTCGAAACGGTTGAAACCGAACAAGAGCCGTCTCCGGCCGAAAACACGCCTCCAGAGCCCTCTAAACCGGCCACAGAGCCACTTCCGGAGCCAGAACCTGCTCCGACTCCTGCTCCAGCACCGGAACCAGAACCTAAACCTGCCAATAAGCCAGACGAAATGGTCTTTAAAGTCCGTTAAACCCCTAAAAATCATCGTTTTTTCTCTGTTTTTTCTCTTGAATTTTTTGCTCCGTCGGTGTATAATAGGATGGTATTAATAAGAAGAGGTATAAAAATGGCCGACAAAGCTGAAGCTTACGATTCGTCCGAGATTCGGGTACTAGAGGGGCTTGAGCCGGTGCGTCTCCGCCCGGGCATGTATATCGGTTCTACCGGTTACGATGGTCTGCATCATCTCATCAAAGAGATTGCCGATAACTCCATCGATGAAGCGATTGCTGGTTTTGCCAACAGAATCGACATCACTATACTAAACGATGGTGGCGTCCGTGTAGACGATAACGGACGTGGTATCCCTGTAGATATCCACCCAAAAACTAAAAAATCCACACTTGAAACGGTCCTTACCGTCCTCCACGCCGGTGGTAAATTCGGCGACGGTGGTTACAAGGTTTCTTCCGGTCTTCACGGTGTGGGCTCATCTGTTGTGAACGCTCTGTCCACACATATGATTGCAGAAGTTTACCGCGAAGGTAAAACTCACCACATCGAGTTTGATACCGGTAAACCAACTATGGATTTAAAGGTAACTAAAGGTTCGCCAAAGGAACACGGTACCTCAATTACTTTCTATCCGGATCCAGCTATCTTTAAAGAAACCACTACCTTTGATTACAACTGGGTTTCGAGCTACGCCCGTCACCAAGCTTATCTAACCAAGGGTATATTAATTACGGTCACCGACGAGAGGAACGGTGCCAAAGAGGCCTTCTATTTCGAAGGCGGCATCAAGAGCTACGTCAAACGTCTAAATAACGGCAAGGAGCTCTTAACGGATGACATTTTCTACGTCGAAAAACAGATTAACGATACCGGCGTCGAAATTGCTCTCCAATATAACGACACTTTCGCCGAAATCATGAAACCATTCGCAAACAACGTCTTAACCCCTGATGGTGGTATGCACGTAGTTGGTTTCCGTACCGGTCTTAACCGTGTAATTAACGATTACGCTCGTAAAAACGGCCTCTTAAAAGAGAAAGAAGACAACCTTACCGGCGATGATATCAAAGAAGGTCTCACCGCCGTTATCTTGGTGAAACTCCCAGATCCACAATTCGAAGGCCAGACCAAGAACAAGCTTGGCAACCCAGAGGTGCGTGGCTACGTTGACAAGGTAATGACCGAATACTTCGGCTACTACCTCGAAGAAAACCCAGCTATCGCGAAGAAAATCGTAGGAAAAGCCACCCTGGCCGCCCGCGCTAGAAAAGCTGCCCGCGCTGCCCGTGATAACGTCATTAGAAAAGGTGCATTTGAGGGTCTCAACCTTCCATCAAAGCTCGCCGACTGTTCCTCTAGAAATGCCGAAGAATGCGAACTCTTCATCGTAGAGGGTAACTCTGCTGCCGGTTCCGCTAAGGAAGGCCGCGACTCACGCATCCAAGCGATTCTACCTCTTCGTGGTAAGGTACTAAACACCGAGCGCGCTCGTCTTGATAAGATGCTCGCCAACGCCGAGCTGGTCTCTCTGATTAAAGGCCTTGGCGTCGGTATCGGCGACCAATTCAACATCGACGGCCTCAGATATCATAAAATCGTCTTTATGACCGATGCCGATGTCGATGGTTCACATATTTCTACGCTTCTTCTTACATTCTTCTTTAGGTATATGCCGGATGTTATTAAAGCCGGACACGTCTACCTTGCCAAACCGCCTCTATTTGGCCTTATCAAAGGCACAGGGAACGGTCGCAAAATCGATTATATATATGATGAACAAGCCCTTGAGGATACTTTAACCAAGAAAATCGCCGAGCGTAAAGCCGCCGGCACCAAGATTGACGAAGATACCGAGCGCTTTAAGCAAGCCGGTTACACTGCTCAGCAGCGCTTCAAAGGTCTTGGCGAAATGGACGCTTCTCAACTCTGGGAAACGACCATGAATCCAGAGAATCGTATCCTTGTCCGCGTCAACATCGAAGATGCCGAAAAAGCCGATGCTATCTTCTCGAAACTGATGGGCGACCAAGCCGAGCTTCGTAAAAACTTTATCCAGGCAAGAGCGGCCTCTGTCGATCTTGATGATTTGGACTTTTAAGGAGGAACCATGGAAGACGACAAAGATATGAAAAACTTGAACAACATTCCAGAGCCAGATGATTCTAACGATTCAACATCTGAGGACCATTCTCAAGGAGCTGAAAGTCCAGAGGAATTATCACCTGAGGACCATAAGCTCGGCCGCTCGCCGAAGGCGCACGAAGTAGCGGCCTCGAGCGTGTCCGAAGGTGATGATTCCGATGGACAAGCAGCTATTGAGTCGGGAATTGAACTCCGTACCGTTGAGAACACCATGGAAGACTACTTCCTGCGTTACTCTCTTTCCGTTATTGTAGATCGCGCCCTCCCAGACGTCCGCGATGGCTTAAAGCCAGTCAACCGCCGTATATTATATGCAATGAACAAAAACGGCTGGAAGGCCCCGCATGCTACTGTCAAATCCGCTCGTATCGTCGGTGAAGTAATGGGTAAATACCACCCGCACGGCGATTCTTCGATTTACGACGCAATGGTGAACCTCGCTCAGCCGTGGAAAATGCGCTATACCCTCGTTGAAGGCCAAGGTAACTTCGGTTCCATGGATGGTGATGAGCCAGCCGCTTCCCGTTATACCGAGGCTCGTCTCGACAAAGTTGGTGCCGAACTTCTCGCTGATATCGAGAAGGAAACCGTAGATTTTCGTGATAACTTCGATGGCACCGAGAAAGAGCCAGCTGTGCTCCCATCTGCTGTGCCGAACATTCTCTTAAATGGCCAGATGGGTATCGCCGTAGGTATGGCTACCAACATTCCACCACACAATCTCGGCGAACTCGTTGACGCTACCGTTGCTCAGATTGACGACCCAGAAATCAGCCTTGAAGGCTTGATGAAGTACGTCAAAGGTCCGGATTTCCCAACCGGCGCTGAAGTTTACGGTGGTGCACCGATGAAGCAAGCCTATGCCACCGGTAAAGGTTCTGTTGTTATCCGTGCCGTTGCAAACATCGAAGAGCGTAAAAACGGCCGCTATAACATCGTGATTACCGAAGTTCCATACGGTATGAGCAAGGAAGACTTCATTGATAAGGTCCGTGATTTAGTCCTCGCGAAGAAGCTTGATCACATCGCTGACGCCCGTGATGAGTCCGCTCGTGGCAAGGTTCGCGTGGTTGTAGAGCTGAAAAAAGATGCTTTCCCGAAGAAAATCTTGAATCAACTCTATAAACTCACCCCACTTCAGACTTCATTCCACTATAATATGCTCGCTCTCGTCGATGGTATTCAGCCACGCATTCTCGGCCTCAAGGAGATTTTGGCAGAATTTATCAAACATCGCCAAAAAGTCATCCGCCGTCGTACTGAATTCGACCTCAGAAAAGCCAAAGAACGTGCCCACATCTTGGAAGGTTTGAAAATTGCTCTCGACAACATCGATGAGGTGATTAAAGTCATTCGCGCCTCTTATGACGACGCCGATAAACAGCTCATGAATAGATTTGGCCTCTCTGAAATTCAGGCCAATGCCATCCTTCAGATGCAACTTCGCCGTCTCCAAGGACTCGAGCGCGATAAGATTGAAGAAGAGTTGAAAGAGCTCCACGAACTTATCAAGAAACTCGAAGCTATCCTCGCTGACGAAAAGGAAGTTCTCCGCGTCGTCAAGGAAGAACTCATCGCTATCAAAGAAAAATACGATGATCCACGCCGCTCCAAGATTATCAATCATGAAGTTGGTAAATTCTCCGAAGAAGAGCTCATTCCAGAGGAAGAGAGCGTCATCCTCTTAACCACCGAGAATTACATCAAGCGTTGTTCACAGAACGATTTCCGTCGCCAGAACAGAGGTGGTAAGGGCAAACGTGGCATGACTACGAAGGAAGAAGATGTGATTGCCGAGATTATGCCGGCCAATTCACACGACTACCTCTTATTCTTCACGAACCAAGGTCGTCTCTTCCGTATGAAAGCTTACGAAGTGCCTCAAGCGACACTCGCCGCTAAGGGTACCGCCGCCGTCAACCTTCTCAATATGCATCCAGAAGAGAAGATTACCGCCATCATCAAGCAAGGTGATGCTGGTGCCGATGGCTACCTCTTTATGGCCACCAAGAAGGGCACCATCAAGAAATCTGCGATTAAAGACTTCTTTAACGTCCGAAGCAACGGTCTCATCGCCATCAAACTCGATGCCGGTGATGAGCTCCGCTGGGTCAAAGAGACTACTGGTGATCACGATATCGTCATCTCAACCTCAGCCGGCCAAGCTACCAGATTTAACGAGAAAGAAGTCCGCGTCATGGGCCGCTCCGCTATGGGTGTCCGTGGTATGCGCCTCCGTCCGAAAGATGAAATCGTCGGTATGGATGTGATTACCGACCCAGGCCAAAAGCTCCTTGCCGTCTCTGCTAACGGCTATGGTAAAGTTACAGCCGTCTCGAACTTCCCACCGCACAAACGTGGTGGTGTCGGCATCAAAGTTGCTGCCGTTACCGAGAAAACTGGCCCAATCGCCGCTGTTCACTCCGTCGATCCACTCGCAAAAGAAGTCATCATGATGTCGACTAAGGGTCAAGCCATCCGCGTTGCGACCAAAGAAATCCCAACGCTTGGCCGTGCCACCCAGGGTGTCCGCATCATGCGTTTGAACGAAGGTGACACCATCGCTTCTATTGGCATCATCCCGCCAGAAGAAGAAGGTGATGAAGAGGCTCCTGCCGAACCAGAGGCAGAAGCTCCAAAAGAAGCCGAAAAACCAGCCGAAGAATAAGCCTAGGCGGAATCAAAAACTAGGTGGGGGGTTTACAAAAAATGGGGAATCATCTAATACTCCTTCCAGATAAAAACCTGAAAGGAGTATATGAAGAAAGCCCCATTTTTATTAACTATAATTTTACTCAGTCTGGTCGCTAAACCGGCCCACGCAGCTACCACCACAATCCTTGATGGCGGTAATTGGTGGAGTATCAAAGACCTCGCTCTTTATTACAATCAAAAGAATGCCACTCGCGAAGCTTCTTGCTTTGATGATGTCGCTTGTCACGACGAAATCCTTGCTAGCGACCTTCTCGACGCTAAATATAGCGCCGCTCGCAAGATTTTCTATAACAAACGCTTTGCCATTTCCTCTATTAATCGCGAAACCAGCGATATCGAAGTCTATTATAATAATGACGATATCGATGTTTCTAAATACAACCCCGGTTGGCGCGATTCGGATTTAAAAATGATGTATATTGGTTGGTTCGAAGAAAACCCCGGACAAATCTTTAGTTTGCCAGATGACAGTATCGAAACCGGTAGCGGGCAACACACTCTAGTCAGTCAAAAGAATAGCACCGGACTATTCCCGTCGCAAGCGTTTATGTCGTTTGGATACTCTGGTAGCCTCTCCGAAAACACTTCTGGCCTCATCGGCTATGCTATTAAATCAAGCTTTTTTGCTGGCCGAGAACTAATAGATATCTCAATGTGTCTTAATAACCCAAACTGGATTAGTTGCGACCTCTATGTCTCCGAGGCTGGCGAAGCCAAGTATTTTCCTACAGTAAACATCGATGAACCGGGCCCAGACATGTCACCAGAAATCACCGACCCGCCATTTGAAGCAGTTGAAGATCCATTTATCCCAGATGAGCCATTCATTCCAGAGGATCCATCCATCTTAGACGAGCCATTTATCGAACCACCAGTCCCAGATGACCCCATCATTTCAAAAGACCCAGCTCCGGAGGAAACCCCGGCGCTAGAAACTACCTCCACTCTAGAAAATTTCGTGAGCTACACTCCTATTATCAGCCAAATTGGAGCGCCGAGCCTTTCTCCGGCCGAAAACCAAATCGAAAGTAGCGAGACAGGGAATGAAACAAGCAGAGTCGACGTTCCAATCACGAGCACCACAACTACCACAGCTAAAAAATGCTCTAAAGCCGAGTTCCCGTGGTGGTTTATCGTCCTAGTTTTAGCCGGAGATGTCGTAATTTTATGGTTTTTTCTACCAAAATCGAAAAAAGTGCAGTAAAATGCCCGAATTTTCAAAAAATCTTCAAAAAAACTATTGACATAATTAAGTGGATTTGATAAGATGATACTAGTCTAAAGCTGCGAGATGTATTTTAGAAGTCTTTAGAAATAGTTTAACAATTTAGTTGTGCAATTTAGTTCTTCTATTTATTTAGAAGAGCAATCATCGTCAGTTTTTACTTTATGAACTATGAGTTCAAACACTTTAATGGAGAGTTTGATCCTGGCTCAGGATGAATGCTGGCGGCGTGCCTAAT
>CAMVAM010000008.1 GCA_947165465.1 uncultured Candidatus Saccharibacteria bacterium | reverse complement strand
CGTAAGTCAAAGCGTAATTTGTGGTCCCGTTAAAGTCTTCTAGCTTCTCGGTTTCCGGATTACACCTTGAATTGTAGTGGATGGTAACGATCGGATTTAAAGCGAGCGAGTCGCTGGCAGAGCTGGAAGCTTGGAGCGAGTAATGGTCGCCGGCTTGAGTCTTAATATTAAAGAGATAATCTTGGTAAAAACGATCGAGGTCGGTGGTGCCGGTCCCATCGATGTTTTGTTGAATCTCACCAGAGATGTTCGGGAGTTTTTGGTTGACGGAAATAAAATTGTCGAAGTTATTCTTGATGTTGATAAGGGCGTTTCTGGTAGCGGCATCCTGCTCAGCATTCAGAGCAGTCTTTTCGATACGCTCAATAGAAGCATTGTTGCGATTTGGATAATGAAGGTCTTTCAAAATACTCTCAGCAGTGTCGATTTGGTTGATTTTGAGGTGAGTGAGGGTACCTTTATAGAGAACAAGATATTCGTAGGTCGGGCCGGTGACGGTGATGACCTTAAACATATCAGTGCCATCTTCCAGAATCGTGACGTTACCGTTCCCTTTGGTGTAAGAATCTTGGTAGCTACCAATGATATTGTTTCTTTTTTCCTCTGAGAATTCGCTAAAGTTGCCATTAAAGGTAACAGTGATGATTTCTTCGGTATTTTCCTCGTTCGGTTCCTCACCGATAGTCTCTTCTGAAGTAACACAGCGATAAACACCGGTGGTGTCATCACCAAAAATGGCTTTATAAGAGGTATAAATACCACTTCCTTCTTCTGGCTCTTCGTATTTCATATTGCGGTTTGAACAGACGTCTTGGAAAATGGCGGCGGTTGGGCCGGTGTCGACATGCTGTGGTTCTGGAGCCGGGCCACCAAAGCTAATGATGCCAGCGGCATAGAGGCCACCGACGGTGCCGGCGATTAATAGAATAATAATTCCGATATAAAGCGCGATTGGAGCTTTGTGACGCTTCGGAGCGATTGGCTCAGTTGGGGCTTCAAATGGCTTGACAGCGGTTTCGGTTTCATTCAAAGCTTTTTCGAGGGCTTCAGCGTTTGACAAAGATGGCTCTTCGGCCGGGGTTTCCGGAGCTGGAGCTGGGGCAGGAGTAACAGGTGTTGGTGCTGGCGTCGGAGCTGGGGCTGCCGGAGCTGGGGCTGGGGTAGCCGGAGCTGGTGCTGCCGGTGCTGGTGCTGCCGGTGCTGGTGCAGGGGTAGCCGGAGCTGGGGTAGGAGTAATAGTCGGGGTGGCAGCTACCGGCATTGGAGTAGTCGGTTTTACCACTGGACGTGGAGCAGAAGAAAGCGTCGGAGCAGCCGGGCGCATAGAAGGAGCAATCGTAGCACCCTGGTGAGTTACAACACTTTGGCTAGTTGGAGTAGTCATTTTGACTGGGGCCGGCTGAATCTTTGGCGTGGCTGGAGCGGCCGGAGCTGGTGCTGGTGCTGGTGTAGCCGGAGCTGGGGTAGGTGCAGGAACAGGTGCCGGACTTGGCACAGGTGTTGGTGTTGGCGTAGGATTTGTCTTTGGTTCCATTTTGTTCCTTTATTATTACTTATATTTTACCATAAGCGATTTGATTTTACACGATTAATAGCATTACCATTAGAGGCATCGTGACAACAGAAAACAGCGTCGAAATAGTGACAAGCTCGGATGATTCCTCGGCGTTACCGCCATACTTCACGGCAAATAGACCAAGCGATGTGGCGGTTGGAAGGGTCTGGATCAAAGTACAAACTTGGATGACTTCGACTGGAAATTGAAGAACCGTGAGGAGCCCCCACGTAACGAGTGGGCCGACGGTGAGTTGAATGATAGCAGTCAGCATGAGCTTCCATTTTTTGAACACTTTTTTTATCTTGGCTTGCGAAAGCATGACGCCGATGCAAATAATTGAAAGCGGCGTGGTGGCACCGCCGACATAGCCGACAGCATCGGAGACAAATCCAGGGATTTTAATACCGATGAGGAAGAAAACCATGCCGAGTACGACGGCGATAATGTTTGGATTAAAGATAATGTTATGGAACAGACGAAGTGAAATTTTTTGTTCAAAGAGCCAAATGCCGTACGAAAAGAGCGCGATATTGAAGGCGATAATGAAGCCGCAGTAGGCCAAAATACCAGTGCCGCCAAAAGTGTTCGCGACGATTGGGTAACCAAGAAAAGTGGCGTTATTGAAAATCAGAGCAAACTGCGATTCGAGCGAAAGGCCCTTTTTCATCCATTTTTTGTTGAAGATGAGACGGGCAAGAAGGATCAGAACCAGCATGATGATAACGCCGGCCATGAAACCGGAGTAAAAGAGGTTGGCAGCAGACTCGTCGTAGGATTCCGGGAAGGCCATGAAGAGCGAGGCCGGCATAAAAACGGTGAGTAATAGGTTAGTAAGTTCCCTGTTGGCTTTTTCGGAAATGAGTTTGAATTTTCCGAGGATGAAGCCAAGAATCAAAATCAACGCAATCGCACCGAGCCGTGCATAAAATACGCTGAGTTCAATCTGCATATGCTTATTTTAACATACTTTCCGCGATTTTAACAGGCTAGTTTGCTCTTATTAACTTGACAATTAAGCTAAAGTGTGCTATAATTAATAGATAGTGGGTGCTCTTTAATTCTAGGAGGTGAGTTTCATGAATCCGTACGAACTGGACGAACTGGTCATGTATACCTATCTGCGCGGTAGGCTGGATGGGCCGGGTTTCGAGCAGAGTCAAAGTGCTTTGCCGTTTGCCAGACGTGCTCATAAGGATGCGAAGCGTAAAAATGGTAAGCCTTATATCATTCATCCCCTGTCGATGGCGTGCGACGCGATTGCCTGCAAAGGCGCGACGGACGAGATTATTGCGACAATCTTGCTCCACGATGTGTGCGAGGACTGCAATATTCCCTTGTCGGCGCTACCGGTCAATGACGTGGTGCGTCAAGGTGTGAAATACATGACGATCCGGAGCTTCGGTGGCGAAGATAAAGCCGAGACGAAACGTCGGTATTTCAACGAGCTTTTAGACAGCAAGGAGGCGATCGTTTGTAAGGCATTTGACCGCTACGCAAACTTAAACGACGCGGAAGGCGTCCTGGATGAAGAAGCGATTGTGAAGAACATTCGCGAAACGCACGAGCTCCTGATGCCGGTTCTTAAAGAGGCGAAGTATACTTATCCGGAACTTTCGGATATGCTTCACACGATTCGGACCGCCCTTAAACGGACGCTCAATTTGATGGCGAAATATCACAACATCAAGTTAGAGTAACCCACGTTCCCCCAAAATTTGGGGGATTTTTTTGTGGGAAATTTTGGTATAATTTTTAAAAAGGAGAGGTAAAAATGTTCAGAAAGACAGTTAGGAGCGGAATTAGACCAACCAATGTGTTCTTTATTGTGATTGTTTCTCTCACCGTGATTCTGGTGGCTGGTGTGGCCGTATTAATTGGTACCGGCGTGATTAAGCTCTGGGGCGATGACGATCCGGGGACTAGTGAATTTGATGGCAAAGAGCTCGTAGAAAACCCATTTATCAGAGTTTCGGCGAATGGCAATCTGATTGAAGTCGAGAATTTGGAGTTCTATTTGCCATATAGCTTTACGAAAGCGGAGAGTACCAAGAGTGGCGAGTACCGCTACGTTCTAGACAATGCAGAAAGCCAGGCCGAAGTGGTGGTTTATGTTGAAAGATCAAATTCTACCCCGCAGAATTATCTCAAGAAAAAGATTAATAGCCTTTCCATCACGAACCAAAGCTATTCCGTAAACGGATACAGCTGGCTAGAAGCGAGTAGCGAAGACGGGCTCGCGTACGTGGCGAAGTTTGGCAACGAGATGTATGCCGTAATTTGCACGGTAAAAATGGATTCCAGCACAACCGTAGAAGCCACGAAGATGATTCCAAAGACGCTCTACATGAAAAAGGTTTATAAATAATTAGTCTTTCTTTTTCTGGATGCCGCGAAGGCCTAGCATTTGCTCGGTTTCTCGTAAAGTATCCTCGAAACCATCGATGATTTTGATGTTGTGACCAAGAAAACGCCGGAATTCCGGGAAAAGATCCGAGAATTGACTGCAGGCTAAGACAATGGTAGATGGGTTATAGGCTTTAACTTGTTGCAAATCGCGGTGAAGCTTGGCGTTGCCTAATTCCCCGTCGTCGATGAGGATTGGCCAGTCGTCTAGAATAAAAGGCTTTAGATGGTTTTTCTTGACGTAATGACGAAAAGCTCTAGTCTTTCCGAGAACGGCAGTAGCTAGAACCACTGGACGCGGGCGATGCGGGAGAGCTAGCTCCGGAAGCGCGAGGCCGGTGAATTTTTGCTTCTTATATTTCCGGCGGAAGTAATTAAGGCTGGTCGCCGTAAGTAAATAATTTGCAAAAATGACAAGATCGACCTGGCCGAGATATGGTCTTAAGGCGTTTTCGGCCAGCTTACGGGCGAAGCGAGCGTTTCTTTGAAGCTCTTCGGCATTTCGCCAATCGATTACACGGACAATTTCGAGCGTTGGAATTTCCTCGCTCAAATAATCCGCAAATAATTCCCCACCATACCCACTGTCAAACACCACAACTTTTAACATAACAATCCTTTCTCCTCCGTACGGGCGATTTTAGCACGGATCCTCTCGGCTTTTTCCGGTGATTTCGCGAGTTTTGCTACAAATGTAGTGTAAAACAAAGAATAAAGGTGAAAGAAAGCATTTTGGTGGTAGTTCGTTTATAAGTTAAGATAGTCACCAGTGCTCACTGAATGCTCACTGTCAAGCACAGAGTATACTTTGTTATAAGTTGCTACATATTTTTTACAGTTTGTGAGTGCGTTATTAAACTCATTAATTGCATTATAGGCGGAGTTGCGCCTACCCCAAGTCGGCCAAGAATTATATTGATTAATCAATGCGATTGCTCTTTTCTTTTTTGTGGCAAGATCATTAAGTAGATTTACCACTTTACTTTCGAATGTTTCAAAGTTTTTTTCGTTTTGCCAGTATTTGATTAACCAGCTATTCTCTTTTGTATCAAAATAGTCGTTATAGACTATTAATAATCTTTCAATTGCCATTTTGCCGTTATTGTCTAGCGACGAATAACTAGCTGGTACGCTAGTAGTACTAATTGGCAAACTGTTTTTTGCAAGTATCGGCGCATATTCCGAGCCAACCCGAGCAAATAATTCCGTGCATAATGAGCTATTATTATACAGACTCAGCTCTTTTTTGAGCTTGCTAATTTGATTTGATATTGTCTTTAGATCTCCACAAATGCTATTCTTTTTGTTGTCGTTTTGTCTTTCCCATATCGCGTGTAATGTTTCGTGCAGAGTAACGGATTTTCGGTATTCAGCAAAGCTATATGATAGACCGTTTTCGTTAATAGTAGACGTGCCAACATCGTATACCCAAATATATTCATCGCCATTATCTGGATTTTTATAGTAGCAACCAGCAGTAAATACGCCGCTCCCATCTCTGCCACATAAATTATTAAAATCCTTCTTACTAAGTAGTATTGGTTGAGATGCAAAATAAGCTGCTCGCCCTTTCCTAGTAAGGTGTATAGAATCAGCAAGAGCTTTGACTTCTTCGGTAGGAGAAAAATGACTTGCTTTTATTTCGTCACTTATCATCTGCCAATCAGCGGTTAGGCAGAAGATTCCGGCCGCGATTATACATGAAGATAATATTGCGACTATTATTTTTTTCTTTTTCTTAGTCCGGATTGTTTTTTGTTGCTTGTTTAGAGTCTTGGCTATTTCATCTATTGTAGCATCAGTGCTTTTATACTTTTTCTCATTTTTCGTTTCTTCTTTTTTGATGATTCCAAATAATAGACAAGTACTCTCGGCTGCATTGAAACGTTTTTTTACCGTGAGACTCCCCTCTTCTGAATCAAGAATAACCGCATAAAGCTTATAGATGCTTCCCCTGGTTAAATCATTCGTCCAGTCGCCATATGCGTCTTCTATTGGAAGAGTATCAATCCTTTGGGCAACAAAACCAATTGCATTTTCTTTAAAGGAAAACCTGCGCTCTTCATCTGCTTCTCCTTGGATATGCCTGATTAGCCTGTATTCGGCACGTTCAGTCCTGATAATGAATATTTTAGCCCATTCTGCATTTTCTGTTTTAACCATTAAACATTCATCGTTTTCCCATTTTATTAATGCTGGATCTGTTGATGCTAACGAAATACTAACAAGGTGTCTCTTAGCTTCTGTTAACGAATCAAAAATTGTTGCATTTTTTATGTCGGAGTCGATTTGGATTACGACTAGATATTTCATTTAGTTTGTTATTTTTTTAATTTTTTTAGTAATGCTTCTGGGGCAACATAGTAATACAAACCCTTAAAGAAGTTCCATACCCCTACAAACATTAAACCATAAAAAATTGTAAAAGAAGAGTTTTTATTTTGTGTTGCTGAGCTATAGGATGCCATTGTTAGAATGCCACCGATAATAGCTTCTAATAATCCACGAATAATTAACCAAATGGCTTTACCGCGTATTTCTTCTAGAACAGATTGGTCAATTGTAATGTCATTTTTCTTTATTCCTTTATCAACCGTTTTAAACATATACCGCATGTCCATACATCCAAACGACTCTTTTATTTCTTGTTTAGCAGTCCTCGAAGCACGCCCATTTAGAATTCTTTCATAAGCATCGTGAATTGATTGGAATTTTTTTGGGTCGCCGCCCTTATCTGGATGATATTTAATAGCCATCCTCCTAAACGCTTGTTTTATTTCTTCATGAGAGGATTCTGGTTTAATACCGAGAATATCGTAATCCGATGCATCAACATCAGCAAGTATAACTAAACTCAACCAGAGGTTTGCCTTAACATCGTTTTCTTGATCGTTGACTTCCCACTTCCCGATTTCATTTTCACCTTCGTCCGCATAGCATTCGTATTTCTCGTCCAGTAGTTTGTTTGCGTAGTTTACGGCTAGTTGCCTCTTCGTGAAACGCCTTGTTTCAATATGCCTGCCATTTTTTTCATAAGATAAATCAAATCTGACTTTATCGTTTGGATACTCTTTAATCAAAACTTGAATTGTTTTGCCATTTTTGAGTTCCATTCGATAAGAATCATCCCCCGTTGATCGTATTTCCATTAGTTTTTTATCGGCATAGTTAGTGCACGTGTTAATATAATCAACGGCATCATTATGCGTGTCAAAGCTAAAAGCAGTTTTTACACCTTCAAGATTATAGATAACTAAGTATTTCATTTTGCGCTCTCTTGGCATCCATAATACTGGCTGAATGAGCCTATGCCTGACCCTGATTTCGGTGGCTCAGAGGATGATCCTTCCCAAGCAACTGCGTACCACGGATAATCCGGCCATTCATAAGGTTTACCATTGATATAAATCGTTTTCTTTTTACCCCAATCACCTATAGAGTGACAGTATCTAAAGGTTATGTTTAATCTTTTTTGAATACTCTTACATTCTGAGCTTGTTTCATTGTTGGTACAAGTTTCCAGTACTCTATCCAGTCTGTTATCTCTTTGCCATTCAAATGGCCAAGGCCAGTAATCTGAGTTGAACCAGGCAACAAAAGCAAATACAATTACGAGAAAAATCATAAGTGTTTTGTGTCTTGAAAACCATGAACCTCTAACCTTTGTCGGTTGGTTCTTAATCTGTTCGTCTCTTATTCTATATGATGTAGCCATTTTAACAAACTCATTATAGATTATTTATATTATAGCATATATGCTTAAAAAAGTCAATATACAGCTTGTCTTAGTTGGCAGGTGGTGATGAGGGGCAGAGGGATGTCGCGCCTTCGGCGCTCCATTCGAACCCCATTAGGTAAGCCCACCACTAGCAGATATTAAATAAAGACCCTCTGGGTCTTTCTTTAATATCTGGTGGGTGATGAGGGGCTCGAACCCCCGACCTTCTCGGTGTAAACGAGACGCTCTAGCCAACTGAGCTAATCACCCACTCAGAGTATTATATCATATCTATTAGAGCTCGACAAGTTCGTATTCTCTAGAACCAAGACCGAGTTCTTCGGCGTATGGCAATATTTCACGGCCAAGGCGAGAATCGATGCGTTCCCTTAAGTCGGCAGCACCCGGTTCTTTAGATGCCCAGACCATATCAATGAAAGCTTGGTCATTTGCAACCGGATCAAGAGAAGCTACCATGCCAAGGTCGCTCATAACTGGATCATCTTGCTCGGAGTCGCAGTCACAACTTAATGAAATTGCATTCATAACAGTAATGTAGACGATTGGTTTTCCCTGTTCTTTTAAATAATCGGCTACAGCAGTAGCAGCTTCAGCCATGGAATGAATGAAATCAATTTGTTCGTGTTTAGAAATCCAACAAAGACGTGGACTGGTAGTTTTGCCGCAGGAATGAATGTAAGCCTTCCCTTTTCTAGAGGCGAAACCGATAGATTGATTCTTGAGGTTAGCACCGAAACCTCCCATCATGTGACCTTTACCATGGGCGAGGTTTACAAATGAATCGTAATTATCGAAATGATTGCCAATCAAATCGTACTCGAGATGCTTGCCATGTCTAACTGGGATTTTCTTTTCGCCATCGGCATCCATGATGTCGACCTCGGCAAAGCTAGTAAAGCCGTGATTCTTAGCCACCTCAATATGGTCCTTAGCGGTATTACGCTTGCCAGGGTAGGCGGTATTGCATTCAACAATGGTGCCGTTTAGACTTTTAACGAATGGAGCGATGAGATCAGCTTTTAGATAGCCTTTAGCGCCGGCTTCACCGGTGGAGACTTTGACGCCGACTTTACCTGGGAGTTCTACGCCTAGGGCTTTATAAATCTTGATGAGGTTTTCTGGGGTAATTTCTTTAATAAAATAAACTTTTGACATATGACTCCTTATTTTTTAACTTTTTTAGTGACATCAAACTTTTCCATGTATTTGCCAAGCATTAGCCGCGTCTGAGCATAAAAGGCGGCAAGTGACTGATAAATAATCGAAGTGACCGGCATTAAAATCCATTGAAGAAGCATCGACAGAGCTTTAACTTTTTTGTATTTGGCCGGGCGTTTTGGCAACATTTTTAGAGAGATGAGGACGGTCACGATGAGGCCGATAGAAGCGAAGGTTTCGACGATACTCACGATATTTGGAAGGTTATAGGCGACCATATCGTGAGAAGAAATGTTCATGATCATCGGCACCCAACCGCCGAAAGCAACGATTGGCGCAAGGATGGCGAGTGTGACATGGCTGTCAAGGAGACGCCAGAATTTTGGCAATAATTGCCAGAACGGCATGATGCGATTTTCCCTTCTCACAAAGAGTTTGGTACCAACATAGGCAATGTCTGACGCGCCATAATACCAACGACGAACCTGGATGAACTGAGCTTTGATAGTCTTTAGAAGAGTCTCGTCGATGACGGCGTCTTGGTAGATTGGGATACGAATCGGCAGAACCGTGTAATCACCACTGAAGAAGAAAAGACTGCGCCAGTATTGGTGGCCGTCTTCGACGATGGTACGTTTGCTCCAAAAATGCATAGCTTCAAGAGCCTGAAGTGGCTGTGAATGTGAGGCGAAGTTCCGTAGAACGTGTGGACGCATGGTAGTAATGACGTTAAAGAAAGAGTTTGAGACTGCGACCACGCGGGTTGGGGCCGGAGCGTCCCAAATATTATTCATAAATAGTGAAACCGGTTGGTAACTGAGACGTTGGCGATTTGGATGGACGATGAATTCATAGGCAACAGCATCAAGGTATTTCTCGCCCATTTGATTGTCGCTATCGAGTGAAGTGACGATGACGTTTTCGACCGGAAGATGTTTGTTCTTTACGTATTCTGCGAGGCGTTCGCCGGCGTAGGTGAGGTTCGGACCTTTACCAATGATTTCGCCGGATAAGCCGTCCGGGTGTTTTACGAGCAAGAAGTCTCTAAAAGTGTCTTTAAATTCGGCGCGAAGCTTTTTTGCGGTCTTTTCCATTTCTTCCCCACCGCGTTCTTCGTAGGCGAGAACTACAATGATACGTTCGTTTGGAAAAGTGTTTTTAGAAATGGCGACGATAGATGGCTGGATGATTTCGTAGCCTTCGTTGTAGGCAGTAACAATGACGGCATGATAGACCTTTTCTGGTTTCGGGTATTCTTTGCTCATGGCGGCCATGAGTTTGAGGTTTTCGATGTGCTCGTCGATGTTATAGCTCTTCGAATTGTTGTTTCTTAGACGTTCAAAAGCTTCGTGCGGATTAGACAGGTCTTCAACGCGTTTTCGCCAGTCGACACTCTCGGCGGTTTTGATAGTGTTGTAACCTTGTACAGCGCGATAAGCCACGCTGATAGCTTTAACTAAAGTAGTTGCGATGAGCGTAAACAGATAAATGGCACCGATAACCGGATCAAGCCACGACAAAACGAAGAGTAAAATAATAGCCCCATAAGAAATGAGGCCCGGCAGTATCTCGAAAAAACGATAAGAGCGTGTACGTTTGCCCTGTGGAATTTCGAGGTTCCTACGCATTTACCCTTCTCCCGTTAAACGAGCCAGGACGATGAAAGCGCCGATAATTAATACACTTGTAGTTAATAAAAAGAACTTGGTCATGCCGGCACCACGTTTATGGAAGATGCGGACGGCGATGATGTTATGGAATACGCCAAGAATGACGGCGAGTATAAGAAAAGTTAATAAATCAGTCCAGGAGCCACTGCGATAACCGCCAATGTCACCGTAGCCAACTTTGACGATGGCACTATTAGTATCTAGGTGAAGAATAGTGTAAATGAAAAGTGCGATTCCGCCGAGGAAATTAATAATCATCACGACCAACATAAATCGTTCATGGAGATAAATCTTCTTGATGTCTTCGGCGATGGTTTTCATTTTAGTCTTTAACTTCCGCCTCTTCAGCGTTTTCGTATTTTTCTTCGGTTTTCTTAGTGTTCATGGCGCCGGTCAGCTTTTCGATAACAGTATTAACATGTCTGATAAACATCACATCGCCGACAATGCCAATGACACCGGCCACAATCATCATCCAGCCTATGAGCGTAGTGATGGCACCGGCGTTAAAGGTAACAAAGCCACCGATTACAAGCATAATGAGAGCAATGATGAGGATTACTCGCCATTCTTTGATTCCGGCAGATGAGAGTTTTACGGCGACATTGATACGAACAAGCGATTCGTAAATAATGATAATTCCGATTACTACTCTCAAGACATGTTGGATATCTTCACCAATCACAATGGCGGCAATACCGAGGATGACCGAAATAACCCCGCTAAGAAGTCCATTATTAAAGAAATCGTTTTGCCCTTTTTCCATATAATAAGTGACGATTTGGACTCCACCTCTCACAATTAAGAAGGCACCAACAAAATAGGCGATAAATTTATTTACTTCTTCTGGCCAAATGATAAAGAGAACGCCAAGAATAAGCAAGGCAAGAGATTCTATCGCAGCAGACCAAGCATTTTTTTTGATTTCGCTTCCGACCTGCTCGACCGGACGCTTAATAATATCCACCTTAGACATGTTTCTCTCCTTAATTGTATTTATTATAGCACATTTGTGATATAATTAGGCAAGTGCCGATGTAGCTCAGTTGGTAGAGCAGCTCATTCGTAACGAGCAGGTCACAGGTTCGATCCCTGCCATCGGCTCCATTTTTATAGTTTTATAGCAACAAAAAAGCCGGCGGATGCCGGTCTTTTTTTATTTTTGAGTAAAGTGCTTTATTGTCATTCCGATCAACGCGATTGATAGCAATACAACGTCGGTTGTAACAATAGGAATATAATCCACAAAACCTCCTTATGCTAAAGTCATTATAGCACACAAAAATATTTTGTGTTGAACAATTATTTTTTTCGGACCGGCGGAATCGGGCGATCCGGGGTGTTATTTCTAGAGGTATCGTTTAATGTATGGAGGAGTTTGTGACGGGCATGTGGAGTGAAAATCTTCTCTAGCCAAGAGGTTTTTGGCGTCTGATTTTTGGAAGTCAAAATCTCAACGATATCACCCTGCTCAAGTTTTTTGTTCAGATTACTCATTTTGCCATTGATTTTCACACCCACCACGTGATCACCAATTTCGGAATGCAAGCGATAAGCAAAATCGAGTGGGAGGGCGCCTTTTGGTAAATCAATAATGTCACCTTTTGGCGTGTAGACGAAAATTTTGTCGGCGAAGAGATTGAGTTTTAGTTTCTTCAAATCGACTTTTTTACCTTCGCGGAGACGGGCGGCGGTCATTTGAAGTTCGGTAATCCAAAGCAGATTAGTCGGGAGATGTTCGATCTTCCCTTTTTTGTAGTTCTCGGTGAGTTTCTGTTCGTTGTAGTAGAAGCTAGCAGCAAGACCACGCTCGGCGTATTCGTGCATTTCTTTGGTGCGAATCTGAAATTCGACGACATGCTTGTCTTTGGTGATAACGGTCGTGTGGATGGATTGATAACCATTCTGCTTTGGTGTGGCAATGTAGTCTTTAATACGACCAGCCATCGGGCGATAGAGCGAATGAATGATACCGAGAGTTAGATAACAGTCGGTGACATCGTCCACAATGATGCGAAGGGCGGTGAGATCGTAAATCTCGTTGATGTTTTGATTGTGCTTCGCGAGTTTCTTATGTAATGAATAAACGGATTTAACACGGCCGGAGATTTCGAATTTAATCTTCTCTTTTTTCAGAGCGTCGCCGACTTCTTTTTCGATTTGCTTTAGTGAACGTTCGGCAGATTTATTATATTTCTCAATCAAATTATTTAGTTCTTCGAAACGTTTCGGGTCGACATATTTAAAGGCGAGGTCGGCCATCTCGACACGGAGGCGTCCCATATTGAGACGGTCGGCGAGGGGCGCGAACACTTCGAGAGACTCTTTGGCGATTTTCTTTTGCTTTTCTGGTGGGAGAGCCGAAAGTGTGCGAAGATTGTGTAAGCGATCGGCAAGTTTAATGATAAGAACGCGAATATCATCGCCTAGAGCGATCATGAGGCGCAGGAAGTTGTCTTTGGTCTCCGGGAGGTAGGTATCGATGTCGCGCATGCCGTTACGGGCCGTAGAAAGCTTAGTAACGCCATCTACGAGGAAGGCGACGGATTCGCCAAATTCTTTTCTGATGTCTTCTAGAGTTAATGGGGTATCCTCGATGGTGTCATGAAGAATGCCAGCAATAATGGTATCTTCATCCATTCCCCATTCTTCGAGAATCTTTTTGACAGCTAAAGGATGGATAATATATGGTTCGCCGGTTTTACGAAATTGACCTTCGTGGGCCTCTCTAGCGACTTCTACCGCGCGTTCAATTCTCGCGGAATCCTTATCTTTCATATCTTAATTATAACAGAGATTTGATAAGTTTCTTCAACTCTTCGTCATTCTTACACTTAAAGGTGAGTGAACGACCGGTGATTTTGGCGACTTGGCCATATTTTTTCTCGAGAGCATCTTCTTCTTTGTGATATTGATGAGCTTTAGTAAGCGTAGCGGACGACTTTTTCTTGTTTGTAGCCATAAAGCGTTCAACTTTGCGGGCGGTCCAACCTTCGGCGATAATCTTTGGTAGAACTTTCTTGATGGTTTTTTCGTCGGCGGAAACTAGTGGGCGCATGACACCTTCGGTGAGCTTCTCTTTAACCATAGTTTTCTTAACGTCATCCGGGAGATTCAAGAGACGCATAGTGCCCATCACGGAAGTTTCGCTCTTCCCGACTTTCGCGGCGATATCTTCGGTGGAGAGATTGAACTGGTTCTTGAGCTTGGCATAGGCAGTAGCGAGCTCGATGGCGTTCAAATCTTCACGCTGGGCGTTTTCGATAATGGAAAGTTCAAGACGATTCTGAGAATCGAGCGTGCGGACGATGGCTGGGATAGTTTTAAGCCCGGCAACTTTAGAAGCGCGCCAACGGCGTTCACCAGCGACAATCTTGTATTTACCATCTTCTTTTGTAACGACAATCGGTTGAAGCACGCCGTGTTCTTTGATAGAGGCGGCGAGTGCATTGATAGCTTCTTCGTCAAAATCGCGACGAGGTTGTTCTTCGTCACGGATGATATCAGCGATTTTTAATTCTTTTAAGTCGCTAGATTTCTTGTCTTCACTGGCGGTAGGATCAAATTCGTCATCCACCAAATCGGTTGGGATTAACGATTCAAATCCGCGGCCAAGGCCTTTCATACTCATTTAGTTCTCTCCTCTACTTCTTTTGTAAAATCTTTATAGGCTTTGGCGCCTTTGCTAAATCTATCATATGCGCCGACCGGAACGCCATGGCTTGGAGCCTCAGCGAGGCGGACGTTGCGTGGGATGGTAGTCTTAAAGGTAAGTTTTTTAAAGTATTTCTTAATCTCGGCGAGAACCTGGGCGGAAAGCGAGGTACGTTTGTCGTACATGGTAGCGACGACGCCAAGGAGCCGGAGCTTCGGGTTGGCTTGCTTCATGACGAGTTTCATGGACTCTAGGAGCTGAGCAACGCCTTCCAATGCATAGAATTCGGTCTGGACTGGGAGCAAGAGATAGTCTGAGGCAATCATGCCGTTAACTGTAAGAAGTGACAGGGATGGTGGAAGGTCAATAACGATATAATCATAATCTTCGGCGACCTGACGGATGGCGTCACGGAGGCGGACAAATTTTTTGTTCATCGCAGTGATCTCAACTTCAGCGTTGGCAAGTTCAGGGGTAGCTGGGGCTAAATCGAAATTCTTGTAGTTAGTCTTAATGATAGCTTCGGCCATGCTGGCAGTACCAAGGATAACTTCGGTCATGGTAGATTTAAGGGCATCGTTATTTTTATCGATACCGAGGCCAGAGGTAGCGTTACCTTGAGGGTCGAAGTCGACGAGCAGAGTTCTAAACTTGTCTTTTGCGAGGTAATAGCAAAGATTGACAGCGGTCGTGGTCTTCCCTACGCCACCTTTTTGGTTTGTAACACATATTACCTTCACGCTCATACTGCTTATTATTATAACACAAAAATAAGCCCTTGGTAGGGCTTATTTTATTAACCGATCTTGGTGATTTCAATTTCGGAATACTTTTGGCGATGGCCGGTTTCGGTGTGAACACGCTTCTTGCTGTGGTAGCGAATGACGCGGACTTTGTCACCTTTAACTTCTGCGGCTTTCACCTTGGCTGAAACCTTTACGCCTTTTACTGTAGGTGTGCCGACAGTTGTCTTGTCGCCATCAATTACGAGTAAAGCATCAGTTTCGAGCTCTTTGGTTCCTTCCGGGAGGAGGTCCACCCGTAGGGTCTCTTTTTCCTCAACGAGATATTGCTTCCCGCCAACGAGGATAACTGCTTTCTTCATATTAATCCTTTTAAGTTACTCCGTATATTTTATCACGTTTAGGGGTAATTTACAAGAGCTATTTCTCTTTACTCTTTCCTTCACCCTTAACGGTGCTTTCAACAGATTTTAAGGTCTTACGAGTCTTGTAAAGGTAGAGACCGCCGCCTAAGATACCGGCTGCTACGACAGATGCGAGCACGATTTCGACCGGACCGGTGGATGGGATCTCCTGGCAACCTTCCATCTCTGGGTTGGTGGCACAGGTTGGTTCTTCTTGGCATCCTTCCATTTCCGGGTTGGTGGTACAATCCGGTTTCTTGCACTCCGGGAGTTCCGGATTAGTTTCGCAGGTTGGTTGCGGAGTTGGTTCAGCGTCACAGACTACGTAGACATTAGCGCTGTCCTTTTGGTTCTGGTTGGAATTATAACTAGCAGTAATAGTGTTTTTCAAAGTCTTCTTGCAGTAAGTCTTGTCGGTGGATACCTGAGCCTGGTAAATGACCTGGACAAGAGCGCCTGCAGCGAGGTCGCCGGTGTTGTAACCGCTGATATCGATGATATCATCGATAACTTTACCATTTTGGTTAGCGAGATTAAAGATCTTGGTGCTACCGGTGCGAAGAGTGAGACCGTTGTCATGAACATCTTTGAAGATGACGTTCGTGAGGTTGGTGTTACCGGTGTTTTCGAATTTAATTCTATAGGTGACATAATCGCCCGGTTTGGCGTTTACTGTGTCAGCCCAAGTCGTACCATCGAGAGAAACTTTCTTTTCGAGGGTAGCAGAAGTTTTTTCGGCAACCAGTGTGTAAGTGATGTAGCCGGAGTATTCGGCACAGCCCGGAAGCACACCGGTTAGCTTATTGTAGCCGAGATAAGTACCATCCGTAGTAAAGAGCGCGTCTGATAGAACTGAACCGTTGGCTTGGCCACCGTTATGAATGGTAGCGGTACCGGTCTTGTAGCGCATAACTACGCCGTCGGTCTTAGTAGTAAGATATGCTTCATCCCAGACCTGGCCGGTTTTAGCGGCGGAGGTAGTACTTTCGACATAGCTCCAATTAATGATACCGCTAATCATTCCCCGCGAGCCCGTATGGAGTACGGTTGGATAGGCGGAGGAAGCCTTAACGGCAGTGGCTACGCCAACACCGCTGGCGTTAGTATTCGTCGCAGCGTTGTTATGATAGTAAATATAGACTTCATATTCTTTACCAGGAGTCACTTCTACTTCGTCGGCATACTTGGAGTTGTTGCCAAGTTCGCGGACGCGGACGAAGTTACGTTCGTCACCGACAGCAGCGTTATTGGTGATGGAATTGAAAGTCGCATAAGCGGCCGGCTTTTCGTTGGTGTAGGTTGTACGCCCAGATGGTCCCCACGCAGAGACCCTTGCCCCACCGAAGCCAAGGATGGCTAGGAATACGGCTAAAATGGAAACTAGGAACAGTTTCAGCTTGCCGCGTTTAGTGTTAATATTTTTCTGGCTCATTTTTCTCCTTTCTAGTTATTCCTAAAACTCACCATTTGCAAATAGATTGGCACGCTCAGCGGCGCTGTCATCGGCGTGAGAAGCAGCTTCCGGAGCAGCTTGCTCAGCGGCAGCGTTCGCTTGCTGTTGAGCAGCTTCACGAGCGGCGGCTTCCTCGGCAGCTTGTTGTTCAGCTTGAGCACGAGCAGCTTGTTCTTGGGCGGCTTGAGCAGCGGCGGCTTCAGCGGCGCGGTTAGCTTCAGCTTGGCGCTGAGCTTCAGCGGCAGCTTCTTGAGCGCTTCTCTGAGCGGCAGCTTCAGCTTCGGCTTGACGTCTAGCTTCGGCTTGCTGAGCAGCCTGACGTTCAGCTTCAGCTTGCTGGGCGGCGACGCGTTCAGCTTCGGCTTGGCGAGCTGCGTCTTGCTGTCTTTGCTGTTCGATAGCGGCAAAGTTAGCTTGATCTTGCTCTAAGGTCGTAGCTGGAGTGACGTCTTCATTAAGTTCAAGTGGAGTGACATCCGGACCAGCGTGAGCGATTTCTTCAGCCGGATTCTTTGGTGTGAGTTCCGGCTCTGGCTCCGGTTCTGGCTCTGGCTCCGGTTCTGGCTCCGGTTCCGGTTCAGGTTCTGGCTGAGGTTGAGGCTCCGGATCCGGGATTTCCGGCATGCCGACGTAAGCAGTCGATTCGCCCTTTGGCGTAATCACTTGCATACAGCCCTTAAACGAAATGATGTTTCCTTCCGCGTCGCGGGTAGGAGTCATTTTAACAAGCATCGAACCGATTTCGTGTCCTGAAGCATCTTGCCAGTAGAATCTCGTTACGGTTAGATTCTCTTCGTGCGTGACACAATGGACGAGCTCCATATTATCATGCGTAAATGGCTTGCTTGGGTCGATTCTTCTCATGTAGGCGTTGTCGAAATCGCCACTAACCGTCACATCCTCTGTAAAGGCATTATTAATTGCTTCATTAAATTGTGCTCTGACTTGATCGAAGTCGGCAGGGTTGGCTTGGTTGATTGCTTCGAGTTTGCTTTCGGCGGAAAGAATATCCATACCTTCGAAGCCACCAGGCATAACTGCACCAGGCATAAAGACGATGTAGTCGGCCATTGATTCAACTTGGTTGTTAGCGTTGTAGTTTAACATATCGCATTGGTCGTTACCACAAACTACGCCAACTTCGCCAGCATCGGCAAAGGCCACGGCACTAGTTTTATGCTCAGAACAATATTCGCCTCTTTCACCATAGCCATCATAGATACCGCTAAGTTTTTCGGCATTTTCACCAGCCATTGTAATAATAGCAGGGCTACCATCACCAATACGGTCACTGTCATTTTTGTCGCGATTATTATTCATAGCGATAGCACCGCCGATGATTCCAGCTGCGGCAACTAGAGCGAGGATGCCACCGGCAAACCTGCGGCTACCACCGTTCTTCTTGGCACGCTTCTTGGTTTCTTCAATAGCTTCTGGGCTGGCCGGTTCTTCTTCCGGAGCTTTTGATTCAGTTTCGGCTGGTTTTTCTCCGGCGGCTGCGCCAGCTGCGGCTCCGGCTACGGCACCTTCGGCTGGGGCGGATTTAGTTTCAGATTCGGAAGAGTCACCTTCCGGTTTTTTGTCATCATCAATTGTTTCGGCGGTTGATTTAGCGCCGTACTTTAAGAGGATTTCGCGACGCATTTCGAGCATGCGAATCTCTTCTTTTAATTTTTCGCGCTCTTTTTCGAGTTCGGTGCGAGTGGACTTTTCTTTGGCTTCCGATACTTCTTTAGCTTCAAAAGTCTTTTCACCACGATCTTCGAAAGTTTTGCGATCTTTTTCACCTACAACCTCGGAATCGTCGGTTCCGGTTTCGGTGGTTTCTGGGGCCGTGACTGGGGCTTTTTCGTCGATTGGTTCCCCGCCGGTCGGCGCGCTTTCTGGACTAGGCATTTTCACCTCCTAAAAATTCTTCGCTAAATTTTTTAATAGCTTCGGTTATCACGGCTTCGGCATCGATGCCGGCATTTTTGAAGAAATCGCGGAAAGCATCCGGATCGTTCTCTTCTTGGTCAAACATAATGTTGACTTCAGCAACCTGGGATTTGGATAGTTTGCCAAATAGTGCGTCGAGGATGGCGTCGTCGAGTTTTTCGACAGCCTCGTCCCGAATTTGATTGACTTTTTCAGGGGATTCGTCTGGGTATTTCTGGGCGATCAATGGATTGACGAACTTTTCCAAAGTATCGCGCTCAATAAAATATTGTTGCATAAGTTTGTTTGATTAATGATGACCTTTCTGACTTTATCTTAGCATAAGCTTTTATTTTTGGCAAACAAAATTAAGGATTTTTTTAGATTTTTAGAAATTCAGGGCAAGAAAAAACCGAACACAGTGTTCGGTTTTAGTAATTTATGGTTAGATTTTAAATATTACATTGGAAGATTCCTTCTTATTTTATGCAGCTTTTTGTTCTGTTTTCGCGGTGAATAAGGCGAACTTGCCTACTTTCTGGCTCTTGATCCTTTCTATAGTTTCCTTTTTGATTTCCGCTTGTGGAACGTATTCACGTTCGTTCTTTTCGGTGCCGCCATAGATGGCGTAGTCTACGTCGACATCATCTTTCCAGTCTGAGTCAACGACTGTGTTTGGTAATTTTATTATTTCCGCCATGATTTTTTCCTTTTTTGTTTGTTTTTGTTTGTTATTTGTTAGATTATTTATTTTATTTTCTAACTTAATTTCATTGTAGCACACTTTGCCAAAAAAGTCAATAGTGTTTATGCTTATTTTTCATGGGTTTGTCAAATTTATAGGGGTAAATTCTTGAAAAATTGGGTTTAAAAATAGCCCCGGAGTGGGGCTATTTTCGTTTTCGCTTATGGTTTTAGGCGACTTTTTCGAGCGAGATGGTGACGTTTTCGCCAGCAATCTTTGCGATTTCGTCGTGGGCGTAGTCCTCGTTCTTCTTAATGTCGTCGGCGAGGACCTCAGTACGGATGAGGTCCACGAAGCCCTCTGGTGGATTGACCGAGATAGAGAGTTTGATGCGGTCATCGACCTGGAGGCCGGCGTTTTTACGGGCGGACTGGACGGCGCGGATGATGTCGCGAGCGAGCCCTTCCCTCTTTAGTTCGTCGGTCAAAGTCTTGTCGAGGAAGAATTCTTTACCACATTCAACCTTTTTAACGTTAACTTCGTCCATGATGATTTGTTCGTAGAAGTCGTCGAGCTTGTCGCCGGTGTAAGTGAGCGAGGCGAGTGGCTGGCGAACTTTGATTTGTTCCTCGGTGTCGGACTTTTGCATACGAAGGGCGAGAGCATCCGTAATGATGGCGCGGGTGCGAGCCATTTCATCGAGGATGGCGGTATCAATGACGCCGGCTTCCGGCCAGTCTAAGAGGTGGACGGATTCTAATTTCCCGGTCATCTTTTGATAGAGCTCTTCGGTTAAGAACGGCACGAACGGAGCGAGAATCTTCGCGGTGTAGATAAGAACAAAGTGGAGTGTCGCGAAGGCCTGCATCTTGTCGGCGGTGTCGTCGTTCTTAGAGAAACGACGGCGAGAACGGCGGACATACCAGTTCGAAAGGTCGTCGATGAACGGAAGGACGTTCTCGAGGGCCTTTGGAATGTTGTATTCTTCCATACCAGTGGTGATTTCGTCGCGGAGTTGATACATGCGCGAGAGAATCCAGAGGTCGAGCGGGTGCTTTGGATCGAGCTTCAAATCGTCGCTATCGATGCCGTCCACGGCGGCGTAGGTAGTGAAGAAGTCATAGACGTTCCAGAGCATCGCAAGCTTGCGGTTGACGTCGGAGACGTCTTTATCGAGCAGAGCGAAGTCTTCGCCGGAGAGAACCGGGCTGGATAGAAGCAAGAATCTGAGTGAATCGGCTGAAAATTGGTCCATGAGGACATTTGGATCGGTGAAATTACCAAGAGACTTACTCATCTTGCGGCCATCGTTACCGGCAAGCGTACCGGTGGTAATGACGTTCTTGTAGGCGTTTTTCGCACCGTTTTTAGCCTTGTCGCCGAAGGCGCCAATCTCCGCGAGAGCGGTATTTACGGTGTGGACATAATAGAACCAAGCGCGAACCTGACCGACGTATTCAACGATGAAGTCGGCCGGGTAGTTGGCTTCGAACTTTTCCTTGTTTTCGAACGGGTAGTGCATCTGAGCAAACGGCATGGAGCCGGATTCAAACCAACAGTCGAGAACTTTTTCGATACGTGTGAAGTGCTCGCCGTCGATATCAAAGGTGATTTCGTCGACCCATGGGCGGTGATAATCCTCGAGAGTTTTGCCGGAGAGTTCTTCGAGCTCTTTGTAGGAGCCGACAACCCGGATGCTTCCCTTGTCGCCCTTCCAGACCGGCATAGCGGTGGCCCAAAAGCGATCACGCGAGAGGTTCCAGTCTGGAGCTTGCTCGATGTTTTTAGCGAAACGACCGTGCTTCAAATGAGCTGGGAACCAGTTGATGTTCTCGTTTTCTTCGAGCATCATGGTCTTTTGGCCTTCTACATCGAAGAACCAAGACGGAAAAGCGCGATACATGATGCGCTCTTTTGAACGTGGGTTAAACGGATATTCGTGCTGAATGTATTCGATTTTCCAGATGACGCCCTTTTCTTCGAGACATTTCGCGATGAATTTGTTGCCGGCCCAGGCCTGAATGCCGTGTTCATCGGTGTCGCGGACGCCAAGTTTATGAAGCTCAGCGGCCATTTCTGGGAGATAATAACCGTTTTCATCGAGACAATCGACAAAATCGACTTCGTGCTTGTTAGCAAGAGCAAAGTCGTCCTCACCATAGGCAGGAGCACAGTGAACGATGCCGGTACCATCTTCGGCCGAGACGAAATCGCCTGGAAGGACAGTGTAGGTATCTTTTCTGGCGACAGTTCCCTTGTCGCCACGAAGGCCAAGATCAAAGAGGCCATCAGCAACGCGGATGATTGGCTCGTAGGATTTACCGATGAGAGCTTTGCCTTTCATGGCTTTAAGTGGTTTCTGGCCTTCAAAGAGGATTTTGCCACGTTCTAAAGCGACGATAAGTTTATCGCCATTTACTTCATAAACACCGTAATCGAGGCTTGGGTTGATAGCAAGATAGAGGTTTCCTGGCAAGGTCCAAGGAGTCGTGGTCCAAGCGAGGAAGTATTCGTCGGAGTCTTTAACTTTAAATTTAACGTAGGCGGATGGGTCGGTGACGGTTTGGTAGGCGTCATTATCCATGGTTACTTCGGCCTTAGAAACCGGCGTAGCGAACTTGGTGTCATACATAAGGACTTTGCGCCCTTCATAGATCTTACCGGCCTCGTAGAGCTGTTTAAAGGCCCACCAGACCGATTCCATGAAGTCTTTGTTCATGGTGCGGTAAGCGTTATCAAAATCAACCCAACGGCCGATACGGTCGATGGTAGAGCGCCAGGTTTCGGAATTGGCTACCATGGATTCGCGGGCTTTGATGATGTAATCTTCAAGCGACCATTTGGTACCAATGTCGCGGCGATCGGTGATGCCGAGTTGCTTTTCGACGAAGTTTTCAGCTGGGAGACCGTGGCAGTCCCAACCCCATTGACGCTCAACACGGCGACCATTCATGGTCCAGAAGCGTGGAACGGCATCTTTTACGATAGAGCTAAGAAGCGTACCGTGGTGTGGGTTACCAGTAATAAAAGGAGGGCCGTCATAAAAGACGTAGGACTTATCAATCGGGCGGTTTTCGACCGACTTCTCGAAGGTTTTGTTCTTCTTCCACCACTCCGCGATGGCTTTTTCGTAAACGGCAGCTTTTCTCCGTTCACCGGCTTTATATTTCATATTGACTCCTTATTATTAAAAAATCCAATGCTTTCGCATTGGAACTCTTTTTGAGCGGTACCATCCAATTTCCGGCGTTGCCGGCACTTAATTGATCTCTTACGCGGATTCACGAACGGTTCTAATCGGTCTCCCTTTCTTCCGTCAGCTCGCAGTTGATAGCTGCTAATAACGCTTTAATAGATATAGTTTATCACATTTTGATAAGAAAAGAAAATGCTATTGTTATTTTTGGTGGACATCGAGTTGGTTGTATGGGATGGAGATTTTCTTCTCTTCCAAGGTGGAGACGATGGTTTTAAGGGCGCGGCGACGAACGAGGCCTTTTTGCTCCGGCGTAGTGACAATTTTAATCTTGTAGATGAGGGCGGAGTCAGCGAGGTCGGTGAGGCCAAACACTTCAACGTCTTTAACGTCTTCGTCTTTTTCAATGGTGCTGGCAATTTCTTTTAGAATCGGCTCGGCTTTTTTGATGCTAAGTTCGTACGGGAGTGGGATAGAAAGCAAAATATTGCCAGAAACAACTTCAACTTGCTCGATATTGCGGTTGGCGATGGAAATGATGTTGCCGGAGATAACCTCCTGGATTTTAGTGGTTTTTAGACCGATAGTAAGGACCTTTCCAGTGAGGCCGTTATACTTAATGATGTCGCCAACGTTATAATAGCTGTCTGAGATAATATCGAAGCCCTTAATGATATCTTTTAAGGCATCCTGGATGGCAAAACCGATGACTACGCCCACAATGCCGACACCGGCAAGCATCGAAGTAGTGTCGATGCCGAAGATTTGCATGACGATAAGCGTAGTAACGATAATCATCGTATAACGGAAGATGCTCTTAAACATCTTGAGGTAGGTACGATTCTTTTTGTTCGAAAAGACGCGCG
This sequence comes from uncultured Candidatus Saccharibacteria bacterium, assembly GCA_947165465.1. Lineage (GTDB taxonomy): Bacteria > Patescibacteriota > Saccharimonadia > Saccharimonadales > Saccharimonadaceae > Nanosyncoccus. Next base: position 25,593 of record CAMVAM010000008.1, on the reverse strand, counting down.
AGTTTTTCTTCTCTCTAGAATTGATAAAATGCGCGACGATGCTATAAATTATCACGTTCACGATAATGACTACTAGCGTCATTGTAATACGACGGACCCAGATGTTTTCAAAGAGTTTTTCGATTGATTCCATAATAGTTTTAGATTAAATAATAAAGGACTTCGTTTAAAAGTGGTAGAGTGCGGCCACGCCAGGAGTTACGAACGGCGCCGTTGTCATCAATAGCGATAATCGTAGGATATTCGACGATGTCATAGGCTTCGCAGAAGCCAGGATCTTCGTCCGGACTCATTTCTTCGATTTCGTAGCCGGTTTGACGGCGTAAATTCTCAATCCATTCGGTGACGCTACGAGAATAATCCTCGTTGTCACGATAAACACATACCACCCTCATTTATTTCTTCCCTTTTTGTTCCTTCAAAATGTTTTCAAAATCTTCTAGTGTTTTAAACTCGCGGAAGACGCTGGCGAAACGGACGTAGGCGACTTCGTTGACTTCGGCGAGTACGTCGAGGACGGCCTCACCAATTTGCTTTGATGTGATTTGCTCGGTGCCATAGGAGTAAAGAATGTCCGTGACGCGAGTGATGACTTCTTCGATTTCGAGCTCGGAGTTAAAGAATTTGCCGACACTGCGTTTGACAGCGAGGAGAAGTTTGTCGCGATCAAAGATTTCTTTGTTGCCACTGCGCTTTAAAACTGTGAGCGGTGGCATTTCAATACGTTCATAAGTAGTAAAACGCCGACCATCCGGCGTTTCACGACGACGACGAATCATGGTGCCATCTACCGTTTCTCGGCTTTCTAGAACTTTGCTATCTCCGATACGGAATTTGTGGTCCATGTACGCTCCTATTTCTTATTCTTTTTGCTCCTTAGACGTTCACGAAGGGATGGTGGAACGTCCATTTCATCATCGGTAGCTGTTGCTTCTGGTTCGGTTGGCTCGTTCTTGATGGAATCCCACATGTTAGAACGAGTCTCAGTAGCAAATTCTTTGGTATCAGCAGCTGGAGCTTCTTGGGTGAAGACTGGAGCAGCTGGCTTTTCTTCTGGTTCAACAACCGGAGCGGCAGCTTGGGCGTTGAAATATTCGGAATCGAAGCCGGTAGCAACTACGGTGACGACAATTTCGTCTTCGAGTTCTGGGCGGATGGAAGCACCAAAGATGATGTTGGCATCCGGAGAAACGGAACCGGTGATAACTTCGGCGGCTTCTTGAACTTCGGACATGGCCATATCATAGCCACCAGCGACTGAGAAGAGGACGCCACGAGCACCTTCGATTTTGACTTCGATAAGTGGTGATTCAACAGCTTGTTGAGCAGCGATAACGGCACGATTTTCACCAGATGCACGACCGATACCCATGAGGGCGGAGCCGGCGTTCTTCATAATGGATTTAACATCGGCAAAGTCGAGGTTGATGAGCGAGTGCTCGGTAATGAGCTCAGAAATACCTTGGACGCCTTGACGAAGAACATCATCGGCAATCTTGAAGGTTTCGAGAAGCGGAGTGCGAGGATCGATAGTCTGAAGGAGACGATCGTTTGGAATAGTGATGATTGCATCTACTTGGCGAGCAAGTTTGTCGATAGCAATATCAGCGTTAGCACGGCGACGAGCGCCTTCAAAGGTGAATGGCTTCGTAGCAACACCAACGGTCAAAATGTCTTTCTTGCGGGACTCTTCGGCGACAATTGGGCCAGCACCAGAACCGGTACCACCACCAGCACCGAGGGTGATGAAGACCATATCGGCACCATCAAGAGCTTTGTCGATGGCTTCACGGGATTCTTCGGCGGCTTCGCGGCCTTTTTCTGGATCGCCACCAGCTCCTAAACCTTTACCAATGTGAACTTTCACATCGGCTGAAGAATGATGAAGAGCTTGAGCATCGGTATTGATTGCAACGAATTCAACACCGGTAAGACCTACTTCTTTCATGCGTTCGACTGCGGAACCACCGGCACCGCCGACGCCTACAACTTTAATACTTGCTTTGCTTTCCACCTCTGTCGGTTTAATTTCTGGCATGTTATTTCCTCGCTTTATATATCTTTAATATACTCCAATCTAATCTTAAAATCAAGAGTGAAATCAGATTAGAATTTAGAGAAAATTCTCTTAAATAGGCCTGGGCCTTTGCTTCCTAATTTGAAGGATTTTCCGGATTTCTTTGAGACAGGCATTTCGTGTTGGTAATCTTCGGCGGCCATAAGAGCTAATCCGACCGCGGTTGCGTACTCCGGTGTTTCGATGGCTTCTGAGACACCGCCAAGACCGGTTGGAATGCCGATTTTAACGGAGGCTTCGAGAGCTTTTTTGGCAAAAACATCAATGTCACGGAGTCTGGCACCACCACCGGTTAAAATGATTCCCTCCGGTAAGCGTTGGTCGTACTTAGCAGTCTTTAGTTTTTTCCTGATTTCGCCAAAGATTTCGGCGAGACGGGCTTTTACAACTTCTTCAACTTCTTTACGCTCAAAAACACGTTCGCCTTTGCCTTCTTTGCCGATACGGATGAGGTCGCTCTTTTCGGAGCCAAAGTTGCCAGTGACGAAACGGGTTTTGATTTCTTCGGCCATTTCCGGGTCGATGGCAAGGACGATGGCAAGGTCGTTGGTGATATTGTTGGAGCCGGCTGGGACAACGCCAACATACTGGAGGTCACCCTCTTCGTAGACGGCTACAGAGGTAGTAGCGGCACCTAAATCAACAACAGCGACGCCATTTTCCTTTTGGCGTTCAGATAAAACAGCTTTAGCGGCAGCTACGACAGCCGGGATGAGGCGCTCGGCACGAACGTCGGCGGTTAAGGTAGCTTTTTTCAAATTTTCACAGTTTGGAGTAAGGGCTGAAACGACATTGGCACGCATTTCGAGACGGGCGCCGGCCATACCGATTGGGTCTTTGATGCCAGCTTGGCCATCGAGGGCGTATTCAAGCGGAACTACGTTTAAAACATCGCGGTTATTTGGAATGCGTCCGGTAACGGCGACACTTTCGACACGATCGAGATCGGTACCGTTAACTTCGTGTTCGGCAGTACCGATGGCAATCATTCCCTCGGTTCTAGTAGAGAGAATTTGCGAACCATTAATGGAGACATATGCATCGCGGACTTCATAGCCGCCCATGCGTTCGGCTTCACCAAGCATTCGATCGATAGACTCGGCTGGACCAGTAAGATTGGCTGGGACACCTTTACGCATACCAGCGGTTTTGCCTGCATTGTAGCCAACAACGGCGAGTTTGCCGTCTCTACTGATGGAGGCGATTACAGCGCGGACGTTTTCTGTGCCGACGTCTAGGCCTGTAACAAAGCGTTTCGTTTCATCCATAAGCTTATTGTAACACAAAAAAACTAGGAATGCAAAGTGAAGTTTAATCTGTTTTACTCGGGGTCAGGAAGCGTTAAAACCTCGTAGCCATCTTTGGTCACGAGGACAGTGTGCTCACAGTGGCAGCCGATGGAACCATCATTCATTTTGACGGTCCAGTTATCGTCGCCTTCGATATGGTTAGCTGGTTTGCCTAGGCACGACATTGGTTCAATGCAGATAGTATCGCCTTCGACAAGCACATAGCCGTGGCCTTTTTTGCCATAGTTTGGGACCTCTGGAGAGGAATGCATCTCAGTATCGATACCGTGTCCGACATAGTTTTCGATAACACCGAGGTGACCTTTTCTCAAAATTTGCTCAACGGCGTGACCGATAGTGCCGATGTGGACGCCCGGTTTAACCTGCGCAATTCCCTCCCACATGGAGGATTCGGTAACGGAAATCATCTTTTTGATGGCCGGAGAGCCTTCGCCACCAATGAGCATAGTAAAGGCAGAATCGGTGAAATAACCTTTGTAATAGATGTCTAGATCGAAAGAGACTTTGTCGCCAACCTCAAATGGTTCGTCTTTTGGTGCACCATGGACAAGTTCATCATTGACAGAGATACAGATGGCACCCGGGAAGTCTTCATCTAACATGTCGTAGGCGACTTTGGCGCCACGGGCGACGATTTCTTTGCGGACCCATGCATCGACCTCTTTACCGGTCATGCCAGGCTTGACGTAATTCTTGAGATCTCTTAGGAGATTGCCAAGGATTTTGCCGCCTTCTCGCATGGCGGTAATCTTTTCTTGTAGTTTTTCGGGCGTGGAATTGTCTTTATTCACCATAGCTTTTTTCGAGCTCCTCGCCGTTTACATCATTAATTTGTTCAACGGCAGATGGGTTAAATTTTTTAATCACTTTGACTAAACGATTTGTGACTTCGTCGATTTTACCAACGCCATCAACGCGCTCAACTGGAATATTAACGCTTTCTAACAGAGGTAAAATTGAACAAATATTTTGTTCAAAGATTTCAAAACGACGTTCAATGCTGGATTTTTCTTTGTCGTCATCGCGGCCGCGAAGTTCGAGACGATTAAATAATTCTTCTTTTGGAACTTCCAAAATAATGGCGCCATCGATTTTTTCGGCCATGTTTTTCACAATGTATTCGGCTTGGCCGGCGGTGCGTGGATAACCATCTAAAATCACGTCGAAGCCCTCGGCTTCGGCTTTTTCGATTTGACGATTCATGAGGCGGATAACATCCTCGTCTGGGATTAATTCCCCTTTGTTGGTGGCCTCCGCATAGTCACCGGTGTCACGGATTGCCTGGCCGACAGAAAGCGAACGCCATCCAAAAATCTCAGAAAGAGCTTTACCTTGGGTGCCTTTGCCTGACCCTGCTAAACCAAATAAAATGATCATATTTCTCCTTTATATATATTATAGCACAAAAATACCCCCTTTACAGGGGGGTACTCTCTATTTAAGCCCTAACTTAATACGTTCGGTCTTTTCTGCCTTCCGAGCTTCGCGAATGATGGCCTTAAGGCGGCGCTCGCGCTTAGAAATTGGCTTGCTAAAACGCATTTGCGACTTCTTAAGAGGCATAACTCCACTCTGAAGAACCTTGCGGTTGAAACGACGAATGATATTCTCGTTCGCCTCACCTTGATCTTTTCTAGTAACTTTAATAGCCATATCGCTAGCTATTATAGCACAGAACTTATAGATTAGCAATAGATTAGGGAGTTGGCCGATTTTGTTTTTCAAATATCGTATGATATAACTGTGCCATAGAGGGTTTTAGGACATGCTTCCCTAGTATATTAAAAGGAGGTTTTTAAATGGCACGAATTTCGATAGTAGGCAATTGGCTTGATGCCGATGTTATTACACATCCCGCGCCTCATCACGCTGATGAAGTTTTTGCCACTGTAATGCTCGCGAGGGTGTTTGGAAACGTTGAAGACGGCTTTAGTATTAATGTTTATCGCACTAGAGACCCAGAAATCATTGCCAAGGCAACCGGAAAAGCGATTTATAGCAAGATTACCGCCGATGAGCGCGCTGAACAACGAGCTGTATGTGATATTGGTGGCGTTTACGACCCGAGAAACCGGCTTTTTGACCACCATATGGCAGATTTTCGCCTGGATCGCTATCCTCATGGAGATAAGAAAGAAGGAGTAAAGTATGCGACTTCTGGCTTAATCTGGAAAGAATACGGGGTAGACATTGCGTATACCTTTGGGGTTGGGATGCCGGAAGTACTGGACCAAAAGAAGCTGGAAAGCATCGCGAGAACTGTCGACCACAACCTAATTGAAGGGATAGACGCCTTTGACAACGGTGAATTGGAAGACAACGGGCAAATGAGCGTTTCTACGCTAATCCAGCTGATAAATGCCCGTGACGACGAAGAAACCGTACCATACGACAGAGTGCCTGGTGCAACTACGCAAGATGACCACGACTTTCTGCTAGCCTGTAACACAGCAGAGCTGATTCTAGAGCGAGCGGTAAAGCAGGCAATTTCAATTGAGTCTGCCAGAGAGGATATTCTGGAGGCAATCCGGGATACCTATGAGAAACAGTATATTGTCCTGGGGATGCCTTGTGACGCGTGGCGAGATATTATTTTGGAGCTTAGCGCCGAGAGACATGATTATCCTCTTGACGATGAGGCTCTAGAAGACATCGAAAAAGCCAGAAAGATTAAATTCTGTGTTTATCCAAGCAAGAATTGCACGGGTGTATGGTGCGTACAGGCAGTTCCGCCTGGACAGTATCGGCTTACAGAGCAACGCAAGCCTTTCCCTAAACACTGGTGGGGACTCTCTAACGAGGCTTTTATAAGAGCCTCTGGTGTTCGCGGAGCGCTGTGTTGCCACCCAGGTGGTTTCTTTGCAACAGCCAGAACGAGAACTAGTGCAATCATACTGGCCGAAAAGGCCGTAGACCCGTTTTTCGTCCTATAACCTCTAAACTCCCCTTTTGGGGAGTTTTTAAAGCACAAAAAAATGGCGGAACCGACGAGACTCGAACTCGCGACCTCTGCCGTGACAGGGCAGCGCTCTAACCAACTGAGCTACGATTCCACTTGGTATTCATTATTATAGCGTACTTCTAATCAAAATGCAAGATTTACATGCCTGGAATCTGGAAAGCGCCTGGATTGGAGGCCTGAGCGCCATAGACTTGGTCTTGCATGGCCGGTTGTGGGCCGAGTGGCTCCGGGGTAGGAGCACCATTCATATCAATCGGTGGAGTCGGTGGTGGTGGCAAAACTTCGTCACCTGGAAGTGGCATATAATTAATATCTGGCACACCATTGATTTCTGGGGCGCTAGCAGCAAATGGGGCAGCATTTACAGCCGGATTTGGCAAATCTGGGGTGCTAAGGATGGCGCCTGGGGCGGAAAGTTCAGCTTGAGCTTCAGCGAGGGCATCTTCGAGCATACGACCGTATTTATTAGTTCCCTCTCCCAGAGTTTCCGGAGTAAAATCAGACGGAACGCCAATTACTTTTTCTGGTTTAACGGCGGCTTCGAAATTATTGACGGCAGCTTGCTCATCAGCGCTTTGTTCGTGTTCTGGGACATCGGAAGTCCTGGCAGCATATTCAGTGCCAGTAGCAACCGGTTCTTCGGCTTTGATTTCTGGGGCTTCCGGAGCGGCCGGAACTTCTTCGGCTTTAGCTTCGGTTGGTTTTTCTTCAGCTTTGTCTAGGTTGACTGGCTTATTACTCTCATCTGGGGTAACCTCGGCACCGGCACCAGAAAGGCTGGCTTCGGCGGCTTTAAGATCATTTAGTAGTGTAGATTCTTTTTCGTTCACTGAAGCATCGATTTCAATTGATTCGTCGACGCCTTGTTCGTTGCCGTGCTCGATGTCGAGCTTGGTTGGGTCGCGATCGGTCTTTTCGAATCCACCGCCACCGAAGGCGAAGAGCTCGTTATCAATATCAGAGGTGATATTCTTAGAAACTAGTTGCTGATTGGCACCGGAATCAATGAGACGAGCGGAAAGCTTCATTGTGCGGGAGGTGGTGCTAGCGGTGGCAAAACGGTTAGTAGAGGCCACGATACCAGCGAGGAAGGCAGTTGCTTCTTCCTTTTGGAGACCTTCTTTACCAAGACCATAAAGGAGTTCAGCGAGCATTTCGGAAACCGAGCTAGCGGATTTGTCGCTCCACTCGATTTCGCCAAGCTTCCCTGGCTTGCCAGTGGTAACGTTAACAACAACGGCATCATGCATAATACGACCATGTTCGCGGAGTGCATCATCGAGGTCAACGCCGTTAGCGACGTCGAGGGCAAGGACAAGATCAACGTTGAAATCACCGTAGGAAAATTCAAGGTCGTCACTAGTGATGCGGGAGCGATACGGAGTAATAAAGATTTTGACGTAGTCACCATCGAGTTTGTAACGGAGATGGTCGGCTTTTTCCTTGTTGAGAGCAATGACGAAGTCTTGCAGAATATCAGCGGAAGATTCAAAGGTCTCTTCTGGCTTTAAGAATTTCAAAACATTTGGGGTGCTACCAGAATAGATGGCGGTAACACGTTTGCCAATACGATCAAGATAAAGAGATAAGCCAATCGCGGCCGATAGCTCATCGATGGAAGGATCTGAGGATAATGCAACCAGGATATTGTGTGATTCGCCGATTTTAGATGCAACAGCAGCCACGGTCTCAGAGTTATCTGGGGCCTCTTTTTTAGCATCGCCATCCGCATCTTTTACAGCATCATCCTTCGGTGCATCGGCTGGTTCAGAAATAGCATCGCTTGGGATGATTGGAGTTGGATTATCTGCTCCTGAGTTGTCTACAGGAGTTGGCGAGTCAACTGGCTGTGTTTTTGTGTTATCCTGATCAGGCATTTTTACCTTTCTAATCATCATATTACCATAAGCTGAAAGTAAGTGCAAGCGTTTTAATATTTCTATATCTTTTTCTGCCCTTTACTTTTAGGGAGAAAAGAGTTATAATGTATAGAAGTAATTAATTTTTAATCTATATAGGAAAAAAATGCCGATTATTAAATCTGCCAAGAAGGCTGCTCGTCAAGCTGATAAGCGCACGAAGCATAATGTAGAAATCAAGAAGGATATCAAAGCCGCTGTGAAGGCTTTTAAGGCTGATCCTAATGCCAAGACTCTAGCTGCCGCACAATCTGAGTACGACAAAGCTGTGAAGAAAGACCTTCTAAAGAAGAATACTGCTTCTCGCCGCAAAGCTAACCTCCACGAGTTCGCAAAAAAAGCTGGTGTGAAATTAGCTAAATAGACGACAGTCTCAGCAAAAAAGATTCGATAAGCAGCCAAGGTTCAACCTTGGCTGATTTCATATCTAGATCAAGTTTAGAGAGTTCCTTCAAAACTCTCTTTTCCTTTGTTCCCTGGTTTAGCTTAAAATCTTTGATGGCCTGCGACGCGATAAGACCAAAAAACATGTTTGGCGCTTCGTTTTGCTTGGTTTTATTTAACATCGCGACCGCTTTTTTGCCGTCTCTTTTCGCGGTGGCATAAATATCATAGACGAGACGAAAATTTGGGTCTTCTGGGAGGGCGAATTTTACTACTTCGACTTTGTCTTTGATATCTTTAAAAGTAGTGGTCCTGGTATCTAATTTGGATTCTAAAAGAATGATGTTGTGAGGAGTATTCAGATAGTTCTTTAATTCCTCGTAGACGAGTTTGTTGGCAGTAAAATCACGGATAAGGATGTTCCTAGTGGTGGAGAGGAGCGAGGCACCGAGAAAAATGTTCGGAAGGTCGTTTAAAATGAGTGGTTCGCCATCGATAATCTCATAGTTTTCCCCGAGTAGCTCTTTGATTTTAGCGTTGGCTTTGACGCGGTCGTCGCCATAGAAGATTCTAATCATCTTTCCTCCTCTGGCAGTTCGGGCAGATGTGGGTGCCACGGCCGGCAACGCGGATTTTTACGACTTTTTCACCACAGTTAACGCAAGGCTTCCCTTCGTGGCGGAAGATTTTCGCGAATTTTTCGAGATAGTCGCCTTTGGTACCATCGGCTCTTACGTAGGTCGCCATGGTTGAGCCACCAGACTCAATGGACTTTTCCATGACATCGCGAGCGGACTTTAAGAGAAGTTCGGCCTCTTTTTTAGTGATTAGCCCGGATTTGGTTTCTGGATGAATTTTCGAGGCAAAAAGGGCTTCATCAGCATAAATATTGCCGAGTCCGCAGATGATAGTTTGGTCTAGAATAGTAGCTTTGATAGGAGAATTCTTGTGTTTTTGAAGCTTTTCGTAGAGCTCATCTGCAGTCATTTGCCATGGTTCCTTAGCGAGCTTTTTAATAAATTCGTCGGATTCGACTTTATCGGTATCGATTACTTTGATAAAACCAAATTTGCGTTGGTCATTAAAATAGAGTGGGTCGGAACCAAATTCCAGAATGACGCGAGTCTGTTTGTTTGGGAGTTTATCGGTAAAATTGTCGCTCGGGTGGCCGGCGGCATAGCGTTCTTTGCCATCATAGATGAGTTGGCCGGTCATGCGAAGATGAATCATCAGAGACTTGCCGTTATCAAGATCAATAATCAGGGCTTTACCGTAACGGCGGATGGCTTTAACGGTACCAGTAACAGGGGTGCCGATAAAAGATTTAGCACACAAAATCGTGGTCTTTGTAAGCTTCTTTTTCAATATAAACTTACTTAGACCACGTTTAATTGTCTCAACCTCGGGTAGCTCTGGCATACCCGTATTATATCACACCTCAGTGAGCATAGGCGATGTTCTGTTCCATTGCCTGAGTTTCGAGGGCGGCAAGGCGCTCGGCGTCATCAATGGCGGAGTTTACAGAGTGCTTGACGCGGGCGTGCTCTTCGGCTTTTTTGGCATCGTTCCAACGATCGAGAGTACCGACGAGATAACCGGTGATGCGGCGAAGGCGTTCGAATTTGCCTTCATCGAAGTATTCGGCATATTCGTTGAAGTATTCTTTAGCGGCTGCTTCGCCTTTTTTCTCGGCGATGAGCTTCATGCCAACTTCAACGAGGCAGGAGACGTGCATAGTTTCGTACTGTTCGAAATTCTCAAGTGCAGACTCAACTTCCTTTTCGCTAACTTTGGCATACCTTTCGAGCGATTTTACGAAGCGCTTAATGTCGAAGGTGCAAGCGTCGTTCGGATTCTTGTAAATGATTTTCTTCATGGCTTTCTTTCTGTCCAGCGGACTTTATGTTTTTATAAGCATTACCTGAAAATCATTATATACACTATATATAGTGGTGTCAAGGACTTTTTAACACTAAATGTGGAGTTTTTCCACAATTAAAGCTCGCCCCAATTCTTCCCTATGGTGACTTCAACGGCGAGTTTGATGGCGAGTTCTGGTGCTACAGATTCCATTTCATGCTTCAAGATTTTGGCCACTTCTTCGGCTTGGTTTTCGTCGCATTCGACAATTAATGAGTCGTGGACTTGCATGACGAGTTCAGCGCCACTCGGCAAAGCTTTGTCGACATGAATCATGGCACGTTTCATGAGATCAGCTTCGGTACCTTGGATTGGCATGTTGGCAGCGGCGCGTTCAGCGGCTTGGCGGATGAGGAAGTTCGATGATTTGACATCCGGAGTTGGGCGACGGCGACCATAGAAGGTCTCGACATAACCTTGTTCCCTAGCCTGGGTAAGGATGGACTCAAGTTTGCGCTTAATCGGTGCGCGAAGTTTAAAATAATCATCGATAAATTGTTTAGCTTCCTGAATCGGCATGCCGGTGGCATCGGAGAGGCCTTTAACGCTCATACCGTAAATGATGCCAAAGTTGATGACTTTAGCAGCACGGCGTTGGTTCTTGGTAACCTCGGTAAACGGCACATGGAAGGCCTCGGAAGCGGTTTTAGTGTGGATGTCGATACCGGAATTAAAATCATCGATGAGCTTTTCGTCACCGGAGAGAATAGCAGCGAGGCGAAGTTCAAACTGAGAGTAGTCGGCAGAGACGAGAACTTTCCCGGTTGGGGCGACAAACCCGGTACGGATGCGCTTCCCCTCATCAGTGCGAACTGGAATGTTCTGAAGATTCGGATTAAGACTGGATAAACGGCCGGTTGCGGTAACGTTTTGAGTAAATGTAGTATGGATACGACCTTCTTTATCGGCGAGCTCTGGAATTGGAGTAATGTAAGTAGAAAGGAGCTTGGCTGCTTCACGGTATTCGGTGATTTTTTCGATGACCGGATGTAAATCTTTCAATTTCTCTAACTCTTTGGCACCGGTCGAAAAACCACGTGAAGTCTTTTTGATACCTTTAGTTGGTAAGCCAAGGTCGGTAAAGAGTACTTCGGACAATTGAATCGGCGAATTAACATTAAATTCCTTGCCGGCAAGCGTATATACTTCTTGTTCAAGGTTTTTAACCTCTTCTTTATATTCTTCGCTGAGACTATTAAAGTAGGTGCGGTCGATTAACATGCCCTTCTCTTCCATCTTGTAAAGAATTGGAATAAGTGGAAGGTCAAATTCAGTCAGGACGCGGTAGAGTTTCGGATTTTTTTCGAAATAATTAAATTGAGTTTGGTATTCACTGGCTAAGTCTCCCCTTAAATCGTCTTCGGTATCGCGAGCGAGTGGGTTAATGAGGAAGGCCGCTTGAGACAAGTCCCAGAACTTCTCACCAGCAAGAATCTTCTTGGCAGTATCAGCGGATTTATGCATCTCGCCTTTAATGTCGTAGCTTAGAAATGGGAGGTCTTTTGGAACTTCGACTGGAGTGGCTTCAAATTCGGCTGGTTCTTTTACCTGCGCTACTACTGGCTCCGGCTCAACAAGCTTTGGAGACGGGTTTTCTTTTTCAATCTTTCGAATTAATGAATTAAACTGAAGTTTCTTCAAACCGGCGACAACTTGATCCTTTTTGAAGATAAAATCATTGATGTCGTCCAGGGTAATTGGTGCATCAAACATTATTTTCGCGAGCTGTTTTGACATATAGGCAGAGTCTTTGCCGGCCACAAGTTTATCTTTAAGTGAGCCAGAAATCTTGTCTAGGTTCTCGTACACACCATCGAGCGACTCGTAGTCATTTAAAAGCTTCGCGGCGGTTTTTTCGCCAATGCCTGGGACGCCAGGAATATTATCGGAAGAATCGCCCTTCAAGGATTTAAGATCTAGATACTGGGATTTCTTGATGCCATATTTTGATTCAATCTCTTTGACATCGATTTGTTCAATGTTGGTGAAGCCCTTTAGAATGCGCCACATGTGAGTGTTTTCGTCGACAATTTGAAGCATGTCAAGGTCGGAAGAAATGATGTAAGTTTCATAGTCACCGGCGTTATCAGCGTGGAGGCTGAGGGTGCCGATGATGTCGTCAGCTTCGTAATCGTCGATTTCGACGAAATTCCAGCCGAGATTTAAAATCAGTTCTTTTAGATATGGGATTTGGGCGTAAAAGTCTTCGCCTGGTTTAACGCGACCGGCTTTATAGTCCGGATAAATGGCGCGACGCTTCGAAACGGAGGTTTTGGAATCCCAAGCAACTACGATTTTGGTTGGGTTTAACTTTTTGACGATTTCCATGGCAATAGCAGCAAAACCATAGATACCACCGGTAGGAGTGCCATCCGGCAAACTAAGTGCGCCCATAGCATAATAACCTCGATAGAAAACCGATTTTCCATCGATTAGAACCAGTCTTTTCATAGTTATAATCCTATATACTCGCGGCCTACCCTACGCGAAATTAATCTTTTTATCACGGCGAGAACTTTTGGACGCTGATAACAGGCGCCGAGTTCGCAGATTTCAGTCGTATCGTCTTCGTCAAACTTCAGAGTGGAAGTTGAGATATTATCATAGATTAGAAGCGAACGGTTAACCTCGCCGTTATTGTGACTTTCGTCTTCAACGATGATGTGGTCTTGATAGACATAGTAGGTAGTGCGGATGCTACTGCCTTCGGCGTAATTATCTGTGACGGCAAAGCGATAACCCTCCGGAACGACGGCGGAGATGTCACCGTTCATCATCGTATTAAAGAAAAAGTAAAAGAGGATGGCAACACAAGCTGCGGCAATGCCCCAGAATGAATAGCGAAGCCAGTTCCCTTTTTTGTAAGCAACGTTTGATAAGTTATCTAGATTGCTCAAAACTCAATCTCCTTCAAAATTTCGTCTATGCGTTTTTCGACGTCCTCTACGGTACCGTTATTTAGAATGTAATAATCGGCGGCGGCGATTGGACCACCTTTTTCGAGATTCTCGATTTCAGAACGATCGCGCTCACGGATAGCGGCGGTATCGAAGGAACGGTCCGGACGAGCGGCGACGCGCTTGTAGCGGATTTTTTTATCAACTACGATAGCGATAAAGGTTAGGCATTGCGGGAATTCATGCTTCAGAGTCTTATATTCGGTCCAAGAGTAGACGCCATCAAGGACGATACGCTTTTGGCCGGCGGCGATTAAGTCTTTAGTCTCGGCAATCACTTGGCGAACGACCCAGTCTTTGCCTTCGGTTTCACGAATCATTTCGCGGAAATTTTTCTCAGATTCACCATCTTCAGTGCGTTCGATACCGCGTTTTTCCATTTCTTTATAGATCATGCCACCAAAGTAGACTTTCGGATAGCCTTTTTCGGTAAGATAATCAACGGCGACGGACTTCCCACTGCCACTCATGCCCACGATAGCAAGAATTTTTACATTTTCCATATCTTAAGTATAACATGATATAATATATATATGGTGAGTTTTTTTACTACCAAAGATCCACTTGATAAGATTATTTCAGAGACTTTTCCAGATAAAAAAATCGTGCAAACTGAACATATTCTAACGGGATGGACAAATATAGTAATTGAGGTCACGACGGATCAAGGGTCGTATTTTTTTAGATTCCCAAGAAACCCGTTCTGGTCCAAGATGATTGTGAAAGATGCCGCAGTCTGTAATTTTGTGGACGGAAAAACCAGTTTTTATACGCCACAGATGAAGCTCTATTACGACAAGAAGCATCGCCCTTATTCTGTACATGAGAAGATTGAGGGCTATACGCTCGGTGATAGGATCTATCATCTATCACACACGGCGCTGACGGGTGCAGCTTATGACGTGGCAAAGTTTATTAAGGAGCTTTCTGGGATTGATCTTAGAGGTGCACCGGAAGAAGTAAAATATCCACTTTCGGAGTTCTTGAAAGAACTCGATTATGAACATTATAAGAATCACATTGATGCAGACCATGATTTTATTAAACAGACCGAGCAAGATAAACTAGTGCATGGTGATTTAAACCTTGGAAACATCTTACTTGATGAGAATGACAAAGTGGTTGGCGTGATTGATTTCTGTTTTGCCGGAACCGGCAATCCACAGATGGATGAAGCAAGAATTCTGTCGCGTCCGGTACCGAAGGAATTTGAATCGGCATTCCTCGCACAATTTACAGACACATCTGATATCGATAGAATGAAAAAGGCTTGGAAAAACATCGATGCCGGATATGCGGACCACATCCGAACGAATTTCCCAGAAATTGATTTACCAAAATTATAGAGACTTTAAATAATTGATTTTAGCTTCGCGGCGCTCGTCGTCGTCTTTTTTCGGGAGCTTGGTACGAGCCGAATAGTCTTCGAAAACTTCAAGACAGTCTTTGATGGCGCCGTCAAAGATTGGCGGTCTATCGTAGACACTCCAAAGGATAATGTGGGTTTTAGGATGGTTCTCGGCGTAGTAGGTCATAGATTTTTTGGTAGCACGGATGAATTCAGCTTCGGTTTCTTTTGTATGACGCCAAGCGCGACCGCTTAGGAAATGCTCGGTGACGACCGGAGAAATAGCAATCATTAGAATGATTTGTTGATATTTTGCGGTTTCCAACATTTCTTGAAGGATGTGTTCCATGGCCGGGTCAAGCAAGGTCACATCGAGAATGATGTCATAGCCATTTTTGATAAGCTCGGTGATGGCGAGAAATAGCATGATGGTCGAGAATTCGTCGGTCATTTTGCGGAGGTTTTCTTCGCCATAGAATTCTTTGATTTCGTTGTAATGCGGGTGGTATTTGACAAATTCGCGAGCCGCGACGAGGACCGGTTTTAATTCCCTATTTTTAAAGAAAGCTTCGGTGGCTGGGAGAAGTTGCGTGGTTTTACCGGAACCAGAAAGGCCGGCGATACGAATGAGATTTCTGCCTTTAGTCTTATCAGCGGTGAAGTCTTTTAAAACCTGCGGGAGAATAGCCGGGTAATCGCTAATTTCAACTTGCCATTCAGGTTTCACTTGGCTTGGCCAGTGGGACTTCATGTAGGCAATGATTTGTTCTAGTTTAGAACGACTTTCAGACATTTTTTCGGTTTCCTAACTTCAATAATTTTAATATTCTCGAAGGTTTTGTATTCACCCTCGGCTTGGAGCGAGACGGTAGATGGTTCAATAAATTCAAGGACGTCGCCTTTAGTTTCTTTACCTGGAACACGAGAAATAATGCTCTTCGTCATCAGTTTAGTGAGACGCCAAAAGTTCGTGGCGAGACGATCAGCGTAGCTACGAAAAACGTCTGGTTTTAAGAAATCTTTTCCGCCTTTCATGACGCGACACATAGAGCTACCACTAACGGCGGCATAATCGGAAGTTTTCTTGTGTTGAAGTTCACCGTTTATCTTGAATTCCGGAATGAAAGTTTTTTTGCGGCGATTTTTAAAATACCACTTCATGAGGTAAATATAGGAGCGCCAGGAACTCTTGTGGCCTTTTTGGAGTTTTTTGCGAATCTTTTTATCATCGAAGAGCGCAACGGATTCGGCGGTCATGCCAATAGTGACGTAGCAAGTAGCATAGCGCCAGTGTTTGCCATCAACAATGATGTCTAGTGGGTAGAGATTGGTGGATTTGAAGCCGGAATTAATAACGTCTTCAAATTTGAAGGTTCCGAGTGTGCGGGCGAGATCGTTAAAGTTACCGTATGGGAGAACGGAAAGTGTGACATCTTTATCGGTGTTTAAAATAGCATTAGCAGAAACAGCAGCAGTAGCATCACCGCCGGCAGCTAGAACAACGTCGCCATCCTCTAAGACTTTCATGAGGCGTTTGACGTTATCTTCAAACGGGGCTTTTTCGATGACGAATTTACCAATCATAAAGCCACTTAAATTCGGAAGCTTGTCTAGGACTTCCTTTTTAACTCGAACATAATTCGAGGAATATGGATTATAGACGACAAGAAGACGACGCATTATCTAGTAGCACCATCACCTTGCTGGGATGATCCTCCGTTGTTGTAATACGAGGTTGGGTCGTCACCAGTAAGCCATTGAACAATAACATTTGCCAGGAGGAACAGAGCGACACCGACGACAATTTCGACAATGCGGCGTTTGGACTTTTTAACTTGCTCTTCATTGTCACCGGCAGTGAGATATTGGAAACCAACGAAGACGAGTGCCGCAAAACCAAGAGCACCGACTACGTAAGACAATATTTCGAGGCCTTGTCTCAAAAGACACTTAATACCGTCTCCTTGGCCATTGTCATTGGCGCAGGTTTTTAAAATTGCAGTTTTCGTAGTATTTTCTTTCGGGGTGCTAGAATGGCTGGAATTGCTATGTTGACTAGGACCATCAGAAGCCATGGCTGGGGCCGGTGTGGCAAAAGTTGCAACTCCCAGTACGAGTGCGGTGAGTGCTAGTGCGATTTTCTTTAACATATACCTCCTATTTTAAATACTCGTGTAGTTTTTTGGTGTCTTTATTCTTGCGAAGTTTCGAGAGGGCTTTGGCCTCAATCTGGCGAATGCGTTCGCGAGTGACATCAAATTCGTTACCAACTTCTTCCAAAGTGTGTGGACGACCACCGCCAATACCAAAGCGGAGGCGAATGATTTTTTGTTCCCTATCAGTGAGGGTGGCGATGATTTCGGATAATTGTTCCTTCAAAATCTGGTTGGCAGCGGAGTCTTCTGGAGAGTCGCGTTCTTCGTCTTCGACAAAATCACCAAGTACGGAATCTTCGTCGTCACCTTCACGTCCGACGGAAGCATCGAGAGATGCAATGTCCTGCTTAATGCGCATGACATAATCGACTTTTTCTGGCTCCATATCGAGCTCTTTCGCGATTTCTTCATTGGTCGGCTCACGGTTTAATTCGGAAGTGAGTTTACGGGTAGTACGAAGGACTTTGTTGATGGTTTCAACCATGTGAACAGGAATACGAATAGTACGAGCTTGATCGGCGATGGCACGGGTAATAGCTTGACGGACCCACCAAGTGGCGTAGGTCGAGAATTTAAACCCTTTTTCTGGGTCGAATTTTTCAACGGCACGGAGGAGGCCGGTATTACCTTCTTGGATTAAATCGAGAAAATCGAGGCCACGGCCACCATAACGCTTGGCGATGGAAACGACGAGACGCATGTTGGATTCGACCATTTTGTCCTTGGCTTTTTTATCACCTTTAACGATGCGCTGAGCAAGGTCGGCTTCTTCTTCTGGAGTCAGTAGCGGGATTTTACCGATTTCGCGGAGGTAGAGACGAACGGAGTCGTCCGCAAATGCATCCACATTTTCGGCAGTAATGGCGAGGTCCTCATCAGAGAACTCTTCTTCATCTTCAAGATCAGAAGATTCAGGCTCGTCAAAGTCGAGTGATAAATCACTCGGATTCAAAATATCATCACTATTAGAATTCATTGAATAAAGTATAGACTAGTTTTAAGATTTTTGCAAGTCAGTAATCTCTTGCAGGACCCGCAAATATTCATCGGATGAATCGTCTAGACTGGCTAGTTTTTCGTTCAATTCTTTGATGCGAGCGGTTCTTACTTCGGCATTGTAGCGAGCCATGAGGTCGGCAGCTTCCCTTTCGTAGTTTGGTTCTTTAACATTCTCGTGATTTGCGGTAAAGATGAGCTCTAGTTCGCTGATTCTGGTTTCATCTTCCGGAACTTCTAGAGGGATTTTCGTTTTTGTGACGCCACCAAAGAGCTTTAAGGCAAGTAGGCTGTCTTCTAGTTTCTGAATGTGGTTTGGGATGACAGTAGTCTTTGGCTTCTTTAAGAATTTATGTTCGTTGGCTTCTTTTAGTTTATCGTCTAGGCGTTTCCCTTTTTCACGGAGAATTTCAACTTCAATGCCGAGCTTTTTTGCGACCTTTTCTTCGTAGGTGGCGCGCTCGACTTCGTCTTTAATGTAGCCAAGAAGTTTTAGAGCAACATCGGAATACTTTTTCTTGTCTGGAGCGAGACGGAGGTTCAAGTTTTCTTCATATTTATTCAGGAGCCAGTCGACAGCCGGAACGCGTTCTTCGACGGCTTGTTGCCAAAGGGCTGGATCTTTTTGGATGAGCTCGTCCGGATCTTTGGCGCCATGATAGTCGGAAATAACGGTGAGGTCGATACCGAGGTCTCCGGCAATCATAATGGCGCGCTCGGTAGCCTTAATGCCGGCTGCATCGCCATCATAAGCGAGGCGAATATCCGAAGTGAGATTTGCGAGTGCTTTTAATTGTTGTTCGGTCATGGCGGTGCCGGAAGTCGCGACGGCTTCTTTGACGCCAGCCTGATGAGACGAAATCACATCCATGTTGCCTTCGACAATTACAACATAGCCACTTCTCCTGATGGCCTCTTTGGCATTATGAAGCCCGAAGATGAAACGAGACTTGTTGAAGAGAATAGTGTCCTGGGTGTTCAAATATTTTGGTTCACCTTGGCCGACAATGCGGGCGGTAAAACCGATGATGTTGCCGGTAGTATCGATGAACGGAATCATCATGCGGTCTCTAAACATGTCTTTGCCGTATTGGTTAAGAAGTCCGGCATCCTTTAATTCTTGGTCAGAAAAGCCACGTTTTTTCAGCGCATCATAGAGGGCTTTGCCACTAGCCGGTGAATAACCGATTTTGAATTCTTTAACAGTATTACGGTTGAGGTTTCGTTTGTAAAAAACGTATTCGCAAACTTTTTTGTCACGAGCGAGACAGGCTTGGTAAAAACGCGTAGCGAGGTCGAGAGCTTCTTTAGCGCGGACTTTGCGTTTGGTAACGTTTGCGTCGCCACCACGATATTTGGATAAATCTACACCGGCTTCGGTGGCAAGTTTTTCCATAGCGTCTTTAAACCCGATGCCTTCGATTTCCATGATGAAGGTGAAAATATCACCGCCTTTGTTGGCGGAAAAATCATGCCAGATTCCTTTTTCCGGTGAAACCATAAAACTCGGAGTTTTGTCTACTCCCCAAGGCGAACGGCCTTTTAAGTTTCGGCCGGCTCGTTTCAGCTCCACATAACGCCCAACCACATCTTCAATGCTAAGCCGAGATTTAATTTCCTCCTTCGCATCGTTCATGCTATAATTATAGCATGAACCAACAAGAGTATCTCTCGCAAATCTCTAATAATGTTAGGCCACCAAAAGCACCAAAACCGAGCATTTTCGCTTCCCCGATTATGAAGTTCGTGCTGATTGGCGTGGTCGCAGTAATTGGTATTATTATCTTTGGCTCGATTGTTTCCGGCAATAAAAAAAGCGTGAAAGATTTAGCGATTACGCTAAAACTGCATGCTGACGGTACGAGCGCTGAGGTTAAGAATTTTCAAAAGTATATTAAGGACACATCTTTAAGAGCGAACGCTGCATCTTTTAATACAGTGCTCACAAATTTTGATAGTAGCCTAGTTGATTACATGAAGACTAAATACTCTTACAAGAGTGGCTCGGAATCGAAAAAGGCAAAATCAAAAGCCGAAACTGCACAACAGACTTTGCATGATGAATTATTTGAAGCAAAAATCAATGGAATGCTAGATCGGATTTTTGCGCATAAAATGGTGTATGAGATTTCCTTACTTCAAGCCGAAATGGAGGCCATCAATAGGGCGACTTCAGATCAGTCGCTAAAAGAGATTCTTGGCACACCATACGAAAGCTTAGGAAATCTATACGAACTATTTAATAATTACTCAGAAACAAAGTAGAAAGGAGCCAAATGGCAGAAAAGAAATCTGAGAAGGCAAAAGAAAAATTGCGCGCAGCACATGAGAAGAGTTCCGGGTTTAAGAAAGAATTTATCGAATTTATTAATCGCGGTTCGGTGGTAGAACTCGCTGTAGGTGTCGCCGTAGGTGGTGCTTTTACAGCAATTGTTAATTCCCTGGTAAATGACATCGTGATGCCAATTGTTGGTTTGATTGCCGGTGGTGTTGATTTTACTGGTCTCGTCATTACGATTCCAAATTTCTTTGGCACGGGCGATGAAGCAGTGATTCGTTATGGTAGCTTTATCCAGAACGTGATTCAATTCCTCATCATTGCATGGGTGATCTTCCTCATTGTGAAGGCGATGAATAGACTTAACCGCCATCGTGAAGAGAAAGAAGCTAAAAAAGAAGAGAAGTAATTCGTGAAAGACTCGGCGCAAACCAGAATTGTCTATTTTGATTATCTTAGATTGTTCGCGATGTTTGCGGTGATGGTGTTCCACGTGGCAGCGCAAAACTGGTATTTCACACCTGCAAATACATTTGAATGGCAAACATTTAATGTATTTGATAGTTTGATGAGATGGGGTGTGCCGGTATTTGTAATGATAAGTGGAGCACTTTTTCTTGGAAAAGAGCATCAGATTAAAAAGATTTTTAAGAAAAATATCTTGAGACTTGTCGTTGCTCTGTTCTTTTGGTCTATTATTTATGCTTTGTGGCAAAGATTCGTGACGAATGAGATTACATCTAGCGAAGACTTTTTAATTGCGGTAGTGAATGGGCACGCACATTTATGGTTTATATATATGATTATCGGGCTTTATATGATTAGTCCACTTCTTAAGAAGATTGTCGAGAATAGAAAGCTAGCGTGGTATTTTGTAGCGCTTGCTTTTGTGTTTTCATTCTTGGTGCCAGAGTTAGTTAATATCATTGGTCTTAAAGCAGAAATGCCGGCAAGTTTAATTGAAAGCGTGTCGACGGCATTAAAGATGAATTTTGTGATTGGTTATTCCGGATACTTTGTGCTCGGATATTTATTAAACACGACGAGAATCGAGAAAAGAAAAGAAGTCTGGCTTTACGTGCTTGGGATAGCCGGCGCACTATTTACAATACTATTCTCGCTATTCGTCTCACTCAGGCAAGGCAAACCGGTTTCGGATTATTATGATAATTTAACCGTGAATGTGTTATTAATGAGTGTCGCTGTGTTTGTTTTCGCTAAATTACATTTAAACAAACCATTTAAAAACAAAAAGAAAGAGAAGATGTTATTGTTCTTATCAAATTGTAGTTTTGGAGCATATCTAATTCATCTTTTAATACTATATATGCTTGATCATTTCCTAAACTTCAATTCATTATCGTTAAACCCAGTTTTATCAGTGCCACTAATTGCGATTATTATTTTCGCGATATCATTAACAATTTCAGCAGTGCTGAACAAGATTCCGTTAGTTAAAGATTATCTAGTTTAGCTAAGATTGTAACTTAAGCGGACGAGATCTTCTAGTTCGCTGGTTGAGAGTTGGCCGGCGAGAACGATTTCAATGCCACCACGACCAAAATAACGCGATTCCATGACGGATTCGTATTTTTCTTTCAGGAGTTTGCTAAGTTCATGGTCCGTGCGGACTTCGATGGTGTTCTTGTTTTTAACAAGAAAGACTTTTTCGTCTTTAAAATATAGTTCACGGTTTTCTTCGGTTTTTAATTCGTATGGGCCGATGCCGGTGACGTTTTTAATATCCATATTCCCTACTTCTTAATGAATGATAAATACCATTTAAATTCTTCGATTGAGCCCTTGATATCTTCGAGGGCGCGGTGATTGTCCGGCTTAATAAATTTCTTATTCAGTGCGTTTTCAAAGTAAATCTTCCAGGCGGAAACGTCGAGCATACGATAGTGCAGACGCTTATTTAGTTCTGGCATTTCCCTTTCGATGAATTTGCGGTCTTGGTGAATGGAATTGCCGGCGAGATAAATTTCTGCGCCGAAGTTTTTATCGAGGAATTCGAGAATTTTCTTTTCAACTGCTCCCACATCTTCGCCAGAGGCGTTTTGAGCAAAAAGGGCGTCGTAGCTCTTTTTGTTCTTTTCCCAGAATTCACCGACCATGCGGGATTTCATGAGGTCTTCGTCGACTCTAACGACAGCTTCCATGTTTCCGATTTCGTTTAATTCCATGTCGGTCGCGATAGCGGCGACTTCTAGTATGCGGTCTTTTTCCGGGTCGAGACCGGTCATTTCGAGATCAATCCAAAGTAGTTTAGCTTTTTTCATTACATTTCCTCCGGGATGTTAATGCCAAGAATGTTTAGACCGTGCGTCATGGTGGCGAGATAAACTCGGACGACTTTCAGACGCTCTTTTTCTCTTTCGCAGCCGTTTACTTGGCAGTTTTCATAGAAACGAGAGAAGTCTTGAGCAAGTTCGTAAAGGTAGTTCGCGACTTTGTGCGGGGCCATTTCAGCGGTAGCTTCTTCGAGGATAGATTTGTATTCCAATATTTTCTTGATAAGGTTTTTCTCGGCTGGCTCGAGGGTTGCTGGAGTCTCAGTTTTGTCACTGCTGGTGGATTTTTGAAGAATCTTCTTGGCGCGGACGGCAGAATAAAGGAGGTATGGGCCGGAATTGCCGGTCATTTTGACGGATTCTTTCGGATCAAAGATGATGTCGCCGCCCATTTTGTACTTCAAAAAGGCATACTTAGTGGCAGCCATGATGACTTTTTCGTCTTCGGAATTATATTCGGTTTTTAGTTCGTCTTTAATCATGTCGAGGACGTCGACGGCTTTAAGGAAGTTCCCTTTTCTCGAGGACATTTTGACGTTGCCTGGGAGTTTGACGAGACCGTGAATGAGGTGGCTGGTCTTTTTTACAAGGTCTGGCTCGAATTGTTCGATGGATTTAAGGACAACTTTCATATAATCAAGTTGCTCGCTGCCAGTGATGACGACGGACTTATCGAAGTGGTAATCTTGCCATTTAGTAAGAATAAGGCCGACGTCTTTGGCTTCGTAGGTTGGGACGCCTTCTTTATTGATGAAAACGCGAGTGTGAAGGCCGAATTTTTCGCCATTAAAGATGGTGGCGCCGTCACTTAATTCGTAGACGCCTTTTTCTAGTTGCTCTTTTACAGTTTTTAGGCCAAGCGCGGCGACGGTGGACTCTGGATAATACTTATCAAATTTGACGCCGATTTTGGCGTAGAAATCGTTGAAATAATCGTAGGAAAGTTCACGGCCACGCCAGTAGAGTTTGGCGGTGTCGGAATCGTGAAGGTCTTCGGCATTAATCTTGTAGATTTCTTTGTTTAGTTCGGTGATAGTAGCGTGGGCGGATTCGTCTTCGTCGTAGAGGGCAGTACCTTCGACATAGCATCTTGCGATGTCGTCAATGGTGAGCTCGTCCAACGATTTTTGCCTTAAAACATACATAGTTTTGGCAACATGAAGCCCGACATCACCACCGAAGTTGGCGCGGATGACCTTGGCGCCGGCATTTTCGAATAGTCTTGAAATTGAGTCACCAACGATAGAAGTATAGAGGTGGCCGACATGTAAAACCTTAAATGGGTTTGGATCGGAAAACTCGCAGATGACGGTTTTTCCGGCAAATTCACCGGAGGAAACGTGAGCGCTGAAATCTTGGTCTAACTTGTTTAATTCTTTCACTAGGGATTCATCTGGGATGGTAAAATTCAGAAAACCAGGAGCGGAGATTTCTACGTTTTCCAGACGGGATTTTAATTCTTCGGCGATGGCCATTGGGGATTTATGAAGGTCTTTCGCAAGCTTCAGAGCCACATTCGTGGAATAATCCGCGTCGATATTGGCTGGGGCGGGCGTTAATTCGGCTTCAAAATCAAGGCCATATAAATCTTTGATAGTCTTCTCTAATTGCTCCCTATAATAGTTCATGGGTAAATTATACCATAAACCACCGGAGCTAGCTATCTTAAGCTTATTTAGTTTTTGGCTCGTTTAATTCTTTTTTGCCGTTATATTCATCTACGAAGTAAAGAGGGCGAGATTTTGATTCTTTGAAGATACGTCCCAAGTATTCGCCGATAATGCCAAAGAGCATGATGTTAACGGCGGCGAAGAATAGAATCAGAAGGATGATAGCTTGGTAGGCCTGAACTGGGATTTGAGTCACGATGGCCTTGATAATGGCATAGATAAAATAGGCGATGAAGATAATGAAGGTCGGGATGGCAATGTAGGTAGCGATTTTAAGTGGTGAAGTGGTGAAGGAAGTAATGCCATCAATGGCGAGGTCGATGAGGCGACCGTATTTCCATTTGGTCTTCCCTGCGACACGTGGGTCACGGTCGTACAAAACTTCTTTTTTCTTGTAGCCAATCCAGCTAAACATACTCTTGGAGTTACGGGAAGTCTCGCGCATTTTCTTAAGAGCGTTGACGCATCTACGGTCGAGAAGGCGGAAGTCGCCGGTGTCTTTTTGAATTTCGACACTCGACATCTTTTGAAGGACGCGGTAGTACATCTTGGAGGTCCACTTCTTCAGCCAGGTTTCGCCTTTACGCGAGCGGCGCTTGGCGTAGACATCGTCGTAACCTTCTTCCCAATACTTGATGAGTTTCGGAATAACTTCCGGTGGGTCTTGGAGGTCGGCGTCAATAAAAATCACAGCATCGCCTTTGGCATAGTCGAGGCCAGCCATGATGGCGATTTCTTTACCGAAATTGCGAGAGAAAGTGACGTAGTTAAAGCGCTTGTCTTCGGTGCGCTTTTTCTTGATGATTTCGACGGTTTTATCCTTTGAACCGTCGTCGATTAAGAGTACTTCAAAATCATAGCTTTCTTCACTATCGATAAGCTTGGTAATGCGGCTAAGGCACTTTGGGAGAGCCTCTTCTTCGTTGTAAGCTGGGATGATAATTGTGATTAGTTTTTTCGCCATGGTTTTACTCTATTTATTAGATATATTTTACTACATGAGGGGAAAAAAGACAAAAATGGTGCGGGTAAGCGCTGCGCGCTTTCCCGTACAGGCAAGAAAAAATAAAACAAGAGCAAGCTCTTGTTTTCTTTTTTCTTTGGTGCGGGTAGAGAGAAGGGGTTTCTCTCGGCCCCACTCCCAAGAATAAAAAAATAAGAGCAAGCTCTCATTTTTTCATTCTTTGGTGCGGGTAGAGAGAATCGAACTCTCATCTCAAGTTTGGAAAACTTGCATACTAACCACTGTACTATACCCGCTTGTTAATGGGGTGGGATATCGGGATCGAACCGACGACCTTCTGGACCACAATCAGACGCTC
>CAMVAM010000007.1 GCA_947165465.1 uncultured Candidatus Saccharibacteria bacterium | reverse complement strand
GATACGCCAGTATTTGTGGAGTCGAAATGTGAAATACCACCCTGAGTGTTTTAGCAGTCTCACGTTTGACATTAACTGCCAAACGGACCGTGCATGGCGGGTAGTTTAACTGGGGCGGTTGCCTCCTAAAGAGTAGCGGAGGCGTTCAAAGGTTGGCTAACTACGGATGGAAATCGTAGTGGTAGTGTATGCGCAAAAGCCAGCTTGACTGTGAGGGCTACAACCCAATCAGACACGAAAGTGGGAGCAAATGACCCGCTGTATCAATCTTCGGATTAATTTATGTGGGAAAGACAGCGCACACGGATAAAAGTTACCCTGGGGATAACAGGCTGATCGCGTCCAATAGTTCACATAGACGACGCGGTTTGGCACCTCGATGTCGGCTCATCACATCCTGGAGGGGGAGCACCTTCCAAGGGTCCGGCTGTTCGCCGGTTAAAGTGGTACGCGAGCTGGGTTCAGAACGTCGTGAGACAGTTCGGTTTATATCCGGCATGATCGTTAGGAATTTTGAGGAGATTTGTCTCTAGTACGAGAGGACCGAGATGAACGAATCTCTAGTGTACCGGTTGTGGCCACCTGCTGCATCGCCCGGTAGCTATGTTCGGAAGAGATAAGCGCTGAAAGCATATTAAGCGCGAAGCCCACTCCAAGATAAGAATTCCCTAGGAGACTCCAGAGAGAAGATCTGGTTGATAGGCGCAAGGTGGAAGTATGGTAACATATGGAGCCGAAGCGTACTAATAGGTCCATCGCCTTTTTATGTCTTGAGCTTAGCTAGCAATCGGTGCTCGATTAACTCCGTTTAGGAGACACCGAAGACGTCATTTAAAATCTACACCTTTGGACATCAATCGTAACAAAAGACGTCTCTTTTGTTATAAATTGGTGCCCATAGCGCTGGGGTAATACCTGTTCCCATTCCGAACACAGAAGTCAAGCCCAGTCGCGCCGATTATACTGCTCTGCGGGAAACTAGGAAGGTGCCAAATTATCGCAAACCCATCCTAACGGATGGGTTTTCGAGTTTACACGCGATAAACCACCCGAAAGGGTGGTTTTTCGTTGGATCCACCCGGACCGAAGGTCCATTTAAGGGTGGATTTTTGATTGTGATTATGTTATTTTAAAGATATGGATGATTTTAATAATGATAACCAGCCGTTAGATTCGATGGGTGAGCCAATTTCGCCGCTTGGCTCGCATCCAGTGAATCCTTTGGCGCCTGATAATAATATGGCGAATATACCAAGAAATCCTTTGGCACCGGAACCTGGTGAAATGCCGATGAATAGTGGGATGCAGACAAATGGTGGAATGCCACCAAGAAATCCTTTGGCGCCAGAACCCGGTGAAATGCCGATGAATAGTGGGATGCAACAGGGGTATGGCCAGCCAATGAACCAAGGTTATGGGCGACCGATGGGGCGTCCGATGGGCCAGCCGATGATGCAGCAGAATCCAATGATGTATAATCAACCGGTTGATTCTTATGGCCCGGCGATGATGGATGGTTCGATGGGCGGTGGTTACTCCATGGGTGGCACCAAGAAGAATTCGAAACTCTTCCCAATTATCATGATTGGTGTGGCGTTGGTATTGTTTGTTGTGCTTCTGATTTTGCCAAAGGTACTTCCAAGTGGTGGCGGTTCCGGTGAAGGCGGCGGTTCGTCTGAAAACGGTGGTGAAAATGGCAACGAAAATGGTAACGAGAATGGCAACGGAGGCGCCGAAACAAGTACGCTTTATGCGATTACCAGAGAGAAAGTTGCTAGTTACTGCTCGACTAATGGTTTTTCGGTGGAGCAAGGTACGACTAGCGATATTGATCACGCAGATGGTATCTATACTAATGCGACCGAGTTTGTTCTTTGCAATAAATCTTCCTCTGCATACGATATGATTACGTATGTGAAGGTTGACGGCAAGATTCTTGAAGATTTATATGCAAGTACTTTTAAGAAGGAAATGCTGGAAGATGATGACGGGATGAAAACCGTAGTTTCAGAAACCGATCATCAGGAATACGTTTCTGCACAGACTAACACCTACATGGTTTTCCATGATGATGTGATTTTTGTCGCGATGGCTCCGGATACGAACACCTTTGAAACGATACTTACGAGCGTGCGTGGCGAAAATGACCTCAACAAGAAGTATAAGGACATCATTGAGAGGCATACTTTAGATGAAAATACAAATAGCTTAAAACAAGCACAGCGAAATACGGTACGAAAAAATGATATCTCCAGAGTAAACACTTCGCTCGTTCAACACCAGACAAACAATAATAATAAAAGCAATAACTTGCCAGGACCAGGTGTCTGGATCGGTAAAGAGGACTTTAAAGACGGAAATGCGTGTAGCACTACTGATACTGCCTGTAACTTTGTCCATGACTACATGAACAGTACTATGGCGACTGTCGAATCGAAGAATGAGTTCATAGATCCGGATGGGACACCGTATAGCGTGTTAATTACCGATAACTGGGCGAAGGACGCCTCTGGAACGCTCGGCAACATCCAATTTAATGAGAACTCAAAGCTTGTCGAGAAGGATGGCGGTTGGACCATCGGCGGTAACAATCCATTCTCTGAACACGTGGTTTATATTGTGCCAGGTGGCAAGTGCGATGGTGAGGTGGTAAAACAGACCACAAAGAGGCACTTTGCGATTCTTTATCAGCTTGAGGGTGCTGGTGTCTATTGTTCTGACGACCAATAGATTAGAATTAGATTTTTCATAATGTTTATGGTATAGTAAAAGTATGGATGGGCAAAACAGAGACAGAAATCAAGGATTTGGATCATTCGGAATGAATAGCGGTCCGAGTTTTGGCTCGTTTACTTTTGATGAGAATAATATAAAAGTTCCGGAACCGGAACTGATGCCACAGCCGATGCCACAGCCAGTACAACCTGTACCGCAACCGGTGCCACAGCCGATGCCGGGGCAAATGCCGGCGCCGGAAATTCAGCCACGACCGATGCAGCCGATGCCGGGGCAAATGCCACAGACGGCACCGGAGGGGAATTATCAACAAACTCCGAAGAAAACCCCGGTAGGATTAATTATTGGGATTGCGGTTGCTGTTTTTGCCGTTCTCGCGATTGTGGTGGTCGCGATTATTATGTTTGGCCAGCCGCCAGCCCCGGAGCCAGTCCCGGAGCCGGAACCGGAAATTGATTACGAAGAAAATGTGCCAAAGCTCGTGAATGCAACCCGTTTTTGTGCTACGAGTGGGCTTTATGTTTGGGATTTACCAGATGAAAAGACGAAGCGCGAAGCAGTTTATGGAGTAGTGAATTGTCGCTACAATTCACAGCAAACTGATGAGGAAGAAGACGAGGAAGAATTGGATCTGTCTAAGATTACCGAAGAACCGGCCAACGATGTCATTGCGTTAGACTACTATGTGCTAACCAAAGACCATAAGGAACTAGAGTCCATAAAGACGCTCCAGGGCGATTTCACTTCGTATGGCCGAGAGCTTGAAAATACTGATGATTACAAGATTTTCTATCAGTTTAGCGAGAATTACAGCTATACAGTAGTGACCTATACAGTGCTTTATAAGAATTCTTTGTTCCTAATGTCTGCCAAGAACGCCGAGGAAATTGAGACGGCGCTCACGACGATTGGTTTCCCGAAATCCGAGCACGAAGTGCCGACCAAGGAATCTGAGGCAGAAAGGAAAGAAAAAGAGCGCGAACAGGGGAAGGCGACTCCGGCTAAGCGTGACGTGCTTCGCCGTAACGACATGGCGAGAGTTAGTACATCTCTTACACAGTACCAGACCAATAATAAAGGTGAGCTTCCGGGCGCTAGCATGTGGACGGCTACGGCTGATTACATGGGCGACAATGCTTGCAAGGCCGACAATACCGCCTGTAATTTCGTGATGTCATATCTTAATACTACCGATGATAAAAACGATTTTGAAGATCCGAGCGGCGACGTTTATAATGTGGTGATTACCGAAAATGTAGTCGATAACGACGTAAAATCAGTTACCTACAATGCAAATAGCAAGCTCACGGTTTCAAACAAGAAATATTCAATTGGCGGTAAAAGTCCATTTTATGAACACGTAGTTTATATTATTCCAGGGGCGAAATGCGATGGCACTAGTGCTAAAGCCGCCGAAAGACGTAATTTTGCTGTTCTCTATAAGCTCGAAGAAGGCCAAACCTACTGTGTAAGCAGTTAGGGGTGGCGTTTTATCTCTGTTTTTGATATAATATAAGGAGTACTAGGAAGGGGGTGCGTTTTTAATGGCGCATGTAGGTACTTTACCGATTTGGGCTATGTTTCTGATTGGGAGTGTAGTGTTAGCGTTTGGTTTGGGGCTTTTGAATCCGTATGTGTCAAAGGCAACGCTTCTTAAGTTAGAGCAGGTAGATAAAGAAGATTGGTCAAAACCACGGCCGACAGTGATGATCAAAGAACGAATGTCGCCATCACTGGTGGTGATACTGATTCTTTTGGCCTTGCTCGCGGCCTTTTTAACCTTTTTGGCTCAATGTCTGATGCCTCTATCTAGAGAGATTGACATGGGCATGATAGGCGGGATTATCGTGG
This sequence comes from uncultured Candidatus Saccharibacteria bacterium, assembly GCA_947165465.1. Taxonomy (GTDB): domain Bacteria; phylum Patescibacteriota; class Saccharimonadia; order Saccharimonadales; family Saccharimonadaceae; genus Nanosyncoccus. The sequence goes on along the minus strand of CAMVAM010000007.1, from coordinate 51,105 downwards.
TTGGCCTTTCTCTTATCGGAACTGACATCATGTTCCTCCTAGATATGATTGTGTACGTCACAGGGCTGGAAATCACCTCACACAAACTCAAACGACATTACGAACGGTTCTACGGAGCTAAAATCGAAAGAGAACCATAGCCTAGTATAAACCCCGAAAAATCGGGGTTTTTCTCTATCAAAACGTAAGCTATATTGACTTTTTTATCAAAGTGTGCTATAATAATAGATATATTCTATCTAGGGGGGTAAAAACAATGGAAGGTACATTACCAATCTGGTCTATCGTTCTGGTTTTGGGAGCAGGAGTGTTATTCTCCTTGGGATATGTGAAACCATATATTTCAAAGGAGAACAAAGCGGAAATTATCGCGTATGCAAAGAATGAGAACATCGGTAAACCGCCAGTAGTGATCATCCGTGATCACATGACACCGGCGATGAGCCTGGCACTGATAATAGGGATTGCACTCGCCTCTCTGATACTGTTTATTGTCGAAACTTTCGGCAACATGGTGCAGCATTTTGGCGGTGGTTTCTTCGGTGTACTGATTACAATCGGTCTCATGTTCTTGCTCTACAGTTTTTCGTTTATTGCACTGCTCTTTCTTCACTTAATCGGTGAAACTATCACTTCAGTCTCGTTTGAACGGGTTTACAGGGATCGCTACGGTCTCGAAGTGAAATACGAATCAGAAATCAAATAGACCACTATCCCCATCTTCGGATGGGGATTTTTCTATGGACAATTTAGGATAAATGTTGTATAATATATCTATTCTGCATTAAGGGGGTGCTGGAATGCACGAAAGCACATTTCCGTTTTGGGTTATTGTCCTGTTACTCGGCGCAGCTTTCGCATATTTTGTGGGGTACGCTAGTCCGTATGCCACGAAGGAGTCTAGGGAAGAGGTGAAGAAATACGTTAAAGGGGGAAACGCCATCCGGCCAAAGGTCATTATCAAGAATCGTACAGATTCAGAAACTGTTATTAGTATGTCGGTGGGACTGGCGATTGTTTGGATGATTTTCTTCTTTTGCGACGGTTTTTCTAACCTCATCATGAAGCTCGGTGGCGGCACAATTGCTGCAATCTTCGCAATCATCATCTTCTTAATCGGCTTCTCGCTGACCTTCTTTGCGATGCTGTTTATGTATCTCTTTGGGGCGACAGTGTCGTCCGGAATGTTAGAGAGGCGTTACAAAGATCGCTACAATGTCGATGCTGAGCTGGTGCTCGATGAACCGGAGGTAAACCATTAACCTGCGTCCCCTGTTTTACAGGGGATTTTTTATTACCTCTGTTTTAGGCATTAGCAGTATTGACTTTTTTGGTGGTTTGTGCTATAATATAAGGTATAAAATGTTCTTTGAGACATTTTAGAAATTTAAAAGATGTTTATAGGGGGTTAAGATGAAAAACGTATTTCGTGACGAGGCTGAAAAAGCCGTGAATCAGGGTGGCGTGCTCGGTGATCTGTTCAAAATCTACGAGTTCGCTTCGTTCTGCATTGTCGGTGACTATGAGATGACTCCGGAAGAGAAGCTGAAAAACGCAACGGAGTTGCTCGACCTCGAGATGAGTCACTACCAGAAGCAGGTGAGGAAAAATGATGTCAAAACCACAATTCTCGCAATTCTCATGGGGCTTGTCTCTCTCGGGCTTATCATCTTCGCATTTACCGACAATGCACCCGTTGGACAGGGTGTACCAATTCTGATCTTCTTTGGTGTCGTGTTCCTTGTGACGCTCACGTTCTACATCGTCGATATCGAGAACGACAACAAGTTGGTTTTGTTCTGGGTAGCTTATACCAAGAAGCTACTCGATGAGAATGAGTACCAGAAAGAGGTCAGTGACCGTACTATCTGGAAACTCAAGAAGATTATCGCGGAATTATCTTAGAAACATCAAAAAAATTAGTTAAGGGGGGTCATTCAAGATGACTAATAACGCACTTTTAAATCTTCCGTTCTGTGCATGGGTTGCTTTCTTTACGATTATCAATATGATTATCCTCGGGATTTCATACATTAAGACAACTCGGAGCATTCGCTCCGGCAAGAGATTTGAGCATACGCCGCGCTTCGGTTTCGATATGATACTGATGTTCGCGTTCGGCGGAGCGCTTCTCTTCGTTGTCTCCTTCGTGAAAAAGGCAATCGCAATTCCTTCGAGCTTCTTCTTAAAGCTCGTGATGTTTGCATTGATGATCGGACTGGTGTTCGTGATTACGCTTGGTAATATTGGTATCTCGATGTTCGCATCGAATGTTGCTGTAAATATTGCCGAGAAAGATCTCGAGCACAAATAAAAAAATCCCCGTGGGTTCGCCACGGGGACTTTTCATTTTTATTCGTCTTCGGCTTCTTCAAGCGCGGAGAGGAGGGAATCCTCAACGTTTTGCTTTTTCTTCTTTGGAGCTGATTTCATGAGCTCGATGTCGATTTCGTAGCCGGTAAGCTTAGAAGCAAGGCGAACGTTCTGGCCTTTACTACCGATAGCGATAGATTGTTGGTCGTCGTTGACGTAAACCTTGGCCTTCTTGCCCTCGATATCGACTTTGTTGATTTCAGCTGGGCTTAATGCCTCACGAATATATTCGGAAGGGTTGTCGCTCCAGGTCACGATATCGATTTTTTCTTTGTCGCCAATTTCGTTCATCACGGCTTGGACGCGGACGCCACGACCACCAACAAAGGTACCAACCGGGTCGATACCAGGGACGGTTGCGGTAACGGCAATCTTGGTGCGACGGCCAGCTTCACGGGCGATGCCACAGATTTTGACGGTGCCGTTTTCGATTTCTGGGACTTCCTGACGGAAGAGGCACTCGACAAATTCAGCGGAGCCACGAGAAAGAATGAGTTGGGCGCCTTTGTCGCCACGCTCGATATTCTTGATATAAACCTTGATACGGCTGCCGACGGAGTAGTATTCGCCGTCGATTTGCTCGGAGCGAGGGATGATACCGCTGGCACGACCGAGGTCGACACGAACGAGACGTGGCTCGACACGTGAAACAGTACCGGTGACGATAGAGCCGATTTTATCCTCAAATGCGGTTAATACGGCATCGTTTTCGGCTTCACGGAGACGCTGAATCACGACCTGTTTTGCGGTCATAGCAGCAACGCGGCCAAAAGTGGTGACTTTGTGCTTTTCTTCGACGGTGTCGCCGAGTTTAGCGCCTTTACCGGCTTCCTTTAATGGGATTTCGGTGGCTGGGTTGTAAGCGATTTCATCTTCGATGACTTCGCGAGTGACAAAAACATCAGCTTCGCCGGTCTTGGTGTTAAGGGTGGCACGGACGTTCATGTCGCGATCGCCATTATCCTTACGCCATGCAGCGGCAATAGCTTGTTCGATAACATCTAAGACTGTCTCTTTTGGGAGACCTTTTTCTTCAGCAATAATGTCAACCATGCTGGACATTTGCTTCAAATCGAGATTTTCCATATTTCCTTTCTGCCTCTGGGCCTAAAAATACCGTCTCTTTTCGAGCCGGTCAATTCTGTATACTCTAATTATAGCAAAGTCTTGAAAAAAAGCAACTGATTTAGTATAATAGAGATAGCTGATTTTACTTGTAATATAAAAGGAATATATGAATAAAAAAGAAGAAGAGCGTCGTGCCCGGCTCTTAAAACTGAGGGCAGAAAGGTTGCCGGATATCAAAAGACAATTTGAAGAGGCCCAAAACCGCAACTTCAATTCGAATTTTAAACCGGGTGGCAAAGATGAAGCGCTGGTGAAACCGGCCAAGAAAACTGCGACAAAGAAGGCTACTAAAGCCGTAAAAGCTCCGAAAGAGCCAACTGCGAAGGAAAAAGCCAAAGAGGAAGCCGAGAAGCGCAAGGTGAATTTGTCCGTTTCAGTGAAAAAAGGCGAAATGGTGCATCACCAGAGGATGCTATCCCAAGACGTGAACGCGCAGGCGACGCAGCATATTATTGGTGTGCCGGTAAATAAATCGCGCTATAACGGCTACAATGGTGAGCAGATTACGAATGCCAAGCTTAAAAATATGCGTCCGGATCCAGAATCGGTGAGAATTATCCCGATTGGTGGCGTGGGCGAGTTTGGCATCGGTAAAAATATGACCATCATCGAATATAAATCCGAGATGATTGTAGTAGATATGGGCGTGTTGTTTGCCGGTGATGACTATCCTGGCGTGAACTATCTAATTCCGGATATTAAATATCTTGAAGACAACCGTGACAAGGTGAAGGCAATTCTATTTACGCACGCGCACCTTGACCACATTGGGGCTTGTAGACATCTCCTCCCACATTTCAACCCGTTAACTCCGATTTACGGGACGGATTTCACAGTAGGAATGATTAAGAAGCAAATGTCTGAGCTTGAAGATGTGCCGGATTTCAACTACCAGGTTGTAGATCCGTTTAAACACGAGAATATCAAAGTGTCGGAGCATTTTTCGGTGGAATTTATCCATACACTTCACTCAATTCCGGGTAATGCTGCGATTGTGATTCGTACGCCAAACGGCCTGATTTACATGTCTGGCGACTGGAGAGCTGAGACTCGTCCGATGGGTGTCCAGACCGATTATGAGAGAATTGACGAAATCGTAAAGAAAGAGAGCATTGATTTGATGTTGAACGAGTCGACTAACATCGATTCACCAGGCAAGCACCCACATTCCGAATACGACGTGGGTGACAACCTTGGTCTCGTGATGGATCACTATGTGAACGGGCGCGTGATTATTTCGTGCTTCTCGTCACAGATTCAGAGAATTGAACTTATTTTGAAAGAAGCCGCCGCCAGAGGCCGCAAAGTCGCTTTTTCCGGTTTCTCGATGATTAATAACGTCGAGGTGGCGCTTAGGGCAAAGTCCATTAAGGTACCAAAAGATACGATTGTAAAGATGGAAGATATTATCAAGCTTCCGGATGAGAAAGTTTGTATTGTTTGTACCGGTTCACAAGGTGAATTGAATGCCGTGCTAAACCGCATGGTGACGGGCGCGCATAAGTACATCAAGATTAAAGCGACTGATACAATTGTGTTTTCATCGAACCCGATTCCGGGCAATGAACCACACGTAGTTTCGACGGTGGATGGGCTTCTTCGTGAGGGTGCACAGGTGATTCAGAACGGTAAGACGCATCTGACGAATATCGGGCCGCTTCACCTTTCTGGCCACGCATATTACGAGGACCACGTGGAATTTGTAACGAGACTTCACCCGACTAATTATTTGCCATATCACGGTGAATTTTACATGCTTCAGCATAATGCCGAGATGGCCGAGAATGTGATTGGTATTCCGCACGATAGAATTTTGCTCGCGGATGATGGCGATATTGTTGAGCTTACTCCGGAGAAGAAGATTCGAAAGGCCGGTAGAATTCATGTTGGCAACAAGCTTTATGATGATGCTGATCAGCCGGTGCACGAAGCTGTGGTGAAGGATAGAATCCATATCTCACGCGAAGGCATCTTTGTAATTGTGTTGACACTCAACAAAAAGACCGGACACCTGATGAAGACGCCGGACATCGTGTCGAGAGCATTTATCTATCTTGATAATTCCGAAGAGCTGATTGGCAAGATTCGTCATTATCTTCGCCAAAAGACCGACAAATCGATTTCGACCGATCCAGAAATGAAGGTCTTAAAAGAGGAAATCAAAGAAGATATTACGCATATTTTGTTTGACGCAACTGGCCACACACCGATTGTGATTCCGGTGATTAACAAAGTCTAATGTGTTATAATTAAAGTAATGAAAAAGAGTGTGACGAAGCGCATTTTTGGTTTTGATACACTACGTTTTATTGCAATTACTTTGATTGTGGTTTACCACGTGTTCCCGGGGGCACTTCCGGGCGGATTTGTCGCGGTAGAATCATTCTTCGTTTTGTCCGGTTTTCTGATTTGCCAGAAGCTGATGCGGTCGAAGAAGAAAGAAGGGAAGAATTTCGGTACAGCCAAGAGCTTTATTAATTACTTTTGGAATCGGTTGGCGAGGTTTTTGCCGACATTACTTTTCTCGATTATTCTAATACTTACGCTAGCATACTTTGCGGAGCCGGATCTCTTAACGGCTTCGAGACAGAATTCGCTTTCGGCAGTGACGTTTACAACGAACATCGTGGCACTTCGAACCGGCGTGTCGTATGAAAATTCTTTGATTCCGAATCTCTTTAATCCGACTTGGTATCTCGCGCTTGAGATGCAAGTGTGTCTTATCTTCTATGCGATTTTTGCATTGTTCTACCGGATAACGAATAACCAGAAGTGGCGCATTCGCAGACAATATAAAGTGTTTGGCAGGATTTGTTTGCTTGTGAGTGTGCTTTCGTTTGCTCTGATGGCGGTGTATGGTGGGTACCTAGGGCTACATGACCGTGCTTACTTTGGTACGGATTCGCATATTGGGGCATTTATGCTTGGTGCGGCGTTTGCGTCGTTTCTTGCGATTCAGCCGAGAATTAAACCGGCGAAAAGGAAATGGCTTTCCTGGCTTATCCTGCTTGGTGCTACGGCTGGTGTAATCGCGATGACTCCGTTCGTGGTGTATAATTCGTCCGCGACGTTTTACTTTGCACTTCCTGGCACGGCGATTCTAACGACGATTGTTATTTATGAGATTTTGAAGTTACAAGGTAAGGCAGTGCCAAAGATTTTGAAACCGTTTGAATTCCTTGGCTCAATTTCGTTCCCGGTGTATTTGCTTCATTATGGTTTGTACGTCCTATTCCCGAGTTTACTGTCGTTTATCCCACTTGAAGTGACGCCGTATCTCGCGATTCTCGCTAGCGTAATTATTGCGATAATTCTCATTAAAGTGATTGTGCCGTTTAGTAAGAAACACAAAAAGGTTTTTGCATTACTACTGCTACTTAGCTTCATCTTGCCAATTCTGGCGCTCATCAAAGCTCCGGAAAAATCTTCGATTGAGCTCCAGCTTTCGGAAGCGGCTGAGGAAGTGGAAGAAAAATTAGATATAAACACTACAAATGTAGCATTAGACTATAATGGTGCAGTAGCGATGGCGAGCGTCTTAAAGACTGATGTGATGAAATGGTTTGACGGTACGACGAACTTTGCAAAGCCGTATCCGGTGAGAGCGGGTGGAGCTGTGTATGGTGCAGGTTATGTGCCGGGTGGCCGAGCTTGGTATAATACGGCAGATACTTCAAGAGTTTCAGCCCTCAGTAGAGCACGTGTTATGGTGCTGGGTGACTCAGTGGTAGTTGGTGCGACGAATTCAATTTATAACATGGTACCGGGTGCATTTGTGGATGCTAAGCAGTCACGCAACATGACGGATGCGATTAATCTTTTGGCCGGATATAGAGCGGCGAATGGCGGGAATCTGCCACGTGTCATTGTGATTGGTTTGGTCACGAACTATTATCGCTTTACCACAGGCACGCTTCAGATGATTATGGACGCAGCTGGGCCAGGGCATCAATTTGTCTTTATTACGGGTTATTGTGGCGATTATGATCGCTCAGCGCAGAACTCAACACTTTACGCATTTGCATCGATGTATGGGAATGTGAGAGTGGCGGACTGGGTGTCTGTGGTGGTTCCAAATGTGAATGCCTACACTTATGCGGATCATACACATTTAACGCCGGCAGGCCGAGCGGCGTACGGAAGATTAGTAGCTAATGCGACAGCGGGGTTGTAATGAAAAAGGCATTTAAAAAAGTACTGCTTATGGTGACGACGTGGATGGTGGTGATGTTTATTGCATCATACGAAGCAGCGTCGATTACGAAAAAAGAATACGAACGCCAGATTCAAATCGCTAATGCAGCGAGGGAACAAGTGGTGCTAAATCTCAACATGATAAAAATTGCAGTGCAGACTGAAGACGACAGGATGTATGGCGAGAACGTGGAAAACATGAAAGAACAGGCGAGAATTTTGGAAGATTTGTCATATCTAAAGCTACGCCAGAGCGGATATCTTGCAAGATTAAATGGTTATATCGAAACTTTGGAGGCGAAAAGAGAAATTGTCAGTGCGACCAAGACACTAAGTGAAAAAGTGAATGAAGTAAAAGAATATCTCTCGACAAATTACAGTAAAAGCCAGACTGCGACGAGAGAGAAAGTACGCGAAGCAAAAACGAAATTTGAAGAAATTAAAATTGATTTGAAATACGGAAACAGCGTACAAGAAGCCGTGAATAATGTGAATGATATTTTGAATCGTTTGATTGAAGCGTCGATGTCTGTTAGCGATTGTATTGATACTTGCTACAAAGACAAGATTGAGAAAATCAATAATGATCTCGCAGAATACATTAAGAAGTTTTCGGAAAGAGCAACTACACTAAATAAAACATATGAAGAGGAATTTCAATTTGGCACGATGGATGCCCTAATAAATTAAAGGAGGAAAAATGACGGATCCAAGGATATATGACATTGCGATAATCGGCGGAGGGATGGCCGGACTTACGGCTGCGATTTATGCGGCACGTGCAAATAAAAGCGTAATACTATTTGAAAGAAAAGTTTATGGTGGTCAGATCCTTACAAGCATGAAGGTTTCAAATTATCCAGGCGAACCGGGTATTTCTGGATATGAATTGATGAAAAGTGTATATGAACAGGCAAAAAAATATGATGTCGTGTTCGTTGATGAAAATGTAATTAGTATTAAGGATGTTGCTGTTAAAGAGCTAGAGACAGAGGATGAAACATTCTATGCGAGAACCATAATTATTGCGACCGGCACTAAGGATCGTGAGCTTGATATCCCAGGCGAGAAAGAATTCTTAGGCCACGGCCTTTCGTACTGTGCAACTTGTGATGGAGCATTTCATATGGACAAGCCGGTAGCGGTAGTTGGTGGTGGTAATACGGCGCTTTATGATGCTTTATATCTTTCCGATATTGCCTCGAAGGTTTATTTGATTCATCGTCGTGATGAATTTAGAGGTGATGCGCATCTAGTGGAAAAATTGCGTGAAAAGAAGAATGTGGAATTTGTAATGGAAAGCCACCCGAATAAGTTTCTTGGTGACAAGAAAATTAGTGGAATTGAAGTGATTAACACGGCCGGTAAGAAAAGGACGCTAGATGTGGATGGTGTGTTTGTAGCAATTGGGCGCGTGCCGGCAACGGAGCAATTTAAAGACATCGTGAAACTCGATAAAGATGGTTATATCGTGGCTGGTGAAGATTGTCATACTTCGGCGGAAGGGATTTTCGTGGCAGGAGATTGTCGCACAAAGACTCTGCGCCAACTTGTGACAGCTTCTTCTGACGGCGCGATGGCAGCGACCGAAGCTGTGCATTATCTTAAATAATATGATATAATATGAGTGTTGCCCGGATGGCGGAACTGGTATACGCGTTCGACTTAAAATCGAATGGAGAAATCCGTGCGGGTTCGATTCCCGCTCCGGGCACCACTTAAATGGTCTTTGGGCCATTTTTTTGTTTATGCTATAATGAAGCTATGAAGAAAGTCATACCTCTACTGATTATAGGAACGCTTTCGGCGACGCCGGTAGTGGCACTTTCTAGCGAGACGAGCTCGGATCTTTCATTTACTTTTGAGCCGATGCTTTCGCTATCACTTGCGGAGACGAGTCTTTCGATTAGCGAACTATACCCAGGTACATTTGGGCGAAGTAATGATATGAGGGTTACGGTAAATACAAACAGTATTTCCGGCTATACATTATCAGCGGCGGTGGGTGACGGAGAAACTTACTACACTACGAATCTAGAAAATGTTACCAGCGCAACACCATTTACTAGCCTCGCGACAAATGCAAATGTTGAAACATTCGAAACGGATAATACTTGGGGATATACTTTAAATTCCGGTACGACGTATTCTGGTTTACCGTATTATGGCGAGACGAATTGGAAAGTTTTAAGCCAGACTGCGGATAATAGTGGCGAAAAGGTACTATATTTTGGAATTGCCGCCAAAGCATCTGATTCGCTGGCTTCTGGTGAATATAAGAATATTATCCAGTTTAGAGTGATCGCAAACCCGATTCCAGAAGAGCAAGAGCCGGGCGATTAGTTAATTTGACATTTTAATTTTTATGTTATAATAAGGTTATGCTTAGGCATCATACACAAAAACAAAAAATATTTTTGTATTTAAGTGCTGTTTTGATACTCCCAATGATGTTGGGCGTTTTTTGTGACGCGAATGCTTTGACAAAACTCGATTGTACAGGTCCGGAATGCGAAACCGGTGTGACGTTTAGGGCGCTTGTAAATGAAGTACTCACGGTATCAATTACGGAGCCGGAGTCAATGGCGATGGGTGGGCTGACAAACCAGACCGGGAACAGACGTTATTCGGATTTACTGAGAAACCGCTACGGTGTGACGATTAATTCGAATAACGTGGCGGGTTTTTCGGTGCTGATGAACACGGCTTCGGAATCCGGCGCGCTTGAAAACACGCATCAATCACTTTCGACCGATTCGATTCCGATGCTCGAATCGAACTGGACACGCGAGGATACTCTTAGGACTAAATTCTGGGGTTATTCGATGAATGACGATGAAGAAAATGGCACATATCGGGCTTTTGCGAAGAGCGGGCAAACACCAACCGAAATCTTTTCGTCTGATTCAGCGGCAATTTCAACATTTAATCTCTACTTTGGAGCAATGGCGGATGACTCGATTACTTCCGGTACTTATGTTGCGACGGTGGTGATTAATGTGGTAACGGCTGTGGCGACCGACGATGAGATCCTTTATATGCAAGATGTGGCAGAATGGGGTGATTCGCTTGAAACACTTCAAGAAATTGTGGTGAGAGACGCGCGTGATGAAAAAGAATACACGGTAAGAAAGATGCCGGACGGACACATCTGGATGACACAGAATCTAGACCACGATATCGACATGTCTTATTCATATGGTCCGACTAATACTGATATTCCGTCGAGCTGGAGCCCGAGTGCTTCGACTCGCTCGACCAATGATACGACTTGGAATAACTCAAAAATTATCGAGTCTTACAATCCGGGTGATTTGTACTGGACCGGCGCAACGCAGGATAGTTCTCAGAATGTGAACAATTATATTTCGGAAACCGGCGACTCGCATTATAAACTAGGGAATTATTACAATTTCGCGGCTGCACTTGCGGTGAATGATGTGACTAGCTACATAGTGTATAATTCTGTAATCGATCGTTCGATTTGTCCGGCCGGTTGGACTTTGCCGAGAACCGGTACCGGTGACGACACGTTCTATGCTCTTCTAGAACCGTTTGGCTATGCTTCGAGCGCTATTGGTACGAGTAATGCTTGGTCTAGTCCATTTTACTTTGGCTTAACTGGCGTCTGGACTGGGGAACTTAGATTCGTCGGTAACCGTGGCATCTTTAGTTCGGGCGTAGTTGGCGACGTTACGGATTCGGCCGCAGATTACACATTATTCTATAACGGCCAGACGAATATGATTGATAGCGTAAAAGCGATTGGCGGTGGGCAAACGCTGAGGTGTTTCACGAGGCCGGCCACAACAACACTTTCATTCGACTAATTAAAAAGGTATAATAAAGGTATGAATATTCTCTACTGCGGCGACCAAGGAATCAGTCGCGGAGTATTAGTTTCGATTCTGTCGCTCTTAAAAAATAATAAAAAAGAGCTCCATATTTATATCCTTACAATTAACTATGAAAACACGAAACCGTTTACCGAAAAAGCTACCGCGTTTCTAGATGATTTAGTAAAAAAGACGAACTCGAGAAATTTTGTGAAAAGAATTGATGCGACCAAAGTTTTCGTCGACAATTTACCGAAGAAAAATATGAAGTCTTATTTTACGCCGTGCTCGATGCTAAGACTTTACATTGATAAAATTCCGGAAATTGCAGAGCTAGACAGAGTTTTATATCTAGATTATGATGTGGTGTGCCGCGAAGATTTGTCGGAATTCTATAATACGGATTTAACGGACGTTGAAGCGGCGGGTGTGCTCGATATCTACGGAAAGAATTTCTATCATTACAACTTCCCAAAAACCGATTACATGAATTCCGGCGTGATGCTCTTTAATATGGAAGAATGTCTAAAAAGTGGGATGTTTGAAAGGGCGGTCGCAAAATGCATGAAGAGATGGATGATGCTGGCGGACCAGGCGGCATTAAACAAATGTATAAAAAAGCGAAAGCTAATGCCAAGAAAGTATAACGAGCAGGGCGAGAGGCCGCGTGATGATACTGTACTCCATCATTTTTCGAATAATTTTAAATTTTGGCCATATTTTAGAGTGCAAAAAGTGAAACCATTTGAAATCGAAAAGATTCATAAGATTTTGAAAATCACAGAGTATGATGATATATTAATGAAGTACGAAGAATTGAAAGGTAATTTGTAATGGCGAAGGCAGAATTATTTCAAAAAGATTTACCAGAAGAAGAAAGAGTTTTTTATTACGAAAATGAAGAAGATGATCCGATAAAAACCAAGGAGCAGGAGAAAAAAGAAAAAGTTCTTCTGCCGAATGGTTATGAGTTTATTCCGAAGAATCCGTTCGTAAGAATGTATTCGGCGATACTATTTAGATGTTTTAAGGTGTTTGCGAGGTTTTATGCGAGATTCTATCTTCACATGGATATTGTGGGGCGCGAGAAGTTTAAAAAAGTTAAGGGAACCGGTTATGTGATGTATGCGAACCACACAAATCCATTCCACGATGCTTTTTCGCCGGCGCTCGTGGCAAACAAAAGAATCTTTACGATTATCTCACCAGTAAACTTGAAGTTACCTGGCATCGGTAAGTATCTCCCGATGATTGGTGGGATTCCGCTAGGTACGAATGATGAAGAAAAGAAGGCAATGAATGAAGCTGTAGACAAGAGAATTAAGCAAAAGAAATGTTTAGTGATTTATCCGGAAGCACACGTGTGGCCGTATTATACAAAGATTCGTAAGTTCCCGGCCGGTGATAAATCATTTAAGTATCCAGTTCGCAATAATGTACCGATTTTTACGATGACTACCACTTATCATAAGTCTAAAGTTAAGGGCCAGGCAAGGCCAGATATGACAGTTTATGTGGATGGACCATTCTACCCGGATGAGAAGCTGACGGACGACCAAAATCGTGCAAAATTAGCGAAAGAAGCTTATGATAGTATGGTAAAATGGAGTAAGAAGAGTTCATATGAGTATTTTCAATACAGGCATAAATCTACTAAACGGAAATAAAGTTGTTCCTGTATTTTTGACAATCTCGAATGACTATGCACAGTACGCGGCGGCAGCGATTAGTTCGCTTATGCGCCATACCAATCCGAATCGCAACTACCGTGTGATTATTATGTATGACAGGCTCAGTTTGCCGAACCGTTGGCGTCTCCGTAACATGGTGACGAAGAATGTAGCAATTGAGTTTCGTAAGATGAAGTTTAATATTCATCTACAAATCATTCGTACTTATTGTGCAACTAAGACTGGTACGGGTGATTTCTTTTCGAAGACAGTGTATTATTACCGCGCCTTTATTGCAAGACTTTTCCCACAATATGATAAGGCAGTTTATATCGATAGCGATACGATTTTATTAGATGATATTGGTAAACTATACGATATTGATCTCGGCGAAAAAGTAATTGCGGCGAGAATTGACCCGAAGGTGACTTATGTGCCAGAATTTAAGGGCTATGTGGAGAATGCTTTAGGAATTCCAGCCAGTGAATATGTGAATTCCGGTGTGCTTTTGATGGACCTAAAGAAACTTAGAAAGCTTCATTATATTACCCGCATGACGGACCTCATGAAGGATTTTGATGTAAGTCTCGTAGCGCCGGACCAAGATTATCTAAACCTAATTCTTCGTGGGAAAGTTTTACCACTGGATGATGCTTGGAATCTGGAGCCGAGCCCAGAGCTGCCGAAGGACGCGAAACTATTACACTTCAATTTGTTTAATAAGCCGTGGCATTATATGGATGTAGATTGCGAAGAATATTTCTGGAATGCAGCTAAGGGAACCGGTTTTTATGGTGATTTATGGCGCACGCGCCAAGGGTTTACGGATGAGATGCGCGAGAAAGATCATGCGAAGGTTGCTGCTTTGATTGAAAAGGCTGGTGAACTAGCAACGGTAAAGAAACCAATTATCAAATTTGTCGATAAGGAAAAGTAGGCATTAAAAATGGAGGTGCCTACCGCCCCTTGGGACGCGGAAGGCCCGGAATTTTCGTAAGAAAAATGGAGGTGCCTACCGGAATTGAACCGGTGTACGCGGTTTTGCAGACCGCTGCGTAACCACTCCGCCAAAGCACCACCTTGATTTATTATATCATGGAATTTATTTTTGCAGTATGATAATGCCGGCTACAACTAGAATAGTAGCAATCATGTGAACAAGTACAGTCTTTTTCTCGAGTTTTTCGCGACCGAAAGCTGGCCAGATGAGAGTAAATAAAATACCGAGGAAGAAAACAACGATTGGCGAGGCGGAATCGGTAGCAACTGATGCGATAGCGACAGCCGGAGCGAGGGTAAGGGCGGCACGGTAGGTGAAATCCTTTGTAATACCGATGATAGCATTAATAATAAGCGGGCGAAGCATTTTGCCTTTCGTCTTCTTGACAACAGTGTTAAAGCGTTGGATCCAGGTTGGCTTGAAACCGCAGATGATAATGTTGCCGATACCTTTACCAAGGAAGATAAAGATCATGTCCTGTACGAATGACATTTCGGTAATGTCGCTGGTTTTTACAAAAATGAGATTTGCGACGACGGAAATTACGACATAGAGGGCTGCTTGGATGGCAGCTTTGATTTTGACTTTGCGGCTACGTTTCCTGGTGGTAGCGATAACGAGAAACGGACCACAAAGAATAATTACGAAGCCAAGCAGTTGGTGCGGAGAGAAGCTTTCATGTAAAGCGATCCAGCCAAAGACTAGATAAACGATTGGCGCTAATTGAACGAAAATGGAAATATTTGTAGTGTCGTCCATTTCCATGGCGCGATAATATGGAATCCCAGCAAGTGAATTAAGACAGCCGGACAGAATTAGAAAGCCGATTAAATAAAGTGGAGCTGCTTGGATATCGACCGGGAAGATGAAAAGCATGACGATTGATAGTATGACGAAAAACCAACCATAAAAATGCTTTTGTGAGACAGATTCTTTGCCTTTGAAATAGACGTCTGTAATGTAGTTATCAGCAAACACTCTGATTGCATCAGCGACGACCGCAATTGCAACCAGGACTAACCAATTCATAGGAGAGAGAAGCCCGTTATTCCAGCGTAAATGACATAGGTATAGTACAAGGCAAAGATGAGGAGCATCGCGAAGCCTTCCGTGCGGTTAATCTTGTGGTCTTTAATAGTAAAGAGCCAAACGAGAAGAGCAGAGAAGATGAGCATGATAAGGTCGATTGGGTCGAAGTTCGTAGCAGTGATGGAACCACCGAATAGTACTGGGATGGCCATGACACCACAAATATTAAAGATGTTACTGCCGATGATGTTACCAATTAAGAGATCGTGCTCTTTTCGTCTAGATGCAGTAATAGTTGTGACGAGCTCTGGGAGCGAAGTACCAAAGGCGACGATAGTGAGGGAAATCATTTTTTCGGATACGCCGAAAGCCTGGGCGATTGATGTAGCACCGTTTACGACGAGCTGGCTACCGCCAACTACGCCGGCGAGACCAAGGATAGTAACAAGGAACGACATGCCGAGTTTCCACTTTGGTTTCTCGACTTCGTTTTTGGCGTTTTTCTTCTTTTTGGCCATGGCGACGAGGTAGTAAATAAAGACACCAAATAATAGGATACAGACAAGAGCGTCAGCACGAGAGATTTTGCTAACAGTGGCATCGTTCAAAGAAGTATCAAGGAATAAGACGACGAGTATAGTAGAGATTAAAAGCAAAATTGGCAGTTCTTTTTTCACAGTATTTCTTTTTACGATGATTGGCGTAATGGCTGCACCGACACCAAGAAGAAGTAAGACGTTTACGATGTTGCTACCAACCACGTTACCGAGGAGGACATCGGTATTGCCGCTAATCATGGAAGAAATGGACACTGCAAGTTCTGGAGCACCGGTACCGAACGCGATAATGGTAAGACCGATTAACATTTTTGATACTTTGAAATTTTGCGCAACGGAAGATGCGCCGGAGATGAGCCAGTCCGCACCTTTAATCAAAAGTACGAAGCCAGCAACCAACATCACGATTTGAAGAAACATGTCCATTTATTATTGTTTGCCTGTTTATTTTTGCTTTATTATGCTTATGATTTTAGCAGATTAGTTTCGATTTGTCAAAGAAAAAATGCTTCAAAAATTCAAATCTATGTGTTATAATTATCTAAACGTGCGAATGTAGCTCAGTTGTTTAGAGCGCTTCCTTGCCAAGGAAGAGGTCGAGAGTTAGAGTCTCTTCATTCGCACCATTTTTGTGCGACAGGAACTCTCGGACCTCCGGTGCGAGAGTTAGAGTCTCTTCATTCGCACCATTTTTTATTGTCCGCTAACTCTCGGGCTGCGCCAATGAGAGTTAGAGTCTCTTCATTCGCACCATTTTTGTGTATCTATAATATTGACTTTTTAAACTTTTTATGTTATTATTATAAGGAGATTGTATATCTGGTAGATTAATTCTTTATTTACAAAGGAAGGTGATTGTATTGGCTTTCATAGCAAGCGTAATTACAGAGATGCCGGCTTACAAAAGATTAGCCAGACAGTTTCAGGAGAGGGGGTACACGCAGGGAAACACGGAGTATAAGTATTATAAGTCTGATATATCCATAGCGAATATCCCGAAAAGTGAAAGGTTTGAGTATCTCAGACAGCACTTAACTGGCTGTCATGACGACTACATTGCGTATGTTGTGTCTCACCCAAAGCAGTTTAATAAGCAATTCTTCAAGGATTTGATTGCGATCAATTACTATTCATTGTTTTTTGAGAAAAACATTTTTGAATGGATGGATGAAGCAATCATTGATGAAGAGCTGGTAATGTGCGCAATGCTCAGGGCTGTCAATATGAGATATTGCGAGCGACGCGACGAATGTGACGACTGGTTTTATTCTGTAAAAAGAAGAAAGCCGGAGCTCCTGACTCAGGAAATGTATATCCTAGGTGCAAGATGCTTTGCATCCAAAAGAAATGGGGCTAACCGTTTTCTTGAAATTACCCCGGACGAGTATCGCACGGAGGAGTATTATCATGCACTTTGCACTAGCAATGATACTCCTGTGATGGAGGACATTCCTGAAGAAATACTAACGAGCGATTTTCTCGTTGATGTTTTGAATGATGACATCGAAAGCGTTCAATGTTTTACTGAGGCGGCGCTTGAAACGGAAGTGCCTGTCCAAGATCGCGGAATCCTGAAGGTTTGGCAAGCTGTTATGGTTGTTGCCGGTAACAGAGCACACCTTATACCGCTGAATGAAGAGAGAATCGAATACTTTTTCTCTTTATACAGTAAGGATTCCTGTGAATACGAATATGGTTTTAAGCGTCATTACAAAGAATATCTTCGCAAGAAAAACAGTGTTCCTGCACCCGATAACGGGGATACCATGTTTGCCGGTATGGCGACACTCCTTGGTATTATGGGCGGTATGAGTAGTGACGAAGCGATTGACAGAAGTTCAAAGGCAATACACGACAGCACCGACCGAAAGACGTGCTTGCCGGTTTTTTACGGAGGTCCGGTACCGGCTGAGTATTCGAAGAAGTATGACAAAGAAGAATACTTGTTTGAGATTTATAAGAAGCTTGGCATAAAGGTGCTTGGTGAAGCAAATTATTACTTCTTTAACGTTCGGCTTCCGAAAGACATTACGATAGTTAAAGATGAATACGGTAAGTATCTCGTTAAAAGAGATGACGAAACTGTAATTGTCTACTATGACCGAGGTTCATTTTACGATCGTGATGTTATGGTGTGCGATATTCGCGTTTCTTTGTAAAACCAAGAAGTCCCCACAAAAACGTGGGGACTTTTTACCCCTTGCTTTTTTAAGAATAACAAAAGCATGATATAATAATGAATATGAAAGGTCATACAAAAACAAAAACAATTGGTTCTTGTTTTGGATTTGTACTACTGCTGCTTTTTATTACGATTTTTGCGTTTGTGGCGCTAATTAATACGAGTTTTGCGAGTGCTGAATCAAAAGAGGCGTCTGTCTATGTGACGGCGGCCTGTACAATGTCGACAACGCCTGTGACGACGCATCTTTATGCTTTTGAGACCGGCTCATATCATGATGGGATTGGAAAAACAAAGGTTTCGGCGGTTTGTAATGACGCGGCTGGGTTCTCGATCTATGCAATTGGCTATTCTGGTGATACCCATGGGAATACAAGTATGGTGCATTCCGGTGGGCAATCGATTGCGACCGGGACTGGCGTGGATGAATATGTTTCGAACTGGTCTTTGAAGCTTGAAAAAGACTTGGATTCTTATAATCCGTCAAATATGGGAATTGAAAACGGCTACAATAATTACAAAGTGGTTCCTGGGCAATATACAAAAGTGGTTTCTTATAATGCTAGTACAACTCCGGATTCTATGGCCGGATTCTTTTCGAGTTTTGCGGTAAATATTGGTAAAGGGCAAGCTTCCGGAAGTTATTCCGGTAAGGTGAAATTTACGATGGTGCACCCGGCGAATGAGGTTGCGCCAGAGGTGTCAAACGACTAGTTTTTTAGCTAAAAAACGTCGGCTTTTTGTGCTATAATGATTATATATATAATATAAGGAGTGGAAATGAATCCAGTATTAATAGTAGTAATTGTTGTAGTCGCAATTCTACTAATCGTCGTTGGTACGATTGTAGCGATTTACAACAGCTTAGTTGGGCTCAACGAGCGCGTAAACGAAGCTTGGTCTGACATCACTGTGCAGCTCAAGTATCGTGCAGATCTCATCCCGAATGTGGTTGAGACCGTAAAAGGCTATGCCAAGCACGAGAACGAAACCTTCAAGATGGTGACTGAAGCTCGTACTGCTGCAATGGGCGCAAAGACCGTGAAGCAAGCTGCTGAAGCAGAAAATGCTATGCAAGGTGCTCTTGGTCGTCTCTTCGCAATCGCCGAAGCTTACCCAGAACTCAAAGCTAATACGAATTTCCAAACTCTCCAAGGTCAACTTCAAGACTGCGAGGACAAAATTCAAGCTGCTCGTCGTTTTTACAATGCCGGTGCTAAGGAACTTAACACCAAGATTAAGACTTTCCCAGCAAATGTTGTAAACAGCATGTTTGGTCACTTCAAGAAGCGTGATTACTTTGAAGTCACTGAAGCTGAGCAAGCTAAAATTGAAAAAGCTCCAGATGTAAAATTCTAATTAAGCTTTGCTACACTCCGCAATCGCGGGGTGTAGCCCTTTAAAGAAAATGTATAAACAGATTGCACAGAACAAAAGACGAACTATTATTATAATGTTTAGTTTCGTGGTGATGATTGCGGCGATTGCCGGAATTTTTGCATATTTTTATGGTGACGTTTGGATTATGGTGGGTGTTCTGATTGTGGCAATCATTTATGCTCTCATTCAATATTTCATCGCCGGAAAAGCTGCAATGGTGATGAGCGGAGCAAAAGAAATCGAGAAGAAAGATAATCCGAGACTTTATAATGCAGTAGAAAATTTGAGTATCACGACGGGCTTGCCAATGCCGAAGGTCTATTTGATTGATGACCCGGCACCAAATGCATTTGCGACCGGTCGGGATCCTCAACACGCGATGGTAGCAGCGACGACTGGCCTCATCGATATTATGGATGATAAAGAACTCACCGCAGTGATGGCGCACGAAATGTCACACGTAAAGAATTATGATATTCGCGTGTCGATGATTGTGTTTGGTCTAACCTGCGTAGTGGGCCTAGTTTCCGATATTGCCATGAGGATGATGTTCTATGGAAACCGCAGGCGCGACAATGAAGGTAGTCCGGTGGGATATGTACTTCTTCTTGCCGTTGCGATTCTGTCGCCAATCCTTGCTGCGATTGCGCAGATGGCGGTATCGCGTGAACGGGAATATCTTGCTGATGCATCGGCTGTAAATATCACACGTTATCCAGAAGGGATGATTAATGCGCTAAAGAAACTCCAATCTCATTCTCAACCAATGAAGCAGCAGAATACGGCAACCGAAGCGATGTATATTAATAATCCGCTTCGCAAAGGGTTCCTAAGTAATCTATTCAGTACGCACCCGCCGATTGAGAAGAGAATTGAGAGGTTGGAACATGGCAAAAAAACCTTCTAGTCCGAAGAAACAAGCTGGTCGTAAGGGTGCGAAAAAAACTTTTACTCGGGACACACTCGAGGCCGTTCGGCCAAGCCTATGGTCCCGAATAAAAGTTTTTCTTCGCACCGTTAAGAGCAGGATGGTTTCTCCAGAAAGAATACGTCCTCACAAAAGTTTTAAGCGGTCATATCGGGAGGATTATAAGAGAAACTTGGAAGTGCCGGGGATTACGTATCATGCGGCGAAAACTTTTAGTGTGATTTTTAAGAACTGGAGACTGTTTCTCCCGCTACTCGTGATTGCGGTAGTGATGGCGGTGGTATTTATTGGGCTTATGAATGAGTCGACTTTCCAGCAATTCCAACAAGTGCTTGATCAAACGACCGAGCAAATGGGATATGGTGATATCGGCTACGTGGCGAAGGCAGGACTTCTCCTTATTTCTACGGTGACGACCGGTGGGCTTTCGAGCTCCGGCAAGGAAACGAACACGATTTTCTTTGTTTTGATTTTCTTGATTTTGTGGCTCTGTACGATTTTCATTTTGAGGCATCGTTTGGCTGGGCACAAAATTAAACTACGTGATGCACTTTACAATGCGATGACGCCAATGATTTCATCGTTCGTTATCTTCGTGATTGCAGTGATTCAGTGCATCCCGATTTTCTTCCTCATCATCGTTTATTCATCGGCGGTGCAAACTGATTTTCTATCAACACCATTCTATGCGCTATTATTCTTTATTTTTGCGGCTCTCATGGTGATTTTGTCTGGATATTTATTATCGTCGTCTCTCATTGCATTTGTGGCGGTGAGCGCACCGGGGCTTTACCCGATGAAGGCAATGCATGCAGCGTCGGACCTCATGATGGGGCGCAGATTCAAATTTGTGCTTCGCATTATTGCACTTCTAATTATTATGGCACTTACATGGGTGGCGGTGATGCTACCACTAATTGTGTTTGATCTTCTGATGAAAAACTTTGAGTGGGCGGCGGGCATTCCATTTGTACCAGTATGCTTACTTGTGATGACCTGCTTTACGGGGATTTACATTACAGCATATTTGTATTTATATTATAGATGGATGCTAAATTATGACGAAAAATGAAGCTGAAAAAAGAATTATTAAACTCCGTGAACTGATAAATGACTATCGGTATCATTATCATGTATTAGATGAGTCGATTATGAGCGAGTCGGCGGCGGATTCATTGAAACACGAACTTTCGCAGCTCGAAGCGGAATTCCCGGAACTCATCACGCCGGATTCGCCAACACAGCGCGTGGCCGGAAAACCGCTTGATAAGTTTACGAAAGTAAAACACGAAAAAAGGATGATTAGTCTTGCCGATGTGTTTTCGAAGGAAGAAGTCTTAGACTGGATTTCAAGGAACGAGAAGTTGGTGCCGGGCGGAAAAATCGAAGAATTCTTTACGGATATTAAGATGGACGGGCTGGCATGCGCGCTGAAGTATAAAGATGGAGTTTTGGTGCAGGCGGTGACGCGTGGAGACGGCTTGGTTGGTGAAGATGTGACGCTGAATGTTCGGACGATTGAAAACATTCCGTTAAAAATTGAAAATACTAGCGATGTGGAAGTTCGCGGTGAAATCGTGATTTTTAAGAAAGAATTTGAAAAGCTGAATGAAATTCAAAGAAAAAATGGTGAGCCGGAGTTTGCAAATCCTAGGAACCTTGCTGCCGGTTCGATTCGTCAGCTTGATCCAAAGATTGCGGCGTCTAGACCACTGAGATTTATCGCCTATGATTTAGTGAAACCGAATCTCCCGACACATCACGAAGCATACGAAATGCTTCGTGCACTTAAGTTCCAGACTTCAAATGAAGACAAGGTATTTAAGGCGAGTGAGAGAAAAGAATTATTTGAATATATTGAAGGGCTAGATGCATACCGCAAAACTTTGCCATTTAATACAGATGGCATGGTGATTAAGATTAATGATCGCGTGGTTTATGACCAGCTGGGAATTGTAGGAAAGACTCCACGCGCAGCGGTGGCATTTAAGTTTCCGGCCGAAGAAGTGACGAGCAAGGTTAAGGATATTGTGATTTCGATTGGTCGCACTGGTGCCGCGACGCCGGTAGCGATTTTTGACCCGGTACTCGTGGCCGGTTCGACGGTTCGTCATGCGACGCTTCACAATGCGGACGAGATTGCGAGACTCGATATTAGAATTGGTGATACAGTAATTATTTATAAGGCCGGTGATATTATTCCGCAGGTGAAAGAAGTCTTAACGACGCTTCGCCCGGATGGAGCAGAGAAGTTTGATTTTGAGAAGGCATTGAAGCGTCAATACCCGGAGCTTACTTTTGAGCGCCCGGAAGGCGAGGCAGTGTACCGCGTGAAAGGCGAGTCGTCTGATTTTATTTTGAAACGCGCAATTGAATATTACGCATCAAAGCCGGCATTAAATATCGAGGGGCTAGGCGAGAAGAACGTGGTGGCACTCGTGAATGCGGGGCTGGTAAAATCAGTGGCGGATCTTTATCGGTTGAAGCGTGAGCAGGTGGCGGGGCTTGAAAGATTTGGAGAATTATCGGCAGATAATTTGGTAGCGGCGATCGAAGGGTCTAAGAATGCACCTCTTAATAAGTTTATTACGGCGCTTGGGATTCGCCATGTGGGAGCACAGACGGCAACGGCGCTCGCTAGGAAGTTTGGTTCGCTGGATAAAATGATGGTGGCGACTGAGGATGAATTGCTTGAGGTTCCGGATATTGGTGAAGTAGTGGCAGAGTCAATTGTGGCGTGGTTTTCGGATGAAGACAATGTGAAGCTACTTGAAGAAATGCGCGAGCTAGGTGCGTGGCCGAGGAAAGAAAGCGGTGCTTCTTTGCCACTTGATGGGAAGTCTTATATTGTGACTGGGACGCTGGCTTCGATGGGGCGAGAAGAAGCAGAAGATAAATTACGTGCACTTGGCGCAACAGTGACTTCGTCTGTAACGAAGACGACCACGGCCTTAATTGTGGGCGAGAAGCCAGGGAAAGGCAAAACTGATAAGGCTGATAAACTCGGAATTCCGAGAATGAATGAGGTGGAGTTTTTGAAGTTGATTGGAGAATAGAAAAGCTCCCGCCTCGGCGGGAGTTTTTGTTTAGTAGATACCGCGTTTGCGGTTGAACTCTTGCTGGGTTTTCTTGAACTCTTCGGGGTCGCGGGTGAGGCGCTCGACTTCTTCCAGAAACTTGGTGTATTCGTCCTTCAAGAAATAAATCTTGGTGGCGGCGTAGCCGTCCGGGGAATATTTCCGGCGGAGAATCCGACGTACGGCTTCTATGAGCTGGTCTTCCGTGTAATCCGGGTGAAGCGTCTTGTTGTAATCGTAGGCGCGGGCCAGGATTTCGTCGACACAGTATGAGCGATCAGCGGAAGAAACAATCTTGCCGTAGATGTTGCGTGGTTCCGGGCGCTCCGAAGAAGCGCGATGATCTTCCACGGCTTCAGCCATGATTTTGATTTCTTCTGGGAGAAAGAGTTTCTTCAGCGTCTCGTCGCGGTTGAGTAGATAAGCGGACCACTCGTGGTGGGTCTTATTGGCGATTTCACGACCGAGGTCGTGATAAGCCGCGATGACGTAGACCATCGTGATGTCGATATCGTCGAGACCTTCAGCTATCCGGAGGCTGCGCTCGATGACGTTCTTGATGTGGTCGAGCGAGTGGCCAGGAAGCTTCTCGTAGCGGGGAAAGATTTCTTTCTCGATATATGCGCGTACTTTCGGACAGATAGTTTTGTTCATGATAAACCTCCTAATGTACATTATTTGCTTTTTAGGGCATATATTATATATTATAACATAAATTTGCGTCTGGGAAAGATGGGGGATAGGGTGACACTGTGATATAATAAGAGGATAATGGTCTATCTAGATTATGCTGCCACTAGCCCACTTCTTCCGGAGGTGATTAAGGCGATGCACGAGGCCGAAGAAAAATACTTCGCCAATGCGTCTGCTCTTCATACCCCTGGCCATCTTTCGATGAATAAAATCGAGGAGGCTAGGAAGCTTTTAGCTAAACTGATTAATGCTGAGCCTGATGAGATTATCTTTACTTCCGGTGCTTCGGAATCTAATAATACCGTAATCCGAACTTTTGAAGGGCACAAGATTATTACTTCACCACTTGAGCATCATTCCGTGATTGAAACTGCGAAGGTATTAGGTGGGGACGAAAAGCCGGTGCTTTATTCTTATATGCTCGCAAATAATGAGATTGGCGAGATTTTGCCTATAAAAGATATCGCAAAGAAAGCCCACAAAGAAGGTGGGTTTGTGCATTCCGACCTCACTCAGACTCTGGGTAAACTTCCTCTAGACGTGAAGGCGCTAGATTTAGATTATGCAACTTTTAGTGCACACAAAATTGGTGGGCCGATTGGCGTGGGCGCACTGTATATTAGGAAAGGTGTACCGTTTGAACCGCTCATTATTGGCGGTAGCCAGGAAAAACATCGCCGTGGCAGTACTTATAATACAGTGGGGATTGCCGGGTTTGGCGCTGCGCTGAAATATGTTTTAGACCATAAGACTTGGGAGATTTACGACACCAAGGTTCGCGCTCTTCGCGATGAACTTGCTAGCCGGATTCTAAAAGAAGTTCCGGGGAGTAGTTTAAATACCGAACTTGATGGTGAGAAATCGCTTCCAAATATTTTGAATGTTTCATTTGAAGCTGCTGAGGGCGAATCTATCCAGCTTTATTTAGATGCTGAAGGAATAATTGTTTCTACCGGTTCTGCTTGCGCTTCTGGCGATATTAAGCCGAGTCACGTCTTGATGGCAAAAACCGGTGATGCCGAAGTGGCGCATTCTTCAATTCGTTTTTCGTTTGGACTTGATAATACAAAGGAGGACGTCGAGAAAGTGATGGCGGTGCTGCCGGGCATTATCGAGCGTCTACAAAAAATTAGCACTATAGAAAGGAAAATAAAATAATGGAAGGTGAAGACTGGGTCTATCCGGAAAAAGTCAAAGAGCATTTCTTAAATCCTAGGAATTTCTTGTTTGGCGACGAATCGAAATTTGATTTTGATGCAACCGGGATTGTGGGGAACCCGATTTGTGGTGACCAAATGAAAATGTATATCAAGGTGAAAGATGACCGGATTGTAGATCTTCGCTGGAAGACTTATGGCTGCGCTTCGGCGATTGCTTCGACTTCGGCGTTGTCTGAGCTAGCTAAGGGAAAGACTCTAGATGAGGCGTTGAATATTTCGGCGAAAGACATTGATAATTATCTCGGGAATTTACCGAAACACAAATTCCATTGTTCCGTGCTTGGGCATGAGGCACTTGCGGATGCGATTAAGAATTATCGGGAACAAAAGAAATAAAAATAAGACCCTTTGGGTCTTTTTTTATTTCTTGTGATAGGGCGTCAATGGTGATATGAAAGAAAAAGCTTAAGTTTGCCGATTATCCATTTACTCGGCAAAAAATAGCAGAATGCGAAAATGGCACACTCGGCTATATTTTACTCGGCAAAACTATCGCCGACTATTTTGTCAATCTATTTGATTATGCGACTGAGCAGATCAAAATCCAATTTATTTCTTTGCTTCAAATTTGAGAACTAAATCACTCCTAATCTCGATTGTATATCCATATCCGAGGTATTCATTATTGTACTTTGTGCTAAAGCCATAACGTCCATATACGTCCATCACTTCATTTACGTCAAGACGCTGAGAACTATTATAGATAAATAGATTGCCACTACCACGAACGGCAATTATGTCATAGGTGCCAGACTCAATATCCGAGCCAACAGTGTATTTTCCCGCCGAAAAAGTACGGTTCTTGGCTGCAAGCTTTTTACGTTCAATACTCGTCTCTATGCTTGAAATCTTTGATTCCCATTTTTCTTTATATGAATCGTAGTATGGATCAGTGATATTCTTAATATCTTCCTTAACTTTGGATAATTCAGATTCACTAAGCGAAGAAGCAATAGCGGAAAGGCGATTATTAATATTGGCAATTACGGCATTCTTTTTTTCGGTAATTTTATTCTTTACATTCTTTACGCTTGTTGTCCATTTATCAAGTTTGTCAGAGAAAAAAGGGATAGTTTTAACATAATTCAGACTATCTTTCAGTTCGGCATAATCATCATCAGAAAGACTCTCAGTGGCTGCTTTAATTTGCTTTTCAAAGTCGTCGGCAAGATTATTCAGATCGTCTTCAAATGATTTTACTTGTCCTTCAAACGAGGCGGCAGTATCTTTTTCAATATCCTTCTTTAATTCTTCAACTTTTTCATCGGTAGGAGTATTACTCTCATTGATTATGAAACCAGAAATCAGATCGTCAAAACCGTGTTTATACTCTTCAACTTGCTCATCAGACAGCGCCCTCGTCAATCTTATGACGACAACGCTGTTTCTATAGATCGTCCCATAGCTAAGACCATTACAAACATAATCTGACAGTTCTTCACCGTATTTTTCCGGAGTAATATAGTTTCTACAGTTTTCTTTTGTGTAATTAAGTTTCCACTCCCTAATTTCAGCATCTTTTGTGTTTCGAAATACTTCCATAGTGCCAGCGACTCCTTCTGGGATGCTCTCAAGCCTATTGTCTCCCCAACTGCTTTTCGAAATGTAGGCGTTTTCATTGCCCATGATGCCATTAGGGTCAGTTTCCGTAGTATAGTTTTCAATATCAACTACATACGAATGCTTTTCGGCAAATCTCTCTAAGATCTTATCTGAGGAAATATTCAGACGATCGACGAGAAACGGAATAAGAAAACCGCATGCGATAGCAATAATTATCAAACCTCCGATTGCGATAACGATCCTGAGAACTTTACTCTTTTTGCTATTTTTGGATTCGGATGTATTAATGGTTTTTTTATTCTCTGGACTCTTCTTCTCTTGACTTTTTAATTCTGGGCTCTGATCATTTTGCTTGGTATCGGCAGATATTTTTTTATTCGTCGTAGATAATTTTTCATTAGACTGTTTTTTCGTAATCTTTTTTCTCTTTCCAGACGTTGATCCCGTATTTTTTTGTTTTATCTTCATCTCTTCGGGCATTACAAAAACTCCGTTATTTATAGTGATTATACCATCTTTTGCAAAAGATGTTGTAGCATTATTCTCGACTTGCTTGTTTGTTGAGGTGACCCACCGCCCGGACCACCGCCCGACATTGCAGTTCAAACAGAGCACCAAAAAGAGCCGCATCTGTCGCGGCTCTTCGGAGCATTCTGGAAACGACTTATTAACCTTTCGGCCAATATTTATTGTTCCTCTGGCCGGACCATCACCTCCTTGTAGAAGTCATTCTCAGTAAAAATTTGCGGGAATTCATCCATCGTCACGACGGCATAAAGATATGGGCACTTCTGGGCGATGGCTTTCAGAATAGTTTTTCTCATCCACTCTTTTCTGGTGATTCCGGCGGGAGTTAGCTCGCTTGCGCTCGCTATTCGCCTTCGGCGAGCGAACCCTGCGGGTTCGCCTCTCTCCGACAACCATAAAGAATAAAAAATATAGCCTTTCAGGCTATCTTTTTTATTCTTGGTGATCTCGGCGGGAGTCGAACCCGCATTGTCGGGATGAAAACCCGATGTACTAACCGCTATACTACGAGACCAGATTGTTAATAAGGGAGTTAGCCTCCGCTTCGCTTCGGCTATTCGCCTTCGGCGAGCGAACCCGCATTGTCGGGATGAAAACCCGATGTGTCTGCCCGCTATACTACGAGACCGCAGAATTATTATATCAAAATTTTGAATTCTTAGCAAGGGCTAGTCAAACGAACAGTAATAATTATATTCGACAGTGTAATCTTTGATGTCGTATGGTTCTTTTGGATAGAAGGTGACGGTGGTGCCATCGTCGTTGCAATATTTCGTGAGGTATTTGGATTCTTTGGTATCTTGGCCGCTCTTAAAGAGAAGTAGTTGGCGAAGCGCGACCGGGGCGAAACCATTTTCGGAATAATTCTTCAAAGTTTCTTTGTAATTTGGTGAGTTCGAGATGGTTTTATAAAGCGAATTTTCATAATAGTTTGCTGCAAGGGATTCGATCTTACTGACGACCTGGCGCTCTGGTTTGGTAAATTGAATAGCGAGTACACCAATAATTACAACTAACATTGAACCCAGAATCACACCAATGATGGCGGTTTGGGCAGTGTCGGCTTTGATACGTTCGACTTTTTTGTCGTGGGCGATTTTGGAAGATTCAACGCGGGTGCGGGATGTATGCAAAGTAGAACTTGATTTCTTTTTTGCAGTCTTCATAGTTTCATATTACCATAAAAACTTTAATATGGTAATATATAAATATATGAGTAAGCTTTTTAAACGAACCAAGATTTTGGCGACAATTGGGCCATCGACAAATTCTGCGGAAAAGATTGAAGAAGTGATTATGGCCGGCGTAAACGGCTGTAGGCTAAACTGCTCACATGGCTCAAATGAAGAACGCGACCAACAGATTAAATGGATTCGCATGGCGGCTGAGAAAAAAGGACGTTCTGTTGCAATTTTGCAAGATTTACAAGGCCCAAAGATTCGTTTAGGCGAGATTAAGGACAATCACCTAGACCTTAAAAAAGGTGATGAACTAGTGCTTGAAGCAAGGGAAGATTTTATCCATGATGGTGGCATGACTGTGCCGGTACAATACAACTTGGCTGAGAAGGTAAAAGTTGGTGAACCGCTTTCGATGTTTGATGGTAAAGTGAAGGCTGAAATTACGGAAATTGTTTCCGATACGGCAATCCGCGTAGAAATCTTGAATGATGGTTTCATTATGTCTAAAAAGGGTTTGAATCTCCCGGATACGGATTTTGGTGGTGACATTTTGACGCCGAAAGATATTGCCGATATTGAATATGGTGCAAATTGTGATTATGACTATGTGTCGCTTTCATTTGTGCAAAGTGCAAGTGATATCGAGAGGTTGAAGCAAATGCTTCTTTCGCTTGGTTCAACTGCCAAAGTAATTGCAAAGATTGAAACTAAGAAGGCGATTCAATCTGATGAGCACCTCGAAGAAATCGTAAAAGCTTCAGATGGTATTATGGTGGCTCGTGGCGACATGGCAGTAGAAGCTGGCGCCGAAGTAGTGCCGATTGTGCAACGTAAACTCATCGCGATGTGTCGTGCACATGCAAAACTTTGTATTGTGGCAACTCAAATGCTTTCTTCGATGGTAGATTCACCTGAACCAACCAGGGCTGAAGTTTCTGACGTGGCGACTGCAGTAGTGCAGGGTGCTGATGTGGTGATGCTTTCGGATGAAACTGCAAACGGGAACTACCCGGTAGAAACTGTGGCCGAGATGAAGAAGGTGATTCTATATACCCAAAATCATTCCAGAATTGCCTCAATCGCCAGAGAGCCGGAAGGCGAAAAGGCAGTTTATGATGCGATTTCAGATGCAGCGGCAAGACTTGCAGAGAAGATTGATGCGGACGTGATTGTTTGTCAGACGGCGACCGGTGCAACGGCTTTTGCAATGGCAGCACAGCGCCCGAATCTGCCGATTGTTTCAGTGACTTCGAACCAAAGAGTGGCAAACCAACTCGCACTGATTTACGCAAATTCCGCATTTGTGCGTCCATATTCGGATGAATTTGGATTTAAGCTAGCAGAAGAGCTAAAGGGTACCGGTTATCTCAAGACGGATGAAGGTGAAAAGGATCTTCTTGCGGTCATCGTGTCGGGTGACAAGAACAAATTTGGTTCAGATACTATTAGAGTACGTAACGTTTAAAGTAGGCAGAAAGAGGAATATGGATTATAAAACCATTAAGGATATTAGCTTTAAAGGTCAGATTGTGCTAGTTCGCGTGGACTACAATGTGCCGATGAAGGATGGTAAGATTACGGATGATTTAAGGATTCGTGCAAGTCTCCCAACACTTCAGTGTTTACGTGAAGGTGGCGCGAAGAAGATTGTTCTTATTTCGCATCTTGGCCGTCCGGAAGGAAGAGACAAGAGTTTGTCTTTGAAACCAGTGGCGGAGCGTCTCGCAAAACTGATTCCTAATGTTTCGTTTGTGGATGATGTGTCCGGACCGGATGTAGAAACGGCAGTGAATAAGCTTGGAAAGGGTGAGATTTTACTTCTTGAAAATCTACGCTTTTATGCCGGCGAAGAGAAGGATTCGGACGATTTTATTCGTGAGATAATTGATGCGACCGGCGCAGAAGTGTTCGTGCAGGACGGCTTTGCCGTGGTGCACCGTGCACACGCTTCGACAAATGCTGTAGCAAATCATCTGCCGGTTTATGCTGGACTTTTGCTTGAAAAGGAAATCATTAATCTGAGCAAAGTGACTGAAAAGCCGGATAGGCCACTACTTCTAATCATCGGTGGTGCGAAGGTTGATGATAAACAACCATTAATTGAAAAATTTTCGAAATTTGCAGATCAGATTGTGGTCGGTGGTAAGATTGCAGCGGATGGTTATAAAGGCTCCGGTAAGATTTATGTTGCAGAAGATTATGATGAAGATAGCGAGGGAAATAAGCTCGACGTTGGTCCGGTGTCAACCGGTAAAATCGCTGGGTTTATTGCCGATGCGAAGACGATTATTTGGAATGGTTTGATGGGTAAGGCCGAAGATCCGGCTTATGCGACGGCTTCCACGATTGTGGCCGAAATGATGGGTGAAAAGCTCGGTGCCGAAACGGTGGTTTGTGGTGGTGATACGACTGGATTCGTTGAAAATCTTGTGGAAGAGCATCCAAATCTAGAGTATTCCTTGATTTCGACCGGTGGTGGCGCGGCGCTTGAATTCTTGCTCGGCAAAGAACTTCCGGGCATTGCCGTACTAGAAACGAAATAGTTAACAAATATTCATTTTGTGATATAATTTTGCTATGAAAAAGGCAAAGACTTATCAGCAGGTGATCGGGGAAACGATTGAGCAGATGCGTCTAGAAAAAGGCTGGACGCAGGGTGATTTGGCTGAAGCCGTAGGCTCGAGCCAGTCCGCGATTCATCGTATTGAAAAAGGGGGCCAAAACGTTTCACTAGAAATGGTGAAAAAACTTTCGGAGGCACTTGGGAACCAAATCCTCTCTATTAATGATTCGGTTTCGCAGAGCTTTCGTATTCGTGGTGGTAAAGAACTGAGTGGTGAAATTACGATTAACACGTCAAAAAATGCGGCGGTGGGTTTACTTTGTGCCGCACTTTTAAACTCCGGCAAGACCGTACTTCACCGTGTGGCCAGAATTGAGGAAGTATTTAGAATTATTGAAGTTCTCGAATCAATTGGCGTAAAATGCCATTGGCAAAACCGTCATAGAGACCTTGAGATTATATCACCACGCGAATTGAAACTGGACGAAATGAACATTGAAGCGGCTAGAAAAACGCGTTCGATTATTATGTTCCTTGGGCCTCTTCTTCATCGTTACCAGAAATTCCAGCTACCTTATGCCGGCGGCTGTTCACTCGGTACGCGCACGATTGAACCACATCTCCTTGCGCTTCGTTCGTTTGGTCTTAAGGTTGACGCGATGAAGAATTCTGGTTTTTATGACGTGGAAGTGAACCAGGAAACACTTAATAAATACACGGATCGCTATATTGTGCTAACTGAGCGTGGCGATACGGTGACCGAAAATGTGTTGATGGCGGCAGCACTTTCGCCTGGTAAGACAACGATTGTAGGTGCATCGCCAAACTATATGGTGCAGGATGTCTGTTTCTTCCTCGAAAAACTCGGCGTGAAGATTTCCGGTATCGGTACGACGACTTTGGTGGTTCGTGGTCGTTCTCGTATTAATGATGATGTAGAATATAATGTGTCTGAAGATCCGATTGAGGCGATGAGCTTTATTGCGGTAGCACTTGCAACACACTCTGAAATCAAACTGCTTCGCGCACCGATTGAATTCCTGGAAATCGAGCTGGAAGTTCTAAAGAATATGAATGCGAAGTTTGAAAAATCCGAGGAGTATTTGTCGGCAAACGGTAGGACGAGACTAGTGGACCTCACGATTAAGAAATCCGAGCTGGTGGCGCCGGTAGATAAGATTCACCCGATGCCGTTCCCGGGACTTAACATCGATAATCTGCCATTCTTCTCGGTGATTGCCGCGATGGCAAAGGGTAGAACCCTGATTCATGACTGGGTGTTTGAAAATCGCGCCGTTTATATTACGGAACTTTCGAACTTAAATGTGAAAGTGGAACTCCTCGATGCACACCGTGTTTACATTGAAGGTCCGACCAACTGGCGTCCGGCTGAGCTCGTGGCACCGCAGGCGCTTCGTCCGGCCGTGGTGGTTTTAATTGGCATGCTTGCAGCGCCTGGTACGTCGATTCTTCGCAATGTTTATCCGATTAACCGTGGTTATCAAGATTTCGCAGTGAGACTTCGCCATTTAGGGGCTGACATTGTACCATTAACTGGTATATAATTAAACGATGGATTCGATTCTAAAGGGATTAAATGACGCACAAAAAGAGGCGGTAGAAACGCTTTCTGGTCCTCTTTTGATTCTTGCTGGTGCGGGCTCTGGTAAGACGAAAACTCTGACACATCGTATTGCGAATTTGATTCAACATGGTGTAAAACCGTCTAACATTCTTGCCGTGACTTTTACAAATAAAGCGGCCAAAGAAATGCGCGACCGACTTTTCCGAATCTTGACGCCGGACGTGCCAAAGGATGCGGAAGCGCCACGCTCATTTATGCCGTACATGGGGACATTCCATAGTATTTGCGTGAAGATTCTTCGGATGGAAGCGGACGCGGCTGGGCTCGATAAGAATTTTGTGATTTATGATATGGATGATCAGGTGTCACTGATTAAGCGTGTGACGAAAAATCTGAATATTGATAATAAATCATTAAAACCGAAATCAATCCAGGGAATTATTTCGAGTGAAAAGAATCATGGTAATGGGCCGGAAGATTACGCTGCAAACGCAATGTATATGAATCAGCGCGACATTGCGAAGATATTTAAGGGCTATGAAGCGGAAAAGGCCAAAGCCGGCGCGCTAGATTTTGATGATATTTTGTTAAAAGCTCTGGAGCTGTTTGCGAATAATAAAGAAGTCCGCGAAAAATGGCAGAGCCGATTCAAGCACATTTTGATTGACGAGTATCAGGACACGAACGTAATTCAATACCAACTAGTGAAGCTACTGGTTGGGCCGGAAAGAAATATTGCAGTAGTGGGGGATGACTGGCAGTCGATTTATTCGTGGCGCGGGGCAGATTTCACGAATATTCTGCATTTCGAGCGTGATTTTCCGGGCGCCAAGGTAATTAAACTCGAACAGAATTATCGCTCGACCGGAAATATTCTTGAAGCTTCGCAAAAGGTGATTAATAAGAATAAAACCCGAACCGAAAAAGTCTTATTTACAGAGGCCGGGAAAGGCGAGCCGGTAGACATTGAGTCGCTTAGAAATGAAGATGAAGAAGCCAGTTTTGTGGCGCTTTCGATTCTTAAAATGCAAAAAGAGTATCCGGACTTTTCGGATTTTGCCGTGCTTTATCGAACAAATGCACAGTCGTATGCTTTTGAAAAAGCATTTATGAATCTGCGTATCCCGTATAAAATCATTGGCGGTGTGAGATTCTATGATCGTAAGGAAGTGAAAGACGTACTTGCAATTATGAAGCTGATTCTGACCGGGCGCGACAAAGTGAGCCTCGAGCGTGTGGTTGATAATGTATTAAGTGGAATTGGCGAAGCGTCGCTAAACAAAATCCTACTCGCGATGGATGCGATGGAAGATCCACATCCGCTTCTAAATCTTGATTTACCGGAATGTCTCACGGCGGCGAAAGCTAAGAATGCTTTACTTAGGTTGGTGAATTTCTTACGTTCTGTAGCGGTGGGTGATAATCCGGGCGAAATTGTAAAGAAGGTTATCTCATATTTTGATTTTAAATCACTCACTGATGATGGGACGCCGAGCTCGGAAGAACGGATGTATAACTTGGAAGTTTTGATCAACAATGCTGCGACCTATGGGACACTTGAGGAATTTTTGGCGGATGCGTCACTCATGTCTGCGGCGGATGAAAGTTCAGCGAAGAATTCGGTAACACTCATGACGCTTCACGCGGCGAAAGGTTTGGAATTTCCGGTGGTATTTATCGTAGGGATGGAAGAAGGTTTGTTTCCGAGTGCTAGAAGTTCGGAAGACGAAGCAGGACTAGAAGAAGAGAGGCGCCTTGCATATGTGGGAATGACGCGCGCGATGAAGAGGCTATTCTTGACTTATGCGGCGTCGAGATATTCGTTTGGTAGCCGTAATTACAATATGCCATCTAGGTTTTTAACTGAAATCGGTTACGACCCGTACGGTTCTTCGGGATATCGTGATACAGATGGCGATGGCTTTACGGATGATTTTGATTCGGAAGGTTTCGACCCGTTCCCAGAGGATTTGCCGATTTTTGAGTAAATCGTTATAATGAAACTATGAAAATTTTATGGACAGACGGTAGCGCATCACCAAACCCGGGCCCAGGCGGTTTTGCGGTGATTGAACAAATTGGCGATGAAGCAAAGCCAGTGGTACTTGGCCGCGATAAAGATACGAGCAATATTAAGATGGAAGGCCAGGCGATGGTTGCAGCCATTAAATATGCCGGCGATGAAGGATGCGAAATTCATTCCGATTCGGAATTCTGGATGAAAGTTTTAACGGAGTGGGCACCGACTTGGAAAGCGAATGGTTGGGTGAAGAAAAGTGGTCCGATTAAGAATTTGGAACTAGTGCAGGAACTATATGAACTTTATACTACACACAATGTAAAATTGATGTGGGTAAAGGGGCATGTAGGTACAGAATTGAACGAAATGGCTGATGTGTGGGCAAACAAGGCTCGCGAGGGCGCCGAAATCTGATTTACTAGCAATTCTCTGATAATATGATATATTATATATATGAAACTATCAGAGGAACTAATCTATCGTGGCTTTAAGGCCGAAACTACAATAGAAAACCCAGCGGATCTTGATACCAGAAAATCTCGTAGGTTTTATTGGGGCGCAGATCCATCGGCCGACTCACTAACAATTGGTAACTTGGCAGCAATTATGATGTGTGCCTGTTTTGTGCGTCATGGCTACGAACCGTATCTTTTGGTAGGTGGTGCGACTGGACAGATTGGCGACCCGAAGGAAAACGGTGAACGTGAATTAAAGTCGCTTGAAGAAATTGAGCACAACAAGAAATGCATTCGCGCACAAATCGAACGCGTATTTAATGCTGGTGATGGTAATCCTAAGGATGGCAAAACGCCAGGCCTTAAGATGGTCGACAACTACGACTGGTTTAAAGACATGCATTACCTA
The DNA here is from genome assembly GCA_947165465.1 of uncultured Candidatus Saccharibacteria bacterium. Lineage (GTDB taxonomy): Bacteria > Patescibacteriota > Saccharimonadia > Saccharimonadales > Saccharimonadaceae > Nanosyncoccus. The sequence goes on along the minus strand of CAMVAM010000007.1, from coordinate 15,534 downwards.
GATTTCCTTCGTGAAGTTGGCAAGGCATTCTCGATGACACAGCTACTTGACCGTGAATTCGTCCAGAACCGTATCGGTGAAGGTGGCTCGGGCATTTCGTATGCAGAGTTTTCATACTCGTTGATTCAGGGCTATGATTTCTTGTACCTATATCGTACTTATGGTGTAGCGATGCAGCTTTGTGGTGTTGATCAATTCGGTAACTGCTCGTCCGGTATTCATTTGATTAAGAGACTCGAGAATGGTTCGGCCGACGTGTGGTCGACTCCGCTCGTGATTGATCCGGTAACCGGTCGCAAATTCGGTAAATCCGAAGGTAATGCGATTTGGCTGGCCGCTACGGATAATGGCTCCGGTAATTACACTTCTATTTTCGATTTCTATCAATTCTGGCTAAACCAGTCTGACGAAGCGGTCGAGTATTTGATGAAGATTTACACTCTTTACACGAAAGACGAAATAGAAGATATTTTGAAGCGCCACAAGGAAGCTCCGGAAAAGCGCATCGCGCAAAAAGCACTTGCTCGTGGTGTGACTGAAGTGGTTCATGGCAAGGATAATATGTCTGCAGTTGAAAATCTCACGAACGTGCTTTTTGACAAGAACACTGATTTTAGTGAATTCTCCGCTGATGAACTTACAGAATTTGCTGCATACTTACCGGTAGTTTCAAAGGGAACTTCACTAATTGATGCACTCGTAAATAATAAGCTTGCCGAATCAAAGAAGAAGGCACGCGAGTATATCACGAGTGGTGCAATTACTGTAAATGGTGTGAAAGTTAATGACGATGTTGACCTCAATCAGACTGCAATCGTGAAAAAGGGTAAAAATAAGTTTTTGATTGTAAAATGAAATATCTAGCGGTTTTAGGTCGTCAACCGGAAATATCTGTCGCAGAACTCGAAGCGCTTTTTGGTGAAATTAAGAAGATTTCAAATAAACTCGCCGTGTTTAAGAGCGAGACGAAACCTTTGATTGATCGTCTCGGTGGTAGCATGAAACTAGCTGAGCTCGTGGATGAAAAACCGCTCGAATACCTTCGTAAGCTTCCGGAGGGTAAGATTACGCTTGGAGTTTCGGATTATTCGCATGGTGCGTCAAAGAAAACTGCTACGATTGAATCTCTTAAACTCAAGAAGATTTTGGTGAGACACGGCCGTTCGGTGCGCGTGGTAGAGAACAAGGATGCGGCGATTTCGACCGCAACGTCTCTTCATAATGGTTTATCCGGTAAGAATGAACGAAAAGTTGAGCTCGTCAAGGTGAATGATGAGTGGTACAGGGTAGTTGGCGTGCAAGATATCGAGGCCTATGCGAAGCGTGACCAAGCGCGCCCAGCAAGGGATGCGAAAGTGGGGATGCTCCCACCGAAGCTAGCGCAGGTTCTTATTAATCTTTGTGGGGATTTACCGAAGGGGTCGAGAATCTTAGATCCGTTTTGCGGAACCGGCGTGGTTCTACAAGAAGCGCTTCTTATGGGTTATAAGGCCTATGGCACGGATATTAACGAGCGCATGGTTGAGTATTCAGATAAAAACATGAAGCATTTTGGTTTTACAGATTACGAAGTCGAAGTCGGAGATGCGACGAATCATGACTGGCAAGGCAAAATCGATGCGGTGGCTTGCGAAGGGTATCTTGGGAAGCCGATGTCTACGGTTCCGGTAGAGATTAAGCTTAAGACCGAGAAACAGGAATGTAAGGCCATAATCCTCGGGTTCCTCAAGAATTTAGGCGCTCAGATTAGCTCCGGTACGCCGGTGGTCATCGCAGTGCCGGCGTGGCTTAGAGAAGACGGAAAGTATTCAAGGTTAGAAATTCTTGACGAAATCGGTGATATGGGGTATAATGTTTACAATAAATCGCGCGAGGGGCTTCTTTATCATCGAGAAGGGCAAATTGTCGCGAGAGATATAATAATATTAAGGAAAGATTAAATGTCACACGTAAAAGCTGGCGGTACCGCCAAGAACGTCCATAACAATGCTGGCCAGCGCCTCGGCGTCAAGCGCTTTGGTGGCCAAAAAGTTAAAAACGGCGAAGTTATTGTTCGCCAAACTGGTGCTACTAAACTTGCAGGCCCTGGTACCTACATGTCACGCAACTTTACTATTCATGCTGCAAAAGACGGTGTAGTTACATTTGTTAAGACTAAAAAGACTCATTTTTCTGGCAAATCTTTGCCAAGAGTTCGCGTAGAAGTTCGCTAAATAAATAGCCCCATCCGGGGCTATTTTTTATGGTATAATGTCCTTATGGCAAAAAAACGTCTTGGTTTTTCTTTTCGAACCATTTTATCTATTGCGACGATAATTTTGGTTGGCTATGTAGTCTATCAAAATTGGCCGGACATGGTTGAGACGTTCCATCATCTCGGTGAGACGAATATCCCGATTCTTTTGCTTCTCATACCGGAGCAACTGTTTATGTACTTTGCTTGCGGACAGATTTTTTTCTCGTATCTTCGCCACAGCAAGGAAGTGAAAGAGTTTTCAAAAAAGGAAATTCTTACAATTTCGACTGAGCTTAATTTTGTAAATCATGCTGTGCCGGCCGGAGGCTTAGGCGGGCTTGCTTATCTTACTTACAGATTAAGACCATACAATGTAACAGCTGGGCAATCTGGTTTTCTTTATATCTTTCGCTATGCCGTGACGACGGTGATTAATTATTTCCAGGCGCTCGTTGCGATTGTGGTACTACTTTGTCTCAATTTGATTCCGTCAGAAGCAATGTGGGTAATTCCGGTGTCGCTCATCATGAATTTTGGTGTGTTTATCGGGCTTTCTCTCATTGTTTATATCGCAAGTAGTAAAAAACGGATTGAATTCTTTACTTTGAAAGCAACTAGGTTTGTGAATGCTGTGGTTAAGATCGTTTCACTTGGTTACAAAAAGCGTGTGATTCGCGAAGAAAAGATTAGCCACTACTTTGACGACATCCACGAAAGCGTGATGATTGCAAAAGCCAACAAAAAGTATCTGAAACTCCCGCTTTATTGGGGGTTTGTTTATAGCTTCTTTGAGGTAGCAACCTACTGGATTGTAGCGACGTCGCTTGGGCGATTTGAGCTTTTGCCGTTTATTCTGGTGGGTGAGGCGATTGGTTCGGTGTTTGATGGAATTGTGCCTTACGGGTTGTATGAGCTTGGCATGGCCGGGGTGATGATTGCACTTGGAGTAGATTTCCCGACCGCAACGATTGTGACGGTGATGACAAGGGTTCTCACGCTGATTCTTACGATTGTGACCGGAACGCTCCCATATTACAAAGTGATTAGAGGAAAAGAAGATGACGACAGAGATAAAGCCACCAGCTAAAGCCGACATTCCGATCCCGGGTGAATCGCCGAGATTCACGCCAACGACGCTCATTGCCGCAATGAATCAAACTCTCGAATATGCTTACGAGGGGGCTCTACTTGTCGGCGAAGTTGCGAGTTACAAAGTAAACCAGGGAAAATGGGTGTTTTTTGATCTAAAAGACGAGGAGTCGAGCGTTTCGTGTTTTATGTCGATTTATCAGCTCCGCGTGCCATTAGAAGACGGGATGAAAATCGTTGTAAGGGGTGTACCAAAGGTAACCAAATGGGGCAAGTTTTCGTTTACGGTATCGGCTATTAAACCGGTGGGTGACGGCAGTATCAAGAAAGCATTTGAGCTACTAAAGAAAAAGCTATCGGACGAGGGGTTATTTGCGCCGGAGAAAAAACGTGAGCTCCCGAAAGATATTACGAAGTTGGGTGTGATTTCATCGACTGGCGCAGCCGGATATGCAGATTTTGTGAAAATTTTAAATGCTAGGTGGGGTGGCATTCATGTGCAAGTGGCGCATACGCAGGTACAGGGCATGGATGCGCCAGACCAGATTATCCGGGCGCTGAAATATTTCAACGAACATTCCGAAGTGCAGGTGATTGCAATTCTTCGCGGTGGTGGCTCGGCGGACGATTTGTCTTGCTTTAATGATGAGCAACTGGTGCGCGCGATTGCAGCGTCGAAGATTCCGGTGATTACCGGCATCGGGCACGAAGTAGACGAGAGCTTAGCGGATCTCGCAGCGGACGTAAGAGCATCGACGCCATCGAATGCGGCCGAGATGTTAACGCCGGACCGGGAATCGGTGAAATATAGTGTAGAGATTGCAATTTCAAGAACAAAATCAACTATCATATATAAGATTGATGATATTTTGGGCCGCGTGGACGAGCCATTTGATAAAATCAGAAGACAGATTAAACAGAAAATTGAATTCTATCACAATATGCTATTCCAAAAGGTGAAGATTCTTGAAGCTTTGAATCCAGAAAAGGTGTTAAGGCAGGGCTATGCGATTTTGTCCGGGAAAGTTTCTCCGGGGAGTGTTGTAAATATTACAACATTTGACAAAGAGATAACGGCTGAAGTAAAGGAGATACATGAGCGAAAAAAAGTCACTGAATGAAAAGATGGAAGAACTCGATAAAAAGACGGGTTGGTTCTATTCGAACGATTTTAAATTGGAAGAGTCGGCTGAAAAATACAAGGAAGCGATAGCACTCGCCAACGATATTAAAAAGGATTTAAATGAGCTAAAGAACGAAATCGAAGTTTTGTCTGAAGATTTTAGTAAATAATGGTATAATAAACTTATGGATAATCAAATGATGCCACCAGTACAACAAAATGTACCTGTAATGCAATCACCAGTCTTATCACCAATTACGCCGCCACAGCCGGTTTTGCCACCGGATGTTGGTCCGAAAAAATATGGTGATCCATATAGTCTGGCGAAGACAATTGCAATTATTATTCTTGGTATGACGACAGTTGCATTTATTTGCTTATTTATTTACTACCTCAATCAGTATAACGAAGCTAATAATGACGTGCAGGGCCAAATTGATGTGGCAGTTGCAGAAGCAAAAGAAGAGCAGTACAATGCTGACCAAAAAGATTTTGCAGAACGTGAGAAATATCCTTACAAGACCTTCGCTGGTCCAACGGATTATGGTGAACTGACTTTCAAGTATCCAAAAACTTGGAGTGTTTATATCGCAAGTGACTGGCTTAAGACTTCAGGTGATTTTGAAGCCTACTTAAATCCGAGTGAAGTTGAATCGATTAATGTAAAGACTTCTCTTTATGGGCTTAGAGTAAAGATTCGTGACAAAGCATTTGAAACAGTTGTAGCTGAATACCAGAAGGCGCTTGATAAGAAGGATTCGAATTTGTCGGTCCAAACAATTACACTAAAGAACGGCACTACTGCTAATAAATATACCGGCACAATTCCGAATACTGAATTTAGTGGTTACGTAGTAATCTTTAAGATTCGCGACAAAACAGCCATCATCCAAACCGATTCGATTCTCTTTGAGTCTGACTACAATAAGATTCTTGATTCAATCACCTTCAACGCCTAGTGTGTTATAATCTAGAGTATGGACGCGGAGGTAGACGGTATTTTGATAGCGGCGCATGAGCTAAAAGCTCCGCTCGCGGTGCTTCGCCAATTAGCTCTCTCGTTTGATGGTGTGGGTGAAAAAGATGAACGAATCAGAGATGAAATGGTGAGTGTTTCTGAACGCGCGATTCGGCAGGTAAATGATCTGACTAAGGTGCGCCGGCTAGAAGATGGTCTTTTTGTAATGGAACCGGTGGCGGTGAAGCCGATTTGCGACGATGTAACGAGGGAACTGATGCATCTTTTCCGTTTTAATAAGAGGGATTTATTTATTAAATATTCAAATCGTTCGCAGCTGGTGATTGCAAATCGTGAACTCTTACATGGTGTGGTTTATAATTTCTTACTTAATGCGATGCACTATTCCGGCGTGGAGACACGGTCGGAACTTTCGGTGATGGATAGAAACGACCGAGTAAGAATTACGGTGAGAGATTTTGGCCCGGCACTCCCGACGGACGTTTGGAGGGAAATGAATCGTGGGTTTATCGAAAAACCGACTTCAATTGCAATGCGCCCAGGTTCGTCTGGACTAGGACTATTTATTGCATCGAGATTTTCACGTTATATGAATGCTGAAGTAGGAGCGATTCGTCATCGTGATGGCACAAGTTTCTATGTGGACCTAATGAAATCAAAGCAGGCAAGTTTGTTTTAGGAGATGGGAATGATTTTCGTAATTGATGATGACGAAATAATGGCCGAATGTATCGCAAACGCCTGTGGGGAAGCGAAAGTTTTTTCTAATGCAATTGAAGCGATGAACGAGATCATCAAAGGGAATATTCCGAAACTCATATTCTTAGATATTTTACTTGATGGGCCGGACGGCTTCACATTTTTAAACGAAATGATTTCTTATGATGATACGGCGGAGATTCCGGTGGTTGTGGTGACTTCGCTAGATTTAACTGGTAAGGATTTGTCAGTGTATGGTGTGGTGAAGGTGCTGTCAAAAGATGAGATGACGCCAAAAGACATAAAAGCGTGCGTGAAATATTATGCAAAATGAGATTAAGACTAAAAGTTATGTGCTTCGACGAACCAATTATGGTGAAGCGGATCGAATTTTGAATTTAATCACACCGTCCGGGAAGCTTTCGGCGATTGCAAAAGGCGTTCGAAAAGAAAAATCGAAGCTCGCCGGTGGCGTGGAAATGTTTTCGCTCACGGAACTCAACATTCACAAAGGTAAAGGCGAGTTCGGTACAATTACGAGTGCCAAAATGATAGCTTTTTATGATAATTTGTTAAAAGATTACGGACGAATGGAGCTTGCTTCGATGATTTTAAAGAAGATTAATAATGCAGCAGAGGGTTCGGACTCGCCGAGATTCTTTGAAATCACGGATGAAAGTTTGAGAGTATTAAACGCCGGAGTGAATCCGGCATTAGTTGAAACGTGGTTTCTTTTAAATCTTGCCGTGGCGAGTGGTGAAGATGTAAATCTGTACCGTGACGTGAATGGCGAGAGGTTATCGCCGGATGAAAACTATGTTTGGGACGTGTCGGAGTCGGCATTTTATAAAAAAGAGAATGGTGAATTCTCGGCGGATGAAATAAAAATGCTGAGACTGATGCTCACAAATAAACTAGAAATCGCGGCGCGGGTGAAGGACTATGAGATTTTGGCGCCAAAATTATTAAAATTTGCGAGAATTATCGCGAAACAATAAAAGTGTGCTAAAATATAAGCATGGGCGTATTGACTAAACGCAAAATAGAGTTTCGCGAAGATTTTGCAATTGGTATGATTATTGGAATTGTGGTTCTATTGGTTTTTGTAATGGCAGGAATCGGTATGAACCTAAAATCTATGAATTCGATTGATGATAGTTATTTCAAATCCGAAGGTAACAAATTAGTGCTTTCGATGAATAAAGATATTGCATCGTTTGATGACAGTGCTTACGAGCCGGATGTTACGCATATTGTGTACTATTATTCCGGTAATACGATTAATAATGTGCGCATTTTCTTTGCTTATGATTCAAAGAGCGAAGCGAAAACCGCTTACAAAAACATCAGCATGGAAGGAAAAGACTGGGCCTTGAAGAAAAAGCTCCAAGGTAAATATGTAGTGTTTGAACTTGGTTCTGCACAATACGACAAGCTCACAACTGAAGAAGTCAAAGAAGAAATTGTCAGCATGAAAGCAGCTGGCGGTGCGATTGACACTGACGAATAATCAGGCTGAATTGTTTAAACAATATGTTATAATATATCCTATATATAAAAGGAGATATTATGGCAGACTTCAATAAAGTTCTGAAACCAGGTGACTATGAAAAAGGTGAGCTTAATGTTGTGATTGAGATTCCAACCGGCTCTAACCACAAGATTGAATGGGACCGTGAGCATGCATGTTTTATGCTTGATCGCGTTGAGCCAATGGCATTTGCAAAGCCATGTAACTACGGCTTTATCCCACAGACGATTGATGAAGATGGTGATGAGCTCGACGTGCTCATGATTACTGACCAACCACTCACGACCGGTATTTGGATGAAAGCAAAAATCCTCGGCGTGATGAAGTTCGTGGATGGTGGCGAAGTTGATGATAAAATCATCTGCGTCCCAGCTGACGATCGTAACAATGGCGATGCTTACAATAAGCTTTCAGATCTTCCAAAGCAAACTCTAAACCAAATTGAGTTCCACTTTAACCACTACAAGGATTTGAAGAAGCCAGGCACGACTGAAGTGATTGGCTTTGAGGGTGTCGACTCTGCAAAGAAAGTTATCGCTGCGGCCATTAAGCGCTACGAGGATAAATAATCTAGCTAACAAAAATACTCCCTCTCGGGAGTATTTTTTATGTCTTAGTGCGATTCGTCGATTGGAGCTGCTTCGATTGGGGCTTCTCCGCTACCGTCATCGGTGCTAGAAGAGTTTGCATTCATCATTTCCATGAAGTCGATTTGTTGCTTAACATCCGATGATTTGAGGTGCTCGTATTCGGATTCGACTGCTACGAGAATGACATAGCGACCATCAAGCAAGACATCCTTGTATTGGCCGTTGTTGGATTCGTGTAAGACTTCGTAAGCGGTTTTTGCTTTGACTGGGTTCTCATATTGGTAGTAAACCTTGAGGCTGGTGATAGTTTCGCCAGAATAGAAGTAGACAAGGTGTGAATTGATTGGAGTTTGTTCGTTTTCGGACACCATGTCTGGGTCTGATTCAATGGTGAGGACTAACTTTGAGCCATCAGATTTAAACCAAGATTCGGATAATTCAGCGTTATTATTGCGGATTAATACCAGTACTACCACAACGATTATTGCAACCACAATACCGAGAATTGCTATGAGCAGATTCTTATTAAACTTTTTTGACTTTACTTCTTCAGTCATTTTACCTCCTATTATTTTAATTTTACCATAAATACGTTATAAATCGGCGATTTTGACACGGGTTTGCGCAGTGGTGTCGCGGTCGCGGACCGTGACAGTATCATCTTCCAATGTATCGAAATCAATAACAACGCACTTTGGTGTACCGATTTCATCTTGCTTGCGGTAGCGTTTACCGATGTTGCCAGAATCGTCCCAGGTCACATTGCCGTATTTCTTGTGAAGTTGGTCATAGACGGCCTTGGCTTTCTCGACGAGCTCCGGTTTGTTCTTAAGAAGTGGGGAAACGCAGAAACGATATGGAGCGAGATTCTCGGCGAGCTTCAATACAACGCGCTTTTCGCCATTAACTTCATCTTCAAAATATGCGGTAGAAAGCACGGCAAGGAAGAGGCGTTCGACGCCAATCGATGGCTCGATGACGTGTGGGATAAAGACTTCGCCAGTAACTTTGTCGCGGTAATCCATGGATTTGCCGGATTCGCGAGCGATATTTGAAAGGTCGAAATCGGTGCGATAAGCAAGGCCCATGAGCTCTTCTTCGCCATTTGGATAGTCGAACATGAAGTCGGTAGTGCGCTTGCTGTAGTGAGCACGATCTTCGGCCGGGACATCGTATTCATGAATGTTTTCGGCTGGAAGCCCGATAACTTTTTCGAGGAATTCGTGCTGGAGCTGGCGCATCTTTTCGAAGTTTTCTTCCCAAGTGTTTGGAGCAACGAAATATTCGATTTCCATTTGGCTACATTCGCGGTCACGAAGGATGAAGTCGCGTGGGGAAATCTCATTCCTAAAGGCTTTGCCTTGCTGTGCGATACCAAACGGAAGGCTCGGATAAATCGTATCAACGACATTTTTGTAATTCGTGAAGATACCTTGGGCAGTTTCCGGACGAAGGTAAGCAATAGATTTCTCGGCGAGTTCTTTGTTTTCGGAAGTGTCTTCCGGAAGCACGGCACCAACGTGAGTAGAGAACATCATATTGAATTTGCGAATTGGGCCCCAGTTTTCTTTGCCGCAGACTGGGCATTTGGTATGGGTAGCTTGAAATTCTTCAGTAGTAACGGATTCAGAAATACCGTCGGCGATTTTGTCGGCGCGGAAACGGGATTTACATTCTTTACACTCGACTAGTGGATCGGCAAAAGTGGCCACGTGGCCAGAAGCAACCCAAGTCCTTGGGTTCATGATGATAGCAGCATCAACGCCATACATATCATCGCGGTCTTCGACGAAGAACTTCCACCAGGCATCCATTATTTTCTTTTTTAGCGTAACACCGAGTGGACCAAAGTCCCACGTACCGGCCATACCGCCATAAACATCGCTCCCTGGAAAAATAAATCCACGGCGCTTGCATAAACTTACTATATCCTCTAATTTGCTCATAAAAGTATTATATCATACTCTCATCCTAATAGAGATAGGTGGATATGTTATAATTTTGATATGACGAAGAAGAAAAAGTTTAACCTGAAACGAACGCTCCATTATTTTTGGATGGCATTGATGCAAAATAAAGTTCGGACATTTTTAATTCTTCTTTTAATTCCGATTTGGATTTTTATTGCACATGTAATAGTGCCTCGTGGAACTAGTGAAATTATCGGGCAAATTAGTGCCGGTGATTTTGAAATAAATAATTATATCGGAATTCTTCTATTGACGCTACTCCCGGCGGCATTTAATAATCTTGTTTTAATTAGAATCCTTGATTGGCTAGATTGGTCGCTTGATGCTAAAGGTGGAGAATTTTTAGCACAACTGGCTTTTAATGCGGTGATTAATCAGTCGATGACTTTTCATAGTAATCATTTTTCCGGTTCGCTTACATCTCAGGCAAATAAGTTGTCAGGTGCATTTATCAACTTTAAATCGAATTTCGTTTGGGATGTTTTTCCGTTAATTTTAATTGCGTTTTATTCGATTATTACAGCGTTCTTGATTTGTCCGCCGTTTGCATTGGTGTTAGTATTGTTCTCGATTTTCTTCGTGTTTATCGCGTTTTATATGTTTCGCCGTGATGCTTATCGTGAAGAAGAGTTAGCGGAGGCGGAAAACAAGCAAACTGGACAGCTAGCCGATTCAGTGACGAATGTTTTAAGCGTGAAGTCGTACGCGCGTGAGAATTTTGAGAGAAAACGCTTTGCTAAAGCGACTAAACGAACTCACGATGCGACATTTGGAATGGCAAAAGCGTCGCTCGTAAGAAATTCGGCCCTCAATGCGGTTGAAACAATTACGTTCGTAGTAATAGTAATATTAATTATTTGTAGTCAGCAATGGTTTGGTCTTAGTGTGGCGAATACTGTGTTCTTGTATACAATATCCATGTCACTAATGGATCATTTGTGGATGCTTGGTCATATTCTTAGGACAATGAATCGAGCATTTGGTGATGCTAAGGAAATGGTGGAGATTTTAGACATGCCATATATTATTGACGATAAAACCGATAAACCTTTGAAAGTTGAAAAAGCAGAGATTATATTTAATAAGATTAATTTTAAGCACGCCGAGCAGAAGACGGCCTTATTCGATAATTTCAATTTAATAATTCCGGCCGGAAAAAGTGTAGGACTGGTAGGAATATCTGGTTCCGGAAAAACTACATTAACAAAGTTGTTACTTCGTTTTGCGGATGTGACTGGTGGAGGAATCACCATTGACGGTCAAGATATTCGTAATGTAACACAGAAATCATTACGTGAAGCAATTGCCTATGTGCCGCAAGAATCATCTTTGTTTCATCGTTCGGTGTTTGAAAATATTTCTTATGGTAAGCCTGGGGCAAGTAAAGAGGAAGTTGTAGAAGCAGCTAAGCTTGCAAATGCGGACGGTTTCATTCGTGACTTACCAAATGGTTACGAAACACTGGTGGGCGAGCGCGGAATAAAGCTTTCGGGCGGTCAAAGACAGAGAATTGCCATAGCAAGAGCAATTCTTAAAAATGCTCCAATTTTAGTGCTTGATGAGGCAACGTCGGCTTTGGATTCAGAATCCGAAGCACTAATTCAGGATGCATTAAAAAACCTAATGAAAAATCGTACTTCGATTGTAGTAGCGCACCGTCTTTCGACAATTGCTGGCCTAGATGAAATTGTAGTTTTAAATGAAGGAAAAGTTGTAGAACAGGGTACGCATAAAAAATTACTTGCCAAAAAAGGCGAATATGCCAAATTATGGTCTAGACAGAGTGGTGCTTTTCTTGACGATAAAGATTAATCAGTCTTTGTATTGTGATAGATTTTTTCGTTTTTGATTGAATCTGGTAAATAATTTTTATCAAGATGAAAACCTGATTCCCATTTTTGGCCTTTGCCAAAGCCGAGGTCTTTCATGAGTTTTGTCGGAGCGTTACGGAGCCAGATTGGTACCGGTTCGTTTGGCGTTTTATGGGCGAGATCCAGGGCCTTATACCAAGCATCGGCGGAGTCGCGATTCTTTTTAGATTTGCTTAGCGCAATACAGGTGTGAGCAAGAATTAAACCGGATTCTGGCATGCCAACGCGTTCGACGGCTTGGAAACAGGCGGTGGCAAGAGAAAGAGCGCCATTGCCGGCAAGACCAATGTCTTCGGAAGCGAAAATTACCATGCGACGAGCGATGAATTTTGGGTCTTCGCCGGCCTGAACCATGCGAGCTAAGTAATAAAGCGCCGCGTCAGTGTCGGAGCCGCGCATTGACTTAATAAATGCTGAAATTGTGTCATAATGTTTGTCGCCTTTTTTGTCGTAACCAGGCATTTTGCGGCCGGCGGCTTCTTCAACGACTTTTTCATCAACCTTTTCGGCAAGGGAAAGCGCAAGTTCTAAATCGCCAAGAGCGGAGCGGGCATCGCCGCCGGAGAGTTCGGCAAGCAGATCGATGGCTTTTTTGGTGACGCGTTTCGTGGCGCCTTCGGATTTAATGGCGCGTTTGATGACTTCAATGATTGAATCTTTGTCGAGTGGTGAAACGATGACGACGCGGGAGCGGGAAAGAAGCGGGGAAATCACTTCGAAACTTGGATTTTCGGTAGTGGCACCGATCAAAGTGATGAGTCCCGACTCAACGTGCGGCAAAAATGCGTCTTGTTGAGCTTTATTAAAACGATGAATTTCATCTACAAATAGAACGGTACGAGTTTTTAGATTCCAGTTGATTTTGGCTCGTTCAACAACTTCCTCAACATCTTTTTTGCCAGCCGTGACGGCGGATATTTCTACGAAATCGGCTTTGAATTCTTTAGCTAAAATACGGGCAAGAGTGGTTTTGCCAGTGCCCGGAGGTCCCCAAAAAATCAGGTTGACAGGTTCACCTTTTTTGACGATTTCGGTTAGGATTTTGCCATCGCCAATAATGTCGTTTTGTCCTAAAACTTCAGATAGTTTAGTAGGCCTCATTCTCTCGGCCAGGGGGACTCTATTCATGAAACTGATTATATAAGATTTTTTATCAAAATAAAATTTTTTATGCTATGATTAAGTTAATAATAATAAAAGGAGTTATTAAAAATGGATTTATCAACTTTATTCGGCGGTTCTAGTACTGGCCTCGGCTATACTTATAGCTATGGCACTGGCAGCACTCTAGGTATCTTTATCTGGACTATCGTTGCTGTGATTCTTGCAATCGTCGGTGCAATTTTGATTTATTTCCTATTTGTCAAATCTAAAGCTGATTTCAAGGGCGGTGCAAAAGCTTTCCGCGATTATCTTTCATTCAAGACCATGCACATTGAAGGTCTTGCAAAGATGTTCTACTATGCAACTACTATCTATGTAGTTCTTACATCTATCAACAGCCTTATCCTTCTCGGTGGCAATGGTGTGCTTCCATTCTTTGAACAACTTCTCCTTTACCCACTCGTAATTCGTTTCGCATACGAATTTGTCATGGTGATTGTGAAGATTTGGCGCAACACTGAAAAAATGGTTGAGAAGAAATAAATAACCAGGAAATTAAATCCCCCTGTGAGCCAGGGGGATTTTTTATTTGATAAGCGATTTGACGCGACGGGCGATGCCTTCGTTCCCGTCGATGAGCCTTGCGGCTACGAAGTATTTTTGAATCATTGGTTTAATAAGAGAATAATGAGTACAGCCAAGGACGACGGCATCGTAATCTCTATCTACTTCTTTTAACAATTCATCGAGTTTTTGGTCGATTTTAGCGTTGTCTTCGTCGAGATTAAATTCAATAGTGTCGGCTAAGCCCGGGCAGGCGAGAAGATTGATGGTTTGGCCGTCCTTTTGGTTTTCTTTGACGAGAGCTTCAAGGCGTTCGGAATGGATAGTGCCGGGAGTGGCGAGGACGAGAATTTTTTTGGCATCGGAATTTGCAGCGAGTTTTACGGCTGGTTCAGTGCCAACGAACGGAGTATCCGGGAAGTCTTCGCGAAGCTTTTTGATACAACGCGTAGTGGCGGTATTACATGCGATGACGATAATTTCGGCTTTGCAAGTATCTATTAAATTAGTCACAATATTTTTGACAATTTTATAAAGAGTTTCGTCGTCTTTTTCACCATATGGACAGTTCTTTTTATCGGCGACATAATAATACCTAGCACTAGGAACTTCCTTTTTTATTTCTTCTAGTACGGTTTTCCCGCCCATTCCGGAATCAAATACGCCAATAATCATCCATATATTATATAATAGGTGTAATGTTAATTAAAGTTTTAGTGAAGCCTGGATCGAAAAAGGGTCCGTTAGTGGAGGAAACTGCGGAAGGTGTCACCGTTTATCTGCGGGAAAAGCCGCATGACGGGGAAGCAAATGAGGCGCTAGTTCGTTTACTTTCGGATTACTTTGACGTGGCGAAAAGCTGTGTCGAAATTCGGTCGGGTGGAAGGTCTCACCAAAAGACGATTGAAATTATCGGCAAATAGGAGGTTTATGCCAGACGAAATAGCAACAAAAGCGGTGGGAGCAGGAATCAAAAAGGCCAACTTAAGTATTCCTAAAATGATATTACTAGGGATGTTTGCGGGTGCATTTATCGCGCTCGCCGGAGTGGGTGCGACATTTGGGAACGTGTATGTCGGAAAAATCGCCGGCGCCCTAATTTTCCCGGCTGGGCTTGCAATGGTAGTAGTAGCAGGAAGCGAACTATTTACAGGAAACTGTTTAATGGTTACGGCGCTTCTTTCTCGTGAAATTGGGCCAGTAAGACTTCTTAAAAATTGGCTATTTGTTTTTCTTGGCAATTTCATTGGCGCAGTACTTGTAGCTCTCATTGTAGTAGCGAGTGGCGTGCTCGATCCGATTGCTGATTCCGTAGTTGCTACGGCTAGTGCGAAGGTAAGTATGGGCTTTCCTACGGCTCTCATTCGTGGCGTGCTCTGTAATTTCTTGGTTTGCATTGCGGTCTGGATGTCGTTTGGCGCGAAGACGGTGGGTGGTAAAATCGCGGCGGTATTTTTCCCGATTATGTTGTTCGTGCTCAGTGGCTTTGAGCACTCAGTGGCAAACATGTATTATGTGCCGGCCGGGCTATTTATGAATTGGTTTAATGGTGCGGCAACGGCCGGGTTATCTGTACAGACATTCCTTCTTAATAATTTGCTGCCGGTGACGATTGGTAATATTATTGGCGGTGCAGTGCTGGTTGGCGGGGGCTACTATTTGGCCTATCTAAGAAAAAAATAGACAAAAAATAGGAAAATGTGGTATAATAGCTTGTAGCGTCGGCGCTGTAGCTCAGTTGGTAGAGCAGAGGCCTGAAGAGCCTTGTGTCACTGGTT
>CAMVAM010000006.1 GCA_947165465.1 uncultured Candidatus Saccharibacteria bacterium | reverse complement strand
TTCCTCCGGACTCGCGCTTCGCGAACGAGTCCGTTCTACTCCACCATTTTTTATGCTTCTAAAATTGACAAATTAGCGTAAGTGTGATATAATAATAAGAGATAGGGATTTTTTTATTGTAGCTTAAAAAAGGAGGGGTAAGTGTGAGAAAGAGCCGTTTTGGGCGTTTATTCCAGGAATTATTCATTTCAATAGGGCTTAGCATTGCAATGTTTCTTGCGATTTTTATTCTTGGCGAACAGGCGATTTATGCTTTCAATGAGACTCCGTATGGTACTCATGGCAGGTTGTCGATCCCGTCTCTTAATATTGATGTGGCTGTTTATAATTCCCACGGTAATGACTCTCAGACGATCGTAGACGAAATCGACTCAGCGGCTTTTATCAACTGGAAGAATCAAAATGCGATTGTAGATCATCGTTCGCAAAGCTTTTATTATCTTCCGGATGCGATACCCGGGCTAACCAAAGCGTGTATTATTACTCCGGTGTATACGGACTACTATGTTTGTACTTATGTCGGGAATGGCAAAATCACCTATGGCGCTGATCATCTTTGCAGTATTACTGATGAATGGGGTGATGCTGTAAATCTCGCAAATAGTGGTGGTATTTGCATGTATACCTGCCAGGGTGAGATGGATGGCGATGAGGTTCCGGTCTGTATCACTTACTGGAAACTAGCAAATCCAACTCCGCTTCACTTTATAGAAAGAATCCTTTTGGCATAAAAAAGCTCCGGTTTTGCCGGAGCTATTTTCGTTTATTTTTAGATGGCCGGGACGGGGAATTTGAGAGCTAATTCCTTGACCTCAGCGTGGATTTTTTCGAGGTCACTAGCGTATTTCGGTAAACCTTCTTCATCTTTGGCTTTGACGCAGATATCGGCGACAGCTTTCATCCAGCCGGCGAGAATTTTCATTTCAGCTTTACCGAGGCCACGAGTGGTGATAGCCGGAGTGCCGAGACGGACGCCAGACGGACGGAAGGCGGCGCCTTTGTCGGTTGGGAGGGAATTAGCGTTTAAGGTGAGCCCAACCATATCAAGGGCCTTTTCGTAGACTTTACCGTCAAAGCCAAAACTGTCTTTGACATTTACGAGAATTAGATGGTTTTCAGTGCCACCGCCTTGAAGAATGAAGCCGTGTTTTTTCAGTTCATCAGCGAGGGTTTTGGCGTTTTCGACGATATTTTTTGCGTAGGTCTTAAATTCTGGTTTCAAATCTTCGCCGAAGGCGACGGCTTTTGCTGCGATGACGTGCTCGAGTGGGCCACCTTGGGTGCCAGGGAAGACAGCACGGTCAATTAAGATTGGGATATTCTCGAGAGTTTTCTCTGGTTTCTTGAGCGGGGAGGCGACGTTGCCCTTTGAGAGAATAAGACCACCGCGTGGACCACGGAGTGTCTTATGGGTAGTAGTGGTAACGACATGGAAGCCAAAGTCGAGTGGATTTGGATGAACACCACCAGCGATAAGGCCAGCCACGTGAGCCATATCCGCCATCAAGAGACAATTTGGAATCTTCTTACCAATTTCGGCGACACGCTTGAAATCCGGAATCTTCATAAAGGCGGAATAGCCGACTAGGATAATGCGTGGCTTCTCAGCGAGAGCCTTTTTCTCAAGCTCGTCATAGTCAATGTCGCCATCTTCCGTCACGCCATAAGAGATGAAATTGTAAATCTTCGCGGAACGGGTAACTGGGGAACCGTGGGTGAGATGGCCGCCGGCCGGCAGGCTCATGGCGAGAATCTTATCGCCTGGTTCGCACCAGGCAAAATAGACAGCTTCATTGGCGTTCGCGCCAGAGTGTGGTTGCACGTTGGCATGGTCAGCGTTGAAGAGACGGCATGCGCGGTCGATACAGAGGCGCTCAATGCGGTCGACGTTTGGCTGGCCACCGTAGTAGCGATAGTTTGGCAGGACTTCTTTAGCGATTTTATCCTCATCCCACTCTTTAAAATCCTTGTTGTCGCCACGGCCGACGCCGACACCATCAAAATGCGGGTAGCCCTCGGAATACTTGTTGGTTAAAACCGAGCCCATGGCCTTTAAAACTTCCGGCGAAACGTAGTTTTCGCTCGGAATTAATTCTAAACCTTCGCTTTGGCGAACTTTTTCACTGTCAATCAGACTAAAAACTAAATCTTTCATAATTCTCCTTATTTTAATGAATATTTCGCGAAGGCATAGATTAGATCATGGCTTTGTCCTTTCTTAATTATTTCTTTATCGTATTTAGACTTATCAAAGGTAGGGAAATAAGTGTCGGCATCGGATGTGGCGTCGATTTCAGTGAGGTAAAGCGTTTTTGCGTGTGGTAAGAATGCTTCGTAGATTTGGCCGCCACCGATAATGAAGATTTCTTCGTCGGTGTTTTCGTTTTCGGTGATGAATTTGTCGATGTCGTGAATGGTTTTGTCGGCGCCTTTGACTTCGCTACGGGAAATCACAATGTTTTCGCGGTCTTTTAGCTTGCCAGGGAAGGATTCCCAAGTTTTTCGGCCCATGACAACTTTATGCCCGGTGGTAGTTTCGCGGAAAAATTGCATGTCTTCTTTGATATGGAAGATAAGCTCGCCGTTTTTTCCGAGTTCTCCGTTTTTTCCGATGGCCGCAATTAAACTAAAGCTCATTTTACTCCGTAACCGGCATCTTAATGGTGCCGAGATTTTCATAGTTTTCTAGTTTAATATCATTCAGGGCGCGAGAATTATCAAATTTGAAGAAATCTTTAACTTCTGGGTTTAGCCAGAGCGTTGGAGCTTTCGGGAGAGTGCCGTTTTTCTTAGCTTCGTCATAGCGGGCGATTTGCTCTTTGATGCCGTCGATTTGGTTCTCATAGATGTGTGCATCGTTTGTAATAAAGGTAAATTGGCCCGGTTTCGCGCCGATAACGTGAGCGATTAAATGGCAAAGCGTAGCGTATTGGACTACATTAAATGGCAAACCAAGAGGCACATCTGATGAGCGCGATGTAACCAAGAGGTTCAAACGGCCGTCGATGAGGTTCCACTGGGAATTCCAGACGCAGGAAGGCAGAGCTGCTGTTTCCAGCCACTCATTTTGCCAGAGAGATAAAACCATGCGGCGGTTGCCTGGGTTGTTTTTCAAAGTCTCGATTAGATTCTCGATTAAGTGGTAGCGGTTTACAATCCAGCCATAGGCGGTGCCGATGGTATGAGCGAAGTCTTCCGGCTTTTCGCCCGGGTGATTTTTCTTGAAGATTTCGTTGAGGTTACGACCGAGATAGACGCCGTTTTCGTCGGCTTCCCATTCGTTCCAGATTTTGACGTTTCTTTCCTGTAGCCAGCGGACATCGTTTGAAGCGACTTGATAAATCCAGAGAATCTCGAGGATTGCGGTTTTAAAACCGACTTTCTTTGAGACTAGGATAGGAAATTCTTCTTCGAGGTCAAATTGGAGGATTTGATGAGGTAAACGAATAGTACTCGCAGAGGAAGCGCCCTGGGCGGCGTGATCTGGAATGGCGGAAGTGACCGAGGCTTTGCGATTGTCGGTCTTCTTATAGTTAGTGATTTTTTCTCCGTGCTCTAAAATTTTGCGACACAAGTCAATATACTGTTCGTCGAATTTGCTCATTTAACCTCCGTTTTAATAATTATAGCATGTTTAAGGGTAAAAAAGAGATGAAATGAGGGGTTTTTGATGCTCTTATACTTGACTTTTTTAAGCATATGTGCTATAATTAAAGTAATTAGGTCATTGGGATTTATTTATGAGTATAGGAAAACGCCTGATTATTATTTTTTTGTCTAGCTTTTTCGGCATTACAGCAGTGCCAGATATTTTGGTATCAGCTGACGAAGCGCCGATTGCGGATGTAAAATTCGCTGAAGTTTCAAGCGAAACAGTTTCTAGTACCTCTGTTAGTACGACTGTGGCTACTACTAGTACGCCTAAAGCTACTACTACGCAGACTGCTACGAAGCCGGTTACTAAGACGAAGGCCACTGTAACTCAGGCGGCTCCGGCCCAGACTACTACCCCTGCTCCCGCTGTAACTCCAGCGCCAACTCCTGCTCCGGCTGTAAAGCCAAATCAGATTAATATTGCCGGTCGTACGATTTCGGTAACTACTGGTATTAAAGATCTTAGCGTTGATGCCGGTAATCATGCAAATCTCTATTGGAATGGCAAATTCATCTATGGCCATAACTCTGCTAACGTCTTTGCGGGCCTTAAAAATCTCGGCGTCGGTAGTACTTTTACGATGACGATTGATGGTGTGACTAGTACTTATCGTGTCGGTAGCCGTGTGATCTATAACTATGAGTCTACGGCTAATGGTAATGGTACACTTCGCCTTCCTGGTGATGAAGTGACTAATTATCATCTTCGTATCATCAAGGGTATTGATTATAACGCTATGACTGGTGCTAAAACCCAGTATGATCTCGCTCTGATGACCTGCCATGGTCAATCTCTTGGCAATGGTAACGCCACTCAGCGCCTTGTTCTCTTTGCAAACAAAATATAATCTGTTAAAATGGGGGCATGAAAAAGTGGAGGAAAACGATTCTTTTGACCGTCTTTATTTCGGTCCTTAGTATTGTTTTTGTCTGCAATTCGATTGTTGTCTCCGGGGTAAAAATCCAGATTGGAACGCCTTTTCCGGTAGTTGAGCTGTCTTCGTCTGTCTCCATTGATGATATTTATGAGAATGGTAAGGAGTCCAGGTACCAAGGAGTGGTGTATTTTGTAAATGATGACCTTTATAGTGAGGTGCAGCTGAAGGGGCGTGGCAATACGACTTTTCTTAAGGAAAAAATGCCGTTTCAGATAAAATTCCCGGAAAAAGTTGATTTATTCGGGATGGGAAAATCTAAAAAATGGATTCTCCTCGCCAATTATTACGATAGTACGGAGGTTAGAAATAGCGTGGCCTTTTATATTGAACGCTTGCTAGGTGAAAAATATGCTCTAGATGGCCGGTTTGTGGAGCTATATTATAATAACCAAAAGCTCGGGCTTTATTACCTCACGCCAAAGATTGAAATTGCGAAAGAGCGGGTGGATCTTCGCGACCCACTAGGAGTGATTGCGGAATATGATACAGTTCATAATGAGAACAAAAAGTGTTACACGCCAAAATCGGGTGGTTGTATCACGGTTTCGGATTTGGTTTCTGACGATAATGAAAAAGGGGCAATGGCGGATTTCATGAAGTCGTATGATGCGTTGATGGGGGCGGCAAAGGATGGCGATTATAGGACAGTGAAGAAAATTGCAGACGTAGAGTCGCTCGCGATTTATTATCTTCTTAGTGAATTTTCAGTAAATCCGGACGCTTATGTGTCGAGTTTTTATTTCTATAAGGATGGTAAGGATGATAAGATTCATGCCGGGCCGGGCTGGGATTTTGATTTTGCTTTTGGCAATAAAAAATGGTCTTGGGCGAAGGAAGTTGATTTCTATTCACCATCATTTAAACAGATTCAGCGACGTTGGGCCTTTGGTGGTTCGGAATATATCGATAAGACTAGTGGCGCATCGGGTGTTTTGGAAGCAAATGAAAACATTTCGAAACTGCTTTATTACCTAATTGATATGCCGGAGTTTTTGAGCGAAGTGAAGACAATTTATCGTGATAGGTTGATGGGAAAGGATGATGAGATTTTGGCGTTTATAAAGTCGCAAGTTTCAGAGATAAAAGACCAAGTATTGTATGACAATAGTAGATTAAATTTTGATGATTATTATTCTGAAATCGAGTCTTTGATGAATTGGATTTCGGAGCGCTTTAAACATTTTGATGAGGAATACGGTTCGTAAAATTTGTACCCAGGTTTTAAGCGTAACTATGATATAATTTTGATATGAAGAGAAGCAAGCTATTTAAGTATTTAACTATACTACTCATCATTGGTGGCTTGGTTTGGCTTGGGTATACTGGCTTTAAAGAGCGCTGGTTCAATATTAATGGTTGGTTCGTCGGTGGAAATCCATTTGGCGTGGACGTCTCGTCTTATCAGGAACGCACGGATTTTAATAAGTTGAAAGACCAGGGTGTCGAGTTTGCTTATATCAAGGCGACCGAAGGCAGCAGCCATGTAGATCCGAGCTTTAGACAAAAATGGAAGGATGCTGAGGACGCTGGCATGCTCGTGGGCGCGTATCATTATTTCTCTTATGAAAGCAGTGGTACTAAACAGGCAAAGAATTATATCGAAACGGTAGGGAAGCTAAAAGGTAAACTAATCCCGGCGATTGATATGGAACTCACGATGGCGGAAGTTTACAATCCACCAGACAAGGACGATGTGGTGCGTGGGCTCAAGGCCTTTATTGGCGTAGTGAAAGAAGAATATGGCGTGAAGCCAATCATTTACTCGCAAAAGGATTATTACGACAAATACCTTGCGGATGATTTTAAAGATTATCCAAGATGGGTTCGCAACGTCTTTTATCCGGTCTGGATTGATGTTGGCGACGACTGGACGATTTGGCAGTACAACGATCATGGACAACTGCAAGGCTATCAAGGCGAAACCTTCATCGACTATAATGTAGTGAATTTGACTAAAGGTGGTCTTGACGCCATCAAAGTAAAATAGTGTATAATTAAACAAATAATAGGAGGTATTAATGGCAAAAAATAATAAAAATCTTTACATCGGCATTGGTGTTGCTGTAGCTGTAGCTGCGATTGTAGGTGTGATTGTCGCTCTTGCTACACGTGGTGGTGGCGATAATGGTGGCGAACCGACTCCGAATTCGGTGCTCACGGCTGGTGATTTTACACCGATTGAGCAGTCAATTGAATTTGGCGATTACGATGCGATGTTTACACTTTCGAAAGCTATTCAAAACGGCGAAGCCAATGGTAAAATCGTCGAAATTGATGGCACGGTTACTAAAGTCGGTTCGTCTTATAGCATCATGCAAAGAAATGCCGAAGACACTGAAAGTATTGGTACTAAATTTACCATTGAAGGCGATGACGTAACTTATCCGGCAGATGGTACGCGCGTGGTAATGGTAGCGAAGGTAGTAGAAAGAAAAGGTTTCTATTGGGATCTCCAAACTATTCCTGAACTCGTGAGTGTTTACGCGGAATAAAAATTGTGGTAAAATAATCTGAGGCGGGGCATTAGCTCATTTGGTAGAGCGCTTCCATGGCATGGAAGAGGTGACGAGTTCGAATCTCGTATGCTCCACCAGATGATACGTGCAAAGAAATTTGCATATTTTTTTATTGGATTTGTCCAATTTAACAGAGGTGAGAGTCAAGAGTTGTTCGTGTGAAAAAATGAAAAAAACCGTGTGAGATTTTAAAAATTTAAGACTTTCGAACGGGTCATATTACGGAACTTACCTCTGTTTTTTGTTGGATTTTTCCCGTAACTAGATTTAGCGGAGAGTGTATGGATATGGGAGATCTGTTGCTAAGGCTCTTTTGGATTCTTTCATTATTGTAGTAATCTATGTACTTTACGAGCTCTATGCGAAAACTATCCAGAGATTTAAACTCTTTCCGGTATATAAATTCACGTTTAATAGTGTTATAGAAGGACTCCATTGGTGCATTGTCATGGGGCTTGCCCGGTCTGGAAAATGATTGCGTGAATCCGTAATGGCGAATCAGCCTTCTCATTGAATACGAGACATAAGCAGAACCGTTGTCTGTGTGGATGATAAGGCAAGCAGCAGGATTTTCATTTTTTATCGCCATTCTTAAAGTCTCCATAGCAAGATGCGTTGAGGGGCTTCTTCCGATTCTATAAGCAACTATTTTTCTGGAGTACAAATCCAGATAGGCGCTGATATAATAGTGCACGTTATTGATGGCAACTACTGTCATATCTCCAAGCCAGACTTCGTTTGGACCTTTTGCTTTGAAGTCTTGTTTTAGAAGGTTAAGCCGCCTTTCGTATGCGGCCAGCCTTTTATTCTGCTTTTTAATTAGGCTGGTATCGCCGGATATCCCGAGTTCTTGCATGAGCCTGGACACCATGGTAGAGCTGATAAACTCACCTTCATTTACGAGTGATGCCTTTATCCGTCTAATGCCGTAATCCGGGTTCTTTTGATGAAGTTTGTAGATCCTGTCTCTTAGATTACTTCTTCTAATTGCAAATTTGCTTTTATCTCCCTTGTTTCTGAAGATGTGATTGTAATACGTGCCGGGAGGCAGCAAAAAAGCCGCACAGAGCGTGCGGATGTCGTAATGCTTGTAAAGTAGATCTATTTCTTTTTCTTTCTGCGCGGTAGTTAAATTACTAAATGTTTCTGAATTTTGCAGGATTTCTATGATTTTTTCTAGTTTCTTGATTCTTTTATTCGCGTCTTGCAACATTTTGGGGGTTGCAGTGCCGTATTTAGTAGTATGTCTATGGTATTTTTTAAGCCATGAATAAATGGTACTGCGAGGAATCTTTTCTTTCTCTATAATGTCTTTTATGCTTCTTCCTTGATAATATTCGCCCACGATTATTTCTTTGTATGATTCTTTATGCCTCATAAATCTCCTTATATATATTTTAATATAGCAATTTGACCTGTACTATGTTCTTTGGCACAGGGCGTGTCATTTTAGAAAAAGCGTGTCACCGCGTGTCACTTTCGGCAAATCGTTTAGAACGGGTACAAACGTATCGTTTAGACGACAGAATTACATTTTTGTTGTCGCTATTTTCGGACCATTTTGTAAGACTGTCAAATGATATTCTTTGTATTTGGTTATAGTATGTAAAAAAGTGTATTAAATAATGATTTTTTGTGATTACAATTCTTGAATTTTATTCCGCTTATTGCTAAAATTTTCTCAAAGGAGTTATGTTAATCAATAGAGATGCGAGGTTTTAATTTACGTTTTAAGCGCCTTAGGCGATTCCGTGCTATTGCTTTTGCTTCGTATTTTGCGTTGGCGTTTTTGCTGTGTGGTTTCATGATTCCAATATCGGTCGAACATGATGACGTTGATGCGGTAGTTGCGAGAGCGGCGGTCGATAGTTCTATTTCATTTGTCTCTACAAATAATCATGCAATTTTAAACATTAACCCTTCTGCGACTGGTACTTTTGGTACTACATCCGGCGATGCAGATATAAGTTTCAATATTACAACTGATAATTATTCTGGATATACGCTTTCTGCTAGAGCAACTAAAACTACACTTGATCGTGCTTCCGATGCTTATATCAGTGCTCTCTCGTCTTCTGTGACAGCTACGCAATTTGCTAGCTCAGGTAATACTCCTCTGAGCAACCGATGGGGATACAAACCAAATTTTTATAATTCATCCGCTAATGAAGAGAGATATTATCCAGCAACGACAACTGCTGTAATACTAGATAAAACAACCGTTGCTAACGTTACCGCGAAAGCTTATACGATTTCATTGGGTGCTAGAGTCAATTACGAGATTCCGTCTGGTACTTATGAAAACAATACTCTCATTCTAGAATATGTTGCTAATCCGGTTCCATATACCGTTTCATTTGTTGCTGCCGACGGCGATATAGTCTCTAATGTACCGAATAATATTACTGGCCAATCGTCATCTCTTACGTCTGTTGATATCCCAAACAATGTCCCTACTAGAGATGCTCATGTTTTTGTCTCTTGGTGTGATGTCGTTCCTACCGAAATTGCCGGTGGGCAATCTTGTTCTGGCACAACTGTTAATCCCGGAGATACTTACGGAATTAATAACACTCAAAGTGGTAATATTATTCTTTATGGCGTCTGGACATCGAATAAGAGCTGCAACCGTGGTGCTTCAACTATTAATACTGGCGTTGTGGCTACAGATGCTGTTTGTATGCAGGATATTAATGATAATGTTATTGCCAGTATGACGACCGGCACCCAGTACAAACTAAAAGACGAACGCGATGACAAAGAATATTTCATTTCCAAATTAATCGACGGTAAAGTTTGGATGACTCAGAATCTTGGCTATGTATTAAACTCATCGACTACTTTAACTCATTACACTACTGATTTAGGGTATACTAATAATGATACATCTAGGACGTGGACCCCTACTACATCTTCAATTACAACTACAACGGGTTGGTCTTCGTCTGGTGCTGCCGGATCTATTGATCAGGATAGATTTCATTATTACACTACTAACAGCACTTCTTCTGAATACGCCGCCACCGCTTGTTCTAATACTGAATTATGTCCTCATTATAAAGCTGGTGTATATTATAAATACAATGCCGCGATTGCAGAGAATAAAACTGGTTTTGAACAATATGACACAATGCCGGATTCGGTTTGCCCAGCTGGTTGGAGGCTTACTGATGGTTTGACGCAAAATACTTATTCTGAATATAATCATTTAGCAAAATTATATAATTATGTGGATGTCTATTCCGATAGTGGTTCATCTGTGATTGACCTTGAAATATTAAATAGTCTTCGCTCTGATCCGACATTCTTTGCCCGGTCTGGTTATTATTATAGTAATGCCAGTCAGGTTATCGGCGCGAGCTATCTTTGGACTCGTACACTCGTTAGTTCGTCTTATGCATTTACTAATAGCTTTAACTCATCATATTTTAATTTGAAATCTTCATTGTATACTGATTATGGCGCTCCGCTTAGATGTGTTGCTAGGGCTAATTATGGGAAAACTACTGTTAGATTCAATGGGAACGGAGCAACTTCTGGATCAAAAGACGACATTGTCGTCGATAGCGGTTATGCAGTCCGTCTTTCTGACCATGACTTCGTGAAACCTCTTAATAAAATAGGCAGTTGGAACACGAAAGCTGATGGTACGGGTACCAGATATGAGCTCAGTGATGGTCTGTATCTACCTGTTGGGACAACGAATACAATTACTCTTTATGCGCAGTGGGAACCGGCTTACGAGATAGTATATAACAGCAATGGATCTACGGGTAGCACTTCTATGTCTGTTTCTCACTTGGCTGTAGCGGATGAAGAGATAACGCTTTACGCATCGAACTATTCAAGAACTGGTTATGGTTTTCTTGGTTGGTCAACTACACAGATTAATCCGGATGCGGCAAACGCATCTACGCTCATCGCAAATGCGAAAATATTTGGTCCAAATGAAAGTATTATTACAAATAGTAGCACATTGGGAGTATCAGCACCGGCCAACATAACGCTTTACGCCGTTTGGATTAAATCATCCGGGACTATACAAGATTGGAAAGGGTGTAGTTCTCTTGCTTCCTCGACTATCTCTGATGGCGTGATAACTCCAGGTGGCGTGATTGGGCTTACTGATTCAAGGGATGGTAATACTTATGCTGTTGCAAGATTGGTCGATGGTAATTGCTGGATGGTCGAGAATTTGCGACTAGATGGTGCTCATTCATCAGACTCTTCTATGGCGGAAGGTTTTGGCGGGGTATTTTCTGGGTTAGCGACAGAATCTGAAAATATTTTTTCAAATAATACTACTGCAAACTCGAAATATAGCAGTAGCAATATTACCGGCGATTATGTTGGTACTCGTTTGCCTCGTTACAATTCTATAAATACTGCTAGCACCGTTTCGGATATGACTGCCTCGAATCAATATATTTATTCCTATGGTAATTATTATAACTGGCCGGCTGCTATGGCAAATACCGAGAGCATGGTAAGAAATTACGGGAAAAACACTTCAATTTGTCCACATGGTTGGTCTTTACCGTATAGCACAACGGATTCGTCGTCGACGAATGTGTTCTATTCATTGGTCAATACTTTGAGCGGTGTTTCGAGGGGATCTTATAGTGCTACCACCTCTCCGACTGGCGAAGTTGTCAATAAGAGGCTTTCGGCTTATCCGAATAATCTCGTTCATGCTGGATATTTGTCAAATTCTTCCATTTATTCGCAAGGCTTAGGTGGCTATTATTGGTTGTCGTATGACGTATATCAAGAATCTGCTTATTCATATAGTATGACTTCGACTGGCGTTTCTATGGATATGGCTTCCGGTAAGGCTACTGGTCGTTCGGTTCGTTGTTTGGCAGATTCTAATTATCGTGTCAGATATAATGGGAACGGTGCTGATGCCGGACAAGAGATGGCCGTGACTCATGATGCCGTTTCTAGTTCATCAATTACTCTATTTGCATCAGATTATAAACGTGACGGTTATGGTTTCCTTGGTTGGTCATTTACGCAAATTAACCCTGATGCTGCGAACGCATCTTCGCTTATTGCTAATGCTACAATTTATGGTCCGAACGAGACAATAACTTTGCCAAGCGTCATCAATAACGATCTTATTCTTTATGCTGTCTGGATTAAATCGGCCGGAAATCTTCAAGGGTGGAGCGGATGTTCCTCGATGTCGGTTGGTGCAGTAACAGCGCTCAAAGACACTCGCGATAATCAAGTATATGGTGTTGCAAAATTGGCCGATGAAAACTGTTGGATGATTGAAAATCTCAGACTTGATTCGGAATATTCGTCTGATTCGACAAAAGCGCAAGGTTTTGGTGGCGTGTTTGTTGGCTTACCTACAGCTACTGGTGTGAGCTCTTTTTCCGCTAATACGGTTTCCAGTAGCCTATACACTGCAGATCCACTCAATACGGAACTAAATATTGTTGCTGGCTCGAACCAACAATATCGTTTGCCACGTTATGAAAACTTGAACACAAAATATGCCGTCTCCACTATGATGAGTGGTGACTATAATGTCTATTCGTATGGTAATTATTATAGTTATGCTTCTGCAATAGCTAATACAAGCGAAATTAATAGTGCTTCAAATTCGAGTAATATAGGTTCATCGATTTGTCCTGCTGGGTGGAGATTGCCAACCAGTGATCCATCATCTAATACGACTTCTACAAAAGATTTAAATAAAGTCATTAGGGTTATTAATTCCGGTGCCACTAATTCTGATACTGCACTCAGGACATATCCAAATAATTTCATTTGGGACGGATATATTGGCAGTGGTATGTCTATGCCGAACGGTAGGGGTAAGGCTGGCTACATATTGTCTGGTACGGCTTATGATGCAAGTAAGTTTTATTATATTTCATATAGTACCACTTCTACCCATTTAGCAACCACTCGCGATAAATTTGTCGGTTTGCCAGTAAGATGCGTTGTAGCTTCTGGCATTGAGGTTGTACTAGATGCCAACGACGGCTCTGGCCGCATAGCGCGTATTTATGGAACATCTGGCGAATCTGTAACTTTGCCTACCACCACGTCGTTTGCACAAGAGAATAAGACTGTTTCTTCTTGGAATACTGCATCTAACGGCTCTGGTACTT
The DNA here is from genome assembly GCA_947165465.1 of uncultured Candidatus Saccharibacteria bacterium. GTDB lineage: Bacteria > Patescibacteriota > Saccharimonadia > Saccharimonadales > Saccharimonadaceae > Nanosyncoccus. Next base: position 44,732 of record CAMVAM010000006.1, on the reverse strand, counting down.
CTTACACTTCTTCATATACATTTTCTTCTAATACTACCCTATACGCACAATGGGCGTCTAAATATTCGATTGTCTACAACGGGAATGGTGCATCTAATATGTCTGCGATGAAGTCATATGATCGTTACAATGTAGATCAGGGAGTCTCCATTATGCTAAATTCGAGTTTATATACTAGAAGTGGATATGGATTCGCTGGGTGGTCTACTACACAGATTGATCCGGATGCCGCAAATGCATCTACTCTAATTTCCAATGCAAAAATTTTCGGGCCAAATGAAAACATTGTCACTAATAGTTCGACACTTGGTGAAGATATGCCTGCTACTGTTGTTTTGTATGCTGTTTGGGTTAAGCCTGTTGGTAATCTGCAAGATTGGAATGGTTGTGACGCTATGACGGCAGCAACTTATAGCAACGGGACTATTACTGCGGGCGATATTATTGCGCTTACTGATACTAGAGATAATATTGCTTATGCAGTAGCGAAACTGAGTGATGGAAGATGTTGGATCATTGAGCCAATGCGAACGAATCCAAGATATGCTAACATTACGGCCGAGAATACAAATCATCCTACGCAGGAATTCTTGACTAAAAGAACGTCGAGCTATTCTTGGTGTAGCACTTATTCTGAAGACTGCGTTGATAGAGTGTTGGGTACTTATGTTAATGCCAGTTATATGTATAACTATTATACTTCCACTGCGGGAAATAGTTCTTATTCTACAGCTACTACGGATGGTGTCTTAGGTGATTTGTGCCCATCTGGTTGGAATTCTCCGAGCCCTTCTGGCTCTGAATTTGCTACTCTTAATACTTCACTCGGCGGTAGTGCGACTGGGGCGACTACCTCATCGAGCCCGACGGCTAGCGTTTTATCTGCTAGACTTCGTACATTTCCAAATAATTTTCGTTTAGATGGTTATTATAATGGTAGTGCCGTTCAGCTATATCGTTCTTATGGCGGAATTGCTATGCGAGGTGTTTTGTCGACTGGTTCTAGTGAAAAATATAATTATTATGGATCATATAGCTCTTCCTCTGTTTTGTATGCTAGCTCCACGAATGCATACAGGGGGACTTCGCTTGTTTGTCTGAAAAAATCTAAACAGGTTAAATATGATGGAAACGGTGCTGACTCTGGATATAGTATGCTAGTTTCGCACGATGCGGCTCCTAACGCCTCAATTACCCTTTTTGCATCTAACTATAAACGCCAAGGTTATGGTTTTGCGGGATGGTCATTTACGCAAATTAACCCTGATTCCGCGAATGCCGCAACAGAAATAGCTAATGCTACAATATATGGCCCAATGGAGACAATCACTTTACCAAGCACCATCACTAGTGATTTAACGCTATATGCTGTTTGGATTAAATCCGCTGGTAATTTACAAGATTGGTCCGGTTGTTCTTCGTTGTCACAGGGAAGTGTAACTGCTCTTAAGGACACTCGTGATAATCAAGTTTATGCCGTAGCAAAGCTTGCTGATGGCAATTGTTGGATGATTGAGAATTTACGCTTAAATTCTACAAACTCTACCGATAATAGCAAAGCGCAAGGTTTTGGTGGCGCATTTATGGGCCTCCCAAATTCTGAATTGGCCTCATTTATGGCGTCTACTGTTGCGAACTCGCTTTATACTACTGATATATCATCCTCTTCGCTAAATGTTATTTCTGGTGGGGACAATCTCCAATATAGAATTCCGAGGTTTAATGACGCTTCTTCCAGTGCTGTTGCTTCGCAAACTTCAAATGTTCAAACTATTTATTCGTATGGTAATTATTATAATTTCGCTGCGGCTATGGCAAACACCGGAGAAATAGCGACCGCCGCGTCTTCTGAGTGGTCTGGTACGTCAATTTGCCCTAAAGGTTGGCGACTTCCAACCGGTGGCGCTAGTGGTGCGGGGAAAGAATATGAAGCTTTGAATACTGCTGCCAACTCTGGTTCAACTACTTCATCAACTGGCATAAGAAGTTTTCCAAATAACTTTATATATTCTGGATATGTTTGGACTGGGGCGGTTAGTGGTCGCGGGACTTATGGACAATACACGTCTGGTACTTCAAGCTCTGGTAGCGGATTCTTTGAATACCAGGTTAGTCCAACCAGTGTAAATGTTGGCCGTAGCGTTTACAGATCTATTGGTGACTCCGTACGTTGTATAGCAAACACTGGCGTAACTATTACATTAAATTCCAATGATGGAAATGAAAAAGTTGCTCGTATATATGTGGCGAGTGGAACAGCTGTCACTCTTCCAACTGATGTGTTTGGATATGAAAATCATAAGATTACTTCATGGAATACAGCGACTGGTGGTACCGGTACAAGCTATACTTCAATAACTCCGACAGGTAATGTCACTCTCTATGCGCAATGGTCACCAGCATATACTATTACGTATAATGGCAACAATGCAACCGGTACTACTAATATGAACTCAATGAGTCATACCGGCGTGCTAAATGGCGATGAAATAGTGCTGTTTGCTAACAACTTTATAAGGGATGGATATGGATTCCTTGGATGGTCAGCGACGCAAATCGATCCAGATGCATCTAATGCCGCAACGCTAATTGCAAATGCAAAAGTCTTTGGACCAAATCAGACTATTGCGGCAAATTCAACAAACCTTGGCGCAAGTGCTCCTGCCAATGTGACGCTGTATGCCGTCTGGGTTAAAGCTACTGGTACGTTCCAAAACTGGAAGGGGTGTAGTAGTTTAACTACCTCTGCATACGATAGTAGCACCGGTACAATTACTCCGGGAAGCTTCATTGCACTTACGGATACTCGTGGCACTACTGCAAATACATATGCGATTGCTAGACTTCCTGGTGGTAATTGTTGGATGATTGAAGACGCGAGATTTAATATTAGTTCTGACACTATCACTAAGGCCAATACTAACTATCCTACTGCCGCCTTCTTGTCTAATAGGACCGGTACGCCATCCACCTGTACTAGTAACGCACAGGCTTGCAACGAATCGATTATCTATTCGAATGGTCTAGATCAATCTAGAGGTACATATTATGGTTGGCACGTTGCGACTGCTGGCAATGGTTTCCATGCCAATAACAGTTCATTTGGAGCGGATATCTGTCCGGCTGGTTGGCATATGCCGACCGGTGGTTATGCTTCTGCTGGTGAATACAATATTCTCCTTTCCAATATTGGTGGTTCCGCTACTAATTACACTACTACTTCTTCTCCAACCGCCGCCACTTTATCTGCAAGATTAAGGAGCTTCCCTATTAATCTCTTATATAGTGGCTACACGTACGGTACGACTACATACGATTATAGAAACGTTGGCTATTATTCTGTTGGTGATGGTTGGAATAATGGAACAACTTATTATAAATACTTCTTTGGTTTTACCAACGATTATGTCAGAATTGCTTATGGTCAATCGAAATCTATTGGTCACAGATTGAGGTGCGTATATAGTCCTACGGTTATGTATGATGGCAATGGTGCAACTTCGGGTGATATGGCTGGCTTTACGAGATTAACTGGTTCTTCTGTTGTGCTTAGATCTCCGACATTTGAGCGTGCTGGTTATGGTTTCTTGGGTTGGAGTCCTACTTCGGATGGTTCGGGCACGATCTACGGCGCGAATGAAACGGTTAATGTTTCAACGTTAAATACCTATGCAGATGCGGTGGGGAATGTGAAGCTGTATGCCATCTGGATCCAATCTGCTGGCACTCTTCAGACCTGGACTGGATGTAATAGCCTTACTCAGCCATCAGTAAATGTTGCGGTATCAAATAAATCAAATGTTACAGCGTTGACTGATAACCGTGATAATAGAGTATATGTAGTAGCAAGGCTCGCGGATGGTAACTGTTATATGACGGATAATTTGAAATTGGGTCTTTCTGATATATCAACAGATCTTACTAGCAGTAACACTAATTTGTCGACTACTATATCTGCTGCAACATTTAATGGTTGGAGGACAACAACAACAACCGCAACCGCAACTGCTGCTGCCGTGGAACACCTCGATACACTTTATAGGAAAAATGTTGTGAATTACAACTATTGTGCTGCAACGGCAAATACGATGTGCGTCGATACGTCAACTACAAATGCGGCTTATGACATCTGTCCTAAAGGATGGAAGATGATTGCTGGTGGTTATAATGCCGGAGATCTTGGTGGTTTGTATAATATCGGATACAACACAAGTGCTTTAGCGAGAAAATCGGTAGTTTCTGGTGGTGCTGGCCTTTTGATTAACGGCGATTATAGTTCTGTTAATGAATCCACTGTTTATTATTCGACTCAGACCGCCGCAGCTAACAATGTTTATGGTCCTTATCTTACGAGCACCACTTGGTCGTCTGGTTATCAGACCGGTAGGACTAATTTGAACCCATTAAAATGTGTCTATGATAAACCTCGTGTTGATTTGACGATATATTATGGTACTGGCGTTTCTGCGATTACTGTTAATGGTAGTACTGTGCCTAGCGGTGGTAAAGTACGGCTTGATCAAAGTGCCACAGTCCAACTCGTAATGTATCTCAAAGCCGATTATGCATTTAGTTCTTGGAATGTTTCTGGTGCTACTGTTGGCTCTTCGTCACAATCTACTACTCTTACCCTTGGAACTGGAACTACGGCTTCGATAACCGGCTATGCGACATTTACTGGCACTTATATGCAGAATCTCAGTAGTTCTTCATGTACGACGACGCCGCTTAAAGTATATGACAGTAGAGACATGCAAACGTATTATGTAAAGAGGCTGGATGATGGTAACTGTTGGATGATGGATAACCTAAACTTGGGCGCAGCGAGTTTCTACAATAATCTTACTAGTAGCAATACGAATCTATCGACGACTGTGACTTATTCTACTTTCAATAGCTGGAAGGTTACTTCGAGTGCATCTACGAATGCGGCAGGTGAAGTCTTCTTGCAATCTGGCACTGATTCAACTTCAAATACTCAATATGGTGCACTTTATAATTACTATGCTGCAACTGCTGGGACTATTACCGGCGATTCCAATTCAACTAACGCAACCTATGATATTTGTCCGGCAGGGTGGAGGCTCCCAACTGGCGGTACGAATAGCGATTTGTCCAGATTAAATCTATATTACACTACCTATAGCAGTTTACGTGCTCCTTATACTAGTGGTGGCGCCGCAATGGCACAAGCTGGCTGGGTCGGCGGTGGCTCGAGTACAACTAATGGTTGGCTTTCTTGGAGTGGTACGCTTTGGTCGTCGACTGTCTATAACTCTTCGTATCGCTATGGCTTCTATGTTGATTATAAGCCGTCTGTTCAGCCTACTGCCGCTGTCATTCGCAATGGCGGGCATTCAATTAGATGCGTTCTGAAGGAAACAAGTATTGGCTCGCTGAAGTATTTGCAAGACTATAATTCGTTCACTTCTGCACAAAGAACAGCAGTCTTAAATACGATGCCATACGATAAAGTCTATAAGGTCCTAGATAATCGAGATAACCAGACTTATGATGTAGCAAAGCTTAAAGATGATCATATCTGGATAACACAAAATCTTAATCTTGGTAGCACGACACTTTCTACGAATCTTACGAGCGCGAATACAAACATCTCCTCTACAGTTGCTTACTCTACATTTAATGCTTGGAAGAAGACTTCAATCACACCTACCAGAACTGCCGGTGAATTTGTGGCAGTTTCTGGAACTGATTCTACTTCCGGAACTCCATATGGTGTAATGTATAATTACTGTGCTGCTACTGCTGGTACCTATTGCTCAAGTTCTGGTTCGGCAAATGCATCTTACGATATTTGTCCGGCGGGATGGAGATTACCAACTTCCGGATGGGGTTCTTCATATGAGCTGTATGGTGTAGGTATTAAATATCAGACCGCGACCGAATTATTTAGCCCGGTCTCTTCGGGAGGTGCCGCCTTCGTGCTTGGTGGCTTGATGACTGGTGGCAGCTTAATCCAGTATAGTGGGACTTATGGTAACTATTGGGCTTCAACATATTCTAGCAGCACTATGATGAAAACCTGGAATCTCGATGCCTCATCACTGGCTGATGCGCAAACTGATCGTGGCAATGCTATTAATATTCGCTGTATCGGTAAGTATTAGAATCGTTTCTAAAGTATTATATGGTACAATATAGATATGAAAACGATTTTAACTGGAATTAGATCAAACTCAGTACTTACGCTTGGGAATTATCTTGGGGCGCTTTTGCCGATGGTTCGCCTGGCGAATGAGCACTCAAAGGATTTTAGAGTAAACATTTTTGTGCCGGATCTCCATTCGATTATTTCCGAAGTGGATGGTGATCTCCGCGAGAATACGATTCGCACTATTAAATACTATCTTGCGGCTGGACTTGAGATTAATGATAATGTTCATATCTATCGCCAAAGTTATGTGCCGGCTCATTCTGAGCTTTGCTGGATTCTAAACTGTGTTGCGACGATGGGTGAGACTTCACGTATGATTCAGTTTAAGGAAAAATCTAAAGGCCAAGAATCTTGCAATGTCGGTATCTTCGATTATCCGATTTTGATGGCGGCCGATATTTTGCTTTATGATGCCGAATATATCCCACTCGGCGAAGATCAATTCCAGCATATCGAACTTACGCGCAACATTGCGATGCGTTTCAACAACAAATATGGTGAAATTTTCACGATTCCAGCAAAAACTGCCGATCAAGTGAAATTCATGGAAGTTGAGAATGCGATTCGTATTCGTGATCTCCTAAATCCGGAGAAGAAGATGAGTAAATCCACGATGGCCGAAGGCTCCAAGATTATGCTTGATGACGATCCGATGAAAGCCGCCAAGAAAATCATGTCCGCAACGACTGATTCGCTTGGTAAGGTTAGATTTGATATGTTTAATCAACCTGGCATTTCCAACTTACTTCAGATTGAAGCACTTGTTACGGATACTCCGCTTCAGGATGTAATCGCAACTTGGAATGGCGAAACTCGCTATGGCGAACTTAAGGCTAAGGTAGCGGATAGTGTTTCTGAAATGTTGACCGTCTTCCAGAGTAAGCTGGCCTCAATTTCCGATGGCTATGTCTATGATCTTCTCGATGAAGGCGAAAAATACGCAAATACTGTCGCGAATAAGAAATTACTTGAAGTGCAAAAAGCATTTCATTTGAGGTAAATATGTTTATTACCGGTAAAAAATTCAGCAAACCGGAAATGTCGCGGGTGATTAATGGCGACATTGAATTAAAAGGCGAAGAAGAAAAAGAAGAGAAGTTTCGCCTAGACCATTTGATGGTTGAAAAATATAAGAGCTACAATCGTTCGTCTCTCCAAAAGTTTATTGAAAGCGGTTTTGTGAAGGTGGACGGGGAAGTGGCCAAAAAACCGAACCAGAAATTTGTGAAAGACGTCAAGATTGAGCTAAATGTACCGACTGATTTGAAGAATTCGGATCTTAAACCGGATGTTTTATATGAAGATGATGATGTAATTGTCCTTAATAAGCCGGCGGGGCTACTCTCGATGGCGAAGGGTGAGTATTGCCCGGAAGTGACGCTTGAAGATTATGGTTTACTCGTGCATAGATTAGACCGTGATACTTCTGGCGTGGTGATTCTCGCTAAGAATCCGGAAGTACAATCGTTCCTCCGTCGTCAGTTCCAGGATCGAACTACGCATAAGACTTATTATGCAGTGATTGAAGGTCGTCCGAAGCTCGATAAAGCCAAGATTGATCTTCCGATTGCGCGTGATTTGAAGCGCCCAACAACTTTCCGGGTGGATGCGAATGGCAAGCCGTCAGAGACTGATTATGAAGTGATTAAAACTGATGATAAACATTCTCTAGTTGAATTAAAACCAAAGACTGGTCGGACGCACCAGCTGAGAGTTCATATGAAATATATCGGTCATCCGATTGTGGGCGATGATGTGTATGGTGAAGAGAAAGCTGACAGACTCTATCTTCACGCTGGTAAACTAGAAATTACGCTTCCGGGTGGCAAGCGCACGACTTTCGAATCAAAAATGCCAAAGGAATTCATGGATGTTTTTTAATTCGGTAGAGGAAATCCAGCCAATTGCTTCGAAAGTTGGGTGTTCAGTTTTTGTGCTGCCGAAAAATATGGATTTTGAGATTAAAAATGCCATTATGGTGACGCCGGAAAAGACGGTAATTTCAATAGAACAGGTCCAGGAACTTTTAAAGATGCTCGGCACTAAGCAGAAATCGGATAGGTTTATTATTATTCGTCCGGCAGAGTTACTTGGACTTGAAGCAGCCAATGCTCTTCTTAAAAGTCTTGAGGAACCGAAGGATAAGGTCCATTTCATTCTAGTGACCGATTCGCCGTCGAACTTGCTCCCGACGATTTTAAGTCGTTCTTCGGTTTATTTTTTAAAAACGAAGCCAGCAATTAATAGCGGTATTGATGCGGATGAAGATATTAAGACGATTGCAAAACGTTTGATGGTTGCGAAACCAGCTGAACTTCCGGACCTCGCTGAAGAAATTTGTAAAGTAAAAGAAGGTACTAAAGAAAGAACGCTGCTAATTGTTGGGACGGCAATTGAAATGCTTTATAAGTCATATTTCATTACGAAAAAAGATATTTTCATCAAGAAAATCCCGAGCTTTCTCACTCTCTATGAGAGCATTGAGCGAAACGGCCATATTAAAACTCATATTGTTGCCGATTTGATATAAGGCTTAAACTATGCTAGAATTAAAGCATGATTGCAATTTTTGCTATTCTTATTTTCGTGGTCTATCTTTGTTTCTTATTTCCGATGGAAGAGAAGGTAAAAGAGAAAGAAGAGCGCTCACCGAAATATACTGCCCAGATGCGAAAGCTTTGGCAAGTGGCGCAAACCTCAATGAAAGAAAGGAAGCCGTTCAGAGCTGAGAAAGCGCTGCTCACGATTTTGAAGTTCGATGAAAAGAACGCTGCAGCCTATAATCGTCTCGGAATTCTTTATGCGAAGGATCAGAAGTATGATGAAGCTGTAGAATGTTTTGAAATTGCACAGTCGCTCGATAATAATCCGGCTTCGATTCATAATGCTGGCCTAATTTACCTTGAGACTGGTGAATATGAGAAGGCCGAGATGGCTTTCCTCCAGGCGATTCAGCTTGAAGGTGACGTAGCGACAAGGTATATGGCGCTCGCCAAGGCTGAGGAGAAGATGGGGAATATGAAGAAAGCCGTGGAGGCGCTCGAGAATGCCTATGAGCTTGATCCTAATGTCGCAACACTTCGCCAGATTTTAGCGATTTATGAAACGACCGGTGACACCGAAGCTGCTACGGCGGTGACGGCTCGTATTGAGGAGCAGATTGTTAAAGATAATGAAGCTAAGAAAAAGCGTGCTTCAAAACTCGCGAGTGAAGCTAAGAAAAAACTCACACCGATCCGCCGTACTGTTGCAAAACCGGTTACTAAGGCTCCAACTAAAGCTCCGGTTCGTAAGTCCCTTGGTGTTAAACGCAAACGAATTTAGTTGATTTTTGGGTTAGATTAATGTATAATGAGAATACTGCTTTTTGCAGTGCAATTTGTGCTGGAATCGTCTAGTGGCAATGACAAGAGACTGTAAATCTCTCGCCTTCGGGCTTCGTAGGTTCGAGTCCTACTTCCAGCACCATTTTTATATGATGTGAGTTACGGACTCGCGCTATGCGAGCGAGTCCTACTTCCAGCACCATTTTTGTAGGCTATTATGGATAGAAGTAAAGTTATTGTTAGGTCTGGGTTTATCTTCATTCTGACGAACTTTCTTTTGGCTGTCTTTAATTTGGTGGTGGGACTTCTCTCCGGTTCAATTGCAATTTCTTCAGACGCTGTGCACAGTTTAATTGATGCCGCCTCTGGGTTTATTATCGTTGGCTGTGAAAGACTATTAAAGCATGGTAAATTTAGCAATAAAAGAAAACGAATCGAGCGAATCGCGACTTCGATTATTGCGTTTATTATTATTGCTGCCGGTGTTCATATTGTGGTTGAGGCGATTGAAAAAATTATCGAGCCGGAAGAAGTAGATTATTCTATCTGGACCGTTGTAGTCTTGATTGGCTCCATTATTGCAAAACTTTGGCTCTCTTTATATTTAAGACGAAATGGCAAGAAGTATAGCTCAGATGTTCTTAGTGCCTCTTCCGCCGAAACAATGAATGACATGCTGATTTCGGTCGCAGTGTTTATTTCGATTCTCGTTTATATGATTTTTAAGGTCGACATTGAGGCTTATATTTCGATTGGCGTAGCCCTCATCATCTTTAAAATTGGTCTTGAATTCTTGTTCCCGGATCTTACTAGACACCATCATCATCCGCTCGAGTCCGACCATTCTCACGGCTCTAACGACTAATATTTATTATTTTTCTATTTTTGCTACAATGGAATTATGAATAAGCTAGTTAAACGTGGATTTAATGTTTGGTTAATCTTTATCAAGAACAGGATTGCTTCATCTATCATGATGTTGATGGGTGGCATAATGATGTTCATTGGCGCTCTTCAGGGCAAGGGAAATGACACAATGACTTTGCCACTCGCGATTACGCTAGTTGGTGCTGGGTTGGCATTTTGGGCGCTCTATCGCCTTGGATATCTGAAATCAAATCTCGATAATCTCAAAGACAACGAGCGCGAAGAGAAAGTAGTAGGGAAAAAGCTATTCTGGCTCCAGATTGCAGAATCTTTGTTATACTGCGCCGTGGCTGGACTCGGGATTTTTCTCTTGATAAATCGTGACTTTACAAATATTGTGCTTAATTTAATGTCCGGTTTCTTCACTACGCTTAACGGTGTGCTTAACATTATTTCTACTATCAAGAAACGCGACAACAAGGATTTCCGTTGGAAGTTTATGATTGTTCTGATGGTGTGTGAACTTATCCTTGGGCCATACTTCCTCATTTGTTGTACTTCGATTGATATTAATGGTTATATTGTAATGGGAGCTCTGACGTCGATTGCTGGTGTAATTGAGGTGATTAATGCCCTTACACGTGAGAATATTCGTGGCACGATTGAGGATGGCAAAGAAATTGTCCATACGATCAAAGGCGAAAAAGAAGCCGAGAACTTGCCAGAAATTGACGATTCGGCCGAGGAATAGATTTTATTGAAAAATAGAGCTCGATGTGATAGAATATTTTTAGTGCCGCGATAGCTCAGTTGGTAGAGCGCATCCATGGTAAGGATGAGGTCACGAGTTCAAATCTCGTTCGCGGCTCCATTTTTGTTGTTTACACACGCTCATATTTTTTATAAAATAAAGACATAACGAGGTTATGTTTTTAGGAAAACGAAGAAATAGATTTCGTATTGGTCCAAGCAGAGCAAAACGGTTTTTAAAAACGTTTTCTGTTATCATTTTGATTCTTATTAGTATTTATATCTTTGTGCCGTATTCTCAGGAGAAAGATGATGTTTCTGCCGTTGTGGATCCGACTATTCCAAGCACAATCACATTTACGGAATTAAACAATGTCGCTTCGATTACGGTTAACCCGAGCAGAGTAGGCGCTTTTGTAACAACATCCGGAAAGGATGATATTAGATTTATTATCGCGACAACTAATTATACAGGCTACACTTTAACGGCTCGTTCATCTAAAACTACCCTTGATAAAGGGAATGATTCTTTGCCGACTCTTACTTCTGCTGTAACCGCGGAACAATTCGCAAGCTCCGGAAATACGCCGCTTAGTAATCGTTGGGGCTATAAACCAAACTATCTTAATTCTGCTTCAAATTCTAATTATCTTCCTTCGCCAACATCCTCTGGCACAATTCTTGATGTAACTTCCGCGGCAAATAGCACTGCCAAAAGTTATAGTATTTCGCTAGGTGCAAGAATAGATTTGAGTCTCCCATATGGTTCGTATGTCAATACTGTATTTACTTTGGAAGCAACGGCTAATGCCGTGCCGTATAGAATCGTATTTAATGGGAACGGCGGCGATGACACTGTGACATATCTTCCGAGCACTATGAGTAGTGAAGCTGTAACTGCAACCGCTATTACACTTCCGAATACAATTCCGGTACGACAGAACCACTCCTTTGCCGGTTGGTGCACGGTTGCCCCAACTAGAGGAACCGGTGGTAATGAAACCTGTTCTGGCACGACTTATGCTGCAGGTGATATATATGCGATAGATTATACTAAAAATAATACCGGAATTATTCTTTACGCCATCTGGACACTGAATATTACTTGTAACACCTCTGCCACTACTATTGCGACGAATAATTCCGTTACGGATGCCGTTTGTATCCAAGATATGAATGAAACTATTGCGAGCACAATGTCCACAGGGGTGAACTATCGCTTGATTGATGTTCGTGATGGTACATATTATCATCTTGCAAAGCTCTTAGACGGTGTGGTTTGGATGACAGACAATTTGGATTTGGGGCGAGTAAACCTTGCCTCTGATCTAACGAGTTCTAACACTAATCTTTCTACCACCGTAACCGCCGCCACTTTTAACGGCTGGAGGAAGTCTTCCGGCTCCTCGACTTATGATGCTGGTGAATTCATCAATATCTCCGGCACCGATTCTACTTCCGGTACTCCATATGGTACCCTTTATAATTACTACACCACTACTGCCGGGACTATTTCTGGGCAAACCAATAGTGGTGATGCGATATATGATATTTGTCCGGCCGGATGGAGACTGCCTAATTATAATTCTTATGGTAGTTTTACTAATCTATACGCACAATATAATTCCGTTGCCCTCATGAGATCACCTATCGCGGATTCTGGCGCGGCTATTGCATTTGCCGGTTTCTTTGCTAGTGGCTCTCCTTATGATGTTGGTACAAGAGGTCTCTATTGGACTTCTACGTATACGTCGAATGGATCAGCATGGACTCTAGATATAGATGAATCACGTGTATCAACGGGAACTGGATGGCAAACGTCTCGTGGCCAATCTGTACGTTGCGTGGCAAAGAATCCCTATTCTACTCTTACAATTTCATATGGAACCGGCATATCTAGTGTGGAGATTAACGGACAAGTAATCGCAGATGGTGGTACAATTAGCCTTGAACAAGGAGTTAGATACTCTATCAATGCGACTACGTCTTCTGATTATACTTTTAATAGATGGTCTGCTACCGCTGGTTCGCTCTTTTGGACGGGCCTTGCGTCGTCCTACTATACAATGGCTTCATCTGACGCAACTCTTACGGCTACTGCTACATTCACCGGTACTTATATTCAGAATCTTGATTCTTCGAATTGTACTTCCGCTGCATCTACTGTTTATGATAGTCGTGATATGCATACCTATACTATCCAGCGCCTCAATGACGGTAATTGTTGGATGATGGAAAACTTGGATCTTGGACGTACCGGCATTACAACAGATCTCACGTCCGCCAACACCAATCTAGTCACCACTGTTACCGCTTCTACCTTCAATAGCTGGAAGAAAACAGCCGGATCCGCTACCTATGATGCCGGTGAATTTATTAGTGTCTCTGGCACAGACTCCACTTCCGGCACAGCCTATGGCACTCTCTACAATTACTATGCCGCTTCTGCCGGAACAATTTCTGGTAGTTCTAACAGCAACAATGCCAGTTATGATATTTGCCCTGTCGGATGGCGTCTCCCAACCGGCGGAAGCTCCGGAGAATTCCAGGCTCTTTACGCCGAGTATAACTCCAACGCTCTCATGAGAGCATCAATTGAGAATTCCGGAGCTGCTTTCGCTCTCGCTGGCGGCTTCCTCAGTGCCGCTCCGGTGGGTCAGGGGTCTTACGGCGACTACTGGTCTTCTACTAGGTTCAATGACTCGGGTATGTACGGCCTGTACCTCTATACGTCGGGTGTCAATCCGGCCGATAGCTTCGGCCGCTACAACGGGCTCGCTATACGGTGCGTACTGAAAAAACCAGCCCATACTCTTACGGTTTCTTATGGCACTACCGTGTCTAGTGTTATGATAAATGGGCAATCTGTGTCGAATGGCGGGTCTATTACTCTCGAAGAAGGCGTTGCTGTCTCAATCACTATGAGTCCTGCTTCTAATTATGTCTTTAGTAGTTGGTCTGCTACATCTGGCACAATCGGTTCTTCTAATACGCAAACCACTACTTACAAAATCGGCACTTCAAATGCCACTTTAACTGCCAATGCTGTATTTAATGGTCCAGTTATGCAAAACCTTACTGCCAGTGATTGTACGTCTACGGCAAGACTAGCATTAGATACCAGAGATAATCATGTTTATACTATTAAGAGGATGAGCGATGGCGTTTGTTGGATGGTTGAAAATCTTCAGCTTGGTGCTACGGATCTTAGCGTTAGTCTTACGTCTGCCAATACAAATATTGCTACTACCATTACAGCAACTATATTTAATGGCTGGAGGAAGACTTCCGGTTCCAATACGTATACTGCTGGTGAATACATTTTCGTCTCTGGTACTGATTCGGTTAGCTATTCGCCTTATGGTATTCTATATAATTATTATGCCGCTTCAGGTGGTACTATCACTAGCTCAACTAATTCTGCTGATGCTGAATACGATATCTGCCCGGCCGGTTGGAGATTGCCAACTGCTACCAGAAACACTGGCGAGATTCCGGATTTTGTAAATTATTATAGTACCAATACATTGCTCCATACTTCTGTTGCTGCTGGCGGTGCTGGTATGACGCTTAGTGGTACCTTTACTAGCTCTACGCCAACATCTCTAGACTGGTTAGGAAGTTATTGGTCGTCAAGTGCGGCTGATACCGGTTGTTTCTCTAGAAATGGTAAAATGCTAGGGTTGCAGTTCACTAGTAATAGTTCTACTGTTTATAATGATGCCTGTATTGATCGTGCTAGTGGCAATTTAATTCGTTGTGTCTTGGATGAATCAAAGATTTCTGATTTAACTTATATGCAAGATTTCGCAACATTAACGAATGCCGCTCGCAAAGGTGTATTTAACTCAATGTCTGTGGGAACGCAGTATCAGCTTATGGACAATCGCGATAATAATTATTATTACATTTCTAAACTATCTGATGGTAATGTTTGGATGACGCAGAATCTTGATCTTGATCTTAGTACTAGCAAAACACTAACACCGGCCAATACGGATATTTCGGCTAACTGGACTCCTTCCTCTTCTACTTATACAAACTCAACTTGGAATTTTACAACTACTACCCCGCAGTCTTATAATCCGGGTGTTAGATATTGGAACGGTAATACACATAGTGGTAGCGGTAGCAGCACTTCTTATATTAGTACATCCGGTACGACGCAATATCGCTTGGGGAATTATTACAACTGGACCGCGGCTGTAGCCCTTAATGATAGCTCGAGTTACACTACGGCAGGTGTGCTACTCGACCAGTCTATTTGTCCGGCTGGTTGGACGCTTCCTCGTGGTGGTTATGGGCCATCCACTTATTATGACCTTCTTTACCGATATTCAGGTAATCTTTGGCTTTCTCCTACCTATTTGCCACTTACTGGTACTTGGAGTGGTTCGTATGATATGGTTGGCTATACCGGAGCTTTCTGGGCGACTGGCGCGAAGAACGCAGACCGTGCATACTATATTGACTTTTCTTCAGATAACAGCCGTAACGTAGGGACTGGCGGCTACGATCGCGATATGGGTCTTCCAATTCGTTGTATCGCTCGCCCGGCTGCGTCGTATATTACGCAATAATTATGCCCCAAATACAGCTTCTACTCGCTGTTTGTATTCGCGGTAAGCCGGGGTTTGTTGATTAATTCATCGGTGCCGAGGATTTCGGCGATACCTTTGTAATACCAGGCGTGCTTAGCTTTTTCTTTTTGATTAAACCTATTCCAAAACTCTTCACCGATTCTTTCGTAGTCTCTTTCGATTGCGCGAATATTTGATAGTTTATCGCCAAGACAGACGATACGGGCATCGGTGTTCGCAGTTTTTAGGTCGCGAAGGGTCTCTTCTTTACGGATTTGCCAAGTGTCGGCCTCTGGTTGATCCTCACGTTTGTCTTCGCTTTCGGCGGCGACTAGTTCGGCTACTCTTTTGCCGAATTTCTTTTCAATTATTTCAGTGGTGGCTTCGGTATCTTCGACCGTGTCGTGTAAAACTGCGGCAGCCAAAACTTCTTCGTCTTCCGTAATGCCGGCGACGATCCCTAGTGCTTCAAGAGGGTGAACGATATATGGAGTCTTGAAGTATAAAATGTCAAATATGCTTATCTTTGTGGCTCTTTGAAAAAGTCGTCGTCTTCGAAACGGGTAGCTCTTATCGGACATTCGTCCATTTCGAGTAATTTATCGGCGATTTCGACGAGTTCGTCCGAAAGATAGACATCTTTTCGCCATTCTTCAGGGATAGCTTCGTAACCATAATATGCACCGGCGAGCTGACCGTAGCAGGCGGCATTGGTATCTGTATCGCCACCGAGACGAATTACGGCGAGCATACCTTCCTCAAAAGTATGGAAATTTAATAATCCCCAGAGAGCAATGGCGAAAGTATCGACGATGTAGCCACCTAAATCTACGAACTGGTTTTCATCTTTTTTAACTGGGCGTCCCATCAGAGCGTCGATATTTTCTAGCCAATATTTATCGTATTCTTCGCCTACCATCCAACGGGACGCATAGTTTAATATATTGCGCTTTTCAAGGCCGTGGAGGGCGCAGTAGAGCGTTGTAGTGAACATTTCTGTGACCGTGATGGCTGCGATACTATCATGTGTTTCACGACAGGATAGTTCGGCCATTTTGAGTGTCGGTGCGATTTCTTTACTATCGATGAATTCACTTTCTTCATCTTCCGGTTTGGTGACAAGGGCTCCACTTTCATAACCATCTTTAAGTGTTGGATAGTTTTTATCAATAAAAGTATTTGCGATAATGATTGGCGCCAGGCGCATGATGGGACCATTGCCGGCGGATTCAGTCTTCTCTGTGCTTTTTTGGACAACTTTGGACTTCTCGTATTCATCTAAGGCGCGGAGTGTTTGATTGCCCACATCTAATACGCCTTGCGGGTGCATACGATAACCATCGTAGGCCCATTTCATGAATTTGTCCATGATGTCGTAAGAATTGTAACCTTTGTTTTCAAGCAAACTGTCGGCAATACAAAGTGCCATTGAAGTATCATCGGTCCAAACTCCGGCCGGTAGGCGGGTATTCTTGTGGTAGTGCGCGATTTTGTCGCCCATTTCTTTAATATAAAAATCTGATGGTGCCGGGAGAAATTCCACCGGTGCACCCAAAGCGTCGCCGACGGCTAGGCCGACCAACATCCCACGCGCTTTATCTTGATATTTCATCATTCTGCCTTTGCAGTTTTAGATACTTTCTTCTTAGTAGATTTTTTGGCTGTAGTTTTCTTAGTTGTAGTCTTTTTAGCAGCTGTTTTCTTAGCAACAGTCTTTTTACCGGAGGTTTTCACCGCGCTCGACTTTTTGCCAGTCTTTGGCTTAGTAGTAGCTTTAACAGAGGCCTTTTTGGCAGATTTTGCGATAGCTTTCTTTGCCGGTGCCTTTACAATCGGCTCTTCTAGCTCTCTTGCTTCCGGTTTTAATTCGTTCAAAGCTTCGGTCAATTCTTTTTCTGGAGTCTTCTTTGGTTTCTTTTCGTAGAGCTTAGTATTATCCACGACTAGGCGGCGCTTGCTGTATTCGCGGATAGCCTTCTTGATTTGTTTTTTATATTCAATACGGGTAGAGATAAGAATCTTGGTTGGATCTTTTGGAATGAAGCAGATGGTGTAATGGTTGAAGATGACGGATTTAGTGTCTTTCCAAAGCAAGCGATATTTGCCACTACTGTTTCTTACTTCGATGAAGTATTTGGCGATTTGGAGACTGCGTTTACCCTTGATGGCGTGATATTTATTGATTTGGCGACGGACATAAAAGAAATAGAACGTGCTGATGATGAGAACGATGGAGAAGAAAATGATTGGGTAGACGTTAATGATGTGATGATTGATGAGAAATGAGAGCGTGAAGATGATAATCATTGCGACAGACACGATTGCGTAGACAAGAGGTCTGGTGGTGGCAAAATGCACGCGAGAATGAGGCTCTTCGTGCAGGAAGTCGTAATTAAGTAGTATCCAGTAAAATTCGTTATAGTATTTTTTGTCTGCCGAATCAGTAATATTAATCTTCATTGTTAACTCCAATCACTCTGTTCTACCTCTATAGTACCACAAAATCGCCATCTCTGTTATCTTGAAATTATTCTAAGAATATTATATAATATATGTATAGTACATTAAAATAGAAAGGGGGGATAAAAATGTTGCAAATTAGAAAGCCGATTATAGAATCTCAGTTTGAGTTTGCTATGAAGCATGGTTTGGCCCGGGCTAGGCACGCTTTAATGTTGGAACAATTCTTTGATAAGTATGCCGGCGTCAAATTTGCACATGTACCGGAGCTAGTATACTTAGCTTTAGCGCAGCTTCTTGATCACGAAGATTCGAAGCGGATTATTTTATACATTCCGTTTGAGGTCTTAAAAGATGCACCGCTTTGGTTTCGAGAAGTGTATCTTGACACTTGGTACAGTATGCTTGGCACGATGGACGTGAGAGAGAACTTTCACGAAGGTGACATGATGGAGCCGGATGCCCGACCGAATGGGGAATTACCACGAGTCGTAAAGTGTGCTCATCTTACACCTTGGCTACTTGATTATGGCTACATCACAACAAGTGAAGTTCACGATTTAATCTCGCAGAATATTCACCACGAAGTATTAGTTCGTAGTTTCAAAGAAACTTGGGGAATTATTTCCGAACGAAATATCTTAAAGCCAGAGCAGCTGGATGAGTTGGTTGCCCTTACAAAAGATATTCCGGATTTTACGCGTCTAGAGCCACTCTATATTTCGCCAAATCGAGCCAAATGGCTGGAAGAAAAAGATAAACCGCTAGGTGGTTTAGTGACACCAAACGCCTGTTTAACTGGTCCATTTTATCCGAATTTAGATGCAATTATGGACCGATTGACGGCTTATCAAAAAGAAATGGATCCGTTTGATATTGCACTCGTTGGCGGTTCTTTCTTAAGAGGCTATGGTACAACCGATTCGGACCTTGATATTGTGCGTTATAGTGATTTTAAGAAAGATAGTAAGTTCTATATCGGTGATCCGAACCAAGCACATCTATTCTTTAATTCCGCGTGGCTTCCTGGCGAAAGAGTCTTCAATATTAAAGATTATGTTATCTCGGCGGCCTGGCGGTATCGAAAGAATGGGAAACGGAGATTGACGCTCGAAAGAATCGAATCGAATCTGATTCAGTATCGCTTGCTCCACAAAGGTTATAGTAGATTTACCGGTAAAACTAGTTTTAATACTAGTTCACATCCGGAATTCGACGGAGATTCACCTTTTTATGATGACGACTTCCGTAAGATTGCAACAGTTTTATTCTATAAATATGTCTGGTTACCACAGGCATGAAAAAGGCCCCTAACTCGGGGCCTCTTTTTAATGTGCGATTTACAGAATGTTTTTTCCGGTCAGACCTTTTACGCTACCGCGTTCAGGTTTTGCTACGCCCAGTTCGCTCCAGTTGATTTGCGAACCGAGCTGCCAGAGCGCGACAAAGTAATCTACTTCCGCATCGGAAGTGATGGTGTCGTGCTTCACAAAACCAAGGACGTATTTGACCAAGTTCTGTTCGAGCCGGACATAATTACTGGAGACACTGGCGCCGATTTTCTTCAGCATCAGCTCGCGATTCTTCACGCCAACCATTGACGGCAAACGGGGATCTTCGAGAGTATTTCTGATGTTGTTGGCTTCATAGGCCATAGCGGCAACAATCTGAACGCCGGTGCCACGAAATACGCGGTTAATCGAGTTAACCAAGGTATCGGCCGCATCATGAAGCGGCGAAGTATCCGGTGGCGGAAGCATTCCGACAGCCGAGGAACCGTTCAGGGCACCAACAATTGATGCCGACAGCATGCTCGGGTCGAGCAAATTGCTTCTTCTGGTTTCATACCAGGCATCGAGTGCCTGATAACTTTCGGCGATGGCCGGCCAGAGAGTGGTGCGAATACGCCCCAGAAATTCATTCCGACGACCTTCAGTAATGAAGGAGCCGTCGAGGCCATCAATGGCTGCAAAGATGTCGCCATAGGCCCGGCGGGTCAGAGATTTACGGAGTGCGTAGAAGGTCGGATCAACTTGCTCTTCGGTCTCGTCCGCATATTTTTCCATGGCTTTCGCGAGAGCTTCCGGTACATTGTAGAGTCCGGCACGATCTGCCAAAGCAGCTCTAATTGCTGCAATGTAAGACGAGTCATCCACTTTCAGGATTCCACCAGTTTTCAAGGCGGTGAGCCAAGATTCATCGGTAGGAACGGAAGGAAGCAGCATTTCAAGCGCCGGCGGAATGGCCGCTGCTTTTGTGGTTGCTTCGGACATAACGGTTGCTTTCTGTTCTTTTTTGAGATCAGAGACGAGCCGGCGGGCTTTGGCCAGTTTCAGGCCGACACCCGTCAGGTCTTCAACCTCCAGTACGTAGAGATCTTCGAGAGTCTCGACACCGAGTTTTTCCTCGATGTTTTTGATGGTTTCCACATTGATGCCATACTCTTTCAGTTTGGCGACCACGGGATTTTCCTTCACTTCTTCGACCTTTTCGATCGTTTTCTTAGTTTCACTCATGATAGTCCTCCATATCATTTTTCAAAATAAATTTTTTCTACTTCCGTAGGTCCAATCGACAAGCATTCAAGCTCCAGTCCACATTCCTTTTTTATGATGGCGCCTACCCTTAAAAAGAGTTCTTGGCTCGAAATGTTTTCCGGAATTTGTTTGCTTTCTATGATAGGTATTGCGTTTTTTAGGAAATCCGTGTAGCTTTCGCTATTTTTTGGGCTATTCTGATAGCCCGTCGAATACTTAAAGCCTTGTTTCTTTCTTACTATCTCATCAAACCAAGTTAAATAGATTCCACGAAACTTAGTTTCTTTGCAAGATTCTAGAGCGTATCTCATTAGAGAAAAATCTAAAGGACCGGCCCTAACTTTACCTTGCCAGCGATTATTTGATTTATGACTGTCAGGCAACATCGTTCGGGTGAAGTTCTCGTCAAAAGTCGGCATTGGGCCGGCACCATGACGAATTTCATAGGCGCGATGAACTGCTAGATGACTGATTTCGCCGTCAAAACCGGCATTTCTAATCATTTGCTCGCTAAATATCGGGAGCGTCCTAATGGCGCTGACATGGGGTTTTAAACCAGTTTCAGCGTCGGTTAGTACTCCGTGTGAACATTCAACGATAGCGGTTCCGTCTGGTTTTAATACTTCTTTTAAAGTTGTGAGACGAAGTTTTCTACCAATATTAAAGAATAAATCCACAATATATGGTAGAAAATCCGGGTCATCTAAGAGTGCTAGGTTATCTTCTAAACAATTGACGTCGTCTTTTAAAACATCTTCTGGTTTTAGGTTCCGATATAATTGTCGGTAGTATTCCAGCTCTCTTTTTAACTTTTTTAGGATTATCTCTTTTGAGGATAGCTCAGATGCTTTGATGACGTATTCTCCACCTAAGTTTTGATACATCCGATAGGCTTGCCCAACGCCGGTACCAACTGTTCCACGAGGATTGTCTTTTCGCTTGATTTCTTCAAGTTCGGAGGCAATCCGGTGAAATGGTGTGGCACAAAGGCAATTTGGATCAGCCTGAAGCATAAGAAAGGGATTTGCGATATCATGCTGTTTCAGGGCTTCGGCTTCATTTTCTAGAGAAACCGGCGAAATGATTATCTGTTCTGATAAAAATGTCGGTATCCCTTCAAAGGTTCCGCAGCCCCATTCAGAAAAGTTGAAACTATCTCCGTTTGAGGTGCGAACGCCATGAGAGCCCTGTGCGCCACCGCGTTTAATGATAACGCTAGCGTCCTTATCGTAGGACAATGTGTGCACAATGTTACCTTTACCTCCGTCGCCAGGACCGAGGTCGGTCACAATGATGACTTCGTGCATTTCGCACCTCTTTTCTGCAAACTAAATTGTTAAAGATTTTGATCACAGGTATTCGATTTCGGTCGATGGCTTTTCTTCGTCCCCAACTTTTTCATCGGGTTGAATCGGCCACAAATCTTCTTTTGTCCGGAAGATGTCGCCGATTTTCGGGATTGGGAAGGGAAGTGCTTGACGGAGTTTGGCCTGGGCGCCAATTTCGATATTGTTCAGATCGTAAATCGTTGACGAGTCGCAGTGGCAAGCCACAGTATTTCCGATATCAGTAATATCGACGGTGCCTTCAGTCAGGCCGATGATAGCTGAAATCACTTCCGGAAGCTGCCTAGTAGTACTAATTCTGACCACGGACTTTTTACCGCAGGCTTCACGCCAGTATTCATAAGTGCTTGAGCGGCTACCGACCACCAGAATAAACTGATGTGTCTTCGCCTTCAGGTCTTTTATGACCTTCTTGAAACTTGGGATTTCGCGCATGTTTTTCAGATCATTCTCAAAAACATTATTGCCGAAAATCCGCTGAAGATCTTGGCGCCTTATGGAACCGTGACAGGTCGCGTCGGTAACGATAAAGTGATAACCTTTAAGGCCGATACGGTTGGTGTAGGCATTCGTCAGGTAGGCTCTCGCAAACATTGCATATTGCGGATCTTCCGGAGAATCTCCACCGGCGCGCTGTGGGGCCATTTCTTTGAGGTAGCGTACGATTTTCTCGGCTTCCATCTCGAACTGCGGGCGGCAGAGGACGAAGTCGTCCACTACGTCGCCAAAAATACCGAGACAGAGTTGCGGGTCATACCCAGGCAGGACTCTGGCGATGGCTTCATAGAGTTTCGGGAGAATTTTCATCTCCGTATCTACTTCACCACCCATCGAGCCAGTTGTGTCACAACTGACTTCAATGTCCATCGGGCATCCCATGGTGGTAATCCACATCTTACGGTGCGGATTCAAACGAATCTTGGAATAGCGCATTGGGTTAATCCCGGGGTCAACGATTTCGTTGAGCTTTCCGGTCGCACGGGCTTGCCTTTCGGCAGTTCTCGTGACGTCCTTATCGCTCGTGATGCCGTAAGAACGGCGTGCACTGACATAGCTGTCGACGGAAAAAGGTTTGTCTCCCATTTTAATCCTCCTTCAAATTTTTCCAAATGAGTGTGCCTTTATCTCGATAGGTAAATGTGTGGTATTTTCTACCCCACAGTTCTTCGATTACGGCATACATCATTTTGTGTGCAGTTTCAAAGGTCATACTGCCATCTCTGGCTAGATTTTCGAGAAGTTCTCGGTAAGCTTTGTCTTCCTCTTCTATTACCGCCCATTCTAAAAACGTCTTTGCAATTTCTTTAACATAGTCATTTGCAACTACATCGACGTTCTTTTCGGGAAAGTTATAGAAAATGACACGGTGTTTTTCCGGTTCGATTAGATAATCGCCAATGGAAAAAACTGGATATTCGATGGTGGATTGGTCGTTTGCGACTGCAATTAGCTCGAAAAAGCCGTACAGTTTAAAGATTCGACCAAGGATCCAGGCGCTAGTTTTAGCGTCTACTTCGATTTTTGCCATCAACTTTGATAGCGGGATTAGTTTGTCGAAGTCAACATCGGGAAGCGAGTAGACATTAATTCTGCGGCCACCTTGCGATTGTTCGATGAATGACGCTTCGAGCTTAGCAAATAGCCAATCATAGTGGCTATCATTTTCTTTGGTCGGATTCTGAAAACGTCGAATTTCTGATTCAACGGTTTTCATTATGTTAAATTTTCCAGCCTCGAATGCTAAGACGTCGCCGTTTTCAAAAGTCTTGGCAACTTTCAGTATAACTGACGAGCTGTTGGCTTTTTCGCCTAGGTAAACGCGGCATTTGTCTGACTCTCCAATCATGTTTTTGACTTCAAAATCTCTAACCTTCGTTGTTCTCACTCCCTCCTGAATCAAAATGTAAAAAAATCTATGCACTTCTCCGGTGCATCGTTTATTATTTTAGCATAATTGCTTAATTTCGTCAATCTATAACACCGGATAAATTGACTATTTATATTGTTTGTGGTATAATACATAAGTATTAGGGTGAGTACATTAAATTTTTGTGAGTTTTTATTTTTTGTTTCTCCCTTTAACATACTTGATCAGACTGCTAATTTAGGAGGTTCAAAAATGTCAATCATTCCCATCATTATCATTGCGGTGGCTGTCGTTCTGTTCATTGTGTTGATCTTTGCGATGATCAAGACTGCGAACGGTAATGAAGCCTTGGTCGTTTCCGGCGTTGGTGCTACCGATAAAAACGGTAATCCCACGATTAAACGCGCCGGTGGTAGAGTCGTAATACCTTTTATCCAAAAAGCAAAGTATTTCGACTTGTGTGTTCGTACAGCAAAAGTTGAGGGAGATGTAACCAAAACTATCTGCGGTGTTCCGATTTCAATTGACTGGGCTGTGGCATACAGCCCGGACATTACTTCTGAGGAGAGCCTGCAGAAGGCGGTTTGCAATTTTCTCGATAAAGATGATCAGGACCTTGAGCGTGTTATTCTTGATATCGTTTCCGGCGGCGTCCGTGCGGTTATCTCTAGAATGACGCCCGAGGAAGTCATGAATGGTAAGGACCAGCTTGACGACAACGTCAAAAAGTCCATTGCTACGCAGATGCATGACCTTGGCTTTAATGCGATTTTGTCTATCCACGAAGTTGAAGATGCAAATGGTTCGACCTACTTCCACGATTTGGCTGCCAAAGACCGTGAGACAAAACGTCGTGAAGCGGCGAATATCACGGCTGAAAATGATCAGCAGATTCGTGAGACAAAGGCCGAGACTGATCGGGCAGCACAGGAAAAAGAGCTGGCTGCGCAGGTCATGATTGCGGAAAAGCAGCGTGACACTGATGTGAGACGAGCTCAATTCCAAGCAGAGACGGCGCGCGAGCAGGCAAAGTCAGAAATGGCTGGCGAACTCGAGCGGACTGATATTACTCAGGAGCTCGAAAAGAAGAAGGGCGCCGTTGCCGTAATGCAGGCTGAACAGGCTAATCTGGCGGCTTTGAAGCAACAGGAAGTTGAAGTGACTCGTGCCGAGACGGCTAAACGGACGACGATTATTTCGGCGCAGGCGGAAGCTGAGCGCAAGAAAGAAGAGGCGACTGGTGAAGCTGAAGCGGCGGCGGTCAGGAAAATGCGTGATGCTGATGCTACGGCAGAAGCGCGCAAAACCGAGGCTGAAGGTAAAGCCTCGGCGCGCAAGACTGAAGCGGCGGCAGAAGCTGACGCCATAAAGATTCAAGCAGAAGCGGACGCCTCGGCTGTGAAAGCCCGTGGCGAAGCGGAAGCGTCCGCAATTTCTGCAAAAGGTAAAGCTGAGGCAGAAGCAATTGAAGCCAAAGGTAAGGCTGAAGCTGAGGCGGCTCGTGCACTCTCGGATGCTCAGGCAGCTAACGACAAGGTTAACTTCGAGTTGAAGAAGATTGAAATCGAGCAGAATACTCGTGTGCAGGTTGCAACTAGTATTGCAACGGTTATGGCCGAGGTCGGCAAGAATGCTAAGTTCTACGACTTCGGTGGTGGCGCCAAAGAAGGTCAGTCCGGCGATCTTTTGACTAGTGTTCTCACTAGAATTCCGACGCTGTTTGCTCAGGCAAATATGCAGAATCAGGCATTGAATGATGAAGAATTGACCAAGACGATTAGGTCTTTGGTTGCTTCAGTGGTTGATGCTAAGGATAAGGGAACTACTACGCCAAGTGACGACGACTCCGATGTTGAAGTAGTTGACCACGATGACGCTGATGTGATGTAAATCACAATCTAAAAACTCACATTGCCCCCGATTCCGGGGGCTTTTTATTTTTAAAAAATCCGCCGTTAAAGCGGCGGACTTTGTAGCTAGGGATTATTCTTGGGAGTGCGGGAGACGGCCAAGACTTGCAATGTTGACGTTCCGATAGACCGGATTATCGGTAACTTCTTTAATTACCGTGAGGTAACCCGGGATATCGACTCTTGCTTCGGCGTCCGGAAGCTCCACTTCGAGGATAGCGTATTCCTTTTCGCCGGCGTAGATGTCGATTTCGAGATATTGGCCGGAGTCGCGTTGCATAATGCAATAACGGGTTTTTCGGACCGGATGAAGGTCCGGATCGGCATGCATTAGGAGCTTTAAGTATTCGTCTTTACTGATGCGCTTTTCGATTTCGACGCGTTTGCTCGGCTCGTCGGTATAACGCTTTTCAGTCTTGGTGAAGCTGTAGCTTCCGTTTGAGCCACGCTGGCGGACTCTGACTTCGACATTCGGCTCGGAGACCAGATAGGTTTGCAAAATCTCGACTTCTTCACAGTTCGGCATGGCCATAAGTAGCTCCACGTCCGGATATTTAATGAGGAATTTGCGTTCAATCTCATATGGTTCCGGCTCGCCGAGGAAATTCGAGATTTCGCTCATCAGGTGCTTCAGCTTGTCTTCGAAGGTGCCTTGATTCTTGATGATGCGAAGATGTGGATGCCCAACCCAGGCATTCTGGGTTCTCCGGTCCAGTTCGATGGCTTCCTTGACGCCTTCGCTCCGGGCCTGATTGTTTGCTAGGGTATAGAATTCTTCGGCGCCATCGGCTGCGGTGACGAGATGAAAGACGGCATCATAGCGATCAAGTGCCTTAGTCATGTCGTAATCGAAGTATTTTAAAACTGCTTCGAATTCTTCTTTACTAAGATAAGCGCGATTGTCGCAAATGCCACGGTCACAGACAACCAGAACTTTTTCATTGTTCTTCATGGATGGTGCGTAGACTTCGATCGCGTCTTCTTTGTCGAGCTGAGTGCCCATCAAGAGCTTCTGAAAGGCCAAGGGATTAGTGAAATCGACTGGCGACATGCCGGAAGTGATGAGTTCGGTGGCAGCTTCATTTACAACGATAACTTTCCAGCCGTTTTTACTAAAGAAATTAGTAATCCAGCTGAGTGCAGTGGTTTTGCCGGCGCAAGGACCGCCGGTTAAGACAATCCTTTTCATTTCCATTTTTCAACCCTCCTTAACTACAAGTAAAAGTGCGACAAAAAATATTGTCTCTATAATTATATCATATAACAGAGTAGACTATTCTTTCTTTTTGATATGAACAAAGATGCTGTTCTCGCCGAGGATCTCGACGATGCGGTAAAGCGTCTCCATGCAGAGCATTACGCGTGGGTGCGGCACATCTTCTTTGTAGTCAAAGATATTAAAACCGAAGAGCTTATTGGATTTAAGGCCGTCACAAAAGAGAAATTCATACTCTTCGCCGTCGAAATTGTCGTTTTGTTCGAGGTTTTCCATCTTGATAAGCTTCGGATTGGTCTGGATCATGGTCACAATCTGGAGTAAAGATTCTTTTGGTAAAGTATGCGTGCTGTATTCGCCATAATCTTTAACAGAGACATTATTTTCGGCAGTATATTCGACTTTAAGTTCGAAAAATTCATCGTCGCCATACGGCCACATCGCCGGTTCACGTCGATATTGGAAAATAATCATACTTACATTATAAATGAAAAAACCGCCTATTTCTAGACGGTTTCGGCTTTTTTGGCTGCGATAAGTTTACGAAGCCATTCGAAGAGGAGTCCAAGCAGGATGCCGAGGATTGTCCCGGCGACATTGATGCCGGCATCGGCAAGAGATGTGCGCCTGTCAAAAGCATAGGCTTGCATGAGCTCGGTTAGAATGGCGATGATGATACTCATAGTAAATGAAGTAATTACTGCCGCTCTTATGGTGCTCGCGGTCTCTGCGATAGCTAGATGTCCGGCAAATGCCAGAACCAGAAACACAAGACCGTGACCGATTTTTCGAATCAGGTAGTAGAGATTCTCGCTGTATTCGAGGTCTTTCCCGAACATATTGGAGATTTTCTGTACCATTCTCACCGTCGTGTTTGTGACGGTGGTTGAATCGGCGGAGTTCTGCCAGCAAAGTACGAATACTACTAGCAAAATGGCGACGTATTTAACCCATCTTTTAAGAGCTAAATTCAAAAACTATCACCCCTATATATAAGATTTTTTAATGTACCAAAGCCGTTCTTTAATTATATCAAATTTCTTGTGTTTTGTCAAGATAGCTACAGATGTAGTAAAATAGGAATATGAGGAAGGTCTATATTGCCATTGATCTCAAATCTTTTTATGCCAGCGTAGAGTGTGTTGAGCGCGGGCTAGACCCTTTGACGGCCAGACTTGTGGTTGCAGATGAATCGAGGACTGAAAAAACGATTTGCCTTGCGGTGACGCCGGCTCTAAAGGCGCTTGGAATTTCCGGGAGAGCTAGGCTTTATGAGGTTTATCAGAAGACCTCGGATTTCATTATCGCTCCGCCGAGAATGCGAAAATACATGGAGATTTCTACCAAGATTTTCTCGATTTATGCTACTTTCGTGGCACCGGAGGACATTCATGTTTATTCGGTGGACGAAGTATTTATAGATGCGACTTCATATCTTAAACATTACAAGATGACGGCCAGAGATTTGGCTCTCAAAATGATTCGAAAAGTGCTTTCAGAAACCGGGATTACGGCAACGGCCGGGATTGGTACGAACCTATATCTTGCGAAGATTGCGATGGATATCAAAGCCAAGCATATGGAGCCAGATAAGGATGGCGTAAGAATTGCGGAGCTTGATGAAATGAGCTATCGAAAGGAGCTTTGGGACCATGAGCCAATTACGGATTTTTGGCGGATTGGACGAGGGTATTCTAAAAGGTTAGCTAAGCTCGGGATTCATACAATGGGAGACGTAGCGAGATATTCGCTTACCGGCTCTGATATTTTATATAAAGAGTTCGGCGTTATGGCTGAGCTTCTGATTGACCACGCCTGGGGCTATGAACCGGTCGAGATGAAGGATATTAGGAGTTATCGGTCGGATAATCATTGTATTTGTTCTGGACAGGTATTGTCTCGGCCGTATAAGTTTGATGAAGCAAAAGTAGTGCTTCTTGAGATGGCGGATCAGCTCGCGCTCGATTTAATTCGGAAGAAATTGATGACAAATCAGCTTGTGATTACGATTGAGTATGATGTTTCAAGCGCCAAGCATCACTCCGGTGATTTAGCGAAGGACCCTTATGGCCGGAAGATACCAAAGCATGCGCATGGGACAGTGAATTTAGATGGTTATTCGGAGTCTGAGAAGGAGTTTATGGAGCGGTCCGGTGAGCTATTTGATAAGGTTGTGAATCCGGATTTATTGGTTCGAAGGATTTATATTACGGCAAACCATGTGAAATACTATTTTGAAAAGAAGCCACTTCATCAGCTGTCGATTTTTACGGATTATCAGAAGAAAAAGGAAGATGATGCTAGGGATACGAGACGTGAAAGAGCGATTCTGGAGATTAAGAGTAGATACGGTAAAAATGCGATTCTTCGGGGTCTAAACTTTGAAGAAGGCGCTACGCAGCGTGACAGGAATGCGCAGGTTGGAGGACATAAGGAATGAAATATGACGACATTATTGATTTGCCACATTTTCATGCTGAAGGGCGACCATATATGAGTATGCGTGACCGCGCTGGGCAATTTATGCCGTTTATGAGTTTAAAAGGTTTCGATGAGATGGTCGGTGCAGAAGAGTTTGAGATTAATAAGGAGCGCTCGCATTTTGAGGTAGATCCGGATTTAGATGAACCGGAGTGGTTTGAAGAGCAGATCTACTACTCTTAATTGTGTTTCTTTGATTTTATGATATAATATTTCGCAGGTAGAACTGCACTTTAAAAGGGGGTATATTATGTTTAGTCTGCATGTAGCTGTATCGATTGCGTTTGTTCTGTTATTTGTCATCATGTTGATGCAGGAACTCCGGATGCGGAATATTCTTTTCGCTGAAAAATGGGAACACGTAGTCAATATTTTTGTCATTATCTGCTGCATCACAGTCGTTATCGTACTTTCTCTTGCTAAAAACACCTAACTTCTACCTACCGTCTCGACCGAGACGGTTTTTTCTATTCATGCTATAATTGAGTTAATTAAATAGGAGTTATTAATGTTTAATCTTAAAGGGAAAGTAGCGGTCGTAACAGGTGCTTCTTCTGGACTTGGTAAGCAAATGGCTTTAGCGTTTGCAAGGCAGGGCGCTGACCTGGTGATTTTGGCCCGTCGTTATGAGAGGCTAGAAGAGTTCAAGCCGGAACTAGAAAAGGCTGGTGCTTCACGGGTTCTCCCAATCAAATGCGATGTCACTTCAACCGAGAGCATCAATGCTGCTGCCGAGCAAGCCGAGAAAGAATTCGGACGCGTAGATATTCTATTAAACTGTGCCGGCTCATCAAAAGACAAGGGCGTGCTTGATATGACCGATGAAGAATGGGATTTTACCATTGCTACCGACGAAACATCTGTATTTAAGATGACGCGGGCTTTCGCAAAGATTATGAAGAAGCATCATCATGGCCGTATAATCAATATCGCTTCGATGTATGGTTTAGTTGGTAATACCGAGATCCATACTGTGGCTTACCATGCCTCGAAAGGCGCTGTGGTGAACTTTACGCGTGCTGTAGCGGCTGAGCTTGCGACCGACGGCATCACTTGTAATGCGATTTGTCCGGGCTATTTTGAGACAGAACTCACTAAATCTGTACTTGATACTGAGAAGTTCCAAGAATTCGCGAAGACTCATGTCCCGATGGAACGCTATGGTAAACCTGGCGAGTTAGATGCGGCGGCGGTTTTTCTAGCATCAGAAGAAGCGTCTTATGTAACTGGTTTAATAATGCCAGTTGACGGTGGCTACACTTGTATTTAATAAAAGGAGGAATATGTACAAAGGAACTAAAACAGAAGAAAACTTAAAAGCAGCATTTGCCGGCGAATCGCAGGCCCGCAATAAATATACTTATTTTGCTTCTAAGGCCAAGAAGGATGGCTACGAGCAGATTGCAGCTATCTTTGAAGAAACCGCAGGGAATGAAAAAGAACATGCCAAAATGTGGTTTAAAGAGCTAAATGGTGGTTCTGTACCATCTACCGTTGAAAACCTCCGTGCTGCCGCTGATGGCGAGAACTACGAGTGGACCGATATGTATGTCGAGTTCGCTAAAACCGCCCGTGAGGAAGGCTTTGAAGAACTGGCTAAGAAATTTGAGGCTGTCGCTGAGATTGAAAAACATCATGAGGAACGTTATCGTGCACTCCTAAAAAATATTGAAGATAGTAAAGTCTTTTCTAAAGATGGCGAGTGCATCTGGGTATGCCGCAACTGTGGCCACATCGTGGTAGGGAAAAAGGCACCGGAGGTTTGTCCGGTTTGCAACCACCCACAGAGCTATTTCGAAATTAAGGCTGAGAATTATTAATTTCTTTAGCGTGAAGCACCACACGAGCTTCGCCGGTACCAATACAGCTAGAAAGGGTCAAGATCTTATCGTCTTGGCCTATTTCTACGCCATAATTACGATTTGATCTGGCTCTGATTTCGTTTAGGAAGTCAGTATAAGCTTCGGTGCTATCAAATTGGGTAGTGAGGTAATAATCTTCCGGTTTGTATTCATAGGTCGAGAAGACTTCGTAGAGCTTAGTTTCTTCTGGTGTGACAAGGATAATAATACGGTTTTCGGCTTGGTTTTGCCACTCGGCTCTTAGCACATTGATGAGCGAACCAAAGAGAGAGCCATCGTTTAAATTGTGGCCATACACGATGATATTCTTGTCATTACCGTTAAAACTGTTTCTAAAATCGGCAAATGGCCAGCCGAGGATATTATATTGCTTGTCAAAGCTGTGCTTTAAATAATAGGAATTATTGTATGATTTGACGATTGGGCAGTCGATATTAGTACCAAAGACTTTTAGATAAGCGACGACGTCTCCATTTTGTTCTTTTAAGGCTTTAAAGTCTACAGCGTATTTGTCTTCTGGTTCGGCTTCGTCGTTTACTACGACTGAGTTTTCGATGAGATTCAGATTCCTATTAGTCTTATCTTTGTCGATTTGATATTTGATGATATTGTAGCCTGAAATTACTGCTGCTGCACCGGAGGCAATCAAAAGAATTATGAATATATATTTCAGAATTTTTCTTTTGCTTCCTTCTAGTTTCATAGTACTTCCGAAAAATTAGGCGGTAGTTTTGCTACCGCCCTTTTTACTACTTTCTGTAGGATTTTTTGATTCCTACTACGCTTAATGTAGCCATTGCTAATGAGATTACAAATACTGTGTTCCAAACAGTGATCGTATCTGCTGTAGTCGGGTTATTGTTTTGGCCAGAGATAGTGAAGGTTGTGGATGCACTACCATTGGTCCAGTTAAGGGTAAGCGTGTGTGTGCCGTTTGCCAATGTATTAAGATATGTTGGCTTCAAGGTAATGATGGTGCTTCCTTCGGATTTTTCGTATTTATCCTCCGAAATAATTGTGCCATCTACCGCGACGCTTTCAAGAATGTTTAATTCGCCACTACCTCTTACAGTAAGGCCATCATCTTTGTTATCGACTACTGAGTGTGTCTGATTCTCGCCTTCAAGAATTTCATATTCTACAAGACTAGGAGTAACTTCGACGAACACCCTCAAGAGATCGAGGTCATTGTTGACGTATTCGGTGGCAAGCACTTGGCCATTCACTGTGACGGAAACGTTTCTTGCAAATACATGTTGGTCATCATTTGCAGCAAGATAGATTGCTGCGTAATATTTGTTTCCTTTAATCAGCGCGCCAGTGAAGTATTCTGGGTCGAGACTCCTGGAGGTGTACCAGTTACTGTAGTGTGCTCCATTAACGTCGTACTCTGAATTAGCCGGTACCTCTACGGTTACTTGCGGAGTTTGTGTCGTTGGGTCATTAACGTTAGTCATTGTGATTTCTGTGCCAGCAACCGGAGCTGTAACTGTAATATTTACACTCGTAATATTTGTATAGTCGTCGTAAATATCGTGCCATTTGAGGAACAATGTTGTATCGCTGGTAATTGGCTGATTGGTGTATTCAGTTTGAAAGTTGGCGTCATAGTAGAAACCATCGAGTTCGTAGTCGTTGTAATAATCACGAAGATCGTAGCCATCGGCGTCTTTTGGCTGGGCAATCGGATTGCCTGCAGTTACTTGCTGGTCGACCGGCTTTAGGTCTTCTCTCAGGATTCCACCATCATCAAATCTGACAGTATGAATCTTTTTCCAGTTGGCGACAAGTATAATGTCGCTGTCGAGTGCGGTTGAGAAATCGAAATATGATTTGCCGGAAGCAACTTCACCCGTGTTTTCATTGATGATTGCTTCATCTTTGGACCAACCAGCGAGTTCATAACCGTCGCGTGTCACATTCTGTGGTTCGGTGGCCGTACCGAGCGCAACTACTTCTTGTGGCTCCGTGCCGCTACCGCCATTGGTATTGAAGTCTACTTCAACAGTCGTTGATCTAGTGACATTTACTTCAGTGTAATAGTAATTCATGAGGAAGCCAGAGTCATATCCATGAGCATGGCATTTTGCATCGTCCACGATTTCGTCGTCGCTATTTACACAGATTAGTGTACCGAGACCCTGTTCTATATGACCGTTTTCGGCATATTTGTATGGCTCGGTATTAGAGAATAGCGGTGTGCTGTCAATTAGTGGGCTGTTTCCCATTGCTTCGTCAAATTCGGTTTTTTTCTGTGCAATGAGAGCCGGAATGTCGTTTTGATACCTAACCGTGATGTTCTGAGTTTGTTCTTTTGCTGTTTGGTATTTATTCTTTAATACCCAATCTCTCCAAACAGGTGTTACTACGATATTGGAATTAACTGTGATTTCTTCTCCCGGATACTTATAGCCGATTCCTTCAACATTCCATTTGTCAAAGACTTTGTTCCAAGCCGGTTCAAAATCGTTGATTGGAAGCTCATAAGTATCGCCACTCGCTACGTCTACGCTTTGCATTGAGCCGGTACCACCGTTGCCATCAAAGCTTACCGTGTAAGAACCCGGGGCTGGAGCTGCGTTAGTCGTAAAGGCAATCGTGCCGTCCACCGTTGTCTGCGTTGAGCTCATCCAAACCGCTCTCTCATTATTAATAAAGATCCAAACAGGCGTTTCGTAGCTATAACCTTCGTCAACAGTAAAATGCGCTCTTAAGATGTAGGTAGTGTTTTCCGCATAAGTAGTACTCATGTCGGTG
Organism: uncultured Candidatus Saccharibacteria bacterium; assembly: GCA_947165465.1. Taxonomy (GTDB): domain Bacteria; phylum Patescibacteriota; class Saccharimonadia; order Saccharimonadales; family Saccharimonadaceae; genus Nanosyncoccus. The sequence continues at coordinate 10,598 of CAMVAM010000006.1, read as the reverse complement.
ATCTCAGTGCCCGGTGTCTGAGCGGTGCCACCTTCGTACCACTTTAGGACTGAAACTGTATAATGTTCGTTTACCGGAGTGATTGTCGTTACCATTGGATTGCCGGCGACTGGAGCTGAGATACTAGCTCTAAATTCATTAATAGCATCTTCATCAATCCACATCGCTGTGAATTCAATATCATTATGAACTTCAGTTACCATTCCTGGCTTAAAGTATCCCTCAACGCTCATCCAATATCCAAATTTTTTGTTGGCTGGAGCTTCAAAAACGTTTTCTGGGAGGGTAAGTTCGTCGCCATCATTCTTTGGGATGGTAAATGTTTCGCCAGTTCCATCTCCTGGAAGGAATGTCATCGTGAGGCCAGCCTGTGGGCCGCCTTCATTCCATACGGCGTGTAGTTCTACATTTCTATCAAGTGTAAATTCATCGCCTGCATTAAATGAACCGACCGTTTGCCCTTGATCATCAAGTTCTTCCCAAACGAGGAATTCAGTTTCGCCCTTCACTGGAGTTGGAAGTTGAATAATTGTACCAGCTTCATCCGTGACGGATGGGATTGCAGTACCGCCTCTTACATCGTAGGTTAAGGTGAATGTTTGGGCTGCCGGTGTCGTAATTGCGACAATTATATAAGTGTCAATATTTTCATAGACGTTAAAGTATTCATCTGGCTCCGAGCCATTTACGGTAATATTGTCTAACGTCTCATATGTAATTGCATAGTCATCAGTGGCATGGATATTAATTCTGGCATAGTAGGTAGTATTTGGTAGGATTTCGCCTTCAAATAGCTCCATGCATGCGTCTGAGCCGCCCGTACACAAACCTTGTACCCAGTCCGGCATGACGGCTTGATATTTATCCTCTTCATCTGATGCAACATTCGGGACAATATTTGGCTCGTCCATGTCATTTTCTTGGTTGTATGTAAGTGTAACCACATCACCGATTGTTGGAGGTTCGAGTGTGAAGCTCATCGATGTTAGATTTTCACGCCAGTGAGCATATACTGTGGTTGGGCCCGTGACAGTTTCTTCCCAGTCCCATGGCTCGGTTGCTTCCGGGTCCTTAAACCAGCCATCAAAAGTGTAACCTTCGATTGGATCCGGCTCTTCTAAATCAACTGGAAAACCGATATACACAACAACTGTTGATTCGTCTTGCTCTGGGTTATTGTAGAAGTTTAGGTTATAAGTAAAGTCCGTTGGGACGCCTTGAACCCATTTCAAATATACCGTAACGTCATCATCGAGTATTTCTTCGCCGTTAAGTTCTTGGTCACATTCTGCATCGAAGCAGACGCCGACTAAGAGCATATCTTCGGTTGGGTGAGTCGGCTGGATATTGGTTAGTGCCAATGCCTCCATGATTGTTTGGCCTTTTATGCCAAAAACAACGTTGGTAGGCAGAATTGGGTCACCGCCGTTTTCATCAACCGTGATGTGGACGACGTCTTCTTGTGGTACGAATCTAGGCGCGAAGTATTGACCACCTTCTGGTATGAATTGATAAGTAGGTTCTGTGGTATATACATGGTCTCCGAAATAAGATTCTCCCGGACCAATATTTGGATCAGCAGTATACCATCCCATAAAGGCATAGCCAAATTCTGGAGTAGCCGTAAGGGTAACCGTAGTATCTTGTTCGACTGAAAGGAAATTGTTTGAGGTGGATAATTCAGTGTTGATTTTTGCTTGTTCATCAGGGTCATCTGTAGTGAAGTTTACGGAATATGTACCGCCTTCGCCGTTATGGAGGACATGGAAGTCGATGGTAGTCATTACAACTGGTTGAGCTGCTTCGGCAGTGCCGAGATCTATGCGGACGGATATAGAATTTGTATTAACTGACACTTCTGTGTGGCCAATATTTGTATAATCTTCGCCATTAAAATAAACTGTGTAGTTAGATGGGGTTTCGTCAAATGAATACTCATTGCTCGTTGCTTCTAGGAGAATATCTAGACCATAGTGGGTTGTGCCGTCCGCTACCGCCGTCGGTGTGTTTTGTCCGAAGCCGTGCCACGATGAATAGCCATCTGCCCAATAAAGCCAAGTAGTGTTACTACCGTATGGTTCTGCTACTGTGCCTTCAGTTGAATTGGTTACTGTGAATGCAGGCAACTCACCCTCCGTTACGCTCGCAGTCGTACTAGAAAGGTATATGCTATTAATTATCGTTTCCGCGTGTGTTGCTTTGGCCCCGATCAGCTGCAGTACGCCTGCTACCAAAAAAGCTACCACAGCCGTAGCCAATGGCAAAAACTTAAGTTTTACTTTTTTCATCTAACTACCTCCTTCAGTATCCAGATGCATAAACCTTTATTAAAACCATTTTATCATATGCATTATGTTTATATATATAGTTTTTTTAAAAAAATAGCCCCACATTAGTGAGGCTATATATATTATATATATGTTTATTCTGCTTCGACGGCTTTTTTATGATATTTAGCTTTGCCAAGACCAAGAATCAGCCAGCAAATGTCGGGGAAGAAGAATAGACAAATGGCAAAGCCGGTGCTTTTACCAAAGGCTTTGGCGCCATTTCTTGCAACCCAGATCAAAGTGATTATGCCAACTATAGAACCGACTGTATTGCCGATAATTCCGACCGGATCATCATAGCCTTTAAATACTACTTCGAACTCTTTGCCTACTGTGACGAGTTCTACGCTGCGGCCAGACGTCATAATGCTAGTAATGATAATGGTGCCGAGCAAAGTCCAGAACCACCATTCCTTAATGCCAAGCACTTTGAAGAAAATATATATATTATAGACTGGAATTAAACACTTCCAGCCTTTTTCGCCGGCTTTCTCGAGAATTTTCCATGCCGCGATGATTTGTAAGACGGCGAACATGATTGCAATTCCGGCAAAGAATGCAACAACTCCACCGACTACGCAGCCGCCAATGAAGGATTCAGTATTTGTGTACCCTTCAAGCAATGCTTCTAGTTGTTCCATATTTTACTCCTTTAATTTTCTTCATTATAGCACGAAAAGTATGGTATAATACATTCATTGCCGACTTAGCTCAGCTGGTAGAGCAACGGTTTTGTAAACCGTAGGTCGTCGGTTCAAGCCCGACAGTCGGCTCCACGAGAGAAAAGCAAGCGAAAAATGCTTGCATTTTTTGTAGCTTTTCCGAGTGGAGCATCTGTGACGAAGTCACAGTCGGCTCCATGAATGCATTTCTTTGCACATCGTATCTAGTCGTCTGAAGCCGTAGCTAAAGCTATCGGCTCTTTTTCTATGCCGTTTTTTTGTGCTATAATCGTTCTCATGGATATAGTTTTAGGTGTAATGGGGGTAATAATAATTATTTTGTTAATCGTTTTGATTGTGAAAAAACCGTCGGGCGAGAAGTCGCAAGATTTCAAGTCGATGGAAGAACGATTGATTCGTATGGAAGGACAAGTCAAGGAGATTAATCCTTCGATTGATCGTAACTTCCGTGAAAATCGCAAGGAAATTGCCGACAATCTTGAACGTCTCCAGGCAGGGAATGAAAAGAAGCTTGAAGAAATGCGCGAAACGGTTGATGAGAAGTTAAAATCTTCGGTTGAAAAACGCTTTAATGAGTCTTTCAAATCGATTTCTACTCAGCTAACACAAGTTTATCAAGGTCTTGGCGAAATGAAGAGTATGGCCACGGAAGTTGGTGACCTGAAGAAAGTGATGGAAGGTGTAAAAACTCGTGGAATTTATGGCGAAGTACAACTCGGTGCGATTATTAGCGATATGCTAAACAAATCTCAATATGAAGAAAACATCGCAACGAAGCCCGATTCGGCTGACCGTGTGGAATTTGCGATTAAAATGCCGGGTAAGGAGGAAAATGTCTATCTTCCGATTGATTCGAAATTCCCGGTAGAGAATTATTCACGTCTCATCGCCGCCTATGACGAGGGGAATAAGGCCGATATTATTACTTATAAAAAAGCTCTTGCTAACGATGTGAAAGAGCAAGCTAAAAAGATTTCTTCTAAATATATCGAACCACCAATGACGACGGAATTTGGAATTATGTTTGTACCAACCGAATCACTTTACGCGGAAATCATCCGTATTCCAGGCCTATCGGATGAGATTCGCAAGAAACAAAAGATTACGATTGCTTCACCATCTACATTGCCAGTAATGCTTAATGGTCTTGTGATGGGCTTTAGAACGCTTGCAATTGAAAAGCGTTCGGCTGATGTTTGGCAAACACTTGGTGCTGTAAAAACACAATTTGGCAAATTCGGTGATTTACTTGAAGGTGTGCAGAAGAAACTCGAAGAATCTGCCAATAAAATTGAGTCTGCTCGCACTACTTCGCGTCAAATCGAAAAGAAGCTTAAAGATGTAGAAGAGCTTCCTGAATCGGAATCAGTTAAATTAATCGGAGAAATCTAATGACAGTAAAAGACAAGCTTACGCGAAAAAATCTAGATTATACGGTACTTTTTGTTCTGAATGCAGCCGGCATGATTTTGGAGCTCGTAGCATCAAGATTAATGTCACCATACTTTGGCAACAGTAACTTCGTTTGGACTGCAATTATCGGCATCATTCTGCTAGCCGGTAGTCTTGGCAACTTGATTGGTGGCAAAATTTCCGCCCAGAAAAATGCCAGATATATTACTATTATGTTGCTTCTTCTTGCCGCGGTTTACCTTGCCGTCACACCAATGGTGGACGCACCGATTCTTTCGGCGATTAAAGCTGGCAATAACGGCGTCCAGCTTTCATCGGTATTTTCTAGTATTATATTCTTCCTAGTCCCAGCCACGATTCTTGGCATCATTACTCCAATAATTATGAAGGATCAAATCGGCAAGAGCGAGGATAAAGGTAAAGAGTCCGGCGCGATTACGGCTATTATCGCAATCGGTAGCCTTCTCGGTACCTTTATTGGCGGTTTCTGGATTATTCCGGCGATTGGTACCAGAATGATTTTCGTGGTACTTGCCGTCACTATTATTCTAATGGTGCCGCTATTTATGCCGTATTCTGATATTAAGAGCATCAAGCTTAAATGGCGCTATTTCTTTGCTCTACTGCTCGCTGTCATTATGACGGTCGCATCTGCTATCACTGTGAATGGTATGACTGCTCAGGTTGAAGGCTCTATCAGCATTGATACCGAATATGGCCGTGTTATTGTTGAAGATGGGACAATTGGCGAGGACGCCGTACGCTACTACAAACAGAGTGGCGCTTATTCATCAGCTACTTATCTTGCCGAGGACAAGAAATACGACCTCGTCTTTGAATATCTCAAAAAATATAATGAAATGTTTAAATTCCTTGATGTAACTGACACCGCGATGATCGGTGGTGCCGCGTATCAATATCCGAAATACTATATTTCGAATTTCAAAGATAAATCTATGGATGTGATTGAGATTGATCCGATGTCCACAGAGATTGCTAAGAATTATTTCTATCTTGATGATTTGGTTCGCGATTTTAACACCGAATCTACCGGTAGACTTGGACTTTATAATGATGATGGCCGCGTGTTCTTGGCTGATTCTACTAAGAAATACGATGCGATATTGAACGATGCTTTCTCGGGCGAAGTACCGGTCGGTACACTTGCTACTGTTGAAGCCGCTAAAATTATTCGTAACCGTCTTAACAAGAATGGCGTTTATATGTCTAACGTGCTCGGTGCTGTGAGTGGTCATCGTGGCAAATTCCTACGCTCTGAAGTAAAGACGCTTAAGACTGTGTTTAGACATGTGTATGTGATGCCTGTTTATGAAAATGCCACCAGTAACCAATACATCAACTGGATGGTGATTGCAACCGATGGCGATACCTATGTGCCGAAGACCGTAGACATTGAAATCACCGACAAAGATATCGTCCTTACTGACGACTACTGTCCGATTGATAGTTTGATTACGACTGATTATTTCGATTAAAAACCACGGATCTTTTCAAATGGGAATAACCTCATGATTACCGGTCCGATGACACGGCAATATGGAATGGTACCAAGACCATTTCTGGAGTCCCAGGAATTCGAACCTTCACGGTTATCACCGGATACAAATAATTCACCATCCGGAACTGTAATATCAACTTCGCCGCTGGTATATTCTTTTGGACCATCATCGGCGGCATGGCGCCAGGTTTCGTCATAATTAAAGCCATCTGGATGTTCGTCATTGTAAATAGTCATAACACCGGCTTTTACAGTAACGCGTTCGCCCGGGAAGGCAATCACACGCTTAATAATGTATTGATCAGCTACATTTTCTGGTACAGTGCAAGTCATTGGCTTAGCCACACCTTGCTTCTTGTATTCCTCAACGGACGCTTCATTTTCGTTCATAAAGACGATAATTTGCCCGCGCTCTGGAATGTATTCCTGGCCTAGGAAATGCGCCCAAGATACAGCGGCACGATTCACAATGACACGATCATCATTATGCAGAGTGTCTTCCATACTGACGCCGACCACGTTGTATGAGCGGTAAATATAGGTATTAAGAAAAAGCGTACCAAGTACAATTGCGATTACGAAGCACCCAAGACTTAAGATATCTTTTAGTAAAGGGTGTTTTTGAAAAAATGTTGGTTTCATGAAAAATATTATAGCACTTTTAAGCTTATATTAAATAATTTGATATAATATGAAGGTATGGCAGACTTCATACTAGCAAGAAAATCCAGGAATATCGCAAGTAGTATTGTGCATGTATTTTTAAATATTCTGCTTGGTATTCTTGCAGTATTAATTACTGTGTTTAGCGCAAGCCCAATCCTCGGCATTTTACTTGTGCTTATGTCTAAGTGGCGCATTTTCGCTGTACGTAGGCGCTATTTATTATTGAATCTTAAGTCGAATCTAGTGGATTTAATTGTAGGTCTTAGCATCGTGATTCTTACTTATTTCGCTGGACATTCACTGCTTCCGGTCGACTTCTTGCTGATGGTAATTTATGTTTTGTGGCTACTCGTATTAAAGCCGATGTCATCAGAAGTTGCAACACTTGTACAATCACTTGTAGCTGTATTCCTTGGTATTTCCGCTTCTACAATTATGACTGCTAGTATCGATCCGATTTTTGCAGTTGTACTCGCATTCTTAATTGGTTATGCTGCCAGCCGTCACGTTTTGTCGCAGACCGGCGGACAAAACTTCACTCTTACTACTCTAGTTTGTGGCCTAGTGTTTGCTGAAGTCGCGTGGCTCTGTCATTCATGGTCTATTGTTTATACGTTTGGTAACACCGGAATCAGAATCCCGCAAGTCGCTATTATTCTCACCATTTTTGCCTTTATTTATAACTATGCCAGACAGGCAATGTATAAATATCAGGAAGATTTCCGATTTCGAGACATACTCGGACCGGTCCTATTTGGGATTGTCTTGGTCGGAATAATCGTAATATGTTTTAGTAATCCAATATTTAATATCTAAGGAGGTCATATGGAAAACAATGAAGAGGGCAAGATTTCTGAAGCAATCATAGAAGAGAAGAAAGAAGAAGTCAAACCAGTAGAAGTAAAGCCGGTAGAAGTTAAACCGGTAGCAACTGTTGAGAGAACTGTAGCGCCAAGAAGTCGTAATTCGCTCGCAACTGCGCTAGCAATACTAGCATTATTACTTAGCGGCGGTGGTTTAGCGCTCGGTTTCATCGCTCTTGATACTGCGATGAAGCCAATCACGGTGTTATCAAGCGACACTGATGGCAATTCGGCAAATTTTACTGAAGGTTCGATTGCTGATGTTGTAAGCAAAGTCACTGATGGTGTAGTTTCGATTGTGGCAACTTCTTCGTCAAGAGGCAGCGGTCTGTGGGGCCAATCTTATAGCTCCGGTACTGCCGGCACCGGTATGATTGTGACGGCAGATGGCTATGTCCTCACAAACAAGCACGTTGCTGAAGGTGCTAGTGCCTATTCAATTGTGCTTCATGATGGTACAACTTATACCGATGTGAAGCTCGCTGCTGTTGATCCGTTGAACGATATCGCATTTCTAAAGATTAATGGTGTATCCGATTTGAAGCCGGTGACGCTTGGCGATTCAAAGACGATTTCCGCCGGGCAACAAGTTGTAGCTATTGGTAACGCTTTAGGTCAATATCAGAATTCCGTCACTTCCGGCATTATCTCCGGAACTGGGCGTTCGCTTACTGCATCGGATAGCTCTGGTAATTTTTACGAAAAACTTTCCGATATGATTCAGACCGATGCTGCCATTAACTCTGGCAACTCCGGCGGTCCACTCATTAATGCAGCTGGTCAGGTGATTGGTGTAAATACTGCAACTTCATCTAGTGGCGAAAACGTTGGTTTCGCTATTCCAATCGCTAGTGTTAAGGGCATGTTAAGCCAACTAATTGCCACCGGTACAGCCGAGCGTGCTTATGTCGGTGTTTATAGCGTCGATATTACTGCAAGTAATGCTAAAGAGTATGGTCTTCCTGTAACCTCCGGTACATATGTATATAGCCAAAGTTCATACTCTGCTATCCTTAGTGGTAGTCCAGCCGCTAAGTCCGGTATCCAGGACAAAGACATCATCACAGCTGTGAATGGTGTTAAGATTGGCGCATCCGGTTCACTTTCGACACTGGTAGGCGAGTACAAACCAGGTGACACCGTTTCTCTAACCATCATTCGTGATGGTAAAGAAATCGGCGTGAAAGTTGAGCTTGCCGGCTACAAAGAAACGAAATAAAGGATGAAATTCCGGGTCTCGACTAGCTCGAGACCTTTTTTCTTGCAATATTCAATAATTTTTTCGTGCTGAGATGGGTCAGATTCAAGAACTAGATGTTTCACGTCTGGCCTCGCAGATACTTCGTTGATTAGTTCATAGATAAGAGCAAGGCCATCGTTCGAAGCATATAATGCTGAGAGTGGTTCATATTGTAAGCTTTCAAAATCCAGCCAATCCCAAGCTTTATTAACGTATGGAAGATTCGCTACAACGATATCGATGTTGTTGTCGGTAGCATCGCTCAGCAGGTCTGATTTTTGCAGAATAATATCGGCATGATTTTCATCGCTATTCTTTTTAGCTACATTCAGCGCGCCATCTGAGTTATCAATAGCTACGATTTTAGCGTTCGGGATTTCGAGTTTTAATGTCACCGCAATACAGCCGGAGCCAGTACCGACATCGTAAATCACTGGGTTTTCGAATCGATTCTTTGTGACGATTGCTTTTACTACATCAATAATATCTTCAGTCTCTGGGCGGGGAATTAAGACGTTTTCATCTACGTAAAAATCACGCCCATAGAATTCTTTACTGCCCAAAATATAAGCGAGAGGTTTATTCTTAGCTCTTTCATTTAGATAGTAATTAGCTTTTTCTTCCTCAACTTCAGTTAAATCTCTGGTATCGTGGGAGATTAGATAGGTGCGGTCTTTCTCGCGAAGAATGTTTAAAAGAATTAGTTCAGCGTCAATGCTCGGGACTTTGGTTTTTGCTTTGTCTAGCCAGGTCGCGATATTCATTTATTCTTCCGCCTTTAGTTCGCGTTCATGCAGTGTAAGCTCGTGAATAAGGTCGTCGATATCACCGTCCATCACTGCTGGGATATTACTGCGCGAATAGTGGATGCGGTGATCCGTGACGCGATCTTGCGGGAAGTTGTAGGTACGAATCTTTTCTGAACGGTCGCCGGTACCAATGAGGGATTTGCGAGCTTCCGAAGCATTCTTTAATTCTTCTTCTTTTTTACGCTCTAGAAGCCTTGAGCGAAGCACGTTCATTGCTTTTATGCGGTTCTGCTGCTGTGAACGTTCATCCTGCATTGCTACAACTAGCCCGGTTGGAAGGTGAGTAATACGGACTGCGGAGTCAGTAGTATTGACGCCCTGACCGCCATGTCCGCCAGAACGATAAATATCAATACGAAGATCCTCAGGCTTGATTTCAAGGTCTTGCTCGGACGCTTCCGGAAGCACGGCTACAGTCACCGTAGAAGTATGGATACGACCTTGCGATTCGGTGACCGGAACACGTTGCACGCGGTGTACACCACCTTCAAATTTCAGCTTGCCGTAAGCTTCATCGCCACTGATTTTGAAGATGACTTCTTTCATGCCGCCGGCTTCGTTTTCATTTTGAGACATTAGCTCAGCTTTTAAACCATGACTCTCGGCATATTTCACATACATGCGGTAAAGCTCGCCGGCAAAAAGGGAAGCCTCGTCACCACCGGCACCGGCACGGATCTCAATAATAGCCGGTTTGTCATCTTCTGGGTCGCGTGGAATCATTAATTCTTCGAGCTCTGCTTTGGATTTCTCGATTTCTTCTTTTAGATTCTTTACGTCTTCTCTCGCAATTTCACCAAGTTCCGGATCATTTACGAGCGCTTCGGCTTCTTCTAGATTGGCGTTCATTTGCGTGATCTTAGCATCTAAATCAATGATTTCCCGGAGCATACTTCCGCGCTTACTTTTTGCGGCAAAATCTGGGGAATTGTAAGCGTCTGGCTTCGCGAGGAAGTCTTCTATCTCTTTTAATTCGTCTTTATATTTCTGAATATCCATGCTATAATTATAACATAAATCTGGATCTTTAGCTCAGTTGGCTAGAGCGTACGATTCACATTCGTAAGGTCACTGG
>CAMVAM010000005.1 GCA_947165465.1 uncultured Candidatus Saccharibacteria bacterium | reverse complement strand
AAATTTGCGGGCTGATTGGGGAACTGGGGGAGATGGATCTGGGGGAGTACTATAAGAGATTGGCTGGAGACGCGAGCTAACGTGGCAGGATGACGCCGAAGTTTCGCTTCGGCTAGACCTCGCTTCGCTCGGTTCGAACCTACGGTTCTCATCCCGCCGCACTAATCAGAATCAAAATAAGACTCCTTCGGAGTCTTCTTCTGATTCTGGCTGGACCGGCAGGATTCGAACCTGCGAATGCTGGGACCAAAACCCAGTGCCTTACCGCTTGGCGACGGTCCAATGTCCTTATATTTTACCACATTCAGATATTAGCGTCAAAACTTGACTTTTTTGGCAATCTGTGCTATAATAGTAATAGGTATGCCAAAAATAGAGTTAGGGGGTAATAACTTATGGCATGTATTGGTACATTTGAATGGGCAGTCAATGAAGTGGATCGTATCCAAAAGAGATTTGATCGCTGGTGTGACAAAGCCGAGTCTCATGGCAACACTGTTCGTAGCGAAGTTGGTTACGAAAACCTGATGGCTTTGTCTGATAGCCTCGATGAACCGCTCAGGATTCTCTCCTGCGTCACCGATGATATCAATAAGCAGCACTACGACGAAGCACTTCAACTCTCAAAAAGGATTTCCGATTCTATGTAGCCCTATATAGGCCTGAGTTATTACTCGGGCCTTTCTCTTTTCAAAATAAGCAAAAGCAAGAAACTATGTTATAATAAAAACTATGGCAGGAAGAAAACGTAAAACATCTAGAAAAACATCTCGTGCTAGAAAAGAAGCTCCCGTAGAACATGAACTTCCAGGTGGATTCTGGCGCCAAATAATGGGTATTTTAATGATAGCACTCGCGCTATTCTTTGTGATTACTTGGTTTAGCGAAGATAAATCAACTCTTAATGTGGTGCATCGTTCGGTGCAAGGTTGGCTTGGGGTTGGGACATTCTTCTTACCGCCACTTTTGGTCTATTTAGCAGTAAAGAAACTCCGCTCAGAGAATAATAAAGTTGCCATTCCGGTTTATCTCGCAAGTATTTTAATGATTCTTTGGATTTCTGGAATTGGTGCCGTTTGGAAAAATGGTGGTTCGGTAGGTAAATCGATTAACGATTTCTTTGCCGGTATATTTGGCGAATGGCCGGTACTTATATTCTATATTGTGTTGATATTTATTACGACGGCATTTATCTTGCAAGTTTCGCCGATTACGCTTTTTAAAGATACAAAGAACGTCGTGAAGCCAGGTAAGAAGGAAGCTACTGAAGACAAGGACGAAAAGAAACTTGGACAGATTGAGATTAAAGTTAATTCCGGACTTAATGCTACGGCTACCGCGAAAGAAGCTCCGGTGAAACATGGTTTGTTTGGTCGTAAGGTAAAGGCGCCGGAAATTCATCAGCCGGTAGCAGCAAAGCCGACTACGCCAGAAAAGCCGGCCGAAGAAAAGGCTCTCGTATCTGTTTCTGACCCAGAATGGAAGATGCCGACTACAGCGCTACTTAGCAAGAAACAGACTCCGCAAGATCCGGGTAATGTGAAACAGAACGCATATATTATTCAGAAGACTTTCTCGGAATTTGGTATCGAAGTGGAAATGGAAGATGCAAATATTGGTCCGCGTGTGACGCAATACACTTTACGTGCGCCGGGTGGCGTGAACCTTGCAAAGATTTCGGCGCGTGATAAGGAGCTCGCTTATAATCTTTCCGCAAAGACTGTACGTATTGAAGCACCGATCCCGGGTACACAATTAATTGGTGTGGAAGTGCCAAACGTGAAATCTGCTTCAGTATCACTTAGAGGCATTATCGAAAGTGAAGAATGGAAGCGTGCTAAAGAGCCACTGACCTTTGCAATTGGTAAAGATATTTCCGGTAAGCCGGTGGTCGCAGACCTGGCTGGCATGCCGCACCTTCTCATCGCAGGTACGACTGGTTCAGGCAAGTCCGTGATGACAAACACGCTCATCATGTCGCTTCTTTATCGTAATTCACCAGCGGATATGCGTCTTATCATTGTAGATCCAAAACAGGTGGAAATGGTGCAATACAATGATATTCCGCACCTACTTACGCCAGTGATTACGGATACGAGCAAGGCACTTTCGGCAATGAAGTGGGCGGCCGGCGAAATGGATAGGCGCTATCATTTGATGGCTGAAGAAAAGGTCAAGAAGATTGGCGAATACAACCGCAAGATGGAAGAAAAAGCGGCGAAGCTCAAAGAATCCGGTGAAGATGCTTTGTCTGAGAATGAGAAAGAAAACACCGGCAAGATGCCATACATCGTGATCGTGATTGATGAAATGAGCGACCTCATGATGCAAGCATCAAAGGAACTTGAGCCATTAATCGTGCGTGTGGCACAGCTTGGTCGTGCAGCCGGTATGCATTTGGTGCTTGCAACGCAGAAGCCAATCGTAAAAGTGATTACCGGTCTCATTAAAGGTAACATTCCGTCACGTATCGCTTTCCGCGTGCTGACTTCGATGGAATCACGCATTATTCTCGATTTGTCTGGTGCAGAAAAACTGCTAGGCCAAGGTGATATGTTGCTATCGACCGAAAAGACCACAAATGGCCCGGAGCGTATCCAGGGTGCTTGGTCGCCGGATGAAGATATTGAGAAGGTAACTGATTTCCTACGTGCACAGCGCCCACCTGATTATAATAAAGAAGTTATCGCACAGGCCGTGGCGATTAAGGGCATGGGTCCGGAGATGGGCGGTGCAATTGGCGACCTTGGCCGTAGGTTTGACCCGAACGATCCAGTAGTGAGAAAAGCTGTAGAGATTTCGCTTAATAAGGGCAAATTCTCGACTGCTATGCTTCAGACTTATCTTGGTAAAGGTCATGGATTTGTGTCAGGGCTCGCAATTTGGTTTGAAGAAATCGGCGTGATTGGACCACAAAATGGCAATAAACCACGCGACTTACTCATTACATCACTTGACGAATTTGACCAGTTAGCAAACGCTGGTGGTGCAGATATTCCAGAAGAATATTAGATTTTGTACTAGTAAGCTCTGGCTTTTCATGCTACAATAAAAAGACAATATTAATATCAAGAAGGGGTGAGGGAACGGCCCGGTGACCCCCTACCAACCTAGTTTTACCAAGGTGGTAAATCCGTCCAAGAAAGGAAAGATATGTTCTACAGAACAGCGGAGAGCGTTTCTCCAAAACACCCAGATAAACTTTGTGACCAGATTTCGGACGCGATTCTCGATGCGTACCTCGCACAGGATCCGAATTCTCGCGTGGCAGCAGAAACCTGTGGCGGACACGGTGTTGTTTTTGTGACCGGCGAAATCACATCCAAGGGCGATGTAGACATACCTGCAATTGTGAAACGCATTGCGGGAGATGATGTCGAAGTCCATACCAAGATTGTGAAGCAGTCACCAGAAATTGCCCAAGGTGTCGATACCGGTGGTGCCGGTGACCAAGGCATCATGATTGGCTACGCCTGTGATGAAACCCCAGAGCTTTTGCCACTCGAAGTCGTCCTATCTAGAAATTTGAATGAGTTTATCTACGACAAATATCCATTTGATGGTAAGACCCAGGTCACGATTGCGCCGGATGGCACAATTGATTCGATTGTAGCGAGCTTCCAGAACGTTTCTAAGGCACAGCTCAAAGAAATGGTGGATAAGTTTGTAAAAGAGCGCAAACTAAAAGGCAAACTCGAATATCATCTAAACCCAGCCGGTGATTGGCAACAAGGTGGTTTCGATGCTGATACCGGACTTACCGGTCGTAAATTGATTGTAGACAATTACGGACCAAGGATTGCAATTGGCGGTGGTTGTTATTCGGGCAAGGATCCATCCAAAGTGGACCGTTCGGCAGCTTACATGGCTCGTAAAGTTGCCGTGGATTATCTCAAAAAGCGTCATGCTAAAGAGGTACTTGTGCGCCTAGCTTATGCAATTGGTAAGGCAGAGCCACTTGAACAGACGGTGATTATCGATGGTAAAGCAGAGGAAATTGAAGGTTATGATCTCACTCCACGTGGCATCATTAAGTTCCTCGACTTAAAGCGTCCGATTTACGAACAGACCGCAAGATATGGTCATTATGGTCATAAGTTTGATTGGGATAAATAATTATTAATCACGCTTAGGCTTTTACAGAGGCGGAAGACTAGACAGTTTTCCGTCTCTGTGCTATAATGTAAGAGTAATATTAGCTCAGCAAACGGGCTTTGACCGCGTTTGCTTTAACCAAAGGAGTCATATGAAAGAATACGAACTTTCAATCCTATTTCATCCAGATCTCGAAATGAATCTGGATCCAGTCGTCAATAAGGTGAAGAAACTTATTGAAGACAACGGCGGTAAAATCACCAAAGAGGAAAATGACGGCAAGAAACGCTTGGCATATTCCATCAGTGGACAAGATTTTGCTGTGTATTACTTCATTGATGTTGAACTCCCAGCTGAAGCTCCAGCTAAGCTTTCGAGTGTCCTCAACATTACTGATGAAGTTCTCCGTTACCTTCTCGTTCGTGTTGACGAACGCAAAGCAAAGTATGCTTCTCGTCGCAAACAGAAGGAAGAGGATGAGACGGAAGAGTCTAACGAAAAACAAGGAGAGTAATTTATGCGCGGATTTTCCAAAGCAATTATCACTGGTAACATTACCCGTGACCCAGAACTTCGTACTACTACCGGTGGTTCGTCAGTTTGTAGCTTTACGGTAGCCGTTAATCGCACTTATCGCGGTACTGACGGCGAACAAAAAGAAGAAGTATCGTTTATCGATTGTTCCGCTTGGGGCAAACTTGCCGAGACGATTGCCCAATATGGTAAAAAAGGTAACGGCGTGCTGGTTTCCGGCCGCTTGAACCAACGTGCTTGGGAAGACAAGAATGGCAACAAGCGTTCAAGTGTTGAAATTGTAGTTGAAGATTTTAACTTTGTCGGTGGACGTGACGGTGGTAATGCTTCGGCAGGATACAGTGCTCCAGCAGGCAATGCCTCACAGGAGGACAACATTCCTGAGGATATCCCGGAAGAAATTGATCTCAGTGAAGTCCCATTTTAATAAACTAACTAGCGAAGGAAGGATGCAAAATGAAAAAATTCAAGAATGATCCAAATCTTTATTTCGACTATCGTGATACGAAGACTTTGCAACGTTACATTGACACTTATGGCCGTATTGAACCAATTTCAAAAACTGGTCTTTCAGCTAAGCAACAGCGTCAACTTGCAACTGCAATTAAGCGTGCACGTCATCTAGCATTATTGCCATTTGTATCAAATAATTAAGGAGTCGAAAAATGTACGGACCAACAGATCTAAAGAAGAATACTCTGATTACTTTAGACGGCCAGCCGTATAAGGTGGTAGAGTACTCCCAAAAAGTAATGGGTAGAGGCGGTTCTATCGTCAACGTGAAAGTTAAAAATCTCGTGACCGGTGCGCTTCTTCCAAAAACTTTCAAAGGCCAAGAAAAAATCGAGCCGGCAGAAGTTACTACCCGCAAGGTGCAGTATCTTTACCGTGACGACGAGAAATTCTATTTCATGGATCCAGAGTCTTTTGAACAATATGAACTTTCAGCTGACATGGTCGGCGACATGAAAGATTTCATGAAAGATGGTGATGAAATGGAAATCCAGTTCTATAATGGAACACCAATTAATTTGGTACTCCCAAAGAACTTGTGGCTCGAAGTCACTTATACGGAAACTGCAGTGAAGGGTGATACCACTTCTTCCGTAATGAAGGATGCCACGCTCGAAACCGGCGTCGTAATCAAAGTTCCTGCATTTATTAAGCAGGGTGAAATTGTTTCGGTGGACACAGATACTTATGAATACCGCGGCCGTAAATAGAGGCTATCTCAAAATTGAAGGTGCAGCACGTGCCTTCAATTTTGATTTTAAGAACAAAGTGGTGCTTGATATTGGTTCATCAACGGGGGGATTTACTGAACTCGCATTAAAAAATGGTGCGAAAAAAGTAATTGCCGTGGAAAAAGGTACGAACCAAATGAAAGCGCCGCTCAGATTCGACGAACGCATTGATTTACATGAAAAAACCAATGTGTTTGATTTTCGTCTTCCGGAAGAAGAAAAGCCGGACGTGATTGTAGCGGACGTTTCGTTTGTGTCGCTCGCAAAAATCCTAAAATATGCGAAGATTCATTTAAGTAAACCAAGCACGAGATTTCTCGTGATGCTAAAACCACAATTTGAAGCGAAGCCTGGGCAGCTGAATAAAGGTGTAGTAAAAAATGAAGCTATTCGTCGGCAGATAATTAAAGATTTTGAATATTTTCTGAAGTCGAATAGTTTTATTGTGATGAATAAAAGGGATAACGACTTGAAGGGCCGGACAGGCAATTTAGAGCGTTTTTACGATTTAATTCTTGCAAAATAAAAAGTTTAAGCTTATAATTATTTTATGAACTTATTACATGGCGTGGGCGATTTCTTCTCCCTTGATATTGGGACTAATTCGATGCGTATCGTGCAACTTTCTGGTAGTAGCCAGCATGGTTGGCAACTTATAAAATACGCTTATGTGCCAGTTGATCAAAAGGTAATTGCAGATAGCTCAGAGCTTGGCCGAAAGAGACTCGGCGAGGCGATTATGGGTGCCGTCAATCAGGCAGGTATTAAGACGAAAAATATTGCAATTGGGCTTCCGGCCGGCAAAACCTTTACTTCGATTGTTGAGACTGATACGATGCCGGAAAAGGAACTTGCAAAGGCCTTTAAGTATGAGATTGATAAATATGTGCCGATGGCAATGAGTGATGCTAAGGCAGATTATGTGATTCTAGGGCCAAGCCCAAATGATCCGGCAAAGACGGAAGTTTTAGTTTCTTCGATTGCGAAGGAATATGCCGAATCGACTATGGAAACGATTGAGAAGACCGGACTTAATATTATTGCGATGGAGCCGGAGCCACTAGCGATGGCTAGAGCTCTAGCAATTCCTGGCGCAATGGATGCAACGATGATTGTAGACCTTGGTGAAAAGTCAACCGACCTAGTGATTGTTTATCGCAACCAACCACGCCTGGTGCGTACAATTCCTGGTGGTTTCTCGAATTTCGTAAAAACTTTGGCCGGTGGTCTTGATGTACGCGAAGACCAAGCTCGCCAGTTCATTCTGAAATTCGGTTTGGCAGAAGACAAAGTTGAAGGCCAAGTGTTTAAGACACTTAGTCATGTGCTTGAAGGTTATGCATCTGAACTCACGAAGTCGGTGCGTTTCTTCCAGACCAAGTACTTAAATGGTAAGGTCGGTGGTATTGTACTTTCCGGCTATGCAAGTAGAATTCCTTTGTTCCCAGAATACATTGAAGCAAGGACGAATGTTCCGACGATGAAAGGTGATCCATGGCAGATGGTACGCACGATGCCGGATCAAAAACAGGCACTCATGCCGGTCGCTAGTGAATTTGCAGTAGTGATTGGCTTGTCGGAAAGGAGTAACGACTAATGGCTCGTGAAATCAACCTGGTTCCGGATATTAAGGAGGAGATGATTAAGGCCCTGAAGCTCAGGAACTTCATCTTTTTCGTCTGTATCATTGTAGCATCAGTTAGCGTTGGTGTGATTTTGCTATTTGCAACGATTGCCGGTGGTCAACAGGCAATTGCTGACGGTAACAAAACGAAGATTGAGACGATGTCGAAGAAACTCAAATCCTATGGCGATTTGACGGACTTTCTCACGATTCGCGATCAGCTAACCAATCTTTCGTCGATTTCGAAAAATAAGAAATTGCTTTCGCGTTCGTTTGGTATTCTTACCGCGCTTCTGCCAAAGGGTGCAGATGTGATTAAGATTTCTGAGCTTAATATCGATTTAACCGGTACTCAACCAACGATTACATTTGATGCACAGGCAAACGCTGGTGAGCCGCCATACATCGATTACAATGTGCTTGATTCGTTTAAGAAGAGTATGCAGTACATGCGCTATGATTATGGTAATTATGTAGATAAGAATGGCAACACGATTCCGGCTTATTGTATTATCGAGTCCGGTAATGATGGTGCAACTTTCTCAGATGCTGAAAGAGGAAATTATGCTTATTGGTTAATTACCGGTGAAGGCTGTAATCCATCCTATGAACCACTTGAAGTAACAAATTCTGAGGACGAAGACGAT
Organism: uncultured Candidatus Saccharibacteria bacterium; assembly: GCA_947165465.1. GTDB lineage: Bacteria > Patescibacteriota > Saccharimonadia > Saccharimonadales > Saccharimonadaceae > Nanosyncoccus. The sequence goes on along the minus strand of CAMVAM010000005.1, from coordinate 94,121 downwards.
GAAGAAGCTGCTAAAGCCGATGAGGCATTGTCCGAAGCGGAAGTTTATCGTCGTACCGAAGGCTACACTACGGAAACTTATGATGATCAAACTGTAGTAAAGATTTGGCGTACACCACAATTCTCAGATTGGTATAAGACTGAAGAAGTAGAAGGCGAGCCTTACATGAATCTAAGTGGTGCGGTTTCCGGAGTAGAGCATTTTGAAAGCGAATGTATCAGATACTCTGGTGTTGAAAACCCAAATACCGGTGCAGTGTCTTGGTCTAGCACAAATGAAAGCTGCTACCTAGTACCAGATGGTTCGGATGGCATCAGAATCACGGATTCTTCAAACGGTCGTGATAGCTCGGATGAATTAGTGCTTCGCTTCTCGGCGACTATCACATTAACGCCGGAAGTTTACAAGTTTAGCAATCATCATGTGCTTTCATTCGGTCCATCCGGTCGTTACAACGTGACGGATTCCTATGTCCAGATTCAAGACATGTTTACACAAAGAGCATCTGACTGCGATCCGAATGATACGAGTTGTAATGACAGTAAGAATCGAGGAGGTAATTAGAAATGGCGAAAGAAGTAGCAATTGAAAAACGTGCGAAGATTTCGCAAGCACAGCAGTATGTGCTTCTTGCGGTGCTCGGTGCATCAATCTTCCTTGGTGTAGCAATTTCATTAATCTTCTATTTCATTAAACAGATTTCATTTAACTCGGAAGTAATTGCAGAAGAAGATAAATCAATTGTGTCATATTCGAATGCAATTCGTGATATTGGTGTTTGTAAAAAGCCAAAAGGCTCCATCTATTCTGATGAAGAATTAAAGAACTGTAGACCGGATTCAATTGATGTTTCTTCAATTCCGGGAACACTAAGGGCGAACATTATTGATAATCTTGCTGCGAATACGGCTCTAAACTCAGTGCCAAAGGAAAGTTCTTCCGGTTGTATTAATCCGTTTACCGGTAAGAAATACAGCTATGACGAACTCAATGAGATTTACAACAATGCAGATACTGATGATGATCTCGTGAAAGCAAGCGAACTCATTCAGAGCTGCTCGGCATTACGTATTATTCCGGATGCAATCCCAGCATTTAGGAACGAGGAAGCACTCCTCTCAAGCCTTAATAAAATCTTCCTTCTCACTGGTATTGAGCCGGAAACGCTCAGCCCGACCGGTGCTTCTGGTGAATCGAATTATGGTGCAATGCTTAAGTCGATTTCTGTGCGTCTTTCAGTAGAATCGGAAACTCCAACTACGGTCGGATTCCTTGAAAATGTTGAGCGTTCAATTCGTGAATTTAACATTGAACGTGCAACGATTGAATGGGCGCAGGGCGGAAAGCTAGTGCTTCAGGCACAGGCATCGGCATTTTACATGAGTCCATCTGAGCTTTCCGAAACAACACAAACAATTAAAGCATCGAAAGGAACTAAGAGATGAAACAAGACTTAGTGACATCAATTTTCGCGGCGGTTGTAGGTGCACTTGTAGCATACTTCGTTTGTGGAATGTTCCTTCCAAACTTTGATGAAATGAGTGTGACGATTACAAAACTTGCCAATGAGGAAAGTTTTAGTTTGACGGAACCGGATTCAGAAATCTTTAATTATCGTTCGGTGAACCCAACGGTTGAGGTGTATGTCGGTGATTGTAAGAATATGGGCGATAATGGTATTTGTAATGATGAAATCGTAACTGATTACAACCAGAACAACCAGAACAACAACCAGGAAGAAGAAGACGAAGAAGAAAATAACAAAGAAGAGAATAACGAAGAAGAAAACAACGAAGAAGAAAACGAGAACGAAAACCAAAACCAAAACGGCGAAGAAAACGGGGATAACGAAAATGGCACTACTGACTAAAGAGGCCGAAAATAATATCATCAATATTTTGGTCGCCGAAGGTTTGGTAGACAGTAATCTTGTTCAAAGCGTTCGTACAGAAGTTGAAGGTTCTGGTTCAGAACAATCCGTACTTGGTGAGCTCACTCGTAGAGGCGTTGCAAATGAAGATATGGTGGCACGCGCCACGGCTATGCTTATTGGTGTACCTTATGTTGAACTGAAGAATGTTACGATTGAGCAAGACATTCTTTCAATGATTCCGCAGGATGCACAGGTTCGTGAACTCGCAATTCCGCTTGGTGAAAAAGACGGCATGCTAAATGTTGCAATGGCGGATGTGACGAACGTCCAGGCAACTGACTATTTGTCTAACCTCATGGGTCGCCCGATTCGGGTTTGGATGTCATCTGAGCGTGGCATTCGCGAAATGATTGAAAAGAGCCACGGCGATCTTACCGGTGTGACTGAAGCCGTGAAGGAAGGTAATGAAGAAGAAGCGGCTGAGAAGAGCAATGTTAAGACCATTGTGCAAGACTCGCCGATTTCAAAAGCTCTTACGACGATTCTTAGCTATGCAGCTAAAACGAAAGCATCCGATATTCACATTGAGCCACTTGAAGGTTCGCTCATTATTCGTTGCCGTATTGATGGTGTGCTTCGTCGCATTATGGATTTACCGAAGAACGTAGCGCCGGCACTGGTTTCTCGTATTAAGATTCTTTCAAACCTCAAAATTGATGAACACCGTGTACCACAGGACGGCCAGTTCACAGTGCTAGTTGATGGAAAAGAGATTGACCTTCGTATTGCAATTTCACCAGTAACTTGGGGCGAGCAGGTGGTGATTCGTCTTCTCGATAAAACTGGTACTTCGATGGAAATCGATAAAATGGGTATGGCCGGTAGAGCGCTCCGTGATGTATTAAATGGTATTGATAAACCAAATGGCATGATTCTGACTTCCGGTCCTACGGGTTCTGGTAAGTCTACGACGCTGTATGCTCTCATCCAGAAGATTAAATCTGAAGCTATCAACATTGTGACGCTTGAGGATCCGGTTGAGTATAAGATGGACGGGATTAACCAGATTCAGGTAAATGTGGACGCTGGGCTTACGTTCGCGAACGGGCTTCGCTCAATTCTTCGTCAAGACCCTGACGTGGTAATGGTGGGTGAGATTCGTGACTCCGAAACGGCCGGTCTTGCGGTACAGGCAGCACTTACGGGTCACTTGGTGTTCTCAACCCTACACACCAACTCTGCAGCAGGTATCTTGCCACGTCTTCTCGATATGGGTATTGAGCCGTTCCTTCTCGCATCTACGCTCAACGTGGTGATTGGCCAGCGCTTGGTCCGTCGTATTACAGAAAAGAGAGAAACCTTTAAATCTTCGGAACTCGAGACTGAGGGAATTAACCAAATTGTCGGTGAGTTATTACCAAAGAAGGATGCGGATGTCGCAGCGGTGAGTGAAGATCTTGGTTATCCAGGACTTCCGGTTAAGAATGATAATTTCTACATGCTTTCAAAAGGCATGGCAACAAAGGAAACCCCGGGTGGTTATAAAGGTCGTGCCGGTCTTTATGAAACTATCGTGGTGGATGAAGATATTCAGAAGTTGATTATTTCTCACTCGACGGCGGCAGAGATTATGCGTCTTGCAAAGAGTAAAGGTACAGTGACGATGCGCCAGGATGGAATACTAAAGGTACTTTCTGGCATTACAACAATTGATGAAGTTAACCGCGTGGCGAGCGATTTGTCATAATGTTTATGGTATAATGAGGGTAATATGGAAAACGGTGGACAACAAATACAAATAAGAATCGAAAGCCTACTTGAAGAGTGTATCAGAAGGAAAGCTTCGGATATCCATATTCAATATGGTTTGCCACCGATTCTTCGTGTTGATGGTGTCTTAACGCCAATTGCTGGTACTCCGGCGATGAATGAAGAGATGATTAAGGACGTCATCTTCGCAACGCTCGATGAAGAACAGCAGAAGATTTATCTCAAAGATAAGGAATTTGATTATTCATTCGCATTTGGTGATATCGCACGTTTCCGTGTGAATGCTTTCCACGAACGTGGTAAGATGGCGGCAGCATTTCGTTTGATTCCAAACCAGATTAAGTCAATTAATGAGCTTGGTATGCCATCAATCGTGGAAACCTTTGCAAATTATCCACGTGGCCTTGTTCTCATTACCGGTCCTACGGGTTCCGGTAAGTCTACGACGCTCGCAGCACTCATCGATAAGATTAATCGTGAGCGCTCCAAGCATATTATTACGATTGAAGACCCAATTGAATTTACACATAAGTCTGAACGTTCGATTATCGTGCAGCGTGAAGTTCATTATGATACGTTTAGCTTTGCCGCGTCGCTACGTTCGGCACTACGTGAAGACCCGGATGTGGTTCTCATTGGTGAGATGCGCGACCTTGAAACGATTCAGGCAGCAATTACGATTGCAGAAACCGGTCACTTGGTGTTTGCAACGCTCCACACGAACTCGGCAGCACAGAGCATCGACCGTATGATTGATGTGTTCCCATCACACCAGCAACCGCAAGTGCGTTCACAGCTTTCGAACATGCTTTGTGCAATTTGTTCGCAGCGTCTGGTCCCAGCGATTGGTGGCGGACGTGTGGTTGCAGCAGAAATCATGATTGCAAATGCAGCAGTTAGGTCTCTTATTCGTGATGGTAAGACCTTCCAGCTTGATACGGCGATCCAGACCGGTGCAGCCGAAGGTATGCAGACGATGGACAGGACTTTGGCGAAGTTGGTACAGACCGGCGTGATTTCTTATGATACGGCTCGCGACTATGCAGTTGATATGAACGAACTTAATAGGTTGGTAAGAGGATAAAATGAAACGTTTCAATTATAAGGCGAGAGGAAAGGAAAACGGCAAGCTCATCAAGGGCAATATTCAGGCTGAGAATGAGCAGACCGCCGGTCGTCTTTTGATTGAACAGGGATTTACGCCACTTTCAATTGTTGAGGAAGGCGGTGGAATTTTCGGTGGCAAAGAGCACGTCAAGAACAAAGATCGCATCATGTTTACACGTCAGCTATCGACACTCATTGGCGCAGGGTTGCCGCTCGCGACTTCGCTTCGTACCGTGATTGAACAGACCGAAAACAAGTCGATGAAGGGAATTGCAGAAGAAATTTTGACTAGCGTAGAATCCGGTAAGAGTTTGTACGAATCATTTGCGGCACATCCGGAAATCTTTAACGGTGTTTATACGGCGCTCATTCAAGCCGGTGAAACTTCCGGTACGCTTGATCTTGCCTTAAAACGTCTCGCTGACCAGGAAGAAAAGGATGCGGCGATGCTTTCGAAGATTAAAGGTGCACTCGTGTATCCGGGCATTATTCTTGTAGTGATTATTGCAGTGCTCGCATTCATGATGGTGGCAGTGGTCCCGCAGGTGAAGAACCTCTATGAAGATATGGATAAGGAATTGCCAGGCCTTACGCAAACGCTCGTGAGTATTACCGATTTCTTCGCAAATTTCTGGTGGCTAGTGGCGATAGTGGTATTCGCCATTGGCGGTTCAATTTTCTATTTTATTAAATATACACCGCTTGGTCATAAGGTAGCTGATTCGACGAAGATTCATGTGCCAATCTTTGGTGGTTTATTCCGCAAGCTCTATGTGTCACGTTTTGCTCGTACGGCTGAGATGATGCTTGCAACCGGCGTGCCGATGCTTGATTCGATTCGTATTGCAATTGATGCAACCAGCAATAAGGTGATCGAGGAAGAATATTCGAAATCACTTGACATCATTAAAGGTGGTAAAGCTTTATCTGAAGCGCTTCGTGATCGTGAATATATGTTGCCACTAGTTCCACAGATGGCTTCGATTGGTGAGGAATCCGGTAAGATTGATGAAATGCTTGGTAAGGCTGCAGCAGTTTATGAGACGGAACTCGATAACCAGATTAATGGTATTTCTACGATGATCGAGCCAATTCTCATGGTGATTATGGCCGGTCTTATCGGTGTGGTAGTAGGTGGTACTCTGCTTCCGATTTACTCTCTCGTCAACAGCGTGGCGACCTAAAAATAAATACTTGATTTTTAGATTAATTTAAGTTATGATAAGCTTAAGCATAAAATCTAGAAAGGATTTATTTATGGCAAAAAATAATACTAACACTAAACAGGGCTTCACCATCATCGAAGTCGTGCTCGTGCTTGCTATCGCGGGTCTTATCTTCCTCATGGTGTTCGTAGCTCTCCCAGCTCTTCAGCGTTCACAGCGTGATACTGCTCGTCGTAACGACATGTCTCGTGTCGATACCTCCCTCGTGCAATATCAGACGAACAACAGCACCAAGAGTAACAACTTACCATCCCCAGGTGTTTACACTGGTAAGTCTGACTTCAAGGAAGGCAACAACTGTGGCTCAACCGATACTGCATGTTTGTTCGTACGTGATTACATGAACTCTGGTGCAGCTGAAATGGAGAAGGTCAACGAATTTGAAGATCCAGAAGGTGTTCCATATAGCGTTCTCATTACCGACAACTGGGCAAAGGATGCTTCCGGTACTCTCGGCAACATTCAGTACTCTGAGAACTCCAAGCTCGTCGAGAAGGATGGCGGTTGGACCATCGGTGGTAACAACCCATTCTCTGAACACGTAGTTTACATCGTTCCAGGTGGCCGTTGTGAAGGTGAAGTTGTGAAGCAATCACAAAAGCGTCACTTCGCAGTCCTCTACCGTCTTGAAGGTGCTGGTGTTTACTGTATCGACGATCAGTAGAATTACTGCTTGATAATAAATACTCCCCGAATAGGGGAGTATTTTTTCGGGGGAGCTCTCGGAGATTAAGTAAAAACTCCCCGCTTGGGGGAGTTAATATACATATATATTATATATGGTGATTAATCAGCCATACTTCTACAATAGACGCCGGAACCTTCGAGGCGGTAGAGAACGGCTAGCTCTCTTGGGTTTGGTGAGCCTACCGTGCGGTCGCCTTCACATTTGGCTTGGAGAACGACGAGGATTTTGTATTCGTTCGGGAACATCGAATCATAGATATCATCAAGAGCGGTTTTGACGCGGACGTTTGTAGTGTCGTTGCAGGATTCATCGGTCTTCATGCCACATTTCATGATAGCAAGTGAGTAATTCTCGCCATCCGGATCAAGGAAGTTCTTGCCAAGGAAGTCGCGGTAGAAACCACGCCAGGTGTTGGTGTTGCCGGTGGATGCACCAAGAGCTTCGCTCCAGGTGACGTTAATAATAGCATCGGTATTTGATTCGGCGGAGCCAGGAAGGGCACCACGGTTGTTTTGCGAATAATCTTTGGCTTTAGCGATGAAATCCATCAAATCTTCACGTCTAGCGTTGTCACGCTGCGAACGTTGAAGTGCCGGTAAGGCAACGAATACCATGATAAAGATTAGGCCTGCGACTGCAAGAACCAATACAACTTCGATAATTGTAAATCCGGTTTTACTTGAACCACCTGTTTTCATATTTCTCCTTATGCTTATTATAAGGTGAATTTCGGTAAAATTCAAGACTCGTGATAAAATATTGATATGAAAGCGATTTTCCTGGTATTAATGTTTGTGCTTGGCGCATGCTTTGGCTCGTTCCTTTGCTGCCAGGCGAGAAGGCTGGAGATTAATGAGTCTAACAAGAAGAAAAAGAAACTTGGGAAAAGATCGGTTTGTCTTGAATGCGGCTATAAGTTGAAATGGTATGATAATGTTCCGATTATCTCGTGGCTGATTTTAAAAGGGAAATGCCGGAAGTGCCACAAGAAGATTGGGATTGCGGAAATCTTGGCAGAGGTGCTAACCGGGTTAGCGTTCCTTATGGTAGGGACGACGCTGGATATCGATTGGATGTCTGTATACGGGACGACAGATTTTATTATCACAATGGTATTCTTGATTGTAGTGGCGTTTCTTGCAATCTATGATGGGATTTATGGGAAACTCCCGACGACATGGCTTATAGTTGCGATTGTAGTTGGGCTGATAAAAGTTATTGCGCTAAATATTGTGGTTACTGTGCAGGGTGGGTTTGATGTAACGATGGTGTATAGACCATTGATTGCGGTGGCGATTTTAGGTGGTGTATACCTAGCTTTGTATTGGGCTTCCAAAGGGAAGTGGGTTGGAGATGGCGATTGGCTTTTAGGCGTAGCAATTGGACTTTCACTTATGCATTGGTGGTTTGCCTTGGTTACTCTGTTCTTATCGAACGTTATCGCATGTTCAATAATGACTCCGATAGTAATTCGTCAGCAAAAAAAGAATAAGAAAAAGAAGACTTCAGTAGGCGAAACTCCAATTTATTTTGGGCCGTTTATGGTGATTGCTTTTGTAATCGTATATACTTTTTCGAGTTGGCTCATTTGGGTGCTTGAAGGTTTTTATATGTGATATAATAAGCATATGAGGAATCGCCTGGGCGTAAAATTTGGCGACACTTTAATTGAGGTGACACTTGCCATCGGTATTTTTTCGTTGATTGCGGTAGGTGTGGTCTCGGTAGTTTCTGGTAGTACCTCGCGTGCACAGGTAGCGCTCGAGCAGACTTTAGCTCGTGAAGAAATCGACTCGCAAGCTGAGGCACTAAGGTTTATTCAGTCTTCTTATGTAAATAGCAAGACTTTTAGCGAAGATCCGGATAATAGTGATTATACGGATATTTGGCATACGATTACGGCACACGCCAAGACCAAGATGCAAGTTACGGATGATATTTTGAAATTCCAGCCATCGACTTGTGCTGAGATTTACGAAGGGAATAATTTATCGAACCAGGGTGCATTTATTCTAAATACGAGAAGACTGAGTTCTCTTAATACTGAAGACGTGGTGATTTTTGCGAAGGATTCAAAGGTGTTTTATGAATCACCGACATATCCGCATATAATATATGGTGCCTCGGCGGATGACGACCCGTTGCTTGAGGGTGATATGGATGCGGATTCTTCGATGACGAGAGCCGAAGGGATTTACATCGTAGCAGTGAAAGATCCGGATAGCACGAACATTGTAAATGGCGATGATTCAACGATTTCGAAGACGGCGGCTTATTATGATTTTTACATTAGAGCTTGCTGGTACAGACCGGGTGCAGAGCAGCCGACGACGATTTCGACCGTGATGAGACTTTATGATCCGGATGCAATTGAAGTGGTGTGGCCGGAAGGTCCGGATGATCCGGAGCCAACGATTCCGGATGATGACCCAGAAGACCCAATGGCGATTTGTCGTGCCACTAACAGGCCAAAGACTTTGCAGGAATACACGAGTGGCTATTGTAGCCGTTGTGCGACGGACGAAGAAGTAACGCTTACGGATAAGCGCGATGGTAGAGCTTACACGGTGCGCTATATTGCCGGTAACTGTTGGATGACTTCAAACCTCTCGATTACTGGTGAGATTCATGCAGAGTATTCGAACTTCTCCGGTAGGGCAGTAAATGTGTCTGAGCACGATTTGACGGAAGGCAATTCATTTGATGAGCCACGTTCACATGTGGGCGCAACTGGCGTGTATTATAACTTTGCGGCGGCTTCAGCCGGTACGATTACTGGCGATAGAAACATGACTAACGAAACCGCGAACGACATTTGTCCGAAGAAATGGAAATTGCCTTCTTATACGCAGAAATTGACTGTGATGTCGCAAATGGATAAGTTTAAGCCGACCGGTGACGGACGTTTCTATGATGGCGTACTTGAAGCAGCTGGTGAAGGTTATTGGTGGGGTTCTTCAAGGGATAGTGGTCAAAGTCGTACAGCAATCTTCTACCGCAATGGTGGTCTGACCGATGGTGGTGGTAGCCGTGCTTACGGTTTCTACATTCGTTGTATTATGAATTAATTAGTGTCGGAATGAAACTTTTCGTGAATTTCTTTTAGGTGTGCGTCGGTGACGTGCGTATAGATTTGGGTGGTCGAAATATCGGCGTGGCCGAGCATGGATTGGACGGAGCGAAGATCGGCACCGTTCATAAGTAAGTCTGTTGCAAAGGAGTGCCTAAGAGTGTGCGGGGAAACATGTTTAGTGATGCCGGCAAGGCGAGCGTATTTCTCGACGATGCGCTCGACGCTACGGGCAGTCATGCGGCGATAATTGCCGGAAGTGTCAACGGCTTGGGTGTTGCGGCTATTGTTCAAAAAGAGAGCCGGGAGGGAATCGGTGCGGGCATCGAGATAATCCTTCACACGTTCGGCGGCGGATTTACTGACGAAAATCGGGCGGTCTTTACTACCTTTACCTCTGACCATAAATTCACGGCGCTCGAGATTAATGGAATCGCGGTTTAAGCCGACAAGTTCAGAGACGCGAAGGCCGCTGGAGTATAAAAGCTCGATAATGGCGCGGTCGCGGAGACCGGATTCGGTCGAGAGGTCGATTTGGTCGAGCATGTCTTCGACTTCGCCAAAATGCAGAAAAGTCACCTGTTTTCTGATGACGTGAGGTAAATCTACAAGGGAAGGGTCGAGCGATTTGATTTCGCGGCGAGCGAGATATTTTAGAAACCCGCGAAGTGCAATTAAGTGATAAGTTTGGGTGATGATTTTAAGATCTTCACTACCGTTTTCGGAGCCGTAGCGGTTTAAAAGTAGGCGATATTTACGGATGAGCTCTTTGTCGATGTCCGAGGGCTTGATTTCGTCTTTTTGGAGAATTTCCTGAGCTAACATCACGAAGCGTTCGAGATAATGGCGATAGTTTTCGACAGTTTTCTTGCTGCGGCCGACTTCGATTTCGAGATGCTCGAGAAAATCATCAATCAGATCGTAAATATCCATAGCTTTATTATACCTCAAAGTTAGTGGTCTTTTTGTGCTATAATATCTGAAAGGAGAAAAATATGGCAAAATCAGATGATTATATTCAGCGTACTTTGGTAGTACTTAAACCAGATACCGTTCAGCGTGGTATTATTGGCGAAATCATTCAACGCTTCGAGCGCGTGGGCCTTAAAATTGTTGGTATGAAGATGGTCATGCCAGAGGAAAAGCTCTATCGCCAGCACTATGAAGACATCGGTAAGATGATTACTCGCCGTGGTGAGACTGCTTTCCGCTACAATGTAAATTACATGATGAGCGGCCCAGTGATTGCGATGGTACTCGAGGGTGTTGAGGCGCAACCGCTCGTCCGTAAGATTGTTGGCCCAACCGAGCCAAAATCCGCAGAGATGGGCACGATTCGTGGTGATTATTCACACATGAGCTTTGGTTATTCCGATGCTAAGGGTGTGGGTGTGCCAAACTTGGTACATGCCTCTGGTAGCATCGAAGAAGCAAAGGCCGAGATCGACCTTTGGTTCAACGCTAATGAGCTTTACGATTACAGCGACTTAAACGAAAAATATACTCGTTAAAGTATTGACAATTTTAAGCATATGTGCTATAATTAAGGGCAAGTAGTGAGAAATCGCTACTTGTCCTTTTAATTGTTGTTTAGGTTACGGAGAACATCCTGTAACCCATTTTGATTATCTAGATGGTAGTTAAAATGGGTTACAGTATGGTAAAGCTGTCACCCTATTATGGCGATAGGCCAAGAAATTTAGGAGGTATTTTACCATGATGTTTGAAGTTAAGAATCTCTTTAGTAAGGAGATCGCGGATCAGGTCTGCGAAACACTGGGGTTAAAACCCAATGCTCTGATCGAGCCGATGGTCGGTAAGGGAAATTACCGCATTGTCGGCACGGAAGACAGGCTTGAACACAGAACCAACAAGGTCAGAATCCTGCATTCCTACTATAGTGATCACGCTGAGCGTGCCAGAATGGAGGAGATGCGGAGAAAGCAGCCTAAGCCGCGTGTGAAAGAGGAAGAAGTCAGTTTTGACATTTCCAAGAAAGCACTTCGCAGCTATTACGGCAATGCTGGCCAGAGGTTCTTTGGTCGTAAGACCTAAACAATTTAATATCAACCCCCGACAACGGCATACCTTAAAAGCCCCCGTCGGGGGCTTACTTTTTTCTAAGGGTTCTAGAGGACTTTGTCGAGGAATTCTTTAACGCGTGGGGTCTTTGGATGTGCGAAGAATTCGGAAGGCTTACCTTCTTCGATGATTTTACCTTGGTCGATAAAGACGATGCGGGTGGCGATTTCTTTTGCGAAATTCATTTCGTGGGTGACAATCATGATGGTCATGCCATTATTGGCAAGTTCGCGGATAAGAGAAAGGACGTCACCGATGGATTCCGGGTCGAGGGCCGAGGTTGGCTCGTCGAAGAGAAGAACCTTCGGGGAAAGCATCATGGCGCGAATAATCGCAACACGCTGTTTTTGACCGCCAGAGAGGCTGGCCGGGTAGGCATTTTCCTTATTTGAGAGGTCAATGTGTTTTAAGAGCTCACGGGCGCGCTTTTCGGCGGCTGGCTGATCCATGATTTTGAGGATAACAGGGGCGAGAATGAGATTCTCCATTACAGTGAGGTTATTAATCAGGTTGAAATGCTGGAAAACCATGCCGATTTCTTGGCGCATCTTCCCAATGTTTTTGTCGGTAATTTCGGTGCCATTAAAGGAGATTTTGCCGGAAGTTGGTTCTTCCATGCGGTTGATGCAGCGAAGAAAAGTGGATTTACCGGAGCCGGACGGACCGAGAATGACGACGCGTTCGCCTTCTTCGAGCTCAAAATCGATGCCTTTTAGGACTTTGTTTTTGCCAAATTCTTTTTTGAGATTATGAACGGAGATCACTTTTTCTTAGCCCTTTCTCGATACGTTTAATAATGAATGTAATGAAGTAAACTACGGCGAGGTAGAAGAGAGCGGCCACGAACATTGGGACGAGGTAACTCGACATGTTTTGGCCGGAACCGATGTCCTTCGCGGCTTGGTTTAAATCGTACATACCGACCATGCTGACGATGGCGGTTTCCTTAATCACAGTGATGATTTCGTTGCCGAGGGCCGGGATGATGTTTTTGATGGCTTGTGGCGCGACGATGCGCTTAAAGATAGTGTAGCGGGAGAGCCCTAAAGCGAGGCCGGCTTCGGTTTGACCTTTATCGACGGATTGGATGCCGCTACGGATAACTTCGGCGGTGTAGGCACCGGAATTGAGACCAAAGGCGAGGATGGCGGTGATGATTTGTGGGAAACCGCGAATGGCAAAGACGGCGAAGAACATGATAAAGAGTTGGAGTGCCATCGGGGTGCCGCGAATTACGGTGGTGTAGACACGACAGATGAATTTAGGAACGACTAGCCATTTAGAAGGCCTAGCGGTGTCGATTAAAGCGATAATCGTACCTAGAATTAAGCCAATAATAATTGCAAAAAACGAGATTTGCATGGTGAGCAGGAAACCGTGCCAGAGCGATTCGACATACGCCGGCGTGGTAAAGAGTTCACCGAGTTTTTGGAAAAAATCATTCATCCGTTAACCCCATGTGTTTTAATATTAATTTATCGATTTCGGTTTTGCCGTCTTCGCCTGGCTCTAGCATCTCTGTTAGGACTTCGTTAATGGCGGCCAAAAGTTCAGGGCGTTTTTTGTTGACGGCGATGGCGTAGGATTCCTCGGCCGGTTCGTCCGGCATACCGTCGGTGCCGGAATAATAGAGTGGAAGAGCGGCGAGAGTAGGATTCTTTTCAACGATGAATTTAGCGGCGAGCTCATCGGCGATGGCGTAGTCGATGATGTGAGCGCCGATAGCGTCAGCGGCGAGTTGGTGGGAATCAAAACCTTTTACGATGGTGTTGGTGCCTTCAAGGACGCCGGATTCGACTTCGTCAGACATAAAGAGATAGCCGGTGCCACCGGTTTGGGAGCCGAGCGAGGAGCCGGCGAGAGATTCCCAGATGATGTGATCGCCAGTGATGACTGGGGCGCGGTCCCTATGATAAATCACGTATTGAACAGAGGTGTAGTAAGGAATACTGAAGTCGACTTTTTCGGCGCGAGATTCGGTGATGGTAAGCCCGGCGGCGCCAGCGTCGGCGATGATGCCGTCAGAGACATTATCGATGATTACGTCGAATTCGACGTTCTTTAGCTGGAAAGTTTTACCCATTTTTTCGGCTAGTTTATTTACGATGTCGACATCTACCCCTTTAATTTCACGGTTGTCGTAGTATTCGAATGGGGCGAAAAAGGCGTTGGTTTCGATGACATAGTCATAGGCTTCGATGTTTTTAATAAAGAAAAAAGTGCTGAGACCGATGGTCAGCACCATAAGAGCAATAATTACGAACTCTGCGGAAAAGAATCTTTTAATCCTCCTAGCCATAGGTTTATTATAACACGAATCTGATTAGCACAAGGGTAATTGACAAAAATAGTATTTTGTGCTATAATGAGAGTATGAAGTGTTTTTGCTTCTGTTTTTTAACTGGTTAGCGTTTTTCAAAAAAAGAAGGGGGAATTATAATGACTTTTGAGAAACTGATAATGGATTCGATTAGCATCAAACGAGACGGAATCGATGTTTGGGAGGGCTACCACGAGGGGGCCAAAGCTTACCACAATGGGACCAAACACATCGAGGTGCTGGATCTTCTGAAGCGGAAGTACCACAAAAAGTACGCCATTCATAACTCGGTGGTAGCGTTCGTCTATCGCGAGGAAATGTTTGTGATTCCGCTCTGGAAGGATGTCATCGATACTCTGGACAAACATGGTTTTTCCAAAACCGACTTCTTCGTGCCGTTCTCGAACGGCGAGGTGCCCCGGTGGAAAATGGGGCAGTGGCACGAGCTTCGGAAAGAAGCAGAAAGAAACAATCAGGTGAGCCTCGAGCAGGTAAAAAACGCAACTAGTTAAAATAATCCCCGGTTTAGGCCGGGGAATTTTTTATGGTGACGACGCCAATTCGCGTTGGTGCGAGTTAGGTTTGGTGACGACGCCAATTCGCTTCGCGAATTGGCTAGGGTCACCGGCGATTTCTCAAAAAAGAGAGCAATGCTCTCTTTTTATTCGAAATCTTGGTGACCCGGGTGCGAGTCGAACGCACAACCTCTTCCTTAGGACGGAATTGCTCTATCCATTGAGCTACCGGGCCAAAATATGTTATAATTATTATACCATGAAACTGTTTTCGAAGAAAGAAGAGAAGAAAACTGACCTCCAGAAGGTAGAAGAACGCCGTGAGGAAGTTCTAAGCGCCGGACGTAAATTCAAATACCCTTTACAGATGACGAAACACCGTATCGTAATCAATACCATTTTGATTGCAGTGGTGGTAATTGGCATTATTGCGACGTCTTTTTGGCTCGCGCTGTATAAATTTGGCATGACCGATGAGCTTCTCTTTAGGATGACGAAGTTTATCCCGGTGGCGGTGGCAAAAGTGGATGGCGAAGATGTGAGATTTTCGGATTATTTGATGTTTTATAGAAGTAGTGTGCAGTCGATTGAACGCCAGTCTAGCCAGGTAGATAACGAGAGCTCGATTGATGATCTTCGTAGCCAGTACAAGAGAGCGGCGCTCGATGAGGCTGAGAAGTATGCTTATGCCATGAAACTGGCTAAGGAACAGGGGATTGAGGTGACGCATGAAGAGATTGATGCGGAATTTAGTCGTCATTTGTCGGTTGGTGGAGTGGAAAGAAGTGAAGAGAGCTTCATGAAAATTATTGATGAGAATTTTGGCCTCAGTAAAAGTGAGTATGAGAGAATGTTGTATCTGACTTTGATTAAGTCGAAGGTGGAAACAACGATTGATGTAACTGCAAATGAGACGGCAAATAAGGTTGAACAGATGCTTGCCTCGAATGGCGGAGATTATTCGGCAGTGGCGAATTCCCTCGGTGAGGCGGTGGTTTATGAGGAGACCGGCGGGCTGGTGAGTAATAAAAACATCGATGGTGGCCGCGCAACGGAGGCGTCGAAACTCGAGGTTGGCGGACAGACCGGTAAGTTTATTTCGATGAATGCAGATGGATTCTATTTTGTGAAATTGGTGGCAAAAACAGAGGGGGAAGTGAATTTTGTGTCGATTAAAGTGCCATTTACGGAGTTTTCGAAACGGATGGAGAACGTTCGAGAATCGAACGGTATCGTGGAACACATCAGTATCGACACCGGCGAAGAGAAATGATATAATTTAAGAGTCGCGGGTATCGTATAGCGGCTATTATGTATCCTTCCCAAGGATGAGATGACGGTTCGATTCCGTCTACCCGCACCATTCGCCCTTTTGGGGGCTTTTTTGTTGATGTGTTATAATGGTAGTGTTTAATCCGAGAAGGACAATATGTACAATCAAACAACAATCGTTAGTAATAAAAAGAAACAGAAGCCAGATAAGATGGCGGCCGCGGTTGCTTCCGTAGTAACAGCGCTCATTCCACTTATTCTTTTCGTTTATTGTTTGATTTCTTCCGGTGGTAGTACTAGTGAAAATGGCGCTGGGGCGGTTTGGTGGCTTCTGGTGATTTATTACTGGACGATTGGTTTTCCAATTGCGATTGCATCTGTGATATTTGGGATTTTAGGGCTTAAAACAAAATATAGTTGGCTTGCAACAATTGGCCTTCTCTTAAAAGTCGCGGCGATAGTAATTGCCATAATAATAATTGTGCCAAAACATTAACTAAAAGCTTAGATTTGCTATTGCCTTTTTTAGCTTTTTGTGTCATAATATAAGAGTCGTTTAGAGGTACATTAAAATTTGATAAGGGGTGAGTTTATGGACATTTTGAACTACTGTGTGGTATCGGGAGTGTCGATTATCTTTCTCATTGGATGCATGGTGCATTTATGTGAGAATGATGTGTTTTCGACAAGAAGAATAAGAAAGTTCTTTCGTCTGATTATTCTTCTGATAGTCGAAATCGTCGTGGACCTAGTGTTTATCTTGCTTGAGTATCAAAGAGTTGGAAATTTTGTGCTATATTTGGTGAAGGGAATTGAGCTATCCTTAAATCCGATTCTGGCTTTTCTGGTTTTCGATGTCTTTTATGATAAGAGAGCGGATAAGTCGATGACGACAATCAGAATAGTGATGATTTCTCTGGTCTTAGCAAATATCCTTCTGCAGCTGGCCGGACTATTCGGATATCATGTTTTCACGATTGATGAAAATGGTATCTATCACAGAGGACCTCTGGTTATAGCATATGTAGTATTGCTCCTTTTAACTATACTCTTCCTACTAATTGGATTGGTTACATTTTCGGGAAGGACGCAGGGTACGATGATGGCTACTCTGTTCGTCTTTACGATGATTCTAGTCCTTAGCATCGTAATTAGGATTGCTTTTGAAAACAGCAGTTATGATTTCCTATGCCTATCTGTTTCGATACCATTTCTCTTACTTTACTATTCGCATGTGACGTTAAGGGTTGATTCTTTAACGAAACTTTTAAATCGGCATGTTTATCAGAGAATGATTAAAAGAATTGATTATTCAACGATAATCATCATGATTGATGCTAATAGTTTTAAGGTAATAAATGACACATATGGACATGAATGCGGCGACCAGACTTTGAAGCAAATCGCTTCTCTTATTTGTGAGGCATATGGGCGATACGCCTATTGTTTCAGGATAGGAGGGGACGAGTTTTGCGTGATTCTAAAGCCTGGCATGTACGAGAAAATGCTTTCAAGTACACCACATCGGGACATATATTCGGCAACAGAGAAGTTTATGGAAAAACTGGATGACTTGATCCTGGCGTGTGCCGGGGACGAGAATAGCGAAGGTTTCTTAAAATACGGTGTATCTCAAGGGTATGGAATCTATTATTCGGAAGCAAATTACCCTAGCGTCCAAGAGAGAATGACGCTTGATAATGTGATTAAGCTTGCGGATGAAAGAATGTATCATGAAAAAGAACAGTTTAGAAAGGACCATCCGGAGTTCTGTGTAGTGCCGAAGCGGCCAAGCAAACGCGTAAGAGTTTTGTACAAACCTACAGTTCCAGAATTAGTAAAAGATGTATCCGAAAACGACACTTAACCTTGTCAAAGGTACCAGCCTTAGGGCTGGTTTTTTCTTTATTAATAGTATTTATGTTATAACCATTGACATTTTGGGCATTGTGTGCTATAATGTAATCACGTAGCGAAAAACTCGGAATTTCGCTATAGAACGTTTTAGGAGGTACTCGCCATGAGTAAACGCATTGTCCGAGGCAGTGAACCTGAAGGAAAGCCCACGAAGGCGGATGTCGACGTGAAGGCTTCTGGCCCGAAGTTCGACTTCGAGTTTGATTTCGGCGACAAGCCGAAAGACAAGCCCGCCGATCCACCCGCTTCCAAGGCTGCTCCTGCCGCTCCGGCTGAGAAGCCGGCTGAAAAACCGGCAGCTGAGCCCGCTCCGGCGCCCAAGGCTGCGCCTGGCGCGCATCTGAAGCCCGAGGCAGCAGCCCCGGCTGAAGAGCCCGCTCCGGCACCCAAGCCTGCGCCTAAGTCTTCGACCAAGAAGTCGACGACCAAGGCTGCACCGGCGGCTGAGCCTGAGGCAAAACCGGTTGTCACTGGTGTCACGGCATTCGCCTACGAGGGGCCTGGAAAGGCCTACAAGTACTGGAGCTACAAGACCCGTAGCTTCAAGGTGACGCCTGACATCTGGAAGGCAAATCAGGCCAGCAACGGCGTCTGGGAAGTGATCTGGGTTTGGTACCACAACGGTGCCGTCCATCACATCCTCGACGACGAGGAGCTCGAGCTTTACTGCCCGTAATCCGACGCACCTTGAAAAAGCCTGGCGTAAAAGCCGGGTTTTTTCGTGCCTCTATTAAATATAGACATAAGCGCAAAAACCTGATAATGCTATTGACAAAAATGGCTGTGTGTGATATAATGTAATTAGTCTGAGTTTAGGGTGTGTTCTCATAAACAAGACGACCATTAACAACCGAATCATCTCAGGTTTCATAACCTGTTTATATATTATATATCTCTGATCATACACCCCCAACCTTGGAGGCGTATGACGCCTCCCAACATTATTAAATGAAAGGAGGCAACTGATATGTTGTCTGCAATTCTTATCGCGGTCGCAATCGCGGCTCTCGTGATTGTGGCGGAAAGCCTGTTTGAATCAGGCGCAACTGTAGTTACCCCTAGTGGGAGACATGTCGAGAACGAGAAGAAGGGTTGGTTCACCGATATATCGGAAGGAACCTGGACCAAGGCGATTATCATGGGAGTCGCTGTCGGGTTGATTAGCTTCCTGACTACTAGAATCCCTGCGATTTTCTCCCTGATCTTCTTCGGTGCGATGATTTATTTCTACTACTATCTGGCGATGTGGTGGAAGGAGGATGGCAGCAGATTTAAGGAGTTTATCCCCTTTATTCTGATTGGCATTCCTGCCTCCCTGGTACTGAACCAGACGGTGGCTATGTGCATGACGGCCTTTAGCGGGACGTTTTGGGCGTGGCTGATTGAGATCATTGGCACCCTGGTACCCATCGTGTTTTTCTGGTACTGCATCATCTCGATGCTGTTTTACCAGGCGGACGAGTGTGAAGCGAAGAAGGATAAGGATAAGGCTGGTCGTAAGCGCACGCTTGCGAACATCTTGATTGTGATTGCAATCATTCTGCTGCTCCTGACCCTTTTCCCGTTTTTTCGCTCGGTGAGCACTAATTTCGGCGTAAATCCGGAACAGTTTGGCCTTGGAATCGACTCTTCGCAGTCTTCTGGTTCCTGGTTTAAGCTTTTCCCGCAGGCCGGAACGAGTGCTCAAGGTACAACTGGCACTCCTGCATCCACTGCGGCTCCGGCCGCAACTCAGCAGCCCTCGACTTGGTATCGTTTTTACAATACTGAGGTTCTGACGGATAATGACCCGAATAATAACTTTAACTTCGGGCCGAATCCGTTCAATAAGAACGAAGGAGCTGAGTACTACAACCAAAGCTACCGTAATCGCATGAGACTTGATCCTGCGCTTGCTGCAGCGGATATGGCATGGCACGATGCGATTGTGGGAACCCGTTATCTTGGCACCTTCTATGAAGATTGCAAGGGTAACTGGGCAACTACGATCAACGCGGCCAAGGATAGGTTTATGAGAGACAAGACGCTGTATTATCAGATTCTTGACTCTTACTTTGCCTTCCTTGACACAGCAGACTCGGTCGAACTCCGTTATGTGGACGCTGGCCTTGAAGACCAGATGTACATGAACGGATACACGACTAACGGTGTTCCTGACGTTATCGTCATGAAGACCGATAATCACGACGGCTGGTTCCTGGTTTACACTTTCGTAATCAAGGGCCAGAAGTTTGAGGTGGCATATAGAATCGACTGCGGATATCAGCCGACTAACGTCGAAAAGGTGATGGGCATTACGCCTCAGAACCCGCCGGCGCCTCAGCCGACTCCTACGCCGACTACGCCGCCTTCTCCGCCTCCGACCGATCCGCCTTTTCCGCCTCCGACCGATCCGCCTTCTCCGCCTCCGACCGATCCTCCGAAAGATCCCACTCAGGGAACTGACGTAGGCGGGAACGACGATCCTGGTCCTGGACCGGGCACCAATACTGGTGTGGGTGGACAGCACTCGTCTGAAGATCAGCCGACGAATTCGGACCACATGACTCACGATGAGTATGTGGAAACGATTCAAGAGCTGAACGAGATCAATCAGGAGCAGCATGTCGGTGGCGATCCTAACACGCCGACAACGGTGACACCGCCTGATACTCACGTCGACAATAATGGCGACCAAGGTACCGGTAATGGTGGCATCGACGTACCGACTCCGGTTTCGGAGCCTGTACATGTCGAATCGCCCAGTGGCGAGGTGACACAAATCTCACCTGATAACCCCGGCGAGGCATGGGGTGGCCCGCCGGATTAATTCAGCAGAGATATATAAACATGGGTGGAGCCCGTGGGCTGGACGGCCCAAGTACCTTAGCAAAAGTCCGGTAGCTTCGGCTACCGGGCTTCATCCAAGATTTGAAATTTGAGACGATTCGGTTGCAGATGAAAATTAACAATTCAGCTAGCGAACCAAAGTAACAGAATTATTTAATATTAACTTTAACTTTTTATTAATATTTTTTAAACTTTACTGAAAGGATTTAATATTATGAATAAAGTTTATAAAGCTATTCTTGGTGTAGCTGCCGCTGCTATCGTCTCCGGTGCTACCCTCGCTCCAGCCGCTGTGATGGCTTGGGGTGACTCTGCTAATGGCCGTACCGTTTACACGCTTGAGCAAATCAATGCTGGTGAACTTGGTGACACCATTACTTTTAACTCTATTACCAATGGTAAAATTGGTGATGAGCGTAACTTCGTTGGCGCTAAGCTTTCTACCGATACCGGTAACACTTGGAAAGCTAACGAAATCAGCGTAAAAGATGGTGACATTGTTACTATCCGTCTTTACGTTCACAACAACAGCCCTAAGGGTACGAAGAAAATTGCTGAAGGTGTTTCTGCAAACTTCTCACTTCCTACGACTGTTGCTAACTCGCATACGGTGATTGGTTATCTCAACTCATCGAATGCAACCCCAAATCGCTATTGGGACGAAGTCAAGCTTACTTCAAGCGAAGACTTCTATATTGAATATGTTGAAGGCTCTGCAAAGTATACCAACTCTAAGATGGGTACTGTTGCTCTTTCTGACAACATTATCAATTCTGCTGTTACTCTTGGTTACGAAAAACTTGATGGTAAGATCCCAGGCTGTTATCAATATGATGGCCAGGTGACTATTCAAGTTAAGGTTCATAAGTCTGTGACTGCTAAGCTCGCTAAGACCGTTCGTCTTAAAGGCGCTAAGGGTTGGAACGAGTCCGTCGAGGCTAAGATTGGTGACGAAGTTGAGTTCCAAATTGAATATGTGAACCTCACTTCTGAACAGGTTAACAACGTGATGATTCGCGATGTTCTTCCTACCAACCTTGAATACGTAAAGGATTCTACTGTTCTTTACAACTCTAACTATCAGAACGGTACTAAGGTTGTTGAAAATACTTTAACTACTTCCGGTATTAATATTGGTAGCTACGGTGTAAAGGGTAATGCATATGTTCGCTTTACCGCTAAAGTTGTTAATAAGTCTCTTGCTTGTGGTAACAACCAACTTGTTAACTGGGCAAGCTCTACTGTTAACTCTAAGGTGACTAAGGATGACGCTTCCGTGATGGTTAAGCGTGATGACGAAAAATGTCATGAACAACCTACTCCACCAACTCCACCGGTAATTCCACAAACTGGTGCTACTGAAGTTACTGCTATCGCTCTCGGTGCAGGTTCAGTTGTAACCGTTGCTGGTTATGCAATTGCTAGCTGGAAGAAACGTTAATTAAGGACCGCTTTACGCTAAGCCGTAACACGGCTTCTTAGAAAAATTCCCATCGGGTAACCGGTGGGAATTTTTTGGTTTTTAAGAAAAAATTATGAAATCAAAATTCTTATGCTATAATATTTGTTATGAAAGCGTCATACAAAGAAGCTGGCAGGACCCGCAAGTGGTTGATTTCTGTTTTGGCTGGATTTATGGCGATTTTTGCTTTTGCATCTCCGCTGGTGAATACCACAAATACTTTCGCTGATGAGGCCCGTCCTGATGGATCAGTAAAGGAAGGTACTGATGAAGGAAGTTCAAGAAAAGGTATCGATATTACATTAAGTGAAGATGATTCAGAGACTGCAAAAAAACAATGTATTGCTTCAGGCGCGGCCGGATCGATTGGTTGGATTGTTTGTCCTGTGATGTTGTTCCTTTCGAATAGTGCGAATGATTTATATGAGGCCGTTAAGCCATATCTAAGTGTCGATACTGATATTTTCGATTTTAATAAAGAAGGTGGTGGAACGTATGAAGCATGGAGTGTCTTTCAGCAATTTGCAAATATTGCATTTGTAATTTTGTTCATGGTAGTAGTTATTTCACAGATTTCTGGAATTGGTATTAATAATTATGGTATCAAAAAGATTCTGCCAAAACTAATTGTGACAGCAATCCTTGTTAACGTCTCATATTGGCTTTGTTTGATTATCGTCGACGTTTCAAATATCGTCGGTAATAGTGTTCAGAATTTGTTTACTGCACTAGGTCCTACGCTAACTGTAAATGGTGCTTCTACTGCAGTGGTTGGAGTTTCGTTATTAGTGGCGCTTCTTGGTGGCGGTATCGCCTTCATTCTTAATCCTGCATTCATATTGGGGCTTCTAATTTCTGCAGTTGGTCTTGTTGTATCACTTCTTACTTTGTTTGTTTTGCTCGCGGCAAGGGAAGCTATAGTTGTGGTACTCGTTGTCGCGTCGCCAATTGCGATTGTTTGTTATATGCTTCCAAATACAAAGAAAGTCTACGATAAGTGGATAAAGGTTGCAGAAGGCATGTTGCTTCTATATCCAACTGCAAGTTTATTGGTGGGTGCTGGCAGCTTTGTTTCAAGACTAATGATGTCGACAGATGCCGGTAAGACATTCTTTGGTGCATTTGTAGCAATTCTCATCAGCATCGTTCCGATATTCTTTATTCCAAAACTACTTGTTAGCGCATTTGCAGCAGCTGGGAATATTGGTGCAAAGATTTCTGGAATTGGAAAGAATCTTGGTGGCAGAGCACAAAACAGGCTTGGAAATTCGGAGGCGATGAAACGCGCACAGACACGTTGGAATGCTGGTACGAATCGTAAGGGAGAAGTTGCGGGCCTTGGAAAAGTTAGAGAGAAACTAGCAAAGACCGGTGCAGGTAAAGCGATGGGACTCGATAGGGCGATGGCTGCGGCAAGAACGCAAATGGTTAAGGATAGATATTCTGATCAAAGAACTGGCAGTATGGTTGGTGAAGGTTTTCCTGCTGCGTTAATTGAACAGCAGAAAGCTGCAGAAAAAGAGGAACTTGGACAATATATCGTTCTTATTAATAATGATACTAGAAATGGTGAAGATGAGGAAAAACTCTTTAAAATGTACGATGACTATGTTGCCCAAGGTAACAAGACTGGTGCGGCGGCCGTGGCTAGAATTGCCGGTCGTAGAAAAGATACCGCTTCTAGATTCTTAGCACAAAAGATTACGGGTACTGGTCTTGATGAAGCTGGGCGTGCTCGTTTAGCTGAGATTAATGCGGAGCATTCTGCTGTTTTCCAAGGTGTCGCAAAGGAAATTGCCACTGGCGATAATAGTGGTGCATATAGGGAATCATCGCCTCTTGGTTTCCAGTTTGCGGCTGAGCACAACAGAAATGCCGGTAAGGTTGATGAAGCAACTGGAAGACCAGTGGTTGATTCCAATTACGAGAACTGGGCAACGAGTGAAAACGTTAGTAGGGCGACGAATAACTATCTTACCAACAGTAAGGAACTCGTTGGTGCAAAAAATAGTTCACTTGAAGAAATCGCTACTAGGATGCAAAATGGTACTATTTCTGGTGATGAGCGTACGAGGCTTCAGCATCTTGCTCAGATGACTATTGACAACAGAGACAAGACTGGTGTTTGGGATACGACGAAAGAGTCGGCTATTTACGCGATTGCAGCTGGTGGTTATGCCGGTCCACCAAGACCTCCAAGGCGAGAACCAACCGGAGAAGGTGATTTAGATCTTAGAGGTGGTGGCGCTGGTGGTGCTCCAGCCGGTGGTGGCGCTGGTGGTGCTCCGACGGGCGGTGGAACTGCATAGGAATAAAAATCACACCCGAAAGGGTGTGCTTTTTTTGTTTTTTTATTGGTTTTTGATGGCGGCTTGGATGACGTGATCAAATAAACAGGTAACGGTGAGTGGACCGACGCCACCGGTTTTAGGCGTGAGTGCAGTAAGGTCGGTGCGATGACGGATGGCTTCTTCAACATCGCCGACGATGACGCCACCTTCCGAAGCAGTGCCGGCATCAACTACTACTGCACCAGACTGAACCATCTCGGATTTGATAAGTTCTGGAACGCCGGTTGCAGAAATTATTACATTATAATTAGACAACACATTTAAATCATCGCCACGATGAAAAACGGTGACGTCATAGCCAGAATTTTTGAACATTTTCTCAAGTGGGGCACCAACTAATTTACCGTGACCAACGAGAGCGATTTTCTTGTTGTTTAGTTCGATGCTGTGTCCGGCAAGGAGCCAATTAATGGCAGTGGCGGTAGCGGAATCGAATACGCTATGATTAGATAGGCCATCGACGTCTTTTTCGGATGCGATAAGGTCGGTGAGTTCGTCGGTTTTGTCTTTGTCGGCGATTGGGAGTTGAAGAATCATGCCATCGATTGTTTTGTCGCCATTTGCTTCTAGGATTTTAGAACGGATTTCTTCGGAGTCTTTTGCGTCAAATAATGATACTTTAATACCAATATCATCGCCGTATTCCATTTTGAGATGAACATATTTGGCGATGACCGGACTGTCGCTATTTCGGATGATTAAAAGATGAGGTTTCTCAGAAAGTCCGGCAACTTGATGACGTTGACGTTCCTTAATGAAACCAGCTAATTCTTTTCCATCTAAAACTTTCATACGAGTTCGACCGGCTCCTGTGACAGTTTAAATCCAAACTTTTCGAAAACAGTGTTAGCGATAAAATTACGGGCAGCGGCGAGTTCAGCAAAGCTTTTTGCAGACTCATTAATTAACACGAGCGAAGCTTTTGGATTGACGCGAATGCCATAAATGAGTTGACCGGAAAGACCACATTGTTCGATGAGCCAACCGGAATTAATTTTAATGCCGTCGTTGCCACGATGAATTGGGATGCCACGACTAGTAATTTGAAAAGCCTCTTCTTCAGTAATATAAATGTTTTTGAAGAAGGAACCGGCACTTGCGATTTCTTTTGGATCCGGAAGTTTGTCGGCACGTATGGCAGAAACGATTTTGCGGATGTTGAGTGGAGTGAAGACGGTTTCGTTGTGTTTTGTAATGTAGTCTTCGATTGAATTATAGAATGGGCGGTTCATGCGACCGACTTCCATTTTTAGGCGAATCGCAATGATGAAATAACGATTCTTCTCGGTAGTATTCATGATACTTTTGCGATAAGAAAAATGAAAATCTTCTTTTGAGAGAGTCTTGTATTCGCCGGTTTCGGAATCGTAAACGTCGGCGTTATAAAAAGTTTGTGAAACGTCTTGGCCGTAGGCGCCAATGTTTTGGACTGGTGCTGCGCCGGCGAGACCCGGAATTTTACTTAAGGCTTCGATGCCGGTGTAATCTTTTTTGCAAGCGTACTCGACGACAGCGTCCCATTCGGTGCCACCCATGGCGGTAATGACGCCTGGTTCATCTTCGCTTTCTGTAATGCCGGTCATAACGTTTTTAATCAGTACGCCATTAAATCCTTCATCATGTCCCAGAGTATTTGCGCCACTTCCGATTGGCACGGCTGGCAAATTTTGCGAGCGTGCAAAAGCGTAAGCGGAGGCGACGTCGGCTTTAGTTTCGACTTCGACTAGAAATCTCGCCGGACCACCTAGGCGCATTGTAGTTAAAGATGAAATTGGAACATTTTCACGTACTCTCATAATAGATATATTATATCACAAAGAAGAGGTTATTTATTGGCGCAGAAGTTGTCAGCGTCGACATGATATTTCGGGCTAAGAGCTTTGATTTTTTCTTTGGTGCGAGCGATAAATTCTGGATTATGTTTTTCGGTGGCTGCGATGGCTTTTCGCATGTCTTTACTGGTAATTTCAATTTTAGAAAGGGAAGCTTCGGTTAAATCAGCTTCGCCATAGCCGAGAGCGGATTTGATTTCTTCATCGGTTTTGCCTTTGCTTTGCCAAATGGCGTAGACTTCCTGACGTCCTTTTAACACATTTCTCGCGGCGAGGTCACGGATATTTTTTAGATAGGATTCGTCTTGGTGCTCGGTAGCCCAGGAATCGGCAGTTTGGTCTAAGGATTCTTCTAGAAGTTTTGCACGGACTTCACTGTAGGAAGATTTTTTCTCGCCGGGGCGTTTTTCCGGATGGGCGCCGTAACCGATCCAGCCATCGACTTTGCCGGCGAGCATGACCGGAGCGCCGGCACGGTCGGCGATTTCGCTATTTTCGGATTTGATTTTCTTTAGAATCGCGTAGGTTTTTTCGAGATCCTCTTCGGAACAGTAGAGAACGAAAGTGTCATCACGTTTGCCGCCGTCGTTGTCAAATTTGAAATAAAACGGCATGTCTTTTTCATCAAATGCGTCGATTAGGAGATTCGCCATTTTGTAAATATCTTCACCGGCGATATTGAGATAAAGACGGTGCTTGGTTTCACCGGCCGGTTTGGTACCGGTTTTTCCGCGTTCAGACAAAATGTGAGTCCAACCGTTTTCTTCATGCTCCCAATCGTTGTCGTCTAAGACTTTTTCGATTTGCTTAAAAGTGTTTTCGTCGTAGGAATTCTTTGCGATTTGTTTTAATTCGTAGACACTACTAACATCTGGACAGCTTTGAAGAAAATTCTTGATGTATTTTTGGGCTGGGGAAGCGGTGGAACTATCGACATCGAGAAAAGATTTTTTCCAGCGCTCAAACATTTTGAGACGAAATTCTTCGCGGTCGGCGGCATTTTCAGGCGAAGCTTTTTTCTCGCTACTATGGGCATATTGAAGATTGTTATAAAACTGTCCGACCGGTTTAGCGTAAGCGTCAACAATCTCGTCGAATTTGGTCGAGTCATCAAGTGGGCTTTCCATGTTTTCAAAAATGGAATGAGATTCTTGTTTTTCAGGAGCCGATGATGCTTGTTCAGCAACGGTATTCCAACCGTTATAGCCTTCTTCGACTGGAGCTTCGAATTGCTCGTAGAGTTCAAGACGACGGCCGTAAAGCTTTTTCTTTAATGAGTCAAGTGAGGCTTTGCAAGCATTTAGAGTATCTTCATTATTAGCTTGTTCTAGACCTTTAATAAGCGCATCTTCCAAAGGCTTTAGTTCGAAAGGTGTCGGGCAGGCTTTCAAAAGATTTTCGATGTCATCCGGATTGCTACCACCGGTGCCACGGCCGTTCATCCAAGCGAGCAGAGAGCTTTCGATGCCGGAATCGATGGTTTCAAAAACTTTGTCTTTGCCTTCAAGATCAAATGGGGAAGGAACGCCGTTTAAGATTTCTTTTTCAGCGGCGATGTCTGGTTTTTCACCCATTGACGGGACGTTCTCGTGCATACTTTAATTATAGCAGAATAAGCCTAGGCGGAATCAATTTGAGGGTAGGGGGTTGCACGAGTTTTGGGCTTGTAGTATAGAAACTGCGGAAATAAGATAAAATCCAAGGTTTTGTTATATAATTAACAGGAAGAAAGGTAATACTATGGCAAAAAAGGATGTGGTGGCAGACAATAAAAACGATAAGGGTGACGGAAAGTCCGAGGCCTTGAAGCTTGCAATTGCACAGATTACGAAGCAATTTGGTGATGGCTCGATTATGAAGCTCGGCGAAACTCCAAAGATGGACGTAGAGCTTCTGCCTTCTGGTTCTTTGTCACTCGATTTGGCGCTTGGCGGTGGATACCCTAAGGGCCGTATTATTGAGATTTATGGGCCGGAATCTTCCGGTAAAACGACGCTCGCACTTCATGCGATTGCAGAGATTCAAAAACAAGGCGGGCAGGCAGCATTTATTGATGCAGAGCATGCGCTTGATCCAGCATACGCCAAGAAGATTGGCGTGGATACGGCGAACTTGCTCATTTCGCAGCCGGACAATGGTGAACAAGCGCTCGAGATTTGTGAAACTTTAGTACGTTCAAATGCAGTTGATTTAATCGTGGTTGACTCGGTGGCTGCACTCGTACCACAGGCTGAAATTGATGGCGATATGGGTGACGCACAGATGGGTCTTCAAGCAAGATTAATGTCACAGGCGATGCGTAAACTTACCGGTATTATTTCAAAGTCTCGCGCAACAGTGATTTTCATTAACCAGATTCGTATGAAAATTGGTGTGATGTTCGGTAATCCGGAAACGACGACTGGTGGTAATGCGCTGAAATTCTATGCGTCGGTACGTATTGATATTCGTCGCATTGGCCAGATTAAGGAAGGCGAAAATATTTCCGGCAACCGCACAAAGATTAAGGTAGTGAAAAATAAGATTGCGGCACCATTTAGAACAGCTGAGTTCGACATTATGTACAACGAAGGCATTTCAAAGACCGGTGATGTGCTTGATCTTGGTGTACAATATGGCATCATTGATAAGGCCGGCGCATTCTTTAAGTACAATGGTGAGACTTTGGGTCAAGGCCGTGAAGCCGTGAAAAAGCTGTTTAAAGAAAAACCAGAATTAATGGAAGAAATTGAAAAGCAGGTGCGTGAAAGAGCAGCAGCTGAAGAATAAAAATTAAACGGAGGAGACTTGATGCATCAGGATGAGATTTGGCAAGTCTATGGAAAAAACGGAGAACCGATTCCGGGTCTCGGGTGGAAATCAGAAAGAAATAACCCAGAGCTATCTGGTGATAAAGCGATTGTTGGTGTTGCCGTAATTGCGTTTTATCGTTTTAATAATGCCGGAGAACTAGAATTCTTGTGGCAGAGAAGGTCCGATAAAGTTGACCGCTACCCAGGCAAGTGGGATTTCTCGGCCGGTGGACACATCAATTTAGGCGAGTCCTTGGTTGAAGGGGCTGTACGCGAAACGGAAGAAGAAATTGGTGTGAAAATTACGCCAGAAGATTTGCAATTCGTGACAATGCGTCCATTTAATTGCAATCGTTTTGCATGGGTTTATTGTGTAGACTGGACTGGGAAACCGGACGAATTTCATTTTGATGACAAGGAAGTGTCTGAAGTGAAGTGGGTGAAGTATAGTGAGATGGATAAGTTTCGTTTAGAATATGCGAAGGATCCATTAAAGAACGATACGATTACTTTTCCAAATATCAGAGAGTGGCTGAAGCTTCATGGATATATTAAAGCTGAATGATAATCTGCCGGAGGAAGCCGGCGCGCCGAAATTTAGAATTACAAATATTAAACAGGCGGTAAAAAATGAAAACCGGGTAAATGTTTTTGTGAATTCTAAATATTCATTTTCGCTCGATATTGCCCAGCTGGTGGATTTTAAAATTAAAGTCGGGCAAGAGATTTCCGAAAATGAACTAGCCGAACTCAAGAAGGCTTCTGAATTTGGAAAATTATACCAGAGAACTCTTGAATGGGTATTAACTAGACCACATTCGGTTCGAGAAACGAAGGATTATTTAAGAAGAAAAATCACAAGTTCAAATCGAGGTAGTAAGACTCGGCCTAGCGGCCCGGAGCGCTACCGAGATTTGGACGGTGATTTTTCATTTGATAAAACTTCATTTGCTGATGCGATTGTGGATAGACTCATTCAAAAAGGATATCTCGATGATTTGAAGTTCGCGGAATACTTTGTTGAAAACCGTTTTGTGAAAAAGGGTATTTCCAAGAAACGTTTAAAAATGGAGCTCATGAAAAAGGGAGTTTCACGCGAGATTATAGAGCAAGTCCTAGAGGAAACGAGCCGAAATGATGAAGAAGAAATCCTAAAAATAATTGCAAAAAAACGTAATAAATATGATGATGAAAAACTTATTCAGTATCTTTGTCGTCAGGGATTTCACTTTGAGACTGTGCGAAATCTTGTTCAGACTTACGAAACGGATTCACAAAATTCGGAATAAACTCTTCGTTTGCAGCTTTTTTCTTAATCACACTTTCTTCGTCTTTTACGATGATTTTGTAATCGTCGATTTCCACGATTTCACTACGTGGAATGGTTAGGTCTGGGTCGACGAAGCTTTTAATCATTGGGCGTTTCACGATGATTTGTTGGACCATGTAGTCATCACTGGTGACGGTATAATCGAGAACTTTGCCAAGTTTGGTGCCTTTTTTGGTTTCAACACGAAGGCCGATGAGATTAAAGTTCAGATCGATGACTTTGCTGATCTTGATGACATCTTCTTTATTTACAAGTTCATCAATGGAATCAACAACCATGCCGTAGCGGGAATATTCGCGGATGGATTTAGTATCCAGAATGTTTGCGGAACGATCGACAAGTGGGCCGGTAAGATAAAAGCCGATGATTTTACAATCGGCCGGGTCGACAATTGGTTGAGATACCGAGCCAATTGCACTCGTACTTTGCATACTTAATACTTTGGTGCCGATAAGACGACTAGCTTGGACTAACATAGTTTTATTATAGCATAATTTGTTTGGCATCTTCGATGTGATAGTCGCCAATCTTGGTGCGGCGAAGTGCGGTAAGGTAGGCACCGGTGCCGAGTTTTTTGCCGATATCTTCGGCGAGGGTACGAATGTAAGTGCCGGAGGAAACGTGGCAACGGATTTTGAGCGTTGGGTAAGAATAATCTAGAATTTCGATTCTAAAGATGGTGATTTTACGAGTTGGGGTTTTAAAATCGGCGCCACTTCTAGCTAATTTGTAGGCACGTTCGCCATTGATTTTGATGGCCGAAAATTTCGGAACGGTCTGGTCGATTTCGCCAATAAATGAGTTAATGCAGGACTCGATTTCGGCCTTAGTTGGTTTGATTTTTTGGCTCGAATACTCTGTAACTTCGCCTTCTGGATCGCCAGTTGTGGAGATGAAACCAAGTTTCATTTCGGCTTCGTAGATTTTGTCGAGCTTTAAGAATTCATTCGATTTTTTGGTCATTTTACCAGATAGCAAAATCAAAAGGCCGGTGGCAAAGGGATCTAGTGTCCCAGTGTGACCGACTTTAATCTTGTGACCGAACTCTTCCTTTAATTCGCGGCGGATCTTCGCAACGATGCCAAAAGAGGAAATTCCAGCTGGTTTATCTACTAAAATGATTTGATCTTCCATAAGAGATATTTTAGCATATCTGTTGAACTTTTTTAAGAGGTGTGGTATAATGTAAAAACTATGATAACAAAAGAGAATAAGGACAAGGCTATTGCCAAGGTCGCTCGTAACAAAGCTGACGTTGGTTCTCCTGAAGTTCAAGTTTCGATTTTGACGGAGCGCATCAAAGAAGTGACTGAGCACGTCAAGAACAACAAACATGACTTTATGGCCAAAAGAGGTTTAATGCAGATGGTAGGGAAGCGCAAAAGGCTTCTAAAATACCTCGAAACGACCGATTTTGAGCTATACAAGAAGACTGTTAAGAAGCTTGGCCTCAGGAAATAGTAAAAAATTAACCCGTCTGCGAGTGCAGGCGGGTTTTTGTTGAGAGATATTAGTTTTAACGTTCCGTGAGGTCGATGAGTTTATTCATCTGGTTAAAGCTAATATTGGGGACAACGACGGTTAGGCCTTCTCGGCCCGCGCATTGTTTCACAATGACATCTCTGCCGAATTTTCTAGCCTCCTCCTGGAAATCCCAGCAGATGCGGTCGTCCCGATCGAAATGTGCAATCATGGCCTGAGGGCCATATTCGGGGTTTTCGCCCCAACTCATGTTATCCATCATGCGTTTTATACCTCCTAAACTTGATTGGAATAACAGATACTTCTATTATAGCACAAAATGCCAAAAAAGTCAATATGCTTGTGGATAATTGGGCGATTTTTCTGGCAAAAAAGTGGTTGAAAAATAGGCCAAAAATATAGACATTTTAAGATAAGCAATATATAATGGTAATGTATACTTTTTAGGTGTGCAAAATAGGTTTTAAATGTCAAAGTTTTCAAACAAAAATGTCCTGAAAATCGCTAGATACATGTATCAGCATGTTGCGATGGTTTTTGTGGCGGCTTCGATGATTGCGGCCTTTATGCTCAGCTCTTATCAATTTAAGTCCGTAAAAGCTGTGAATAATGACGATTCTTTAGATATTTACGGAGCCAATGCCTGTACTTTCACTAGTACCGTAGTGACAACGCACTCTAAGACCGTGAGCAACAGCTCCTATAGTACTGGGATTGGGCAGTCGAGACTGACGATGAAGTGTGCGGATGCACCGAGTTTTGAGATTTATGCGATTGGCTATTCGAATAATTCGTCTGGCAACACTAAGTTGATTGGTCAGAATACTGGTGGCCTCATTAATACCGGTACGGGCACGGGCGATGTTTCGAATTGGTCGATGATGATTTCGAAGGATACTTCGTCATATCTACCGGCACAGATGACGATTAACAATGGCTTTGGTAGCTACCATGTGGTGCCGGGTTCTACGACTTTGATTGCTTCGTATGGCACTAACACCGATACGACGGTGGGGGCTTCGGTCTTTACGACTTATGCGGCGAGAATTTCTAGCTCGCAATCGCCGGATTCGTATGTCGGTAAGGTGAAATACTCGGTGGTGGCAGCCGAGCCGGTGCCAGATTGTTTGCCGGGATACATTTGCTACGATCCGGTAAATGCAAATGTGGTTGGGACGATGAATCCAGGTACGTATACCAATGATACAAGTAGTAATAAGGGTTACCAGGTGGCTACCGGTGGCTCAACAGTTACGCTTCAGGCGCCAAACTATAAATTGACCGGCTATGGATTCGCGGGGTGGAATACAAATTCAAGCGGAACCGGTACGTTCTATGGGCCAAATCAGACGATTACGGTACCAACTAATTCGAGCGAGGGGCTGACGCTTTATGCAATTTGGGTTGCTTCGGCTGGGAATTTCCAGACTTGGCAAGGTTGTAGTAGTTTGACGCCGGTGTCCTATAATTCCTCAACAGGTACCGTAACTGCAAGTCTCTCAAATATTACGGCACTTACAGACACACGAGACAATCAGACTTATGCTGTAGCGAGGTTGCCGGATGACAAATGTTGGATTATTGAGAATTTTCGGTTTGGTGGGACTAATGCATCGGTGACTGAGGCAAATACTGATTATCCTGGTTTTAGTAACTTGTCGTATGCGACATCTACTACGCCAACTTCTTGGTGTACGACCAATTCACAAGCATGTGCTGAACAGGTTTTGTTAAATACGGACAACGTTACGCTGGGGCAATCGGCTTCGACGTATAGCACTACTGGTCCTGTGATTTCATATGGTGTTTATTACAACAGGTATGCGGCGACGGCGGCACGTGGTGATTTCTATACTGTTGCTGGCTATGACGCATCTGGTAGTATTTGCCCTTACGGATGGCATTTACCTGATACTCAAAATAGTGAGTGGGATGGAATTGGCTATCTTTCGAAACAATATGGCGGTGGGTATGGCTATATCTCTAATAAAACTATTGTTGATAGATTGACTGGGTTCCCAAACAATTTCGTACTCGGTGGTTATATTTATGGCGGAATGAGTTATCGCGGCACATCTGGTATGTATGAGTCTTCTACTTCTGCTGGGCAAGGTTCAACATATGCATATAACTACTATATCCCGAGTGGCAATGTGAATAATAGAGTCTTCCAAACTGGTGTTTCGATGAGTAGCAACTCTGGTTTTACGGTGAGATGCAATCGTCCGGCAGCGAAGCAAATTACAGATCTTACTTATATGCAAGATTTTGCCACGCTTAGCGATATTGACTATGCAGGAGTTTGGAATTCGATGGAAGACTGGCGACAGTTCCAATTGACAGATAGTCGTGATAATAAAAAGTATTGGATTACCAAGCTTGGTGAAGGTAATATTTGGATGACGCAAAACTTGGATCTTGCGATTGCCAGAAAGTACTATTATCATGCAGATACGGATATTGGTTATGAAGACAGCAGCACGTCGTGGTATCCAAATACCGCTACGATTAATTTGACGTCTTCGGCTTATTCTGGGAATTACTTCACGAGTTGGAATTTCAATAACGCAAACGGTCCGATTTCAATGAACCCAGGTTCGGCTAGCACGAATTGGTACTGGGATAGTAGTCAGTGGTCTAATAGTACGACGGATGGTTATAACTATATAAAGGGCGTAACCGGGAATCAATTTGCGACGTCACCATACTCTACAAATGGTACCCATGGACATGTAGGAAATTATTATAGCTGGGCGGCTGCTGTAGCTACGAACAGTGCCAGTCAATATAGCCATCTCCAGAATGCACCAAACTCGATTTGTCCGGCTGGCTGGAGACTTCCTAAATATGATTCATCGTTAAGCCCTGATGGAAGCTCTGATTATACTGAACTTGATCGCGCGGTGCAGTCAGTTTGGGATTCATGGTATGGGACTGGAAATACGCCAAGCAGTGATTTTGATATGTATCTTACTGGTGCACCGTTTTATTTCTCGAGACCGGGGATGATTATGAACTATATGGATCCAAATACTTATACAAGTTCTGGATATGGAGCCCTAGACGGGGCTGGTGATACGGGTTCGGCATATTGGACCGCAACTTCGTATATTATCTCTGGATATATGGATACAGCGGTATTTAGTTATTACTGGTGGGGTAACTATATTCAAGGTAGCCCAGAATATAACTGGGGACGTGGTACCGGTTTGTCGGTAAGATGTCTTGCAAGGCCACAGTGGGAAATCGATAGAACTAACTTCTAGAATATGCTATAATATATATAGTAAATTAACATGGGAAGACGGCAGATATGAGATAGGGGCTCGTATCTGATGTTTTCCCAGAAAGGATTATATTTTTATGGATATAATTAACCCTAGCGGGAAGAAGACCACTCAGGTTTCAACAGAATGGTTGGGCCGGAAGTTGACGCTCGAAGTAAACCGCGTTGGTTTTCGCACGACTTCGTCTGTGCTCGTGACTTATGGTGATACCGTAGTGCTTGGCTCTGTAGTGGTCGGCACGAAGCCGGTTCTACAAGACTTTTTCCCACTATCGATTGATTATGAAGAGAAATTCTATGCCGCAGGCAAGATTTCTGGTTCAAAGTTTATTAAACGTGAAGGCAAGCCAGCTGATGAAGCAGTGCTAGTTGGACGCTTGATTGACCGCCCAATTCGCCCACTCTTCCCGAAGGGCTACCGTCAGGAAATTCAGGTGGTTTGTACCGTGCTTTCGATGGACCCGGCATTTCGCCCAGACTGTGTAGCAATGGTGGCAGCTTCGGCAGCATTAATGAACGCTGGTGTACCATTTGATGGTCCAGTGGCCGGCATTCGTATCGGTAGAATCGGCGGTGAATTCAAGGGTTTCTTAAGCCCAGAAGAACGCGAGCAGTCTCCACTCGATCTCGTAGTTGCTTGTAAAGACGGCAAGGTGATGATGGTAGAAGCCGGCGCTAAGGAAGTTCCGGAAGATACGATTATTGAAGCGATGCATTGGGCAGTAAAGAATGTTCAGCCGGCACTCGATCTTCAGCGTGAACTTGCTAAGCTTGTTGATGCAAAAGAACAAGAATATGAATTGGTACTTCCAGATGAAGAGATTTTGAAAGAAGTTCAGGAATGGACCAAGGATAAGTTTGGCAACAAAGTCCGTGGTAATGTGATGGAACGTGCACAGATTCTTGATGAAATCAAATATGCAATGCATGATGAATTTGCACTTGCTAAAGGCCAAGGTGAAACTGACAACGAAAAGGTCGAATGGTATGATGAAAACCTTCGCGATATCTATGATCAGGCCTTTGAACTTGCTGTCCACAAGGAAGTTCGTCGTGGCATCGTAGAAGAAGGTGTGCGTCCGGATGGTCGTAAACTAAACGAAGTACGTCCACTTTCATCGCAAGTTGGTATTTTGCCAAGAGTTCATGGCTCATCACTCTTTACGCGTGGTGTAACTCAGGCGATGAACATTGTAACGCTCGCGCCACTTTCTTATGCACAGGATGTGGATACAATGGAAGTAACCGAAGGCAAGCGTCGCTACATGCATCATTACAACGCTCCTTCTTACACGGTTGGTGAACCAGGTCGCATCGGTTCTCCAGGACGTCGTGAGATTGGTCATGGTTACTTGGCTGAACGTGCACTTCTCCCGGTGCTTCCTTCTGAAGAAGATTTCCCATACGCAATTCGTTCAGTGACTGAAATCATGTCACAGAACGGTTCGACTTCGATGGCTGCAACTTGTTCTTCATGCATGGCCCTCATGGATGCCGGTGTGCCTTTGAAGCGCCCAGTTTCTGGTGTAGCAATGGGTCTTATGGTGGATGTGCCAAAGGGCCAGCCGATTGAAGCTTCTGATATCGACAAAGCATACGTTTTAACTGATTTGATGGATGCAGAAGACTTTGCCGGTGATATGGATTTCAAAGTAACCGGTACGACTGAAGGTATTACTGCACTTCAAATGGATATGAAAGTGCATGGTCTTCCAGTAGAAATCATGGAAAAAGCTATCAAGCAATCGCACGAAGGTAGAATGTTTATCTTGAAACACATTCTCGAAGTAATTCCGGAACCAAGAAAAGAGATTTCGAAGTATGCTCCACGCATCGAGAAACTCATGATTAATCCAGACAAGATTGGTGCTGTGATTGGCAAGGGTGGTGAGATGATTAACAAAATCACCTCCGAAACTGGCGCTGAAGTTAACATTGAAGACTCTGGTCTTGTGACTGTTTCTGGTACTGATCCAGAAAAAATCAAGAAGGCACTTGATTGGATTCGTTCACTTACGGAAGAGCCAGAAGTCGGAAAGATTTACGAAGGTACTGTAGTTTCGATTAAAGACTTCGGTGCATTTGTGAATATTATGCCAGGCATTGACGGTATGCTTCACATTTCACAAATTACTGACAAGAAGCGTCTAAATAAGGTGACCGAAGTCTTGCACGAAGGTGATGTAATTAAAGTTCGCCTAGTTGCCATCGATGACAAGGGCAGACTCAGCCTCACTATGATTGGTCTCTAATGGATAAAATACGAAATTTCTGCATCATCGCTCATATCGACCATGGTAAATCTACCTTGGCCGATAGGATGATGGAGCTTACCGGAACGGTTGAGAAGCGCGAGATGAAATCGCAGCTTCTCGACTCGATGGAACTCGAACGGGAGAAGGGGATTACAATTAAACTCACTCCGGTGACGATGAAGTGGAAGGGCTATACTTTAAATCTGATTGATACGCCGGGCCACGTGGATTTTTCGTATGAAGTGTCAAGAAGTTTGCAGGCCGTAGAGTCGGCAATTCTCGTAGTGGATGCGACGCAGGGGATCCAAGCGCAGACACTCGCAAACGTTTATCTAGCTATTGAGCAGGATCTTACGATTATTCCGGTGATTAACAAGGTGGATTTGCCGGCAGCGGAAGTCGATAAGACGGCTGCACAAATTATGAATCTACTGGGTTGTAAGCGTGAAGATATTATCGGCGTTTCAGCAAAGACCGGTTTAAACGTTGAAAAAGTTTTAGATGAGATTATCGAAAAAGGTCCTTCGCCAAGAACCCTTGAATAATTTGACAGATTAAGATAATAGTATTATAATATTATTGTTCTGTTTGGGGGGGATCAAGAAGGCTCTTTAAGAGAGGAGGATGTGTAATGTCTGTAGATGTATTTTTTATGCGACACGGTCAGTCGGTGGCAAATCTCAAGGATTATTTTTATAACGATGAGGATGCGCCGCTCACGCCGCTTGGATGTGAACAAGCAAGAGAGGCCGGCAAGAAGCTAAAAGAATCCGGCATTCAGTTCGACGCGATTTATTGCTCAACTTATGAACGGGCGAGGGAAACTTGCCGAATCGTTCTGAAAGAAATGGGTGTCGATGAGAGAAATGTTATCATCGATGAGCGCATTGAAGAGCGTAAATTTGACGGGCTCATAGGTAAGACCGCTTCGGATGAACATTATCGGGAGCTGTTCCGGTATGATTCCGGTCGTTCGGAAGAAGACGGAGTGGAAACACTCTCGGAGCTTGAGGCACGAGCAAAAGCTTTCATTGACATGCTGAAGGAAAAACACGACGGCGAGAAGGTTTTGATTTTCTCGCACGGGTGCTTTGGCATGGCATTTTATGTGGTACTGAAAGGGCGGCCAAAGTCCGGAAGTTATCACGACGATTTGCATTTACTAAAAAACTGCGAAGTTTACGAAACCACCATTTAACCTCTGAACAGAAGGGCCGAGCCGTAGCGCTAGGCCCATTTTTGTGGTATAATATTTTTATGGATTCAACCCGGGCACTCATTTTTGACTCATACTTTGATGATTATCGTGGAGTAGTATTATATGTCCGGATTTTTGATGGTGAAATTCCAAAAAATGCCGAAATTTTGATGATGGCGGCCGAGACTAAGGGCTTGGCTTTAGAAGTGGGGATTCTTACACCAAAAATGACGCCGAGAGAAAAACTTTCAACCGGTGAAATTGGCTACATCGTAACGAACCTCAAAACTACGCGCGAAGCAAAAGTAGGCGATACAGTGACGCTTGCAAAAGCCCCGGCAACACACGCGCTTCCGGGCTACAAAAACGTACTTCCATTCGTATATGCTGGATTTTTCCCAGTTTCAAACGATCAATACAAAGATTTAAAGGAAGCGATTGAAAAGTTGGCTTTGTCTGATTCGGCGCTCCGCTTCGAGCCGGAGAACTCGCCGGTACTTGGCTTTGGTCTTCGCATTGGATTCCTCGGGCTTCTTCATATGGACATCATCAAGGAGCGTCTGGAACGCGAGTTTGACCTTGATTTAATTGTGACGAACCCGTCGACAAATTACGAAGTCGTAATGAATAATGGTGAATTAATTGAAATTAAATCGGCGGCAGATCTACCGGATCAGTCGGAAATTAAAGAAATCCGTGAGCCATGGGTAAAGGGTGAAATTATTGTTCCGTCTAACATGATTGGAAATGTTTTAAATTTAATTAACGAAAAACGTGGACACCAAACGAATTTGTCTTACATTGAAGAAAGGGCAGTGATTGATTTTGAAGCGCCGATGGCAAATCTACTTACAGATTTTTATGACCAATTGAAGTCGGCAACGTCCGGTTATGCGTCGTTTAATTATGAACTTTCCGGATATAAAGCGGAAGATTTGGTGAGAATTGATTTTCTAGTGGCTGGAAATAAAATGGATGCACTTTCCGTGATGGCACACAGAAGCGAAGCGGACGGAATCGGCAGAGAAGTGACGAAAAAATTAAAGGAAGTGATTCCGAGACAGAACTTTGAAGTGGCACTCCAAGCAGCGATTGGTGCAAGAATTATTGCACGCGAAACGATTGGTGCGTACCGCAAGGATGTGACAGTAAAAATCCATACGGGTGATCGTGATAGAAAAGCAAAACTACTTGATAAACAAAAACGTGGAAAGGCCAGAATGAAACGTTTTGGCAAGATTGATATTCCATCTGAAGCATTTACTGTGATGCTTAAACGAAATTAGTTGACTTTTTTAAAAATGTAGTTTATGATTTAAGCATAAAGGTCATAAACATAAACATGAAAAGAAATATTAGAAGTTTTCGTGTGAATCATTTTAAAAAGACAGCCTTTTTGGTGGCTGTTTTTGCGATTCTTTCGACTTTCGCTTGGTTCGCATACGATAGAATTAAAAATGATAATGAAGCTAATGCCGTGTCGGTAATTAATCCGGCTTATCAGGCGAATCAAGATTTAAAAGTATTGGTAGTGGAAGTGAACCCACATCTTAATTCGGTGGCAGGTTCACCAAAGGCAGCGGATTTACTGTTTGGTGAGGATATTGCGAGAACGGTAGTTGATGAGCAAGTGGCTGATTTGAATTTTTCATCACACAATTACTTTAATCATATAACTCTCAACTGGCTCTATGTTGATGATTTCCCACATTATACAGTGAATTTTACGAGACCAGACGGAACGGTTGATAATAAATTTGATGAAGAAAATTTCTTAGCGGCAGCTGATGATGGAAATGGAAATTATTCTTGGTGGAATATGTATTATGGTGGTTGGTTTGAAGGTAACGTAATTCAAGATTATTCATTTGACTATGAGTGGTTGATTGACTTGGCTGATTTAGTAGAAAGAAAGAATAGTGGAAACTTTGACCAGGTATGGTTAGTGACTGTTGACCCAACTAAAACTTTTGAAACAATGATGGTGGGTAGCAACGCTTACTGGATTAATGGCACGCCAATTACGAAAGAATGCGACAACTTTATGATTGTGTCGGTGAGC
This sequence comes from uncultured Candidatus Saccharibacteria bacterium, assembly GCA_947165465.1. Classification (GTDB taxonomy): domain Bacteria; phylum Patescibacteriota; class Saccharimonadia; order Saccharimonadales; family Saccharimonadaceae; genus Nanosyncoccus. The sequence continues at coordinate 53,402 of CAMVAM010000005.1, read as the reverse complement.
ACATCGAGACGTGACGCGCAATATCATGCATATATGCATTCACAAGAAAACATTATGAAAAATGTGTATGGATTAAGCTACGATCCATATGTGCAGGATTCTATTAGTGTTTCTACTAAGGAAGATTATGAATCTTTGAATTTGTGGGAAAGATTCATGTTGAATGATTTTGCTAACTCTGGAGTGTTAAATGGTGTTGGAACTGTACATCATCCGTTTAATGCTTCAACTGGCTATGATTATTCTAATACGAGTACAGTGAGAACAACTTATCAAGATTGGCGCGACCATGGCGTGGACGATTTAACCAGTGATGATACGCTCGCAAATAATTCAGCATGGATGAGCGAGCCATATGCGATTAGCGACTTTAATGCGAGCGGTAAAGAAGATAGATTTTATACTAGATTTTGGGCTTTTATGATGCCACACGAGACCGGTTATACGAGTGACGGGTATCTCAAAAACTGGTGGAAATATTTCTACTCGATGGATTACGTGACTAGTATTACGGCGACTAGAACTAGCTTTGTGACTGGCGTTGGTGAAGCACCGGCGTTAAATTACACGTTACATTACCAGTCAGGCGCAACCAAGGATGGACAACTAACGTCGGTCGATGATAACGTTTCGATTTCGGATGAGACGGTCGTGAAATATCGTAGTGGCGCAATTAAAACGATTGGCTATGGTACGAGCACAGTGACATATTATATGGACGGGCAGAGTATTGAATATACAATTACCGTGTTGCCGACTTATCATTTAGGATTTAATACTGATGGTGGCGATGAAGTAATTGAGCAGACTTGCCAACCGGTAAATGAATATTCGACTTGTTCTGTAATTATTCCGGCAACTGCGCCAACTAAACAGGGTTACGATTTCTTTGGCTATACGGAAACTTCCGGTTCGAATGTGGCAGACTATCAACCGGGCGATGAATATGAATTTGAAATCGCGATAATGAGCAAACTTCTTTATGCGATTTGGGTTGATAATACGGCAACTTGGACCGGTGATAATAAATACTATCGTGATGCTGGGGACGGCCTAACGATTAGTATGGGCTTTGATCGAGAAATTTTTAGCAGAGTCTTAATTGATGGTATAGAACTTCTAGACACGGACTATACAATTCATGATGACAGAGTTGAAGTCACTATTAATAATAGTTATCTTGATGAGCTTGCCGATGGCAACCATACGATTACTTTGGAATTTGAAGGTGGTCATAGCAAGAGCGAGACATTTACGGTATCCGATGCTCCGGGACAGATTTACACATTGAATTATGAGGATGATATTCTTCCATCGCAAACATGTGAAGGAATTAATTCTAGCACGGCTTGTTCGGTGACGATTCCGTCAACAATACCATCACTTGCGGGTCATGATTTCTTTGGTTATACGAGAACGTCTGGTTCTAACGAAGCAGAATATCAACCTAGTGATACTTTCACATTTACGGCTGATGTAGTCGTCAGAACGCTTTATCCGATTTTCATCGATAATACGATGACTTGGCCTGAGAGTACGATTCATTATAAAGGCACCGATAATAATTTGGTTGCTAGTATGAGCTTTGATAGAAATATCTTTAGCCGAGCGCTGGTTGATGGACAGGAACTATCTAATACTAATTATTCGATTGCTGATAACCAGGTGCTGGTGACGATTAATAGTAGCTATCTCGATACGCTAACTGATGGTGATCACACTTTGACACTTGAATTTACGGGAAATCACAGCAAGAGCGGAACCTTTACGATTCGTCCGGTATATGTTTATACGTTAACCTTTGATGGAAATGCGGCTGAAACACAGACTTGTCAAACGACTGAAGCAAGTACGTCTTGTTCGGTGACGATTCCGGCGACTGCACCAACCCTAGAAGGCTCGTATTTCTTTGGTTATACTAGGTCTTCTGAAAGCGATATGGCTACAAGTATGCCTGGTAATACATTCATTTTCACGCCGGGTGACTTCAATGTGACACTTTATCCGATTTTCCGTGATGGTAGCGTCAGTTGGCAGTCCGGTAATAATTTTAGAAAAGACAGTTCTTCTACGCTTGCGGTGAGAATTAATTTCCCACGCTTTGAATTGGCACAGGTGCTCGTGGATGGTAGCCCAATTACTTCAAGTAGTTACACGGTTACGACCGGAAGCACGATAATTACTTTGAAGAATACTTATCTAAAGAGCTTAGCTAGCGGTACACACACGCTTAAAGCAATTTACAATAATAGTGCAGCAGCGGAGACGTCGTTTACGATTGAAGAAGCACCAACTCCGGATCCAGACCCAGACCCAACACCGGACCCTGATCCGACTCCGGATCCAGACCCAACACCGGACCCTGATCCGACTCCGGATCCAGACCCAACGCCAGACCCTGACCCGGATGATGAGCCGGAAGATGATGAAGGAATCAAAGTCCCGGATACCGGTAGAAATACCGAAGAAGGTGAAGGTGCGGCGGTGGCAATTAGTGTATTATCGGTAGTTTCAGGTTCTACAATGTTGTTCTATTTTGTAAAGCATAAGAAGTGTAGTAAAATTAAATTCTAAGGAGGGATATGCAGCCTGAAGAAATAATGATGCGCGGATACAGTGGGCCAAAGAAGGAAGGCAATAAATTTGGCCTAGTGATTGCGATGGGGATTATGTTATTTATCGCAGCGATTGCCGGCGTAGTCTTTGGTGTATATGAATTAATGATGCGAAATAGTGAAAACGAACAAGCCGCATCAAAATGCGAGGCAGCCATCGAAGAAGCAAAAGGAACTGGTTGTGTTGCGACAAAAGAAGTAAAGACTATAACAACGGAGACGGCGCAGACAATTATTAAACCATACATTAAAGCATTTAATTATCTAAATAATGTGTTTGAATATGGTTTGTCTGACGATACGAAGTTTATGATTGCTTATCAAAATGCAGATCCAAGTCGTGTGCTATCGAAAGAAACTTCTGCAGGTGCGAATTTGATTGTACCTTATGATGTGATTGATGCTTCGTACAAAAAACTGTTTAAACTTAGCACTAGTGTTGCAAAGCGCGATTACAGCATTTCACATAGCAGTTCTTTTACGTATTCAGAAACGAGTGGCTCATTTGAAGTAACTCCGTTTAATGGTGGTGGGGCCGGTTCCGGAATGTTTACAGTAGTAAAAAGTGCTGAGTATACTGACGATGGTTTAACAATTACGGTTTATCATGACGTGCTTCCTTCCTGTGGTGCGATGGAAAAGAGTGATGAAGAAGAAACTGAAGAAAAGTATTGTTTGGATGGGCCAGATAGTGGCGACATTGTTGAGACAATTGAAAAGTATAACGTAAAGACGCTAATTGAAAAGTTCTCGAGTGATGTCCCGGTTTATCAAATGAAGTTTTCATACTTTGAAGGTCATTTAGTGCTAGATAGCATTAATGAAGTTAAATAGTTCGTGTTATAATTTAGATATGAAGAAAACAGTGGCAGTTTTTATTTCGATGCTTCTGACTTTTGCACCGATTTCCGTGCAGGCTATTTCTGAATCTAAAAAAGAGACGATTAGCAAGAACTGTAGTACGATTGTTGAGAATCTGAAGGAACTTCAGCGTGAAGATTCTAAGACTAGGGTTTATCTTGGACGCTACTATGAAGTTCTTCAATCAAGGTTTATTACGCCACTTAATGTGAGACTTAGCGAAAACACTTTGTCGAATGACAGTTTTGTAAAAAACCAAAATGATTTCAGTAAGGGTAGAAATAATTTCATGATTGATTTTATCGAATACCAGAAGGAACTTGAGAGATTGATTTCGACGGATTGTAAAAATCGTCCGGCAGAGTTTTATGATATTTTGGTGAAGACTAGGGAACTTAGAAAAATTGTCGAGTCCGATGCAAAATATATCAAGGGCCTAGCAAATGAACACCTTGAGCTTGTCAAGAAGATTGGAGAGAAATTATGACATCTAAAGGTGGTAGGAATCTAATTATTCTTGGAATTGTGTCGGCACTAATTGCGCTTGGAACAACCGGAATTTCGCTTGCGATTTATCATAATTCTGGGGATATTTATCTTGATCGCTCGAGGCCGGGCTTTCTTCCGGACGAAGGTGAAGATGATAATGATGATCCGATTGAAGAGTACACGTTTGATAAGACCGGTGCGTTTTCGGACGAAGTTTTAAAAGAATATGTCGAGAAATTTAGTGAAGTACTTGAGAATATCGAAGAGTACGAAAAGCCGTTTGGCGAAGCGGCATTGTCTGACGAAAGTCTAGGTGTAAAATAAGAACAAAAATGGTCAGGGTGATCGGACTTGAACCGTTGGCGAAGCCCGGTTCAATGTGTGCACAAAAATGGTCAGGGTGATCGGACTTGAACCGACGGCCTCAGCGTCCCGAACGCTGCGCGCTACCAACTGCGCCACACCCTGACGGTGAATATATTATACCATAAAATCGGTGAGTGGTCTTCCTTTTGCTAAAGCAACTTATGGTCTTCCTTTTGCTAAGGCAACTTATAGTCTTCCTTTTGCTAAAGCAAAAGGAAAAGACCATTACGGACATTCAATTGTTGTGGTCTTGCTTTTGCTTCGCAAAAGCAAAAGACCACTGCGGATACTCAAAAAAGACAGCAAGCTGTCTTTTTACTCGTATCCTTGTGGTCTGGGTGACAGGACTTGAACCTGCGACCTCGACTTCCCAAAAGTCGCGCGCTACCAACTGTGCTACACCCAGACGGTAGTTTTATTATACCATATTTTAATGAAAAAAGGGGAAGAATATGATAAAATTAAAGAAGTAAGGAGATAAAATAGTGGCGGAAAATACCCCAAAGAAAAACATGGGTCGTCCGATTCCTAATCGGTCTAATACCATAAGAAGCGTTGTGTTTACAATCTTAATCATTTGTCTTGCGATGTTTCTTATAACTAATCAAAAAAGTGGGCAGGTTCAAAAGACCGAGGTCCCAATTTCGGATGTAATTAAAAGAGCAAATGATCCGGATGGTAACATTTCGAGAATTACTGTGACTGGTAATACGCTTGATATTACTTTGAAGGATAAAGATGTTCCAACTGAAACGTCTAGGAAGGATAGTTCCGGTACGCTTTATGATCAAGGATTGATTAATTATTGCGATAAGCTCGAGGGTGAAGAACTGAAGAAATGCAATGAGACCTACCCAGTGATTGAATATAAAGAAGACGTCAATGTGATGGGTATTATTCTCGATATTGCAATGACTGTGGTACCAATTCTTATCATTGTGATGTTCCTCTCCTACATGATGCGTCAAGCATCAGCCGCCAATAGCCAATCAATGAGCTTTGGGAAAGCTAGAGCACAGCTCTATGGTCCAGACAAAAAGAAAGTTACATTTAAAGATGTAGCTGGGAATGAAGCTGCAAAACAAGATTTAACTGAGATTGTTGATTTCTTAAAGAATCCAAAGAAATATGAGAAGCTTGGTGCTAAGATTCCACGTGGTGTACTTTTGGCCGGTGATCCGGGTACTGGTAAAACTTTGATGGCAAGAGCCGTAGCGGGAGAAGCAAGTGTGCCATTCTTCTCGATTTCCGGTTCGGAATTTGCTGAAATGTTTGTGGGCGTCGGCGCAAGCCGTGTTCGTGATTTGTTTGGTAAAGCTAAGAAAAATGCGCCATCAATTATCTTTATCGATGAAATTGATGCAGTAGCACATAAACGTGATGCGAGAGGTGGTGCTGGTCGTGAAGACGAGCAAACCCTTAATCAGATTCTCGTTGAGATGGATGGTTTTGATAATGATTCCGGTGTGATTGTAATTGCGGCAACCAACCGTGTGGATATGCTTGACAAGGCGCTGCTTCGCCCAGGTCGTTTCGACCGCCATGTAAACGTGACTTTGCCGGAAAGAAAAGACCGTCTTGAAATTCTCAAAGTCCATTTTAAAGGTAAACCAATTGAAGCCGATGTAGACCTTGAGTCCTTGGCAAAGAAAACTGCCGGTTCGTCTGGCGCAGACCTTGCAAATATTGCAAACGAAGCAGCGATTACGGCAGCTCGTGAAGGCCACAAGGCAATTAATAATCATGATTTAACGGAAGCGTTTGAACGCGTGGCAATTGGCCCGGAGCGCAAGAGTAAAGTGATGAATGATAAGGAACGCAAAATCACGGCTTATCATGAAGCCGGACATGCGGTGGTTGGTCATGTTCTTCCGGATTCTGACCCGGTGCACAAAGTCACGATTATTCCACGTGGTTCAACCGGTGGCGTAACTTGGTTCCTCCCGCCAGAAGACAGAAGCTACAAGAACATTTATGAACTTAAGGATATTCTTGCTCGTGCAATGGGTGGGCGCGTAGCGGAAAAACTCATTTTTGGTGCTGATGCGATTACGACCGGTGCATCATCGGATCTTAAGAATGTAGCCGAGCTCTCAAAGTCGATGATTATTGAAGAAGGTATGGGCGATGCAACACGCAACTTGGTTTTCCCGTCTGAAGCAACCGGTTATTATACAATTACGACCGAGAAGCCATATTCCGAAAAGACTGCAGAACTCATTGACGCGGAAGTAAAGAAACTTTCGGATGAAGCGGCGGTGCGTGCAGAAGCGGTGCTAAAAGCTAATAAAAAGGTGCTTGATAAACTAGCTGAAGAACTACTTGCACATGAGACTTTGGAAGAAGCTGAACTTGCTCCGATTCTAAAAGACGCGAAGCTTCCGGAAGCAGTAAAATTACACAAATAAACTTAACAGTGTGGAGGTAAAATGGACAGACTTTTAGAATATTTTGAACCAGAAAAATACATTCTCAATTTAAAGATTGATAAGACTAAAAAGACGATTGGTGGTGAGGTCAAAGTTTTTGGTGAGGCAAAGACTGACCAGATTAGATTTCATGCTGTTAGACTAAATGTAATTGATGTAAAAGTTGACGGAAATGTTGTAAAGTTTACAACAGATAATGATGAGTTAGTGGTGACGGCCGGAAAAGGTAAGCATGAAGTTTTGATTAATTATTCCGGAAAGTTGAATGAGAATATGCAGGGCGCATATCTTTCGACTTATCAATATAAGGGCAAGACTGAAACGATTGTGGCGACGCAGTTTGAGAGTCATTATGCAAGGGAAGCGTTCCCATGTATTGATGAACCAGGTGCTAAGGCAGTGTTTGAACTTAGCATCATGCTTCCTGACGGCGCCGATGATTTGGTACTAGCAAATACGCCGGTAGAAAAGAAAGATGGTAGTAAGTTTACATTTGAACCAACGCCAAGAATGAGTACTTATTTACTCGCATGGGTGATTGGACATTTTCACGGCAAGACGATAAAAAATGAACATGGTGTAGAAATCACAACTTATGTAGCATTAAATCAAAACATTGATTCGGTGGATTTCGCAAATGAAATTGCAGCAAAGAGCTTGGAGTTCTATGATGATAACTTCTTGGTGCCATATCCACTAAAGAAGCTGGATCAGGTGGCGCTTCCGGATTTTGAAGCGGGTGCCATGGAAAATTGGGGACTAGTGACTTATCGCGAGTCGGCATTAATCGTAGATAAAAGTGCGACGATCGGAACGAAAAAAGGCGTGGCTCTTACGGTCGCACATGAGCTTTCGCACCAATGGTTTGGCGATTTAGTGACGATGGAATGGTGGGACGATTTGTGGCTAAATGAATCATTTGCATCCGTGATGGAATACTATGCAGTAGATGCGATTCATCCGGAATATAAGATTTTTGAAGTTTTCTTTACGAATGATGCACTAGCTGCACTCAGGCGCGATGCTTATGATGGGGTACAATCCGTACACCAAGATGTAAACAACCCAGAAGAAATTGCGACATTATTTGATCCATCGATTGTTTATGCTAAAGGCGCAAGGCTGATGCTTATGGTAATTCGGGCAATGGGTTGGGAACACTTCTGCGCCGGAATCCAGGAATATTTCAAAAAGTATAAATATGGCAATACGGTTGGTGATGATTTGTGGACAGCATTAAATCCACACGCGAAATTTGATGTAGGCGAAATGATGCACGCATTTATCGATAAACCAGGCTACCCGGTGCTGACAAAAACTAAAGACGGCTACACGCAAAAGAGATTCCTACTAAATGGGGAGCTTAAAAAATCTGATTGGCCGATTCCGGTAGTTACAGAAGATATGTCTGGGCACTATGTGCTGAATCTTTCGGAAGATGAATTTAATGAAAGACTAGAAAAGTTTGATAGTCTTGGTTTAGAAGAAAAGCTGAGACTTCTAATTGACCGCGATTTGATTTCGAAAACTACGCTCGCATCTTCGGCGTCGCTGATTCCATTAGTGATGAAATTTAAGCACGAGAATTCGGCGGCCGTTTGGACGATTATCCTTTCGATTGTAAGCAATCTCAAGATTTTCTTTGACTTTGATTCGGAAGAAGAAAAGAAATACAAAGCGTTTATCTTGGAGCTTGTGAAAGATAAATTAAATGAAGTTGGTTTAACGACTGGGAAGAACGATGATGAGAATACGTTAAGGCTTCGTTCGATTTTACTTGCGCTTGATTATTATGCGGACGATGAAGAGAATATTAAAAAGCTCGCCGAGATGTATGACGAGAATTACGAAGAGTTGGATGCAGAAATCAGAAACGACATTCTTGATTCGGTGATTTGGCTTAATCCGGAAAAGTATGAAGATTTTATTGAGAAATATAAAACGACAGCGAACCCGGAAATAAAGTTTGATTTATTATTTGCGACAACGCTTTCGCGTGACGAGGGAAGCTTAAAGGCAATGATGAAATATCTTAAAGAGCCGGAAGTGGTAAAACCACAAGATCATTTCCATTTGTTCTTATATCTATATCGCAATCCGAGAGTGAAGAAAGAAGTATTTAAATGGATGACGGAAAACTGGGATTATGTGAAGAAGATTTCCGGTGATAAATCGCTCGATGATTATCCAAGATACACTGCAACTTCGATCCGCACTGAAAAAGAGTTTGAGGAATATCGTAAATTCTTTGAACCAAAGAAGGATGACCCGGCGCTTGCTAGGGCGATTCTGATTGGTGAAAACGAAATCATGGCAAGGTTGGCTTTAATTAAAAAAGACAGAGAAAAAGTCTTTGACAAATTAGCATAAATATAATACAATAAAAGTAGTGTGGCCGTTCTAGGCTAAATCTTTGAGCAGGATAGTTTTTTAGAGTAGCTATTTTGCAATAACAAAATAAAACAAACACAAAATGCTAAAAAACAGATGGAAAACTAGAAGTTTGGAACTCTCGTTTATCAAGAAACAGAGATATCTTCGTATTGCTCCAGTTTTTGCATTTTCGATTTTACTCATCATTGGCATTTTGACAGTTAGCCCGATTACGGATTCGACCAATGTGACAATTGCGGCTAGCTCTTCTACGGCAAGTAATCTGAATTTTTATTCAATTAGAGATGCGGTGTCGCTTGAGGTGACGCCAAGTAGTCCTAGTGGGAATTTTGTTTCAAGTGAATCAGGGAACGATATTAGTTTTGGTATCACTACTGATAATTACACCGGTTATACATTGATGGCAAGGACGACGGATTCAGCGATGCGAAATGGCACGGGAGGGAGTATTTTAGCACTTTCAAGTGCGGTTTCGGCGGCAGACTTTGGCGCTTCTAGCAGTACAGCTCTTAATAATCGCTGGGGATATAAGCCAAATAAATACAATTCAGCCGATAATACGGATTTCAGAGCACCGTCGACTGAGTCGGTCATACTCGATCAGACTTCGACTTCCAACATGTCAACTCGCCAATACACGATTGGCTTTGGCCTTAGAGTAGATGCATCACTTCCGGCCGGCGAATATCTAAACGAAACTTTTGTTCTAGAATATGTGGCAAATCCAGCGCCATATGTGGTGAACTTCCTTTCCGGTACGGCGGACGATATTGTGAATAATTTACCATCTTCATTCTCCGGTGAAGCGATTTCGGCAGAAATGATTCCACTTCCGGATACAATTCCGACACGCGAAAACTATACATTTACCGGTTGGTGTACGATTATGCCAAATGCTGAGCCAGGTGGCGATGGTTGTAAAAGTAGACAGTTTGAGGCCGGCACGAATTACAGCGTTGATTATACGAAAGATACCAGTGTGATTAATCTTTATGCAATGTGGCATTCGAATTATTCCTGTAATAAAGCGGCGAAAACGATTGGTAGAAATGTCGTGAGTACCGATGCGGTATGTATGCAGGATATCAATGAGACGGTGATTAATTCAATGACGGTGGGTACGCAATATAGTTTGGTAGATTTCCGTGATGGTAAAACCTATTTCATCGCGAAGATGAATGATAGTAAAGTTTGGATGACGCAAAATCTTGACTTTGATTTAAATTCAAACAAAGTATACACACATAACAACACCGACCTTGGTTATACGACTAATAATTTAAGTAGCACTTGGAGTCCAACTAATAGTACTACGAGTACGATTGGCGATTGGAGTTCGGACGGGTCGGTAGCGAGATCGTATGATGCTGGGAATAATTATTATTATCCAGAATCAGGGCAGGACTATGATGATTTGTCAGCTACTTGCAATAATGCATCAACTTGCAATCATTATCATATAGGGAATTATTACAATTTTGGTGCGACGGTGGCTGAGCATATTTCGGATGCCTCTAGTAATCAATACGCAAAGATGCCGGATTCGGTTTGTCCGGCTGGATGGAGACTACCGGAAGCGGCAACAGAGAATATCTATAGTGAATTTAATAATTTGTTAGTAGAGCAGGGTATTGTTGAAGAATATAATGCGACAAGCGCGATTAGCTACGCGGCAGACGGGTTTTATAATGCACGCATCCTGCCGACTTACCTTAATTTAACTGGTTCCGTAAATGGTTATCAAGTATATACTGGCTACCAAAATATATATGCAACTAATACGATTGCAAATAGCAATAGTACATATGTGAATTCGATTGGCTTAGGTGGATACTATTCACCGCAAACAGTAACGAAATCGTATGGTGTTTCAGTGCGCTGTGTGGCTAGAGCTGGCAAAACGGTGACAGTAAACTTTAATGGTAATGGTGCGACGAGTGGATCGAAGGATTCGATTGTAGCAAAGAGTGGTGATGCAGTGAAACTAAGTAACCCGTATGAAAAAGAGCATTATAGCTTTGTGGAATGGAATACGAAGGATGATGGCACCGGTACTTCGTATGACGAGAATGGTGTGTTTGTAATTAGTATGTCTGAAGAATCGACCGTAAACTTGTACGCGATTTGGCGGGCTGAAAGGGTGGAGATTGATTGTCCGGCGGGATATATTTGCTATGGTTCGACCTTTGACGATGTGACCGGCACGATGAACGCCGGGAACTATGGTTCGGATACAACGAGCAATATCGGATATCAAAGTGCGTCTGATGGTGCGGATATTACGCTTCTGGCATCGAACTTTAAGCGAAACGGTTATGGGTTTGCCGGTTGGAATACGGAAGTGGATGGCTCCGGTGCTTATTATGGCCCGAACCAGACGATTACGGCACCAAATGATGTTTCGACGGATGGTTTGGAACTTTATGCAGTTTGGCTAGAGCCGGTTGATACGATTCAGAATTGGGGTGGTTGTAATAATTTGACAGTGGCGAGCTATGATACGGTGTCCGGTCAAATCACGGCAGGTAGTACAAGCATTACGGCACTTACAGACACACGTGATGGAAATGTATATGCAGTGGCAAGACTGGCAGACGGGAACTGTTGGATGATTGAAAACTTGAGACTTGGGCTTAACGGTTCGAATGACAGTTCGAAGGCGCAAGGCTTTGGTGGAGTGTTCTCTGGACTGGCTTCGAGTGAAAGCTCCGGCTTTAGCTCGTCGGCAACTTCCGGTAATAGTAAGTATGCTAGCTGGGACATTGGTAGTACGAATACTTGGTATAGAATTCCACGCCATAATGGCAGTAACGTAACGAGTCCGCTTGGCGCTAACTATGTGACAAACGGGAACTTGTACTCGTATGGTAGCTATTACACTTGGGCAGCAGCAATTGCAGATACGACTAATTATGAGACCGGTAATAGTCACATGGTGAGCTACACTTCGATTTGTCCGTCTGGGTGGCATCTGCCGACCGGATCAACGCATAATACCTCTGGTTCGTTCTACTATTTAGCATCGAGGATGGACGCAACTTCAAGTGATATTAATAGTGGCAACAAATTCCGTTCATTCCCGAACAACTTTACTTACGCTGGTAACTTTGATAATAATGCGGCAACACTTAGAGGTGAGGCGGGTGCGTACTGGTCCGCTTCAGTAAATAATAGTGGCTCGGCCTTTAATCTTGGGTTTACGTCGAGCGGTAGCTTTACGACGGAAAATGCTGCAATAAAGGCGATTGGTTTGTCGGTCCGCTGTGTACTTGGTGAAGTGGTGGAGGAAACTACGATTGGTGGACTCGAATACATGCAGGACTTTATCGACCTTACAAATGAAGAAAAACAAAATGTGATTGATTCAATGGGGTTAAATGAAGTTTATGAACTAAAAGATAGCCGTGACGAAAAAGGTTATTCGATTGCGAAGCTATCAGACGGAAATGTTTGGATGACCCAGAATTTGGATCATGACATTGTGACGACATCGAATTATTACACACATGACAATACCGACCTTGGTTATGAGACTGGTGCTTCTTCGACGTTCACGGCGGCGAATGCCACGATTGATGCAAATCAGCTAAATGGTATGACGATTAACGGATGGGGAAGCTCGACGGATGGAGTTTATTCATTCGATATTGGTTCAAATGGTGGGTATGGTGGCTATGGTAATTATTACAGTTTTGCTGCCGCGACAGCGATGGATGCGGATTCTGGATATGGTTCAAGTAATAGCGATTTTGAGCCAGTATTAAATTCGATTTGTCCGGCTGGGTGGAGACTGCCGAGACTAGAATACGATAATAACGGTGGAACTATTTCGAATGATGAACTGATGGGAATTAATACTTTGTATAATAGTGGAGCGCTAAATGCGGATAATGGTTTAACTGCAGCGCCGCTCAGCATGATGCATGTTAGCTCGATTTCGAATGGAGAACTGGATTCTAACATGATTGGCTCCGAAGGTGCTTTGTGGTATAGCGTCGGAAATGACACTGATGGCTATATCTTCTCGTTTGGTTCTAGCAGTGTTAGCACATTTAGTGTCGATAGAAGCTCCGGTGCGAGCGTAAGGTGCGTGTTAAGGCGGTAGGAATGGATAATATGCAAAATAATTACATAACTAGTGGAGAATGGGTAGATTTATCTAGGCCGGCACCAAAGCCGAAAAGCCCTAATAAGTATGTAATTATTTTGGCAATTGAGATTATTTTAATTGTAGTGCTAGCCGTTGCAAATGTGATGGTGAAATTACCAACTGGTTCCGGTGCCCCACATGGTGGTTCGGGTTCTGGTTCGGTTTCAGGGTTAGACTATAGTGTATGTAAACATAGGACAAAAGAGGATATTCTGAAAATAGAAGAGGATGTTGCAAAAGAAGATGCAATGGCAATAGTCCTGAAAATGCGAAGTAAAAACAGTGATAATTGCACTATAGAAGGGTTACTACCTAAGCAACTTGAATTAAAATCCAATGAATTTACGCAAAAAATACTCTATTCATATGATGACGTGTCCGAAGTTCCAGAAATTGCCAAAGACAGCGTAATGGGGCTGAATGCCAGGAATGCGGAGTATTTCCAAATTGATGAAACTACGGATTATTATACAATTGTATCGGTCGATAATTCAAAGGTTGCCTGTGGAGAGCTTGATAAAACGAGTTCTACGATTTCGTGTTATAGAGGAATTTCTTTCAATAGGAAACATCTTGACTACCATGAAAAAGTCGAAGGATATAACCATAGCGATGAAATGATTTTTAATGATCTTTCGGCGGATTTTGTTGAGCTTGTTTTGAAAATTATGATGGCTACTGATATGTGGAACAATAGTAGTCTTTATGATTATTATTTTGAAGATGGCGGTGATTACTTTATGCTAACTGGTTTATATTTTGGGGTAGGGATTGATATGGGAAAACTTGATAGTGCCACTGCTTTTGATATTCCATACGCGATTAATATTTATGAGAAAAAGATAAAACTTGATAAGAAAACGAAAAAAGCTGCGTGGGAAAAGACTAAAACTACATATGGTGAGGAATCATCGATGTTTAATATTAAATCAATTTCATTATCGGATGACGACGTAATCGAGATTGAAGCTGCTGTTTATGGTTTAAGTGACGAAGAAGTGGAAGAACTAAAGAATCAAAAAGGTGAGGACGAAATGACTGATGCAGAAAGGCTAGATGCGAGAGTTACGGCACTCTGTGGCGAAGATTATACGACAGTGTTTAAGGGGTCGGATAATGATGGCATTTTCAAATGTAATGATTATACAAAAGGTATTTATTCAATATCAAATTCAGATAAGGAAGAACGGTATTATGAAAGAATAGCTTATGCGACTTACTTTGGTACAGATGATGACGAGACTGTAAATGAATTCTTTAAGGGTAAAATATATATTTATCAGGATTATAAGCATTCCGAAATCAATCCGCAGCTTATTTTGCTACTGGAAAGCTCTTCGGAAGAAGCTTTGATAGAAAATAATTTGGATGCTATTTATAACTATATTAAAAAAGTGAATGCAGAACGGAATGAAGAAATGGAACTCACGGTTTTTTATACCGAAGATTTAAGTAAAACGAGCGAGCTTAAAGATTATATTATGATTGCCGGTGCTGCTGGCTTTAACTCGTGGATGCCATACGGAAATGGTTTTGGATCCTATATGTATGATAATGAGGAAACGACTTCATTAGATAAAATAGGTGCGAATCCTGATTTATATTCTAGCCAGACCCGTAGTGCGATTAAATTCCATCGTCATATTCATGCGGAGATAAAAAACGGAAAGCAGATTACGAAAGAAGCTTTAAAGAAATTACTCCAAAATTCGTTTGAAAATGGTCTCTAAAAAATAGACTCTTAAAGAGTCTTTTAGTGGTGCCCCCGACAGGGGTTGAACCTGCACAGCCTTGCGGCCACTAGCACCTGAAGCTAGCGCGTCTGCCAATTCCGCCACAGGGGCAACTTTTGTTATTATAGCATAAAAATGCCTCGGCTGAAAGCCGAGGCGAGTGGGTCAGGAGGGAAGGATGCCGGCGCCAGTGAAATGGCGAAGCCTGATGTCGAGCAAATGCTCGTTTTCCATGATCTTTTTCAGATCCTCCTGAGGAGGGAAGCTCAGAGACGAATCGTAAATGCCGTAGATGTAGAAGCGGTCGCTCTCTTTCGAGAGATTGATCTGGTCAATCAGTTCAATGGGACCGAGTACATCAAGTGCGGTGTCTTTCAGATAGACAGTGAATCCGCTTTCTTTCAGCAGATTGATGGTCCTAAGGCAATCCTCTGTTTTAAGTGCGACGCTAACTTGGTATTGCATTATCTAACCCCCTAATTATTATTGATACTCCCAAATAATAGCATCCACTTATATTATATCATACTTTTGCTAAAAATGCAATACATTCGGCATTAAAAATCTGTTATAATAGAGGAAACGGAGGCATAAATGATTACTGTTAATTTTAGTTCTAAACTGGATGAAGCGAGGCTTTCTGGGATTTTAGCCGAGATTCGTAGCGACAAGATGGGTGGCTGGCTGGATTTACCAAAGCGTGTGGATATGGCTGAATTAGTGCGGATTAAAGAGGCCGCGAAGAAGATTAATGATGAATCTGAATATCTAGTTTGCATTGGGATTGGTGGTTCGTATCTGGGGCACAGGGCTATTATTGAGGCACTCCGACCAAAAGCTGATACAAAGATTATTTATGCCGGGAATTCTTTGTCTCGTCGGGAACTTGATTTTGCTTTAAATAAGCTAGGGGATCACGATTTTTCGATTAATGTGATTTCAAAGTCCGGGACAACACTCGAGCCGGCGATTGCATTTACGGAATTTAAGAAGAAACTCATTGAAAAATACGGCGAAGCAGAGGCGTATAAGAGGATTTACGCGACGACGGATGCCGAAAAAGGCACGCTTCATGACGAGGCTGTCGCGAATAATTACACGAGATTTGTGGTGCCGGATAATATTGGCGGGAGATATTCGGTGCTTACGGCAGTAGGACTACTTCCGCTTGCGGTTGCCGGAGTTGATATTGAAAAGCTGCTTGAAGGAGCGTCTGAAGCGTTTGATACAGCAGTGGGGCCGGCTTCGGAATATGCAAACATGCGCTATACACTGGGTGGTAGGAACTACGATACGGAGGTGTTTGCGAGCTTTGAACCGAGCACAATGTATTTTAATGAATGGCTGAAGCAACTTTTTGGTGAATCCGAAGGGAAAAACGGCCAGGGAATTTTCCCTGCTTCTGTAATTTATTCGACAGATCTTCATTCCCTTGGTCAATTCATGCAGGATGGTAGAAGGAATTTGTTTGAGACGGTGATTAATTTCCCTACTGATGAGCTGAACCAAAAAGTGGTGGCAGCGGTGATGAAGGCGCATACGGCTGGTAATATTCCGGTGCTTGCGATTACGGTGCCGAGCTTTGATGAAAAAGGATTTGGGGAGTTGATTTACTTCTTTGAACTTGCCTGTGCGATTTCGGCGAAACTATTTGGCGTCAACCCATTCGACCAACCTGGTGTCGAGGCATACAAGACAGAGTTGAAACAACTATTAACGAATTAAAAAATAAAGGTTTTCAGGGAATCCGGAGCGCGGCAGCGCGAGGACGAGCGCCGGTCACCCGTGGCGACGGGCTGACCGGACGCGGCCCTGAAAGACCTTTGATTTTTTAATTCGTAATGATCGTTCCGGCTTTGCCGTTTAATGCGTCGCGGAGGTTGTCGATGTCGGTGATGATGCCGGTGCCACCATGACGAGCGAAGGCGGAAGCGGCTTCAACTTTTGGAAGCATGGAGCCGGCTTTGAAATAACCGTATTTCTTGAGATCTTGAATTTCTTTGACCGAGATTTGGTCTAGCTTTTGCTGATTTGGTAAGCCATAGTTAATATAAACGTTTGGTACGGCGGTACAAGAAATGAAAACGTCAGCTTTGACAAGTTCAGCGAGTTTTTCGGCGGCGTAGTCTTTATCGATAACGGCATCGATTCCCTTGAGGCGTTTTAAGACCTTGGTGCGGATGACCGGAATGCCACCACCGCCAGCAGCGATGACGATGACGCCGTCACTAACGAGTTCAGAAATAGTTTTCTTTTCAACGATGTCGATTGGCTTTGGCGAAGCTACGACACGGCGCCAGCCACGGCCGGCATCTTCCTTGACGGTCCAGCCCTTCTCTTTTGCGAGAGCTTTAGCTTCTTTTTCGGAATAGAATTGGCCGATTGGTTTTGATGGATTCTTAAAAGCTGGGTCGGTGCGGTCGACTACAACTTGGGAAATGACGGTAGCAATTTTTTTGCTTGGTTTGCCCTTTTTAATGAAAGCGTTGTTGATGGCTTGAGTTAGCCAGTAGCCGATTTGGCCTTGGCTCATAGCGACTGCGGTTTCGAGTGGCATGGCTGGGGCTTTTTCGGTAGAAGCGGCTTCCTCGTGAATGAGAATGTTGCCAACTTGTGGACCATTGCCGTGTGCAACAATTATTTCATATTTATCGGCTAAGTCGGAAATGGCTTCACCGACGGATTCGGCGATTTTTTTCTGGGCTTCAGCAGATGCTTCGCCATTTTTTTGTAAAGCGTTACCGCCTAACGCTAGAACTACTCGCTTTTTCATATTTTCATTATACCATAAGCAAAATTTCCGTCTAAATGCTTGTGCTTAAAATAAACTTAATATATAATATATAGTAGTTAAGAAGGGCATAAAATGAATTTTAAAGGAAGAGATTTTCTTAAGATTCTAGACTTTAGTGAAGAAGAGCTTCGCTACATGCTAGATACGGCAAAACAATTTAAGGAAATGAAGCACAAAGGCGAGAACCACAAGTACTTCCCAAACAAAAACATTGCAATCTTATTTGAAAAAACTTCTACGCGCACGCGTTGTAGTTTTGAGGTCGCAGGTTATGATTTGGGTATGGGTGTCACCTATCTTGATCCGACCGGATCGCAGATGGGACACAAGGAATCAATCGCCGATACTGCAAGAGTTTTGGCTAGATTCTATGACGGTATTGAATTTCGTGGCTTTAAACAGGAAACGGTGGAAGAATTGGCGAAGTATGCCGATGTGCCAGTATGGAATGGTCTTACGGATTATTGCCATCCGACGCAGGTGCTTGCAGATTTTCTCACGATGGAAGAGAAGTTTGGCCACCTCGAAGGTTTGACACTCGCATTTGTGGGTGATGCACGCAACAATGTGGCTAATTCCCTGATGGCAATGAGCGCTAAGATGGGCGTTAATTACATCGCCTGTGGACCAAATGAGCGCAAGCCGGATGATGAACTCGTGAACAAATGCCGTGAAATTGCCAAAAAAAATGGTTGCACGATTACGGTGACGGATGACCTTGGTGCACTTGAAGGCAAGGCAGATGCAATTTATGCTGATGTCTGGCTATCGATGGGTGAAGATAAAGATAAATGGGGTGAGAGAATTAACCTGCTCAAACCATATCAAGTAACGATGAATCTTATGAACCGTGCAAAACCAACGACGATTTTCTTACATGCCCTGCCGTCGTTCCATGATTTAAACACAAAAGTTGCTAATGAAGTAAATGACCAATTTGGAATCCCGGAAATGGAAGTTACAAATGAGGTCTTTGAGTCTGAACGCTCTGCGGTATTTGATGAAGCGGAAAACCGCATGCACACAATTAAAGCTGTAATGTATCTAACATTAATTGATGAAGATAATAATAAAGAGGAGGAAAACCATTAATGAAAAATGCAATTTGCAATTTTAGCGAAATTGCGCCACTAAAGAAAGTACTGCTCCATCGTCCGGGCGATGAGTTCTTGAACCTCACCCCAAACACGCTTGGAAGATTACTTTTTGATGATATTCCATACCTAAAGGATGCACAAAAGGAGCATGATGCATTCGCAAATGCTCTTAGAGCTGAGGGTGTGGAAGTAGTTTATATTGAAGATTTGGCCGCTGAGGCGCTTGATGCTGGTGGTCGTTCGGTACGCAAAAAATTCTTGGAACAGTTTATTGCTGAAGCCGGTGTGACTTCACCAAGAATTGCCAAGTATTGCTATGAACTTCTCGATAGCTACAAAGACAATCATGACATGATTAAGAAGTGTATTGCTGGTACCGATATCACTGAAATTAAGAAACTGAAAGGCATTTCCGGTTTCTATTCAACACGTGACCTTGGCAAGATGGTGCTTGACCCAATGCCAAATATTTATTGTCCACGTGATCCTCTTTCCACGATTGGTCGTGGTGTGACAGTGCACAAGATGTGGTCAAATGTACGTACGCGTGAATCAATTCTTCTAGAATATGTGTTTAAGTATCATCCATTTTATGATGATATTAAACTTTACTATGATCGCACTGAGCCATATTCAATCGAAGGTGGTGATATTCAGGTGCTTTCAAAGGAAGTGATTGCGATTGGTATTTCGCAACGTACTGAGCCTGATGCAATTGCAACGTTTGCTAGAAACTTGTTTAAGGACAAGAACAATACATTTAAGTATGTCTTAGCTGTCGATATTCCGGATGAAAGAAGTTTCATGCATCTTGATACTGTGATGACACGTGTAGATGTAAACAAGTTTGCCGTGCAAGATGCTATTATGGACATTTCGACTATTTACGAAATCACGAAGGGCACTGGTGGTGAACTTGAAATTGTTGAAATTCATCAGAGCTTGACTAAGGTACTCGAGAAGTATCTCCATCTTGATAAGGTTGAGCTTATCAAATGTGGCAATGGTCGCAGAATCGATGCTGAACGTGAGCAATGGACTGATGGCGTAAACCTCTTCTGTATTCGCCCGGGCGTCGTGACGGCATATGATAGAAACTTTGTAACGAATGAGGCTTTAAGAAAGCATGGTATCAAAGTGATTGAGATTCCAAGTGCGGAACTTTCGCGTGGCCGCGGAGGCACCCATTGTATGACGATGGCCTTAGTAAGAGAGGAGGAATAGAGGACGTAGAGGTTAGGCAAGTTTGTTGGGGGATAATAATAAAGTAAAAAGGATAAAAAATGTTTAAGAAGAAAAATCGTAAGAAGACTAGTCGAGCGATGCTGTCGGCATACTCGATTATCGTGATTTTGATTGTACTTCTTGGTATTTTGTCTCATGTTTTGCCTAAGGCAAAATATCAAGCGGCTCCAGCAGAAGTCGAGGAAGCTGAGCTTGTTGAAGCAGCTGCCGATGAAACAACCGCTTTGGCTGGTGATGCTACTCCTCTCGAAGCCGGTGATGCAACTACGCTCGAAGGTAATGTAGTTGACAGTGCTGAAGCTACAGGCGAAACCACAACCGATGAAACTGCAACCTACGAATCTCTCGAAGCTTGTGAAGAAGCTGTAGGTGGCGAATGCGTTCTTGTTGATGGTTCCGGTGTAGAAGGCGCCAAACTATTTCAAATTTTAAAGGCTCCAATTCTTGGTTTTGCTGATGCTATCGATGTATGTATCTTCGTGATGGTACTCGGTGGTTTCCTTGCCGTGATGGCAAAAACCAAAGCACTCGAAACCGGAATCAAGATTTTGGTGAAGAAACTACATGGCAAAGAATATCTACTTATTCTTCTTCTCATGTTCATCTTCTCAATTCTTGGTACAACCTATGGCTTCCTTGAAGAAAGCGTGGGCTTCTACGTGCTCATCGCCGCAACGATGTATGCTGCTGGCATGGATCCACTCGTAGGTGTCGCAACGATTCTCCTCGGTGCTGGTTCTGGTGTGCTTGGTTCTACTATCAACCCATTTGCAACCGGTGTTGCAGTGTCCGCAATGAAGGATGCAGGTATCGAGTTTAACAACGGTACAGTTATTCTCATTGGTGTAGTACTCTGGCTCACCACGCTTGCAATTTCAGCATTCTTTGTAGTTCGCTATGCAAAGAAGGTTCAACGCGATAAAGGTTCAACCTTCCTTAGCCTTCGTGAGCAAGCAATGGCTGAAAAGAAATATGGTAAGTTCCTTGAAACAAAGGATGATGACACTAAACTTACCGGTAAGCAGATTGCATCGCTTATTGTGTTCGCCTTGTCATTCGTGGTGATGATTATTAGCTTCATCCCATGGGGTGAATTCTTTGAGAATAATATATTCGCACAATTCCATGACGCACTAGGCGGCTTCTTTACGGGCGGCTTAACAGGTGAAGCACTTGGTGATTGGTGGTTCTACGAAGCGGCATTGTGGTTCTTCTTAGTATCAATCATCATTTCGCTTATTAACCGTGAAGGTGAACATAGCTATGTCGATACATTTATCGATGGTGCCGATGATATGATTGGCGTGGTTCTCGTGATTGCAGTCGCACGTGGTGCATCTGTGCTTATGAGTCAAACCTACATCGATAACTACATCGTTTACAATGCAACGAACTTCTTGGCAACACTTCCAGAAATGTTGTTCGTACCTTTGAACTATTTGCTTCATGTGGTGCTTTCGATCTTGGTACCGTCATCATCTGGTCTTGCAACACTTTCGACGCCAATTGTCGCGCCGGTTGCTGCAAACCTTGGTTACAGCACCAACGTGGCTGCGATGACAATCGTAGCAGCAAATGGTCTCGTCAACCTCATCACACCTACCTGTGGTGCGATTATGGGTGGCCTCGCACTTGCTAAAGTTGACTACTCGACTTGGTTTAAGTGGGGAATCCGAGTTGTGGCCTGCATTGCAGTGGTGAACATTGTAGTGCTCTGCCTATTCTCGCTCTAAAATAAAACAAACAGATAAATCTACCTCCAGAAATGGGGGTAGATTTAGTAATTACCGAAGCTGTAATTAGATTAAAAAATCCGGTCGTAAAAAGCCGGATTTTTTGTGTTATAATAAGCTTATGAATAAACTGCAGTATGATGGGCCTGTAGTGCTCGCAATATTAGATGGCGTTGGTTTGGCACCGGATGGTCCTGGCAATGCCGTATCAAAAGCTAGAACGACTTTTCTCGGAAAGGCCGCGAGGGAGTGTTATCATATTGCTCTCAATGCTTCTGGTGAAGCAGTGGGCTTAACGCCTGGACAAATGGGGAATTCTGAGGTTGGGCACAATACGATTGGTGCCGGTCGTGCGATTAAGCACGGTATTGCAAGAGCAAATGAGGCGATTAATTCCGGTGAAGTATTTAATTCTGACGCTTGGAAAGGCTTAATCGAACAAGTCAAAAAAGAAGGTAATCATACACTCCATTTTTCGGGGATTTTTTCGGATGGTGGTGTACATAGTCACATCGTGCATCTAGAACGTATGATTGAGCAAGCTTACCGCGAAGGTGTTAGAAAGATGAGGATTCATGCCGTGTTTGACGGCAGAGATGTAGCGCCACAGTCCGAGCCACTTTATATTGATAAACTCGAAGATTTTGCTAAAAGATTTACGGATGCTGATATTAGAATTGCAACCGGTGGTGGCAGGATGGTATTTGTGGCTGACCGCTACGAAAATGATTGGCAAGTTGTGGCACGTGGTTGGGATGCAATGGTAAATGGTGAAGCCGATTATTTCTTTAAGTCAGCCGATGAAGCAATCCAGGTACTCAGAAGATTAAATCCAGAAGTACAGGATCAGAATCTGCCACCATTTGTGATTGTGGATGAAAATGACCAGCCAATAGGGAAAGTTAAACCGGGTGACGCGTTTATCTATTTCGATTTCCGGGCTGATCGCGCAATTGAAATTGCGATGGCATTTACCTATTGGGATTTCCCGTATTTTAATCGTGGCGATTATAAGCCGAGCGACGTTTATTTCGCTGGTCTTACGGAATATAATTCCGATACACACGTGCCGGAGCATCGTTTGTTTGAACCGACTGAGATTAATGATACTTTAAATACATTTGTTTCGCAGAAAAAGATGAAACAGTTTGCAGTGTCTGAAACCGTGAAGTTTGGTCATATTACTTATTACTTTAATGGTAATAGTTATGATGCGGCTGATGGCGAAGTATTTAAAGAAATTGAGTCGTATACGGAACCGTTTGAAACGCGTCCATGGATGAAGTGTGCCGAGATTACGGATGCAGTCGTCGAGAATATGGATAAGTATGATTTTGTACGTGTGAATTTCCCTGGTGGTGATATGGTTGGTCACACGGCTGACATGGAAGCGACGATTGTAGCGATGGAGTCGATTGATTTGTCACTTGCGAGAATCGCGAAGAGAGTTGACGAACTCGGTGGCGTATTAATCATTTGCGCCGACCATGGTAACGCGGAAGAATTGCTCGATAAAGACGGCAACAAGAAGACCTCGCATACGTTGAATAAGATTCCGTGCATCATTTATGATAATACTGATAATCGTGACAAGTATAAAATGGTACCGATTTATGAGCCGGGGCTTTCAAATATTGCTTCGACAATTGCTTTGATGCTAGGCCAGCCTGACTATCCGTCTTCTTGGGATAAACCTCTGATTTCTGTGATATAATATATATTATGATTACGAAAGCTATTATCCCGGTTGCGGGATGGGGGACTAGGCGTCTTCCAATTACTAAGATTATCGAAAAATCAATGCTTCCTGTGGGAAATCGTCCACTCGTGGATTATTCCGTGCAAGAACTCATAAAAGCCGGTGTAAAAGATATTTACATGGTGATTTCCAACACCGAGCCGTGCCAGGTGCAAGAATTCTACAAGGATAATCTAGCACTTAATCAGTATCTGATTGAGCGTGGCAAGGAAGATAGACTTAAACTTGCTAAGACTCTTCCGGATGACGTGACGATTCACTATACGGTGCAGGATCCAGCCGGTAAATATGGTACGGCTGTGCCAATTGCGCTCGTGGTGAAGGAGTACAAGGTTGATGAGCCAGTACTTGTATTTATGGGTGACGATTTCATTTGGAATCCAGGTGGCGAATCAGCGGCAGAAGCTCTGATTAAGGCTTCCGGCGAGAATGAGGAGTCAGCAATTCTTGGTGTAGAAATTCCAAAAGAAAAGGTGAAAAAATATGGTGTGCTTTCCGAAAAAGATGGTAAGCTAGTAGGTGTAGTTGAAAAACCAGAACCAGAAGATGCTCCATCAAATCTCATTAATGTATCAAAGTACATCATGACTCCGGAACTCCTAAATAGAATCGTAAAATATGTTGATGAACATGATTTTGGTCCAAAAGATCAAGAATACATGGTGACGGATCCAATTGATGATTTTATCAAAGATGGCGGTGTGATGCGTGTAGCGCCAACTACCGGTGAATATCTCGATGGTGGTTCGGTAGAGGGTTGGCTCCATGCGAATAATGTAGTCTGTGGCTAAAGCTTAAACAGAGATAAAAATTCTAAATTAGCACTCTTGCATAATGAGTGCTAATTTAGTATAATAGAGGTATGCAAGAAGAATTTAGTGAAATTATGAATCGGCTCAGCGAGAACGCAAGATTTGCGCTCCAGAAGGCCGATTTTTATAGTAAGAGATACAATAATGGCTACATGAGCACGGAACATTTGCTACTTGGTATTATGGCGATTGACACTTCAACCGGTGCAAAGATGATTCGCGAACACGGAGCCACACTTGAAGAAGTTGAAAAAGCTTTGAATAAGGTTGCAGTTGAAGTCCCGGGTGCGGATATGGCGATGATGTCTTTATCTGAAGCGGTGATTTTGACACTCAGAATGGCACAGAATTATACTCAAGAACAGGGACTTACGGTAATTGGGACCGAGCATCTACTTTATGCCCTTCTTAGTCAGCCAAATTCCAGAGCTTCTTTGATTTTGGTCCAGCTGAAGGTTAATACCGACAAGCTCATGGACGAGATTGAAGATTTGGTGGAAGAACAAACGAAGGATGAGAGATTAAAAGCTGAAAAAGCAAAGTATTTGAAGAATTCTCCGCTTAAATTCTTGAATCGCTATGGTAAGGATTTGACGGAAGAAGCCAGAGCTGGCAAACTCGACACCGTGATTGGTCGTGAGAGCGAGATTGAAAGGGTCATCACAGTTCTCTCTCGTCGTACTAAATCAAATCCAGTACTAATTGGTGAGGCTGGTGTTGGTAAGACGGCGATTGTGGAAGGTTTGGCCGCTCGGATTGTAAATAATGAAGTGCCGGGTAATTTGATTGGTAAGCATATTTATCAAGTGGATCTTTCATCAGTGGTGGCTGGTACGAAATTCCGTGGTGAATTCGAGGAAAGAATTAAAGGAATCATTGACGAAGCAACCGGCGATGATTCGATTCTTCTGTTTATCGATGAGATTCATCTACTCTCTGGTGCTGGTTCGTCGGAAGGTTCGATGGACGCGGCAAATATTTTGAAACCGGCGCTCGCTCGTAATTCAATTAATCTAATTGGCGCAACGACTCTTGATGAATACAGAAAGTCGATTGAAAAAGATAAGGCACTTTCGCGTCGTTTCCAGACTGTGATGGTAGAGGAACCATCGGCGGCAGTGACGCTCAGAATTTTGAAGGGCATTAAAGGTCACTATGAAAAGCATCATGGTGTGGTGATTCCGGATGAGATTCTAGAAACTGCTATTACAATGAGCCAACGTTATATTAACGACCGTTTCATGCCGGACAAAGTGATTGATATTATCGACGAGGCTTCGGCGATTTGTAAAGTGGCAGCTGATAAAAAGGGCGGTAGCAAATACAAGAAGATGAAGATTGAAAAGGCTACGCTCGAAAACAAGATTAATGAGTCGGCTGAAAAAGAGGATTATGAAAAGGCTGCGAATTACAAGACTGAGCTCGCAAAACTTGAACAGGAAATTAAGAAACTTGAAAAATCCGGTGTAAAGGAAACTGAAAATCCGGTGCTTACAGAAGAGAATTTGGCAACGGCCGTATCGCTAAAGACCGGCATTCCGGTTTCAAAGGTCCATGGTTCTGAAATGAAGATGTTGATGGAACTTGAAGAGCATTTCAAAGAATCAATTATCGGACAAGACGAAGCGATTAAGGCGGTTGCAAAAGCGATCCGCCGTGGTCGTTCCGGAATCGCGGATTCAAGACGCCCAATCGGTTCTTTCCTGTTTATGGGTCCAACCGGTGTTGGTAAAACGGAACTTGCCCGCGTGATTGCGCGCGAAGTATTTGGCGGTGAAAATGCACTAGTCAAAATCGACATGAGCGAATTTGGTGAAAAACATAACGTGTCGAGACTGGTGGGCGCACCGGCCGGATACATTGGCTATGATGACGGAGGTAAACTCACGGAAGCTGTGCGCCGTAAACCATATTCCGTAATTCTCTTTGACGAAATCGAGAAGGCGCATCCGGATGTGTTTAATCTCCTACTCCAAATTCTCGAAGATGGGATTTTGACGGATGGCCAGGGTAATAAAATCAAATTCAACAATACGATTGTAATTCTTACTTCTAACCTTGGTTCGGCAGATATGTATCGTGAGGGCGAACTTGGCTTTACGGCAAAAACTGCGAAGGATAAAAAAGAACTCGAGCAAGAATATGAAGAGAATAAGTCCTATGCAATGAAGGCGCTGAAAAAGGTGATGCGTCCGGAGCTCATTAACCGTCTGGACAATATTCTAGTGTTCCACGCGCTGACGAAGAAAGACGTCGAGAAAATCTTTGACAACCTTATTAATGATTTAAGAAAGCGCCTCGCAACGAAAGGCATTGGTCTTAAAGTTGATGAGAAGGCCAAGGAATGGTTAATCAAAGAAGGTTACGATCCGAAGAATGGCGCAAGGCCGCTCAGACGTAAAATTGAAGATGAAGTTGAGTCGCTTCTTTCCGAAGAAATCATTTCGGAAAAACTAAAGAAGGGCGACATTCCGGTACTTAAACTTGAGAAAAATAAGTTAAAACTAGTAAAGGAGTAATATGAAAAAACCAAACGATTATTTAGTGCCAACGATTATTGAAGAAACTAATCGTGGCGAAAGAGCCTATGATATTTATTCGAGACTTCTTAACGATAGAATCATTTTCCTGGGTGAAGATGTGAACTCGCACACGGCAAATCTCGTAGTAGCGCAGCTGCTATTTCTCGCACATGAAGATTCAAAGAAACCAATCAAGCTTTACATTAATTCCCCAGGCGGTTCAATTTATGATGGGCTTGCAATTATCGACACGATGAATTACATCGAGCCGGATGTGGAGACGATTGGCATTGGTCTTCAAGCTTCAATGGGTGCAATGCTACTTTCGTGTGGCGCGAAGGGCAAGAGATTTTGTCTACCAAATGCACGTATCATGATTCACCAACCATCGTCCGGTACGGAAGGCAAAATTACGGACCAGGAAATCATGTTAAAAGAAGGTATTTTCTTAAAGAAGCGTCTTGCGGAAATCTTTGCTAAAAATACCGGTAAGTCACTCGCCCAAGTTGAAAAAGACATGGACCGTGATAATTGGATGAGTGCCGAAGAGGCCAAAGAATACGGTATTATCGACGAGATAATTAAATAATTATTTTCGTGGTGCTGTAATATTGGCACCACGACCATAATCAGGCAAAATGATTTTAACGGTTTCGCCGTGGTGGTTTTTCAAAGGAATATTTAATTCGTTTGCCAGTGTGTTCACGACAGCGGCGCCGATGCGAAGGCCGGTGAAAGAACCCGGGCCAGACATGAAAGTGATTTCTTCTAGGTCTATAAAATCTTTGCCGTTCTCTGCTAATTTATCGTGGAGAAACTTTAATAAATTCTCGGCTAAATCGCGACCGGATTCCCAAGTGTATTCATGGTCATCTAGTTTTAGAATGGTGGTTGGGGTTGAAGTATCTAAGTACATTTTCATAGAACTGTTACCTCACGCGAGCCGTCGTCACATAGTTTAATTTCGATTTTAGTGCGGTCACTAGGCAAAAAGTTTTCGACGCTTTCGGCCCACTCAACCACAACCACGGTATTTTTATTATTGATGCTTTCATCTAAATCTTCAGCCATGAGACCGGGATCTTTCAAACGGTAAAAATCATAATGAATGAGTTCACCATTTTTGAATGCGTAAGCTTTCGAGATAGTGAAACTTGGGCTCGTTACTGGCTCATTTACTCCTAAACCTGCTGCGAGTCCACGTGTAAAAGTGGTTTTGCCGGTGCCGACATCGCCAACAAGTTCGATAACTTTTGGAACAGAAATCTTTTCGGCGAAGGATTTGCCGAAGTCGAGCATTTCTTGTTCTGATGTTATTTTCATTGTATAATTATAACATGAAAATATATATTTCTGGTATCTCTGGAACAGGGATGGGGCCTCTAGCATTAATGGCAAAAGCAGCCGAGATTTCCGTTTGTGGTTCGGATAAAAACCCAGGTATGATTTTACCGGAGCTTGAAAAAGCCGGGATTGAAGTGAAAATCGGTGAACAGGACGGCGAATTCTTAAAAGAAAAAATGCAGGAGGGGATTGATTGGTTCGTTCATACTTCGGCTCTTCCCAAAGAGCATCCGGAATTAGTGTTAGCTAAAGATTCAGGTATTAAAGTTACAAAACGTGATGAATTAACAGAATACTTGGTCCGTGAACTTGGGTTAAAAATGGTGGCAGTAGCTGGCACGCATGGTAAGACTACGACTACGTCGATGATTACTTTTGCTTCGATTAAACTCGGGATTCCGGCAGCTTATATTGTGGGTACAACACTTGGATTTGCACCAAGCGGGAGTTATAAACCAGGTGATAAATTCTTTATTTATGAAGCGGATGAATACGACAGGAACTTTTTGATGTTCCATCCGTGGCTCGCGGTGTTTCCAAGTGTGACCTATGATCATCCGGACATTTACCCGACAAGGGAAGACTATGAAGAAGCTTTTTCGCAGTTTAAAGCGCAATGTGAGAATGTGATTGATGAGATTAATGGTGACGTTGATTTTAAGCTAGCCGGTGCAGCCAGAAGGCGTGATGCTGAACTTGCGATGACAGCGATTCTGAATATGGCACCAGAAATTGCACCGGAGCAGGTGAAAGCAGTACTTGACGAATTCCCTGGTGTGGGCCGCAGATTTGAAAGACTGGCGGAAGGGTTTTATACAGACTATGCGCACCATCCGGAAGAAATTGAAGCGACGATTGACGTGGCAAAGGACGAAGCGAGAATCCGTAGGAAAAAGGGGATTATTGTAGTTTATCAGCCACATCAAAATACCAGACAGCATGAAGTAAAAGACGGCTACAAAGATGCATTTATTGGTGCTAGTAAGGTATTTTGGATTCCGACTTATCTAACGCGTGAGGATCCGAATCTTGAAGTTTTAACACCGGAAGATTTGATTAGCATTCTTTCAAATAAAGATGTGGCAGAGCCGGCAGAATTAAACGACGAATTGTTTGAAAAATTAAAGAATTATCAAGCTGAAGGATATTTAATTCTCTTGATGACGGCCGGTCCGGCAGACGGTTGGCTTAGAAAAAACGTTGCTAGTTTATAGCGCTTATGCTATAATTTAGCCATGGTGGAAGGTACAAACACAAATTCTGCCCGAAAAAGCGGAAACACAAAAATACTTAGTGTGATTTTTTGTATTCTTCTAGTCTCAATGGTGGGCTTAATTGTTGCAAATGTGATTATTCATTTTATGGGTGGAAAAGGTGATTCTGGAGAGCCGGAAGAGACTTTTGCATGTTCGGATTATAGTGAAATTACTGACATTGCGCAGTGTGTGAGAGAAAGTTATGAAGTGACTGCCGAGAAGGAAAAAATTGGCGTAGCAAACTGTACCGGTATTTGTTATGAATATGCCCAGGCGATTTTAAGTAGAATTGAAAAAGATCAACCGGCTGATAAATATGACCACATTTCGAAAATGTTTTCAGCTTTTATGTTAGCTGTAAATGATGATAAATCTGCCGCAGGACTTACATTTGTCAGAAATAGGGAGCTTTTAAAACTTCAAAGTAGCAGTAGTCATTTGGAAGAGTTGCTCCAGGATGCAATAAAAGCAGACGAGATGCTTGGCACGCCGGAATCGGCTGATGGAGTGATTGAGCTTGCATATAGGTCTGGGAAAAATGATATTGCTATGAAATATCTTGAAATAAAAAGAGCACGCGAAAAAGAACTTGGAATTGATTCTTCCGGAGGACAAGGATAATGATAAAACGCATTTTAAATAATAAATGGTTGCTTGGCATTGTCCTAGCTTTTAGTTTTCTTTTTTCGCTGATAGGCTCACAGATGGGAGCAAGTGCATATACCGGTTGGGCATACCAAAACTGTCTTGATACCAGTGGCGGTAGAGCGCACATTGATTCTGTGGAATGGGCCTGTAGTGTGGCTGTGAACTACGCATGTTCTCTATGGATTGGTTCTTCGAATGGTACCGATACTACAATTGAAATTGATGAAGGTCAGTCGTGGGCTTCTGCAACTTATTGGGGTATGTGTACCGGCAATCATACCACTGCTGCCGTGAATGTCTATGTGACGGAAGCTAATAATTCAATTGAAGGTTCTAATTATGTTCCGCGTGGTCCTTGGGGTAATCCATACAGTACCAGTACGTCTATCAACGTAGATAGATTCAAGAGTGGTGTTTATCCGCAAACATATGGTGATGCAACATATTACACTCGCAACGTAAATATTCACCGTTGTAATGGTGAGGATCCGACTAGCTGTTCGGACCAATATTCGGAAATTACGTTAGTTATCCGTAAATCTGAAAAGACGCTGAGAATGAAAGCAATTGACACAAATGGCAATTCGCTTTCGTGGTATATGCCGGACAAGACGGTTACGGTAGATTCCGGTCAGTATGCACAGCTTACGGCCGACGACCTCACGTCTTATGGTTATAAGAAAGTAAAATGGGGCTGGAGTACTTGGTCTGGCCAATGGTGGGATGACACTAATAGAACCTACGGTAGATATTTGAGTGACGATGTGACAATTTATGCTGTTTATCAACTCGATCAAAAAACTCTTACAATGAAGGCAATTGATCAAAATGGTAATTCACTTTCACATCTTGTGGCAGATAAAACTGCAACCGTGATTAATGGGGATTACGCATCACTCACAGCTAGTAGTTTAACCGGCTATACTAAAAAATGGTGGGGCACCAGTACTTGGAGTGGTAACTGGTGGTCTGATACCGGCATGACTTATGGTGAATATCTCACGGAGAATAAGACAATCTATGCGGTTTATGAACGGCATGAATTTGCGGGGCGAGCGCGAGTTTTTGAAGGAAATAATACCTCGGGCTCAAACTACAGGGATAGTGGATATGTAGAAACTAATAATACCCAGACACTAAATCTAAATTGTCTAAATGCTGGTTGTACGGCGACCTTTGATCTTGGCTTAAAGACGGTGAGAGGTTCGGCAGCAATTAGTTATGCAGTCTATCGTTCACAGAACAATGGCAGTGGTATTACGCAGTCGACCTATCCTTTGTATTATCCAGCTTCGAGCGGTACACAGATTCAGATTTATCGAAATGGTAGATATGAAAGTGCATTTACTGAAACGATTTATCCAGGACAGACTGTTTGCTATTATGTGACATTCTATCCGTATGGTTCGTATTCTAATACGACGACGGCAACCGTGAAGGCTTGTGCATATGGTAATCCATCAACCTTTGAAGGGCTTTCAAAAGTTACGACCGGGTCTGGAACCAAGACAGTTGGTTGGAGAAATTCTAGTGCGACGGAAACCCAGAATGTAGCAAATTGTACATTATCTGGTTGTTCGGTGACATTTGAACATAATTTGAAGAGGACTGCCGGAATTGGTTCAACTGCATATACTATAACAAGAACTTCAAATTATACTTCAAAGGTAGGGGCTGGGACACTTAAGAGCGAGACAGAATACTTTACTGGCATTACAAACGGTACCGGAAAGCAGGAATATAGAGATACGGTTACGTTGGTACCTGGTATGGTGGTTTGCGAATCGTTGTCATTTAAGCCGAATAACAACGTGGTAACTGTAGCAAGCAATGCTGTGATTAAGGTTTGTGCTTCAGCACTTGGCAATGCTCAGCCGGATGATCCGCGTGATCCAGATACGATGAATGATGATGCCTATAGTGACGCATTTCTCGATATGCGCGTAAAGAATCCGGATGGTCCAACGAAGTATCAAAAGTATCAGAAGAATGTTTATGCGAAACCAGGACAGACTCTCAGCTATCGTGCGACTTATAATCCAAAGCTCCAGTATACTTATTCAGTGGTTGCGCAGAAATTTAGATTGAATGGTTCCGGGACACTTTACCCGACGAGTGGTGTAAACTCTGCGAATACACTTGGGACTTTGTATAATTCATACAAGGGTAGTAGCTACGGTAACTGGAATAACTCGTTTACAGTAAAGAGTGACAATAATAGCTTTATTTCGGCGTGGTCACAGAACTATTATTATAGTAATGGTGATACCACTAAACAAATTACAACGAATCAACATCGCGTGACGATTTCGGAAGTTGGGCGTAACCTTTCCGAAACGGCAGCAACGAATTTGAATAGCCGTACGCAAACAACACCGGGCCAGGTTACTTTCACATCTGACGGTAGCAATAATAACGTAGGTAATGTTTATACGGCAAATCGTTCAAGTCAAGCCAATGCTTATGTGCCATATAACTACGACACGAAACTTTCGATTGAAGAAAAACCGGCCGGAACTGAAAAAGATGTGATTTATGCCGGTGAAGAAAAAGACATTAAATATGAAATCGATGTGATTCCGAAGACTAATCCGGAGACCACGAATGGTTCGGATTCTGAGAAATATGCCACGATTATGCGTGATGCAGTTTCGAAAGTAATCATTTATCGTGGTACCGAAAAAGGTCCAAGTGATGGATGGGGTAGCAGTAAAACGGACGAACTTTGTAATTACTTTGGTGTAGCACATGGAGCATCGTCTTGTTACTATGCAAATGAAAAGACTGAAACTTTGAATCCATCCGGTAATTTGAATGGTGAAGAACATAAACTCCAACTAACAATGCAGGTTCCGGATATTGAAGCCGGTACACAAATTTGTGTGGCCGTTGCGAGCTATCCATCAAGTAGCGGTTCTAATACGAACTGGGCTGACGCGGAAGGCAGTCACAAGTGGCGCATTTCGAAGTCGCGTTGCTTTACGATTGCAAAGAAACCATTATTTGAAGTTTGGGGTGGCGGGGTTTATTCCGGCGGTACGATTAAGACTTCGGTGATGACGAAGAATAATTTGAAAGGAATCGGTAATCTTGATGGCGTGATTGTGTTCTCGTCGTGGGCAGAACAATTAGTAAACGCACAAGGTATTGCAAACGGAATCGCATCCGGTGCTGCAACTGGACGTGCTAATAACGTAGCGAATGGCGGTAGCTTTGAAGGACACGTTCCGAGCTATTGTAATAACCGTGTGCCACTTAGCCTTGCTAATTATTCTGGCACTGCTACAACTGGCATTTGTCCGAACAACCAGGTGACCGGTAGGTCTGGTATCGCAGCGGTAATTTCAAATAAAGCAGCGCTAGTTGGCACGATGCCAAACGAGGATGCACAAGTTTATACTTATAATGCAGCGACAACGATAGTGCTTAACAACGCAACCGCTAAAAGTGTGATTCGCTACAATTCGGATAGCAATATCACGATTAATGCGAGTACGGCAAATACCGGCAAGACGCACATTATTAAGACTACCGGCGACGTCGTGATTAATGGAAATATTAATTACCAGGGCGCAACATTTAGCGATCTTGCTGATATTCCAAAAGTAATTATCTATGGCAACAATATTACGATTGCTTGTAATGTAACGGTGGTAAAGGCAATTCTGATTGCAGAAAAGGATTTAAACACTTGCCAGTCTGCCGATATTAACCTCAGGCAGAATTCGAATAGATTGACTATTACGGGTGCGATTATTACGAATAAGCTATTCTTAAATCGTACTTATGGTGCAGCGACCGGTGTGAATTCAAAAGAAGCAGCAGAAATTGTAAATTACGATGTTTCGACTGTGCTTTGGGGGCGTGCAAAGGCCGATCCAGGTAACGAACATAAAAACCTTACGGCTGTCTACCAGCACGAAATTGCCCCAAGATACTAGTGTGCTATAATCATAGATATGAAAGCTAGGAGTCAGTTTGTCTGTCAGCAGTGTGGTGCGACTTATGCGAAATGGGTTGGACAATGTAATAATTGTTCAGCTTGGAATTCATTAGTTGAGCAAATTGCAGAACCGGAACTCGGTAAAAAATCCGCGATTGAAAAAGGCAAACAATCCGGCAAGAAACTTGAATATGTGAAATTAAAGACCGTGGTGCCGTCTGATGCGAAGGCGAGGCTATTAACGGAATTTAGTGATTTGAACACAGTACTTGGTGGTGGGATTTTGATGGGGTCGGTGGCGCTACTTGCGGGCCAGCCGGGTATTGGCAAGTCGACACTCCTGATGCAGATTTCAGCGGAAGTCGCGAAAAAACATGACGTATTATATATATCTGGCGAGGAATCGGCTGGGCAAGTGAAGCTACGTGCCGAAAGACTTGGTGCAAATTCAGATAGACTTAGTTTTGCCGCATCGACGTCCGGTAATGATATTGCAAAAACGATTGAGTCTGGAGAATTTGATTT
Organism: uncultured Candidatus Saccharibacteria bacterium; assembly: GCA_947165465.1. Taxonomy (GTDB): domain Bacteria; phylum Patescibacteriota; class Saccharimonadia; order Saccharimonadales; family Saccharimonadaceae; genus Nanosyncoccus. The sequence goes on along the minus strand of CAMVAM010000005.1, from coordinate 18,687 downwards.
AGTAATTGTAGATTCGATTCAAACGCTTGCGATGGATGAGATTTCGTCGGCACCAGGAACTGTGTCACAGGTGACGAACTGTGGAAATTTGATTATTCGCGCAGCGAAAGCAACTGACACGGCAGTAATAATTGTTGGCCATGTAACAAAGGAGGGAACTTTGGCTGGACCGAAGGTTCTCGAACATTTAGTGGACGTGGTACTGAATTTTGAGGGTGATAGATACGGCGGATTTAAGACGGTGCGCGCGATTAAGAATCGTTTTGGCTCAACGAATGAAGTCGCGATTTTTGAGATGGGTGAAGGTGGGTTAAAGGAAGTTCAGAATCCATCGGCGGCATTACTCGCGGAACGAACTAATACAGATGGCTCGATTATTCTTGCAACGCTCGAAGGGAATCGTCCGATTTTGGTTGAGATTCAGGCACTTGCAACGCAATCGAATTTTGGCTATCCAAAACGGACGGCTTCGGGATTTGATATTAATCGTTTGAATCTTTTAATTGCAGTAATTGAAAGACGTACTAAGTTAAAACTATCCGACAAAGACATATTTATCAATGTAGTCGGCGGTTTGAAGTTAAATGATTCGGCTGCGGACCTAGCGGTATGTATGGCGATTGCTTCGGCGGTGGCAGGTAGGAAATTAGGTGAGGAATATGTGGTGTTTGGTGAGGTTGGGCTTGGTGGCGAAATTCGCTCGGCGTTTAGGGCGGACCAGAGAATTGCGGAAGCAAAGAAACTTGGGTTCTTACATGCGATTGGACCTTCGACTGTGCACGATAAGTTTGTGATTCCGGTAAAAGACCTACGTGAAACTTTAATTAAATATGTAAAATGAAAATCTTAGGGATTGATCCAGGAATCGGAATTTGTGGGTTTGGACTGATTGAAACGACTTCGCGTGCGAACGCAAAGGCGCTGGATTATGGTGTGGTGACGACAAAAGTACGAGCGCCGCTACCGTCTAGATTAAAAGAATTATATGAATCTTTACAGGAAGTATTTGACCAAACGAAACCCGATGTGGTGTCGGTGGAGAAGCTGTTCTTCTCGAAGAATATTACGACTGGAATTGCAGTGGCGGAAGCAAGGGGATTAGTGCTTCTTGTCGCGGAGCAAAAGGGTTTACCGATTTTTGAATATACACCGAATGAGATTAAAAAGACGTTGACGGGATATGGTTCAGCAAAGAAAGGACAGATTCAGGAAATGGTGAGGGTGCATTTGGGACTAAAGGAAAAGCCAAAGCCAGATGATGCAGCAGACGCGCTCGCGGCGGCTATCACGCATTCCCTGAACATGATGGTATAATAGTTTTATGATTGCACACATTAGAGGTAAAGTTACAGAAAAATTCGGAAATTCCCTAATTATTGATGTTTCTGGGGTTGGTTATGAAATCACAGTGCCGACGCCGGATTTTGATGCGACACTCTTAGATGAAGAGAAGAAGTTTTTCACTTATCATTCAATTAGAGAAAATGCGGAAGAGCTGTACGGATTCTCTAGCTTGATGGCGAAGAAGATTTTTGAGATGCTGATTTCGGTGCAAGGGATTGGTCCGAAGGCGGGGATAGCGATTCTTTCACTCGCAGAGCCGGAAGAAGTCAGAAATGCAATTGCAAATGCGGACACGGCTTTTATCTCAAAGGCGTCTGGAGTCGGGAAGAAATCGGCGGAACGTGTGATTGTGGATTTAAGGGATAAAGTTGGGATTCCGTCGCATTATGGAGCGACTCCGACGAAGTACAATACGGCGGAAGAATTGAATGATGAGGCGCTCGATGCTTTGATGGCACTTGGGTTTTCTTTGAAGGAAGCGTCGCTCGCACTTGAAAAGATTGACAGGACACTTCCAACTGAGGAAAGAATCAAATTGGCCTTGAAAAAATAAAACAAGTGTGTTAAAATAACAGGTAATTGTCTAATATAAAGGTATAATATGAGTTTTTCTATTCTAAAGCAAATCGGTGACGCCCAAAAAAAGAAGGCCGTTGTTGATGTTCGTTCTGGTGATACCGTAAAAGTCACTCAAAAAATTAAGGAAGGTGGCAAGTTTCGTCTTCAGGTGTTTGAAGGTGTCGTTATTCGCGTTGATCGCAAAGAATCACACACTGCACGCATCGTAGTTCGCAAAGTTACCTCTGGTGTTGGTGTGGAGAAGTCTTATCTCATCCACTCACCACTCGTAGAGAAGATTGAAGTTACGAAGCGCTCGAAAGTTCGTCGCAACAATCTTAGCTATCTTCGTGAACGCTCTGGTAAGTCTGCACGTCTTTCTGCAAAGGACTTCGATCGTACAGCTGTAAATGATGTGACCGTCCCAGAAGTTGAAGTTGTCGAAACTCCAGCCGAAGAAAAGGCCGAAGAAGCTACTGAAGCTCCTGTCGAAGAAAAAACTGAAGAGAAAACCGAAGCCTAATGGCGATTCTCGGTATAGATGAAGTTGGACGCGGACCCCTAGCGGGTCCGCTTGTTGTTGGCGCGGTAATTCTGCCAGATGAATTGCCGGACTGGGCGGAGGAATTAAATGACTCGAAGAAACTCACCTTTAAAAAACGCGCGAAGCTTAGCGAAATTATTTTAAATGAAGCGGTGGCGACTGGGCTAGGATTTGTTTCGCCATTTGAATTGGATGAACTTGGGATGGTGCCGGCCCTAAAACTTGCAACTAGGCGAGCAATTGAAGAAATGAGTGGAAGCTCAATGAAATGCTCGAAGATTATTATTGATGGGAACATCAATTTCTTATCTGGGACGAAACTAGAAAGTAATACAACGACTCTTATTAAGGGCGATGCGCTAGTAAAAGAGATTTCGGCAGCTTCGATTATTGCGAAAGTGGCGAGGGATAATTACATGATAGAACTTGGCGTGAAATATCCAGGCTATGGTTTTGAGAAGCACATGGGATATGGAACGAAAGCACACGTCGATGCGATTAAAACTCTTGGTCTTACTCCAGAACACCGACTTTCGTTTGAGCCGTGTAAGAGTATTTCTGGATTTAAGAGAGAAGAAGTTAAGAAAAATACGACGAAAATCGGAAACCAGGCCGAAGAAGCAACTGCAAAGTATTTGATTTCTAATGGTCACAGAATTATTGCTAGAAATTTCAAAACGAAATACGCGGAAATCGATGTGATTTCAGTAAAAGACAATAAGGTTTTCTTTACAGAGGTAAAATACAGGAAGAATGCTGATTTTGGCGGTGGACTCGCTGCAATTACGCCAGAAAAAATTAAAAAGATGGAGATTGGTGCGAAAGTTTATCTTGAATACTATCCGAGATTTAAGAAATTGCAGCCGGTTTTAGCGGTGGCAGATGTAGCTGGCGATTTTGTAGTTAAGGATTGGTTTATTCTTTAGACATTAAATCTAAACTCGACGACGTCGCCATCTTTCATGACGTAGGTTTTACCTTCGGTGCGGAGAAGGCCGGCTTCTTTTACGGCTTTCTCGGAACCGAGGCGCTTAAGATCATCATAATTACAGATTTGGGCGGCAATAAAACCACGTTCAAAATCGGTGTGGATGGTGCCGGCGGCTTCTGGGGCAGTGGCGCCTTTTTTGATAGTCCAGGCACGGCATTCTTTCTTGCCGGCGGTCAGGAAGGACTGAAGACCAAGCGTTTTGTAAGCGGCTTTGATGAGCTCGCCGAGGGCGTCTTCTTTGACGCCGTAGCTCTCTAAGAATTCTTTTCTTTCGTCACGATTCATACCGGACATTTCTTCCTCGAGCTTGGCATTTACGAAGATAGCTTCAGCCGGAGCAACAAGAGCTTTTAATTTGGTTTGTAAATCAATATCGGTGAGGCCAGATTCATCAACGTTAAACATATAGATGACTGGTTTATCGGTAAGAAACGGAATATGCTCGTCGGCCGGATCTTTCTTGCGCTTGGCGGCGATTTTCTCCTTGGTTTCTTCATCAGCGAGCTGAAGCTCGAGGTTAATAATATCAATGTCTTCTTTAGCCTGGGCAACGATGTCTTCTTCGATTTTATTGTCGGCGCGGACGATATCGTTATTAACAAAGGCACGGACGACATGGCAAATGGCTTGGCATTCGCGGATGTGAGCGAGGAATTTATTGCCAAGACCTTCACCTTTGGAGGCGCCGGCGACAAGACCAGCAATATCGACGAATTCAACGGTGGCCGGGACGACTTTGTCGGTTTCGTACATTTTGGCGAGAACATCAAGACGTTCATCAGGAACGGGGACAATGCCAACATTTGGCTCAATGGTAGCAAAAGGATAGTTGGCGGCGAGAGCGCCAGCGTTAGTTAAGGCATTAAATAAAGTAGACTTACCGACATTCGGTAATCCAACGATTCCGATTTTTAAGTTCAAAACCAACCTTTCTATCTGTTATTATAGGTATAATTATACCATGAAAAAGGTATTTATCCGAAGCGTTTGTTAAAAACCGATTATTTCAAGAATATAGGACTCGTACGAATCATAATTGGTGACGGATTCTGGAATATTTGTTAATTCTGCGTTGAGCGACTGGAGTGATTGTAATTTTATATTTAGGGATTCAATATTGGGGTTGTTTCTGAATTGTCGTTTTACTTTAATGTAGTCTCCTATGCCATTTGGTGCATTCCAATTTTTGCGTAGAATCTCTTTAATTATAGGTTGTAGGCGTTCTTTTTCTATTTGTTGTTGTTTTGAGTTTTCGCAAAAGCTCAAAGTATATTCTACGCATCCTTTTAATAGACTAGTAGTTATAAACTTTGCTTCTGGATCGAGATTAATTAGTTCTTTTGAGGAGATGCTATTTTGTCTATCATCGAAGTTTCTGAAGAAACTTTTGACGTCCTCAGATTTAGTAGAGAAGTATGCTTGTGCGAGTTCGTTGTTGAAAGGAGATAATAAAATATTAGCTATTCGTTTTGCTTGAGCGTATGTATACTGAGGTGATTTTGGTGGTTCGATTCTTTCCGCAAGTAGTTCCGTGAGTCCTTCGGTGAGTCCGATGGCATCATGTGATTTGTCGACAACTTGTCGTTGTTTGTTTATAGATATAATTGAAAGACCGCTTTTGTATGATGCTACTCCGTTTTCGTCAAAATTTATTTCTGGACTGGACGAAAGTGCATGTAATAGCTCGTGTGATAAATCATGGTCTGACGTTTCTTCGCTGCAATGAATGGTTTTGTCGATGTTCCATTCATTATCCATTGTATCTGCATTTACTTGAAACATGGGTGAATAAAATGCCCACATTGCTCCATGGTCATGTTGTTCAATCTTTTCTTTTCCGAATAATATGTAGGATTTTTGCCCTGGTTTCCAGTTTATAATGGAGAGACGTGGGCAGTTAGCTTGAATGACTGATGAAGCTATGTCGAAGGTACTTGATATGTAATCTATTTCTTCTCGCAATAATGTATTTATCTTTGTTTGGAGTGGCTCATTACTATTGCGTTCTAGGGCGGAATTGTATGTTATGATTTCTGTCGCTGGTTTATTAGAATCATTGCTTGATTCGGTTATTTGGCGCATATGCTCAGAATATGATAAAAATTCTTCTGGAGGGTTTGTTATAGCTTGTTGATTATGGTTGTTTTCTGGGTTAATCATTATCTTGATTATATCACAATGGGGTTGAAAAACTGAGATAGATTAGATATACTGGTAATTTAGTTTTGATTGTAAACGGGATAAAAGAAACAGGTTGGTTTAGAAATTTAAGATTCCGATTTTTAGATTCATAACAGGTATAATTATAGCATATTTTGGTGTATAATTAAACTAAGGTAAAGAGAGGATTAGAATGGAAAACGTAAAAGTCTGTCAAAGTTGTGCAATGCCACTAACATCTGATGATTTGTATGCCACTGAAAAAGATGGCAGCGTAAATACGGATTATTGTAAATGGTGCTATAAAGACGGTGAATTTATTGATAAATGCTCGATGGAAGAGTATATCGAAAAATGCTCACAGTTCGGAGAGCAGGCTGGAATGACCAATGAGCAGATGAAAGAATATTGCACGAAAGTTTTCCCAACTCTTAAAAGGTGGAAGAAGAACTAATAAGAAAAGGGATAATATGTCTTTACTTGATAGCATGATGGATAGTAATATGAAGAGAGCAAAAGAGATGCAGAAAAAAATGCTCGATATGCAAGAGGAACTCTATAATGAGCGGGGAGAACAGATTGAGAGGCTAAACAAGAAGTCGGCAGAGCTTACGGCGGCCGGAACGAAAGTACATTACGAGGCAGCCGCCAGTGGTATAAAGGAGGGGCTGAAAGATAAATCAACGAAATTCTGCACTGAATGTGGAGCCGAAATCAGCGAAACTGCTAAGTATTGTAGCGAATGTGGCGCTAAACAATGAAAAAACAGATAGTATTTGATAGAGTAGAAGTTGGCATTTCGGATATAAATGACGGAAAAATGCGGTTTTTTGATGGTAATGAAAATGAAATAATGGGAAACCAGGCAAAACTAGGAGAATTAATCGGACTAGAGAATACGAGAATTGCAAGAATCCGAACAATTTATGGCGGAAGAAACAGCTTTACGGATTATAAAGAGATTACAGAAGAGAATCTAGCGGAATATGCCATTAATAATCCAGAGAGTGTAATCCCAATATCAGATGGTTTAGTCACAAAATGCTCTGGAATTGGGATTTTACTCCCGCTTGCGGATTGCCTGGGGGCGGTAGTATATGATACGAGACAGGGGTTTCTCGGGATTCTCCATGCCGGAAGGCATAATATCGAGCAGTACGGCCCTAGGAAATATATCGAGTTTTTGAAAGAGAATTATGGAAGTCAGCCAGAAGAGCTCAAAATCTATTGTTCGCCGTATGCGATAAATTACCAGATTGAGGCGCTTTCTAACATGACTATGACCGAGGCCGCGATGAGACAATTCTTTGAGACGGGTATTCTGCCAGAGAATATCATTGATAACAGAGTTGATACGGTGACAGATGCGAACTACCCATCGAATTCCGCCGGCGACATAGATAAGCGTTTTGCGATTGTAGCAAAGCTAATCTAGTATATAATATATATATGGATAAGGATCAAATCGCTCAATTTGAAAGTTATGTCTTTGAGACATTAAATAGCAAAATAATGGCGGCAGATTTTTTTGCTGATTTTATCGGTGTTCTAATCGATGTAAAACCGGCGATGGCTTGGTTTTACCGGAAGAAGTATTATCCAAAGCTAGAAACCAGGGAATTTCAGAGGATGATTAAGGGGCTCGGTCTTAGTGTTCTTCCTGGCCGGCGTAGACTCCCGATGAGCAAATGGCCATGGTCTTATGAGCGACTTTTCTTTATTTCTAAAGACATGGAGACTGCGGAGAAACTAAAGGCCGGATTTAAGAGATTACACGGCTCTAAAGGCAGTAAAGAGGCTATGGAAAAAGCTACCTATGAAATTGGGATGTTGCTTGGCTATCCAGAAACGGCAGTGAAGAATTTCGTGACAGAGACAGACTATAATAATAAAGAGAGAGTCGAGAGAATGAAGCGCAATCGCTATTATGCACACAGTCCAGAGCACGAAGAGGAAGAGTATCAGGCGTACGATCGCAAAATCAACGAAGCAATTGAGGAATATGCGCCAAAAACCAAGTCGGTTCTCACGGCGGAAGTGGGGAAAAGATGGCTGTAAGACTCAAAATTCATAAGGCTATGAAGAAGCTTTTTGGTGGCATCGACATGACTTGGAAAAAAGTGATTATTTTTGCGGTGATAGCCGGCATCTATACGGCGCTCATGGCAATGTTGGTGCCGGACGGAAATTCTTTCCATGATATTGCCGTACTACCTGAGGCGTGGGTTCTGCTCGCGCTAATTATTATCTTAAACTGTAAATCTCCGCTTGATGCGGCACTGAAAACTTTTGTATTTTTCCTGATATCGCAACCTTTGGTGTATCTGATTCAGGTGCCGTTTAGCTACATGGGCTGGGGATTATTCGGCTATTATAAATATTGGTTTATGATTACGCTTGCGACTTTTCCGGGCGCGTTTGTTGCTTGGTATGCAAAGAAAGACAAGTGGTATTCCGGGCTGATTCTCGCTGTCGCAGCGGTGTTCTTAACGTGGATAGGTTTTGGCTACATGAAACAGTGTATCACGACGCCAATGAACCACTTTTTAAGCGCGATTTACTGCTTCGTGATGGTTTTCGTCTTCATCTTTGTGCTGTTAAAAGATAAGATAGCAAGAGTTGTCGTGGCGGTGGCGGCTTTTGCGACTCTCGCAGCACTTCTTATCACAAGCTCCGGAAAAGATCCATTCGAGGTCTATCGCAATGATTTTATTAGTGACAATGGGATTGTATTTGTAGGCGAGCCGTACATTTCGTCATGGAGTTCTTATGGCCTTGACGGTGAAGTAGTAATAATTAAATTTGGTGAAAACGACTATAATTTCAAGATCTCTGGGTATAAAGGGGAAAGATATAGGTTTAGCGTCTCTGACGACAGTGAAAATGAATATAAATTTGAATACTGGTTCGCAAAGGACGGGAACACCGTAGAAGTTAAGAAAATCTCAGAATAAGCTTGACTTTTTTGGTAATCTGTGCTATAATAAACATATTGCCATAATAAAGGGGGTATAGAAATGGGAATGCGTAATTTTGCCCACATGAGGCTGACAGATTACGTAGTAAACCTGACTGGCAAGAAGATTAATATGTATGATGAAGGCTCCGGAGCGATTTACAGTTTTGCTCCGGTTAATGAGAGGATTCCGGATTTGCCGCGGACGCGGGATATTCTTTCGGAAGTTTTCCACTACATTGTGGATGAAGACACTTTGGAAGAGTTGAAGCTGAGCGGACGTCCTCTCACGGATATAGCATTCGTTTTCGAACAATCTACCGGTAGGCATGGGGTTGAGATTTCCCGGTTGAAATGGGCAAACGATCCCGGAATTCCGGTAAAGCTGTATCACGGTCTTAGGTACATGAGCCAATATCATCTTTAATCTTCGCACATTCTGCGCCTCCCTATATGGGAGGCATTTTTCTGTTTAGAAGATTTTTTGGAGAGCGGAGCGCTGGAAGAGAATATCCTTACGATTCTTGCGGGCGTAATTTGCAGCGTTCTCGAGAGTTTTGCCGTCGATACCGATATCGAGGGCCTTTTTGGAGATGGCCTTAAATGGGGCGAGCTCGTTTTCTTCGGAAATGCCTTTGGCGATGGCGGTAATGATACTAGTGATGACCTCTTTGCTGTCGAGCTTTTCATTGGCTGAATCGATGGCCATGATTTCGACGAATTTGTCAAAGTTGTCACTAATGTAATTCAAAATATATTCACCAACACCGATGGAATTAGGGTTGATGAGGAGTTGCTCGAACATGCGAATGCGATTTAGTTTAGCGATGCGGCCATTTGGATTAAAGAGTTCCTCGAGGAGGCATTTAGCTTCGTCGATGTTTTCTGGGTAAGACAAGGCTTCCGGATAGGCTTCCGGCTTGTAAATATTGAGTATCTTTTTGAATTTCTCCTCTGGTGAATATTCTCTAAGGGCAACTGCGATGGCACGGCGGGTGACGAATTTGCTACCGGTTACTAGGTGTTCATCTTTGATAACGTCGGCTAAGTAGTCACGGATTTCTGGATTACGGGTATCGATATCTTTTAGAGACATAAGCCAACCAAGGGCTTCATTATAGATGTTTTGCTCGGTCTCGGAATTAAATTTGAATTTGCCGAAGTTTCTGATTGGCCAGATAGAGCCAAACCTCGGCCAGAAGGCTTTAAAAAGAGTGTCTCTAAACTTGGCCTGGGCTTCTTCTTTTTCTTCGAGATATTTCCAGGCTTTGTTGATGATTTCGCAGGCAAGCCAAAAGAGGAAATCTAGGTGTTTTTCTGGGTTGCCACTTGATGGCATAGTTTTTACGACGTGGAGTGCGGCCGGAAGAATAATAGTATAAGGGATGCGCTGTTCGCCGAGGGCGAAATTGGCGAAATAGTATTCGATAGAAACGGCGTTCTTTTCGAGATCGGCCGGAGACATCTCGGTGATTCTCTCGATAATATCAAGTTGGACTTTTGGCGGAATATTTAAGAAGAGCGGGTATTTGCAGTAGCTAAGGATAGAATTTGGGCCGTCACCAAACGGGTCATCTAGAGTAACATCGGTGAAACCGGTGTGACTGAAGAAATTTTCAATTGGCTCAAAGAGGTATTTGTCAAATTCTTTGATAATATCGGTAATATTGTGTTTTACGATGTTTAGGAAGATTTCATCGACTTTGCGCCAGCCGATTTGGTTGACGATGAAAAGCAGGCGATATCTAGCGACATCTTCGATACCGGCAATGCGGTCGCTCTCTGAGATATTAAAGTCTTCGTAGTTTTTCCAACGGAGATAATTAATGGCGACCCAATAGTCATCGACGGTGAATTCATGAACCTTTAAGCCAGCATCAGCCGCACGGATGGTTTCGATGTACATATTAACCAGAGCGAGTTCGTCGTTTGATTTGATCTTTCTGCCGTTTTTTCTGAGATATTCTTTTACGGTGAGATAGTCGAGACCACGGTCGGCAAAACGATAAGATGCACTTTGATAAACTCCGGAGTTCGACGATTCGAGTTTGAAGGTTTTGTCGCCATCCTTATAGGTAAAGCAGTTATCCTCGTCGCCGCGTTTAAAGATGGCGCCGGCTTTTCTCCAAGCAAAATTGCCATAGCCGGCATTTTCGTAGATGAGAATACCATCTTTGGTTAGGGACATTAGAACATCAAACAGTTTATCGAAGAGCTCATCATTAGAGTTCTTTTTGGAGTTTCCGAGTTTTAGGGTGTAAAGACTAAGTTTGCCATTAACTAAGGTGTAGAGCTTACCGGTGCCAGGTTCGCCCATGGCGCCACGGTCGGCCATTTCGGCATAGAGAACCGAATTCTTGTGAATTTTCTTAAAAATTGTTTCTGTGAGCGGTTTACCTTCCATATTAATATAATTATAAGAGTTTTTAGAGCCTTAGTCTAGCGTAAGCGGTTTTTATTCTTCGTCTCTATGCTATGATATTTACATGAAGATAAAGCACCGGAGAGTAATACTGACGGTTTTGGCGTTCCTTGGGGTAGGGACGTGGCTGATTTTGAATCCGGAAAGCTATGAACAGTTCTTTGTAAAAGTCGAAGACAATAATGATGTAGTGGCGGTAAAAAGCACGGATGGGCTACTCGCGGCAGAAGTGTTAGAAAAGCTCGAAGTGAAGGGCAGAGCGCCAAAAACCGGTTACAATAGAGAACAATTCTATGATGGTTGGCCGTTGGTGGACGGATGCTCTTTAAGGCAGAGAATCATCAAGAGGGAACTTGGCGACAGCGCAGTTCTAAAGGGTTGCAATGTGATTTCCGGTGAGTTTGATGAGCCATATACCGGTAAACATATGATATTTACAAATAAGTCTGAGATTTCTAATGCGATTCAGATTGACCATGTGGTGGCGCTTTCGGATGCCTGGCAGAAGGGGGCGCAATATCTGTCGTATGAGACCAGAAATAAGATTGCAACAGACCCACTCAATCTTCTCGCGGTGGACGGGCCGGCCAACGAGAATAAATCCGATGGCGATGCAGCGACGTGGCTCCCGTCAAACAAGAGGTTTCGTTGTGAATACGTGGCAAGACAAGTGTCAGTAAAATACAAATATGGGCTTTGGATAACAGAGGCGGAAAAGAATGCAATTAAAGATGTGTTAAAAACTTGTCCGAATGAGCCATCTGTTGGTGTATAATATATATAAATATAGTGGAGGAAATATGAAAAGATTTGTTTGGGGAATAGTGACCGGAGTCGCATTACTTGTAATGGGCGCATTTTTACTTGGAAGATTTGCTTTTCCAAATACTGGGTTAGCAACACTTCCGAAGCCGGAAAAGTCTGAAGGCCAGAGAGGTGAACTCGGAATTGATAAGAATATCAATGAGTCAAATATTGATGATTATCTCGGTAGACCGGACGCGGTTTATCGCGATATGCGAATGCTGAAGGATCCAGGAGATTATGAGGCGATTGGTGGGGATTCATATCTGTCTGGCTACGTAAAGGGATTTGAAGTAGTGCCACTGCCTTATATCGTGAACGTTTCCGGGCTTCCGGCAGAGGTCGGCGATACTTATACCGGTAAAACTCTGTTTACCATGAAGGCAAACGAGTATAAAGTGAATTACGAAGAGTCACTTGCGGTACTTGAAGCTTTGTTCCCAAAGGATAAGATTATTTTCCTGATGTGTGGTGGCGGTGGATACGCCGGAATGACGAAAGCTCTCCTCGTGGCGCTCGGCTGGGATGAGAATAAAATCTATAATGTTGGCGGCTACTGGTATTACGAAGGGAAGAATAATGTTGAGGTGAAGCGAACGAATTCGCTCGGCAAGACGGTCTACGACTTCTACAAGGTGCCTTACCACGATATTAACTTTAGCTCACTCACGGAGAAATAATGCCAAAAAAGCGCATCATTTATCTGTTAATCGGGCTACTGATGATAGTGGTCGGGGGTGGCATCTTATTTATACTAGGTGTCTCTGGAGCATTTGAGCCGGCAAAAACCGAGCTCGATGCGGAATATTATTGCGAAAGTACTTGCGAAGAAGAGTTCACCGAGCTAACTAAGGCCGATTATGAAGACTTAATCAAAAAGAAGAAATCTTTTGTGATTTTTGTGGATCAGGTTGGTTGTGATGGGGCGGATAGACTAGGAGAGTTTTCGACAGATTATTTCCCGGAGAACAAAGTGAAGATTTACAAAATGATGTTCTCAGAATTAAAGGAAACCACATTGCACGAAAAAGTAAAGTATTATCCATCAATTGTGGTAATAAGAAAAGGGACTGTAAGGACGTTCCTTCGCGCCGATTCAGATGAGGATGCAGATGCATTTAATCAATACGGAAGCTTTATTGACTGGGTAAATCAGAGAATCTTAATAAAAACTTAAAAAGGTATTGACAATTTTTAAAGCTTATGTATAATTAGAATTGTTAAGGGTTATACACCTAAAACAAACAAAACAAAACAAAAAATCCACGGAGAGTGGAAGGAGTTACAAAATGAAAAAACAAATAATTGCGGGCGCAGCATCTTTGGCTCTTGCTGCTATGCCAGTTGTCGGTGCTTTTGCCGCCGATCCAGAAGCAGTGGTGGATACACTCACTGTCACCGTGAACGAATCTTGTACGTTCGACCACGATGGTACGGGTGGTTCTTACACGAAAGCTATGGAACCAGGAGCACTCGACTCAGAGTTCGCAACTAGCTCATTTAAGGCTATGTGTAACAATGGTAAGGGTTACACCGTAAGCGCAGAATTCACCAGCCTCGCTCATCTCAGCAACGCCGGTGAAGCTATCACCTACTCTGCATCTGATCCAACTGCCGGTTCTGGTTCTTGGACTGCACAAATCTCAGGTGGTGCTAACATCGCTGCATCGAATGGTGTGCTTCTTAACACCTCTACGCAAGACCCAGCCGCCGGTACTTCCGTAACGGTTATCTACAAAGTGGGCCTTCACTCTGATCAGGCACAAGGTACATACCGTGGTACTGCTACCTACACTTTAACTCAGAAGAGCTAAAAACTGCAAAAAGGAACCCCCGAAAGGGGGTTCTTTTTTTGTCTTGTATTTTGCTAATGGTTTGCTATAATTATATATAGAAATAGTGTCATAGGAGGTATTTTGAAAACTAAGGTTTTTGGAATTGTTATGTCTTTTGTCCTTGCGGGCGCATTTTTTGCTAATGTGGCTGCAACCGAAGATCCTGCAGCAGTGGTTGATACTCTGACTGTAACCGTGGATGAAATCTGCACTTTTACCCGTACTAGTGGCTCTGGTACTTATACGGCAAGTATGCAACCAAACAAAACCAATATGACACTTGGTACCAGTGAGTTTACAGCGGTGTGCAATTCGGAAAACGGATATCAGGTGGTGGCAGTGTTTACGGCACTTACCGGTAGTGTGAATGGCAGTATTCCTTATTACAAAGGTAAGCCTACGACTAGTACAAAGAGATGGACGGCCGTGCTTGGCCCGAGCTCCAGCACAACTTACATGGCAACTAGTGGAGCGAAACTAATGGATACGGACGGACCGGATACGTCAGAGGGGACTGTACAAGAAGTGAGCTACAAAGTTTCAACTGGAAATGGCCTTTCGGCCGGTACTTATACTGGCACTGCGACTTACACTTTGACGCAAAAATAGATTAGGAATCTGTGGAAAACTTTCTTAAAATAAACATAAAAATTATGCTTGACAATGTATTTGCGCATATGTAAAATAAGAAGTGTTAATAGGGTTCATACACAATTAACGAAAATAAAATAAAATAAAATTTTCCGTTTTCTTGTTGAGGAAATGGGAGGGAGACAAAAATTTTATGAAAAAAACACTAATCGCAGGTGCGGCATCACTCGCATTCGCCGCTACGCCTGTTTTCGGCGTTTTTGCTACCAACCCGGCAGCATTAACTGATACGCTCACGGTAACCGTTGCCGTGTCCTGTACTTTTTCACGTACTACCGGTACTGGTACGTATGCAAAGACAATGTTAGCAAACGATCTTGATACTTCGTTTGGCACTAGCACCTTTACGTCACACTGTAACAATGGTTCCGGTTATACAATTACCCCAACCTTTACTAGCTTGACGTATTCTGGCGCAAAGAGCCCAATCACCTATTCAACCACTACACCAACGGCTGGATCAGGTACTTGGACGGCAACTAAGAGTGGTGCAACTTCAAATCTCACCAGTGGTGAAGCTGCAGATACGCAGACATCACAAGACCCTTCGGCAGGTCGTACGCTCACAGTGATTTACAAAGTGGGTCTATTAAACAACCAACCAAAGGGTACCTACACCGGTACTGCATCATATCAACTTGCAATGGCTAGCTAATAAAGAGGGAAACGGAGATAAACACTATGAAAAAATCATTGATTATCGGAGCATCATCGCTCGTACTCGCAGCTGCACCAGCTATTTCGGCATTCGCAGCATCTAGCAACCCAACAGCAGTAGTTGATAACTTGTCCGTAACGGTGGATGAGATTTGTACCTTCGAACGTACTACTGGTAACGGTAGCTACACTCAATCGATGTCAGCCAATGCTCTTAAAACAGACTTTGGTACCAGCACCTTCAAAGCTATTTGTAACGGTGGTAGCGGCTACTCAGTAGCAGCAGTCTTTACTGCACTTACTGGTAGCGTATCTGGTAGCATCGCCTACTCAGTAACTACGCCAACGGCCGGTTCTGGTACTTGGACTGCAGCAAAGGGCACATCTTCATCGACGACCAACTTGGCAGCTACTGGCGCTAAGCTCATGGATACGTCTTCGGCAAGCACTTCATCTGGTACAGTACAGCAGGTATCTTACAAGGTGTCTACTCAAAATAACATCGCACAAGGTACTTACACCGGTACTGCAACGTACACTTTGACCCAGAAGTAATAAACACCCAATAAAACTTTTAAAAGGATCTCCCGGCTCTAGGGAGTCCTTTTTTATCTGTTAAACTTGTGGAAAACTCAGCTTAAAAAATTATTAAAAAATGTTATTGACATTTCATAAAGCTCATGTATAATTAGATTTGTAAAAGGTTTCATACACCAATACAAAAAATTCAAAACAATATAAACAATAAAAACAATATAAATAAACAACAAAAATAATTTTCCATTTTGATGGAAGGAGAAAACAAAAATGAAAAAATCAATCGTTGCTGGTGCAGCATCTTTAGTTCTTGCAGCTATGCCTGTAGTTGGCGTATTCGCAGACAATCCACCGGCCGTCGTTGATACGCTTACCGTTACTGTGAATGAGTCTTGCAATTTCACTCGTACAACTGGTAATGGTTCTTACACCAAAGCTTTGACCGCTGGCGCTCTTGATGCGGAATTTGCATCGAGCACCTTTACCTCTGCATGTAACAATGGTAAAGGTTACGACATCAACGCTGTATTTACGAGCCTTTCTCACCAAGGAAATGCTGGTGAAGCTATCGCTTACTCTGCTACGACTCCAACTGCTAACTCTGGTACTTGGACTGCTGCTGTTAGCGGTTCTAATATTGCTGCAACTGACGGTGTTCTCGGTTCACAAAACACGCAGGACCCTTCCGGTGGTCGTACTTACACGGTTGACTACAAGGTAAGCCTTCACTCTGACCAGGCACAAGGTACCTACGAAGGTACTGCTACCTATACGCTCGTCCAAAAGACCGGTGCTTAATTAGGTAAAACTAAATCCCCCCTTAAATGGGGGGATTTTTTTGTTTTCACTTTTCTTATGGTATAATCTTTATATATAAAGGAGGAAAATGGAGATTAAAGAGACCCATAAGCTGAAAAAGTATTTGCCGATTGTTGGCGCGGTGTTGGTGGTCACTATAATTGTTACTGTTTGTATCTTAAAGATGATGGGAAGTACCACGACGAGTGGTGGTTTTCCGGAAACTGAATCAACAAAATCGTTGTCTTGTACAGCCAGTAATTATGATTATAAATTCTTTACGCATGATTATTCTACCAAGAAGGAAGCGACAATGCGTGCAACTTTCTCTGGGAATAAGCTTCATGTGATTTCGTTCATTTATGATTTACACTATCCTTCTAAGGAAGCAATCGTTACTAGTGAGGCTTACAACCACGCCGCAATGAACATTAGCTTTAGCAAATCCGGATTGGAGCCGGATGCATTCGGTGCAATCTATAAACAGTTAGTGTCGGATCCGAGCGATATGCTACTCTCGACTTCGATGACTGCATATGCCAGCAATATTACCGATGCCGGCGCAAAATATTTCTTGCTTGATGGGTTAGATGGTGATTATACCCTCGAGAAAATTCGTCAGGCCTATAGGAATGAAGGATTTACTTGCGAGACAAAAGAATAATTGTGGTAAAATAAATAAATGATAAGGAGGTTAATGAAAAAACAGTTTACTAAATTTAAGATGGCTCTAGTAGCGACATTTGTACTGCTAATTGCAGGCGTATGCGTACTAGTGAATGACAGGGTGGCAAATGCGGCTGGCGTAGTGGGTTTCTCCGTTTCGCCGATGAAACAAAATATCGTATTAAACCCTGGCGATACATATCGTGGTACTTTCACGGTGTCGAACCCGGCATCTTCAGAGGACGATTTCTCTTATTTGGTGACTGTAACGCCTTTCTATGTAAAGGATGATTCCGAATACACGGCTGTGTTCGATGAAGAATCAGACAGAACCATGATTTCGAAGTGGATTACAGTAACTAGTGCAACTTCTGGCACGATTGCGCCAAATGAGTCAAATGAGATTGAGTTCTTAATTACTGTCCCAGAGGATGCGCCATCCGGTGGCCAGTATGCGGCAATTACGGTTTCATCAAATAATAACGATGATACATCTGAAGGTAGTACTGGTATTCGCGAGCAAATTGCAATTGCTCACACAATCTTCGCTGAGATTGCTGGTGAAACCACCAAGAAGGGTGAAGTAACCGAAATCAATGTTCCAAGCTTTATTTTCTCCGGTGATTTAACTGCCGCTTCTAAGGTAAGGAACACCGGCAACGTACACGGTAAAGCCACCTACAAACTCCAAGTTTTTCCACTATTCTCTGATGAGGAAGTTTATACCAACGAGGAGAAGCCGGACGAACAAACGATTCTCCCAGAGCGTACGCTTTACTTTGAAACCGCTTGGAAGAATACTCCGTCCTTTGGTATCTACAATGTAATATATACGGTAGAATTTGAGGGAACGAAGACTGAAGTAAAGAAGATGGTGATTAAGTGTCCAATTTGGATGCTTTTCTCGATCCTCTTCGCGATTATCGCTGCGATTATCTATGTCGGACTTCGCATCAAGGCTAGGAAGCGCTAATATATAATATATATTGCAATGGAAACCACTCCTTTTGGGGTGGTTTTTGCAGGGAAAGATAAAATACCCTTGAAAAGAGAGTAAGACTTGGCCTAGCGGCCCGGAGCGCTCTCTTGGAAAGGGTATTTTATCTTTCTGTCAAAAAATCTTCAAAAAAAGTGTTGACATAACTTGCGAGGTGCGGTATAATGGAGAAAGTTTAAGCAAGTCGGCATTTCCGACCTCTACAAAAAGATATGAAAAGCGAGGTATGTTTGAGGTCGCTTAAAATGCACTTCGAATATTCTTACAAACTTTCTATTAACAATTTGGTATTAACGATGAAAAGATTTTAATTGACGGCAAGCAGTCGAACTTCGATTGCTAGTTAAGTCAATGCATAAAAAGGTAAATAAGGGCACTGATAGTGGATGCCTTGACAATCAATACCGATGAAGGCCGTAGGAGTCTGCGATAAGCCTCGGGGATCTGACAACGAGAATTGATCCGGGGATTGCCGAATGGGGTAACCTAATACAAGTCATGTTGTATTGTTGCTACCTGAACACATAGGGTAGAAAACGGGAACGGACCGAACTGAATCATCTTAGTAGGCCCAGGAAAAAAGAATAAATAATGATTCCGAAAGTAGTGGCGAGCGAAATTGGAACAGCCTAAACCTAAAGATAACCTTACGGTTTAACGACCAGAGTTATTATAGGGGTTGCGAAATTAGATAATTTTTATGCTGAGTTGCCTTGACGGCATTTCAGCATAAAAACCAACAGCGTTAACTGAGTGGATAAAGATAC
>CAMVAM010000004.1 GCA_947165465.1 uncultured Candidatus Saccharibacteria bacterium | reverse complement strand
TGGATCTTTAGCTCAGTTGGCTAGAGCGTACGATTCACATTCGTAAGGTCACTGGTTCGAGCCCAGTAAGATCCACCACGACGAAATTATGGACATTTTGTAAAAAATGCCCATTTTTTTATTCTGACACCTCTTATTAATGATATAATTTAAAAAAGGAGTAAGAATGCCAAAGAATGGTCTTTTTAGTAATCTATCAAAAAAAGCAAAATTATTGATTTCAGGAATAAGCGCAGGTGCGATTGTGGCGGTTGGAGGCATTATCGCAATCCTTACTAATAACAGTAATACTGCCGATGACGGACAAAGCGATACGCCTACTGAGATTAACAATCCGCTCGGTGTTACTTCTAGAGTCGAAAAGACTGAAAACAACAACAGCGAGTTCGTCATTTATTACACAGTACCAATTAATAATGAAACTAAGGAAATAATCGTAAAATATACGACTGAATTCGACGAAGACGAAGGCAATTATATATTAGGTGAGTATTATTACCAAGGAAAACAATCACTTGCTAAATATACGACCCGTAAGGTATTCAGAAAGAACTATACTAATATATCCGAATTTACACCAGAAAACGTAACTAAGTATTTTGGAGTGCAAAACTTTACCAAGATTGCCAACCAGGATGGGAGTGGTGACGACATCGCTTTTTATACTTACGAAGAAAATAGCGACGGCAAGCTTAGAAGTGCGATTTGGATTATTATTTATCAAGACGATGGCAAAGTTTCTATAAAAGGCGGTTACGAGTATTTGAATGAACTAAAGACTTATGGCGTTGCCGATGGTGAAAAACCTTGGTTTCATGACGTGATGGGCTTCTGCACAGGACGCAGCGCCGAGTGCCAGCCACGTGCCAAAATCGATGGAAGCAACATCTATTACTATTTTACTGATTATTCTATTAGTCATATGCATTGCCATAGCTTATTGACTCAACATAAAGAAATACATAACCGCGTCTGGCCGGCGGGAACCATGAATAAAGATCGAATCTTTGACATAGAAACGTATACTGTGTTGACTGAAACCGATTGTTAAATAATTATCTTTAGCTGCAATCGCTAGATTTATTTCGTTATGAAGCGGTATTGACATTAAGTTAATGGTTTACTATACTTAAATTATCGTTAAAAAAATCAAAAGTGGAGGAGATAGTGGGTAAAAAATTTGTGAGTGTTTCGTTCTTATCACTCCCTATTTTAATTCTTTCTGGAAGCGCTATTGCTACATCTGATCCTGAAGCTGTGGTCGATAATCTTAGTGTTACCGTCGACGAGATCTGTACTTTCTCTCGTACTTCTGGTAGTGGCACTATTACTAAAGCCATGACCGCTAATAAAGGTGCGACCGGTATGGGTAGCAGTACTTTCACTGCAGTCTGCAACTCTGGTAACGGCTATTCTGTCGCTGCAACTTTCACGGCACTTTCTGGTGGCTCTGGCTCCGCTACTTTCGCTTATTCTGCTCCTTCTAAGGGATCTAATCGATATTCTGCTTATCTTGGTGATTCATCCAGCACTACACGTGTAACTGCTGGTGGAAACATTATTGATACTACCGAAGCCGATACCAGTGAAGGCACTTCACAGCAAATCTATTACAAATGTTCTACGGCTTCTAATGTTCCATACGGTACTTACACCGGTACCGCCACCTATACTTTGACGCAAAAATAATCTTTTGTTGTAATTTTTACAAAATTAGCATAAAAGTCTTGAAATGCTATATATAGTGTAGTATTATTGATGCAAGACACTAAATGTAGGGTTACTGCAATCAGCATTACCACACAGTTGCCCGGCAGGTCATATATAAATTAACGAACCAAAATGGAATACATTTAAGGAGGTATATTTCATGTTCAAAAGAATTATTAAGCGGGATGGGAAGATTGTAAAATTCGATCCTGAAAAAATCGTTGACGCCATCGCGAAGGCTGGGCTTGCGACTGAGGAGTTCAAGGCGGACCGCGCAAGGGCACTCGCAGAGAAGGTTGTTCAGAGAGCTAACGAAAAAATCACTGCGCGTACTCCAAACGTCGAGCAGATTCAGGACATAGTCGAAGAGGTTTTGATGGAGTCTTCGTTTAAAAAGACTGCTCGTGCTTACATTCGCTATCGCCAAGAGCGTTCAAGAATCCGTACTGCAAAGTCCGATCTTATGATGATTTATCGCACGATTTCCCATGCTGATGCTTCAGAAGATTCAGATGTGAAGCGTTCAAATGCAAATGTTGATGGTAACTCTGCCATGGGCAAGATGCTTCAATTCGGCGCAGAAGGTTCAAAAGTATTTGCTAAATCCTTGCTTCTTCGTCCAGATATTGCTGCCGCTCATGATGCGGGTGAAATCCATATTCACGACCTTGATTTCTATGCTACCGGTACACTGACTTGCTGCCAATCCGATCCATTCGTGATGTTCGAAAATGGTGGCTTTAATACCGGCCATGGTCATCTTCGTACGCCAAATTCGATCAGCTCTTATGGTGCACTTGCTGCGATTTTGCTCCAAGCTAACCAGAACGAGCAACATGGTGGCCAATCTATTCCAAATTTCGACTATGCAATGGCTCCCGGTGTAAACAAATCTTACCGCAAAGCTTTGAAGCGCAATCTCGAGAAATACAATAAGTTTACTGGTAAAAAACTCGAACTCGCTGTAAAAGATAATTATAACTACGGTGATGATAAGACACTTGTCAAGGATAAATGGCCGCAAGAAGTTATTGATGCTTCAAATGAAGATGTTGAGAGAGAAACTCTCCAGGCGATGGAAGGATTTGTGCACAACCTTAACACAATGCACTCTCGTGCTGGTGCGCAGGTGCCATTCACTTCGATCAATTTCGGTACCGATACTACTCCGGCCGGTCGTCTTGTGTCGCTTGATCTTCTTCAAGCTACCGAGAATGGCCTTGGTAAGGGCGAAACGCCAATCTTCCCAATTTCAATCTTGAAGGTCAAGGAAGGTATCAACTATAATCCGGGAGATCCGAACTATGATATCTTTAAGCGCTCGATGGAAGTTTCCGCCAAGAGATTGTTCCCGAATTTCTGTTTTATCGATGCCCCATACAATTTGAAGTATTACAAGAAGGGCGATTACCGCACTGAAATCGCAACCATGGGCTGTCGTACGCGCGTATTTGCTTCTGTATTCCCAGAATCTGATGGTATCGTCACTGGACGTGGAAACTTGTCCTTTACGACTATTAATATTGTTCGTATCGGCATTAAGCATGGTATTTGCTTAGGCGAGCGTAAAGAAGCCGATTGGGATGGCTTCTATCACGAACTCGATGAAAAACTAGATTTAGTTAGAGACGAATTGCTCGAGCGTTTTGAATTCCAAGCTAACCAACACGTCCGCAACTTCCCGTTTCTTATGGGGCAAGGGAACTGGTTCGGTTCCGAAAAGCTTGGTCCAAATGATACACTCCGTGATGTAATCAAGCATGGTACACTTTCGATTGGTTTTATTGGCCTTGCTGAGACTTTGGTTGCTATGACTGGCAAACATCATGGTGAAGATGAGGATGCACGTGACCTTGGTCTCGATATCATTACTCACATGCGCGAGAAATGCGATAGCTACTGCAAGAAGTATAATCTCAACTTCTCGCTCCTTGCTACCCCAGCTGAAGGTATTGCCGGTAGATTTACCAAGATTGACCGCAAAGAATTCGGTAAGATTAAAGGTGTAACCGACAGGGAATTCTACACTAACTCATTCCACGTACCGGTTTACTACCCAATTTCCGCCTTCGACAAGATTGAAATTGAGGCTCCGTATCACAACCTTTGTAATGCCGGTCATATCACTTATATCGAGCTCGATGGTGATCCTTCTCAGAATATTGCTGCCTTTGAAGCTGTAATCCGCAAGATGCACGACTGTGGTATCGGCTATGGCTCTGTAAACCATCCGGTCGACCGCGACCCAGTCTGTGGCTTCTCTGGCATCATTAAGGGCGAGCGTTGCCCACACTGTGGCCGTCTCGAAGGCGATGTGCCTTTCGAAAAAGTTTGTAACTGCGCAAAGGGTAAATAATGGCAGAGCCAAAAGTAGATTGGGATAAAATGGCTGTAGAGCGGATGAAAGTCGCTCCGCAGCCTCCTAAGGGCATGATTCGCTTGTCCGGTCCGCTTGAACACGACAATATTGTAAACGGCGATGGACTTAGGGCGGTAGTCTGGACACAAGGTTGCCCAAATCATTGCAAGGAATGCCAGAACCCAGAGACTTGGGACTATGCTGGTGGTTTCCTAATTGAAATTAGTGAGATTGAAGAAAGGCTAAGTAAATTTAAAGGCCAGGCCGGGCTCACGTTCTGTGGTGGCGAGCCATTCGTACAGCCGGCCACCTGTAAAGAAATTGCTGATTGGGTACGCAAGGAGCTTGGTTGGAATGTCTGGAGTTTTTCCGGCTTTACTTACGAACAGATTCAGAAAGCTGGCGGCGAACAATGGGAATTTCTAAAATCCTTAGATGCTTTGATTGACGGACCATTCATTATTGGCCTTAAAGACCTTAGCCTTCGCTACCGCGGTTCAAAGAATCAGAGATTACTCCACCTAGAACAAGGTACCGGTAAGATACTAAGCATCGAATAATCGTGATATAATATATATTATATATATCTAAGGAGGTTCGGTGAATTCTGACAGCTCATTTGTCATCTCTCCGATGACTAAACGAATTGAATTAAATGCTGGTGAAATCTATCACGGCACTCTTACGATTTCCAATCCGGCTGACTCGGCTTCTGATTTTAAATTCAAAGTATCGGTTTCTTCTTATTCGGTTACCGACGACGAATATAGCGCTGACTTTTTGACTGAGAATGATAGGACCTTGATTACTAAATGGATTACTCTAGACAAAGATTCTGGTGTATTAAAGCCTAACGAATCCGTAAAGATTAATTACACAATCAATGTACCGGAAAGTGCTCCGGCCGGTGGTCAATATGCGGCGCTTCTCGTTACCTCCGATGCTGATGTCGGCAATGTGGAAGGTATTGCGGTCGAGAATGTATTTGAAATGGCTAGCCTCATCTTTGCCAAGGTTGCCGGTGAAACCGAACATGGCGGCAAGGTAGTTGAGAATACCATTCCTGGCTTTGCCACTAATCTGCCAATCCGAGTGGAAGCTTCTGTCACTAATGAAGGTAACGTTCACGATATTGCTAGAGTTGCCGTTGAGGTGAGAAGTGTTTTTTCTTCGACTCCGATTTACCCAAAGAGCAATGAAAACAACACGATAGAAGAAACAATTATGCCGGAAACTACCCGTCATATTGTTCGCGACCTCGATGGCTTTTCGCCACTTGGGATTTACACAATCAAACAAACCGTCACATATCTCGACGAAGTCTCCGTAATCGAGAAAACCGTGATTTGTTGCCCAATTTGGTTTATGGTGCTTTTATTCTTAACTGTAATTACTTTGGTTTATTCGATTTTTAAATCAATTAAAAAACATCGCCGTCGCAAGCAGATGTTTAATGATTAAGGAGTAATATGAAGATAGGTGTAATTGGAGCTGGAGCTTATGGAACCGCTCTCGGTGGCGTCCTAGAAGAGAAGGGCCACGAAGTAATATATTATGATCCGGCGATTACGGATAAATTTATCCATGATTTAATGTGGGATGCTGAAATGGTGGTTCTAGTGGCACCTTCTAATACTGTTCCAGAGATTTTGCCACAACTTGATGTCCATACCCCACTAATTATTGCAACTAAGGGTCTCTTGACCGATGATGTCTTTACTGATTTTCATGACATTATGGCGCTTTCTGGACCTAGCTTTGCTGATGATATGAAGGCGAAGAAAGAGACCTTCCTTACCGTGACTGATGATAGGTTAGTCAATCTATTTGATACCGAATATATTTCCTTTGATCACACTAAGGATTTACGTGGTGTGCTCATGTGCGGTGCTCTTAAAAATGTCTATGCAATTAGGGCCGGATATCTAGGCTTAAAACCGGGCACTGCCGAACATCAACAGTTTATTACTGATGTAGCGAAGGAGATGGAGTTAATTCTTCTAGCCAATGGTGCGATGCGGGATACGGTTTATCATTACTGTGGCGTGGACGATCTCAAACTCACCTGTAATTTGCCGTCTAGGAATTACGAATATGGCATGAAAAAACGCGAGAATCCAGACTACCAGCCGGAGAAGACCGTTGAAGGTTTAGCAACTCTAGCTAGGATTGTAGCTGGTGAGATTGAAGTACCACTTGAAGCATCGATTCTAAAAGAAATTATTAACATGAATGGAGCATAAATGGGATTAAATGCGAATCAAAAAAGAGCTGTAGAATACTTGGATGGGCCACTATTAGTTTTAGCTGGGCCGGGTACAGGTAAGACTCAGTTACTTTCTGAGAAGGTTGCTTATATTTTGACACATACCGATACAAATCCTGAGAATGTTCTTTGTCTCACCTTTACTGAGTCCGGTGCTTCAAATATGCGCGAGCGTCTAAAGACCATCATCGGCCAGGATGCTCTGAAGGTTAATATCGGCACTTACCATGCCTTCGGCTCTGATATTCTGGCTCAGTACAAGAATTATTCCGAAGATTACGACCGACAGCTCGATTCGCCGATTGATGAAATTACCCAATTTAAAATTGTTAAGACTCTTCAAGATAATTTAAAAGGAAATGACATCCTGAGGGGCGACAAAGTCTCCGACATTATGGGCGTGATTTCGGAAGCGAAAAAGGCCGGCCTCACCGAAGATGACTTGCTAAAGATAGCAAAACAAAATGTCGAGGATTCTGAAATCTTAAGCAATGCAATTTCGCCACTACTACTAAATATTGTACCCTACAAGTTTAAGGAATCGCTTGAGGGTGCTTACCAGCCAATCTATGAGATTTTGAAGGATTATGAGCATCTCAAGCCGATTGTTAAGAATGTCGAGCGCTCAATTGCCAGCATGGCGAGAGATCTTAAAAAAGCTATCTCTGATGCAATTGACAAAGACACCGTAGCGCCACTTTCGGCTTGGAAGGATGACTATTTTGAAAGAGATGAGAAGAAAAATTATCGCTTGAAGGATCGCATTAAAAACAAGAAGCTCCTTTCGGCTGCAAATATCATGAAACAGTATCAGGATTATATGAGAGAGAATGGTCTGTTCGATTTTAATGACATGATCGAAGAAGCAGTACGAATCCTAAATACCGATGAAGGTTTTAAACTCTCACTCGAAGAGAGATATCAGTTTATTCTTCTCGACGAATTCCAGGATACAAACCCTTCGCAGTTTGCGATTGTGAAAGCTCTCACGGACTACGAAAAGCCGATGATCATGGCTGTAGGTGATGACGACCAGGCTATCTTTGAGTTCCAGGGCGCGCTTTCTTCCAATCTCACCGATTTCCAAAAATATTATAGTTCCGAGGTGATCCCTCTAGTTGAGAACTATCGCAGCACACAAGAGATTCTCGACTTTTCGCGTAAGATTATTAACCAAGCTCCGGATCGTTTCGCCGACAAGGAACTGATTGCACACAAACCGGCGCTTAAAGACACCGGTATCCACCGCGTTGAATTCTTTTCTTCCGACCAAGAGTATTCCTATGTAGCTAAAAAAATCCACGAGCTAATTAAATCTGGTGTGAAGCAGAGCGAAATTGCGGTAATTTCTTATAAAACTAAATACTTTGAACCACTTCTACCTTATCTAAAGGAATATGATGAAATTAAGATTGCTTATGAGAAGCGTGACAATCTTTTCCTTGACGACAAGATTCACCAAATTATTACGACCATCAAATATGTAAATGAGGTTGCGAGCGAAAAGACGCCTTCCGTCCAGATAATGGAAGTTTTATCATATCCATTCTTCAACGTACCAATGGTTGACGTGATCCGTTTAGTCGGTCAAGCAAGGGGGGCACACGAATCGGCCTTTGATTATCTTTCTCACGCCGAAGACGAGAGAGTCGCTGGCGCGATGAACTTCATTGCAGAACTAGTCGCTAAATCATTTACTGAACCACTCGATATTATTATCGATATGATTGTAAAGAAGATGGATATCGATAAGCTGGAGCCATATGAAAGATTTACTTTTTACGACAATCTCGCTTCCTTTAAGGGCAAGATTAAGAAACACTTCGGTGATAAGCCACTCAGAATTTCTGACTTAGTTGAGCTCGTGACGGATTATGAAGACGCAACTATGCCCTTAACTGTAACCAGCCCGTATAAGGACGCGGATGAGGCAGTGCAAATCCTAACCGCACACAAAGCTAAAGGTCTTGAGTTCGAATACGTCTTTATTTTGACCGCCGATCACTCTGCTTGGGGCGCCGGCAAAGGCAATAATAATCTTTTGTTCCTACCAAATAACCTCACACAGATTCGCCACACCGGTATGACCGATGGCGAGAGACTCCGTATTCTTTATGTGGCTCTTACCCGTGCGAAGTCTCATCTATATATCACTAACGCGCTTCATGACTTTAATGATAAGGAACAAGATAGGTTGGAATACTTGGCTGAAAACGTCACCAAAGTTGATGGAGAAGACATACTGTTATCACCGTTTATTCCGTCCGGCAAAGTCGAAACGATGTATACAATGCCATCTGTCGAGGCTCGTGAAAAGAGCATCAAGAACTGGATTTCTTCCTATGTTGATAAAAGTCCAGATATCAGGCTCTTATACAAGGAGCGCATCAAAAACTGGAAGATGTCCGCTTCAGCTCTTACTTCATTCATCGATATCGTTTACGCTGGTCCGCAGAGCTTCTTTAAGAGCTATGTCTTAAATACGCCACGTGAGCCAGAGACTGAATCACTCGTGACCGGAACTCTCATGCACTCCGTCTTTGAAAATGTCACCAATAAAGGCATTTCCGATGAAGAGGCGGTTCAATTATTCCTCGAAGAACTCGACCGCTATGATGTCGAAAGCAGTATTAAACAAAAGATTCGTGAGAAAGGGCCTGGCTATTTATTGGTAGCTCTAGAGCACTTCAAAGATATCCTTCGAAACGGTGAAGCCGAAGTTAATCTTGGCCCGGACAAGCTAGTGGTAGATGGCGTTCCGGTGACCGGTAAAGTCGACCACATTGCGATTGATGAAGAGAATAAGACAATTGAGATTTACGACTTTAAGACCAGTGCCTATCATAAAGATAAGTGGCGCTCACATAAAACGCTTTATAAATACATGCTCCAACTCGAGTTTTATAAGCTGCTTCTCAAGAATTCGCCAAGATACTCTAAATACAAGATTGAGAAGGCACACATCTTATTTGTGATACCTGATAATGACGGCGAGGTCTATGATAAGGTTTACGAGTTCAATGATAAAGATGAAGAAGAATTGCACCAGTTAATCAAGGTGGTCTATAAACACGTCACTTCGCTTGACTTCATTGACGATCCAGAGCTATTCGTCGAGCCGAACACAGAGCTAGGTATTAAAGACATCCTCAGCTTCATTGAGCTATTGCTTGCAAAAAGTACTGAATAGTATTAAAATACGCCCAGTACTTTACGAAAGGTGGGTGATATGAATGGCGACCTGGAGTTGCAATCGTTGCGGTAGGCCTTTCCTCACCGAAGAGGAACGCGACAAACACCAAGGACAATGCGGGTATGTATATAAACTGCCCAAATGTATCTATTGCAATGGAAGCGGCAAAACCTATTATGGGGCTAAATGCCCGCATTGCAACGGAAGCGGTGTTAAAAGGCCGTAATCCCCCCTATGGCAAGACTAAGTCTTGCCATTTTTTATAGAGTATGGTAAAATGTAAAGAATCATGGCAAAAAAGAATAACACTAAGCGTAAACTCGTAGGCCTCGTTTCTGAGGAGTCTGGTGTTCGTGCTTACTATACCAAAAAGAATACGATGAATACTCCTGATAAGCTAAGCCTTAAGAAGTACGATCCAGTTCTAAGAAAGCACGTTGTCTTTACTGAAACCAAGAAAAACCTCGGTCGTAACGAAGTCAAGGAAAAGAAGCGCTAATCAAGCTAAAAAATACCCCTCATATCGAGGGGATTTTTGTTACATATATATTATATATATTAATATCCGAGGATATTATTAATACGATATTCGATATCGCGGAAGACATTCATGTAATACATGAAGCTTTCGTATGGCGATGCATAGGCAGAGAAATAGGCGTGAACGTCGCCATCGTTCCAATACTTAGTGCACATTGAATATGGGTGGTCTGAAGTCGTCATATAGCGCCAGCCTGAGATAAGTTGGCCATCATGAGTTGACAGCACCTTATCACGAAGACCAAAGATTTGGCTCATTGCGGATGACTGCATCGAGTTTGAAAGCCAAGCAGACAAGTCTCTTTCGGTATCAGCCCAGGTTACGGTTTCCGGCATTGAGACTTCGTCAACTGGAGCCTCTAGGTCGGCGGCCTCGGAAACGGTCACAAATTTATTCTCGTATTCAGAGAGCCATGAGCCAATGAATGTGTTCATGAAATCAAAGATGCCGGTATCCTTCCATTGGTGTTCGCCAAAGGTCTCGAAATCCATGAAGAGATTGATGAGATTGCCACGGAGACAATCGTCGTCAATCCAGCGTTGGTACTTTGGCACTGTCAGTGGCCATTCTGCCCAAGCGCGGTTCGAGAAGCGGAAAGCGATATCATCAGATAAACGATAATTTTTTAGAAGTAGTTTGATATCCTTACAACCGGCTGGACGATAAACGTGATTCGGGCTACGCCAACCGAGGACTTTATCCCAACCTTCAGCGAGAATAGCTTTGTAGCCTTGGCTTTCGGCCCAGCGAGCGAGGGAATCATTATAGGCAAATTCGGTATTACGGAAAACTTTTGGTGTGACGCCAAAGAGTCTTTCAATGAGACCGGTGTGCATTTTGACTTGATCGTTAAATTCGTCTAGGTTATAGAAATAGGCTAGCGAATGGTAGTAGGTTTCGCCAACAATTTCAGCTTGGCCACGATTTACCATATCGCGGATGATATTGATTAGATCTGGGGCCCATTTTTCGGCTTGTTCAAGCCAAGTACCGGTAATCGAGAATGATACCTTAAAATCTGGGTGCTCAACCATGTTTTTGTAGAGCAAATTCAGCATTGGATAGTAGCTTTTGTCAGCAACTTTTCTAAAAATGCGCTCATTAGATTGACGACCACTGTAATTATCGTAGAAATAATTGGAATTGTTTCCAACATCAAAAATCGAGTACTCGCGGTAGCGGATTGGCTGGTGAATGTGTAGATATAAACAAACTGCTCGCACCCTATTTCCTCTTATGTTTTATTGTATTATTGTAAACCTTGATACATTTTTTTGCAACATCATTCCACGAGATCTTGTTGTATTCGTGTTTAACATTTGTCTGCAAAGCTTCGCGAAGTTCTGGATTTTTTGAGATTGAAACAATTTCGTCGGCAAGCTTTCTTTCGTCCCAGAAATCATAAGTCATGGCGGACCAAATCACTTCTGCAACACCGGATTGCTTAGTAAGGATTAGTGCATCGCCATGGTGCGCAGCCTCAAGTGCGGTTAGACCAAATGGTTCGGAAATTGAGCTCATGACAAAGATATCGGAAACAGCATAAATGTCACGTAGTCTGCGACCACGGATAAAACCAGTAAAGATAACGTTCTTTGAAATACCGAGATCAGCTGCCATTTCGATTAATTCGTTACGTTCTTCGCCATCGCCAGCGAAGACAAAGATGAGCTTAGGATTTTTTGATACGGCAAGTGCGGCTGCTTCCATGAGGTTGTGTAAACCTTTTTGGACTGTGAAACGACCAACCGTTGAAACGATTGTACAGCCATTCTCTTTTTGCTTGAGTAGGAATTTGTAAGTTTGCTCCTGGAATTTATAGTCGGAATTTTCGTAATTTTCATCGAGGGAATTATAAACAACGTCGATTTTGCCTAGTGGGATGTTGTATTTTTGATGGACGATGCGCTTGGTCGCCTCAGATACAGCAATGATTCTGTCAGCCATCATGAGGCCTTCATATTCGATTTCGTGAATAATCGGATTGCCAGAGTGCATGCCGGCGCGATCAAATTCGGTAGCGTGGACGTGTGCAATTAGAGGAATATCATAATTCTTTTTCGCAATCATGCCGGCTTCATAAGTTAGCCAGTCGTGTGCATGGACGATTTCTGGCTTTTCGCTAGTCTTAAGCAGGTTGTCGACATATTCACAATAAGACTTTTGGACGTCGCGGATAGAAATTAAATCTTGTTTGCCCTGGGTCGGAATGATTTTTTCGGTGAGTCTAAGTGATTCATAGGCGCCACCACCATAGCGATAAATCGGATCTAGATGCGTAGCGGACAAAACATGCATGAATTTGATGTCAGGATGCTCGGCTTCGTATGGCACGACAAAATCGATGTCGACACCTTGGCGCGACAAAGCTCTCGCCATGTTCAAACAGGCGACACCAAGGCCTCCACTATTGTGAGGTGGTAATTCCCAGCCTAACATAAGTATTTTCATCACTTTTAATTTTAGCACGTTTTAAAACATTTGTGCTAATTTTTTGATGATTTTTTATTAAAAATATGATAAAATATTACATATACTTTTGTAGGGGTGTAGCTCAGTTGGTAGAGCACTGGTCTCCAAAACCAGGTGTCGCGAGTTCAAGTCTTGCCGCCCCTGCCATTTTTTATGGCTAATTATTTCTTGGCGTTTTCGATACTTGCTTTAATGAATGATTTGAATAGTGGATGTGCGTGGGTCGGACGGGATTTGAATTCCGGATGGAATTGGCTCGCAATGAAGTGTTTGTGCTTTGGAAGTTCGATAATTTCGACAAGCTCAGCAGCTTCATTAATGCCAGAGAAGACCATGCCGTTTAGTTCGAGTAATTCCTTGTATTCATTATTGAATTCATAGCGATGACGGTGACGCTCCAAAATCTTGTCTTGTTTATAATCCTCGTAGGCGAGAGTGCCTTTCTTCAAAGTACATTCATAGTTGCCGAGGCGAAGCGTACCGCCTTTATTAATGATGGATTTTTGATCTGCCATCAAATCAATAATTGGGACTTTGGCAAGGGGATTAAACTCTGTCGAGTTGGCGTCTTTTAGGTGGCACACGTTTCTTGCAAATTCAATCACCGCGAGTTGCATGCCGAGACAAATGCCGAGAAACGGGATATTATTGGTTCTAGCATAATTAATCGCTTTAATTTTACCTTCGATACCACGGCTGCCAAAACCGCCCGGAACCAGAATACCATCAGCATCTTTCAGTCTTTCTTTCACGTCGACACCCTCTTTTTCGAGAGTTTCGGAATCTACCCAGTCGATATTGACCTTGTGATTGTAGACATAACCGGCGTGAGTCAAGGCCTCGTGAACCGAGAGATATGCATCGTGTAGCTCGACGTATTTGCCGACGAGTGCAATGTTTACTTCGTCTTTAAGATTATTAACAGTATCAATCAAATCGGTCCAGTATTTAAGATTGGCTCTTTTAGCTGGGAAACCGAACTGTTTCAAAATGATTTCATCGATGCGTTGTTCGTGATAGTTGATTGGAATTTGATAAATGTTATTCACGTCCACGGAATCGATGATATTTTCCTTCGGCACGGAGCAGAAAAGGGAAAGCTTTTCTTTTAATTTGTCCTCGGTTTTGTATGGTACGCGAATCACGAGTGCATTAGGTGTGATGCCCATATTGCGAAGATCCTTCACGCTATTCTGAGTCGGCTTGGTCTTAAGCTCGCCGGAGCCGAAGATAAGCGGAACTAAAGTACAATGCACGAAGAAAGTATTCTTTTGACCGAGCTCGTATTGAATTTGGCGAAGAGCTTCGATGAATGGTTGGCTTTCGATATCACCAACGGTGCCACCAATTTCGGTAATTACAACGTCTGCACCACTGGATTTACCGGCCTCGAATACTTTATTCTTAATCTCGTTCGTGATGTGAGGCACCATCTGAACGGTTGAGCCGAGGTATTCACCACGGCGCTCTTTTTCGATAACGCTGCTGTAGACTTTGCCACTGGTGATGTTGGAACTGTAGTTCAATTCTTCGTCGATAAATCTTTCGTAGTGGCCGAGGTCGAGATCGGTCTCGCAGCCATCATAGGTAACGTAAACTTCACCGTGTTGAATCGGATTCATCGTACCCGGGTCAACATTAAAGTAGGGATCGAATTTCTGCATGAAGACTTTGTATCCCCGCGACTTTAAAAGAAGGGCGATCGACGATGCCGTGATGCCCTTACCTAAACCTGATACTACCCCGCCCGTAACAAAGACGTATTTTGTCATAGAATTACCTCTCTTCTATCTAAACTATTTTTTTATTATAGCACGATGAAAGAAGGTTTATTTCAAAATGCAGCGAATTGAATAGCCATACCCACGAGCGTTATTACGATTTGGATATGCAACTGTAGCTGTGAAATAGAAGATATATCTGTTTGCAGTAGAGTATGCGTTTGACGCCCAGTAATTCCCGTAGTTATTCTGGTTGAAGGCAACACCATTTTGGAAATAACCGCTTAGCGTGAAGCCGAGCCCGCCATTAGCGTTTGACTGCCTCATACTGTCATACGTACCATAGCCAGTAGCGCTATACATTTTGTATATATCAGCATTTACAGTAGGGCCTCCAGTTGGAAGTCGCCAACCTGCAGGACAGATATCGTAAGTGGCAGCGGTGTCGTTAGAGGTGCCCGAGATAGTTCCTGCCGTCGCCGCATAGTAATTATACAACGTGCCATGCGCTGAACCATTGACCGAATCTGTGCCTGATACATTTATATATTCGCCAGCATCGGTTGTGTTGGTCCCAGATGTTTTGCGCCAACCGTTAAATGTGGATGCAGAAACAGATGGGACATCAATGTTCGTGTTAGATGACATTAGATTAATCGTTAGGTCAGTGCGGCCTAAATCGAGGTTTTGCGTCATCCAAATGCTGTCGTTATTGAGCTTTGAAATTGTATACGACGCATTGTCACGTGCATCTGTCAAAGTATAATTTGCATTAGCCGTCATTGATTCCATGAGTATTTCCTTCGTCTCAGCAGTTAGCGTGCGTAGCTCTTGCATGTACGTATAATCGCTAATTATATTATCCGTCAGCTTTGCGATGCAACGGATTGAACCAAGTGGCGATCTATTATCACTACCATCCGCACCGACACTAGTTTTATTCATACTAGCTCTATACGCAAGAGTACTACTAGCCATCGTGGACGTCCAATAACTGGCATAATATGAGGTATATTCTGGTGTACCGCTCCAAGCAACTCCAGCGAGTGAAAAACCAGCTCCACCACTCGTAATTGGTGTCCTAAACAACGTTGGAGAATTATAATCGGTCACACTATACAATTGATACATTTCTCCATACATACTACCAGTTGGCATTCTCCATCCAGCAGGACAAAGATCATTATTTGCATTTGCTGTATACGAACTGCCCGTTACTTCTCCGGCTGATGCAGCATAATAATTATATAGCGTGCCATAAGCCGTACCGGATGTTTCATCAGTTCCCGAGACGGCCATTACTTCACCGGCATCATTAGTTCCTACCGCAGAAGTAGTAATCCAACCATTGAAAGTAGCAGCTGTAACCGATGTACTGACATTCGTATTTGTACTTGTAAGATTTACCGATAAGCTCGTATGACCGAGATCTAGGTTTTCCGCCATCCAAATATTACCATCCTTCAACTTCGCGACTTTATATGTTCTATTATCTCGATTATCAATAAGGTCATAGGTAGTATCATAGGACATTGATGCTATCACTGATGCTTTATCGTAGTCAGCAAGTTTCCTAAAATCTTGCATATATGTTAGATCGGATATTGTCTTTGGCTCTGTTAATATACAGCGCATAGAGCTTCCGGTTCCTCTATGATTATAGTTTGCCGGCGTCACACTTGAAGTGCTTAGATAAAAATTGTACATGCTTGCATCGTTGGCCCGCGTGGAAGTCCAATAATGGCCATAGGATCCCTCAGCAGTCGGAGTGCTGTTATAGAAATGGCCAGCAAGTGCAAAGGCAGCCCCGGAGTCATTGATAGATGCTCTAATGAGTGCATTGGAATGATATTCTTCATATAATTCGTAGATTTCACCTTCCGTATTGCCGGTTGGCAATCTCCATCCGGCTGGACAAATGTCGTATTTTGCATCTTTATTGTTTGTACTACCAGTAACAGTACCAGCGGTGGCGGCGTGATAGTTGTATAGTACGCCATATTCCGTATTGGACACGGAGTCTGTGCCTGATATGGCGATATATTCTCCATCAGTTAATGTATATGAGCCGGTAGTCTTTTTCCAACCATTGAATGTTGCTGCCGTAACAGTGGTGGATAAATTTGTGTTGGAACTTGTAAGGTCCGTAGTAAGCGTGGTACGGCCAAGGTCGAGGTTTTCCATCATCCAACAATTGCCATCGTCGAGACGCTTAATAGTGTATATACGTCCATCACGAGTGTCCTTAGCGTTGTTTGGTGTTGAAGTACAATTATTCGGTGCAAGGTTTTGAATATTTGGACCAATAAATGTTGTGGTCATTGTAATTGTATCGTCTGTAGTTCCTATTGTATATATCATTGATGACGAGCTGGACTGGACAATTGTGCCAGACGATACCGACCATGCACCCCAAGAGAAACCTGTGGAAACATATGCATTTATTGCATATTTTACGCCTTCCTCAAGGCTAATAGAGCCGCCATTAGGGACGGAGGTACCATTAACTGTGACGTTTGAAATACCGGTAGCATATGTGACAGTTACTGAGTGAGCTGTTTTTTTGGCTACACAACGAATCGAAGCACCAAGATTACGATCAGCGCCACTGCTCGGATATACGCTCGTTGTATGTACAACTAGGGCGAATACGCCTGTATCAGTGTAGCCATTTGAAGAAGTCCAATAGAAGCCGTCGCTTCCTTGTCTCACTGGTGCGCCTTGAAGGAAATCCCCCGCTAAAGCGAACGCAGCCCCAGAATCATTAATTGATGCTCTAATGCTATTAGCCGAGTTGTAGTATGAGTATAATTCTTGAAATTCTCCATTAACGGTGCCGATTGGGAGTCGCCATCCCGCAGGGCAAAGATCGTAAACTGCATTATTACGGTTAACATTGCCAGAAACAGTTCCTGCCGAGGCAGCATAATAGTTATACAATGTGCCATAGTCTGTGTCAGAAACAGAATCTGTACCAGATATAGAGATGAATTCACCATCAGTAAATGATGGGCCGCCACCAGTCTTCTTCCAGCTGTTAAATGTAGCTGCCGTAATAGTGGTGGAAAGATTTGTATTTGAGCTCGTAAGGTCTGTGGTAAGCGTGGTGCGGCCAAGGTCTAAGTTTTCCATCATCCAACAATTGCCGTCGTCGAGGCGTTGAATAGTATATAGATGATCATCGCGTGTATCTACCGCAATTGATGGGGTTGAGGTACAGTTAGACTGGTCGATGTTTTGGAGGTTTGGTGGCGAGAAGGTTGCGGTTACTGACAATGTCGCATTAGTTGATCCAATAGTGTACGTAGTAGACTGGGCTAGGACGTTTCCGACAGTGCCAGAAGTTGCTAACCAGGTGGTGAATGCATAGGCTGGTGATGTCGTCATGGTAATTGTATTCGAGACGCCCGGTTCGAGATTAACCGTATCGCCATTATGATATGTAACACCATTAATTACAACACCGGAAACGCCTGTACCATACGAAATAGTAAGCGTATAGACGTTAGTTTTAACAATGCACCTAATTGAGCACCCATCACGGCGACCATTAGTACTAGCCGGGCTAACGCCCGTAGTACTCATGAAATTGATATTTACATTTGAGCTATCAACTCTCGTCGAGGACCAGAGACGGCCATTGGTTTCTTGATAGGTTGGGGCTCCACCATAGAATACGCCGGCAAGCGTAAACGCGGCACCGGATTCAGCGATTGGAGCTCTCATCCGTGCGTTGCTTGGATACTCGGTGTAGAGAGCTTGAAATTCCCCTGAAGAGCCACCGGTTGGTAATCTCCAGCCAGCTGGACAGATATCAAAGTGGGCATCTTCGCCACTTTCGCTGCCTTTAATGGTACCTGCCGTAGCTGCATAATAATTATATAGTGTGCCATATGCGGTACCAGACGCCTCATCAGTACCGGTAACATTAATGAACTCACCGTTAGCATAAGTCATAGTGCCGGTTGATTTCTTCCACCCATTAAATGTGGCATACGGAATTGTGTTGCTTAAATTGGTATTAGCACTAGTAAGGTCGTTAGACAAAGTAGTGCGACCAAGATCAAGGTTTTCGGCAAGCCAAATGTGCCCGTCTTTCATCTTTGCAATATCATAAACCTTACTGTCGCGGTTATCGGTTAGCTGGTAGGTTTGGCCTTCTAGCATGCTCGATAAAACCTCACTCCTTTCTTGATTTGTGAGGGAAGCAAAGTCTTGCAAGTATTGCAAATCAGAGATAGTCATTTGATCAAGAATACAACGAATTGAAGCGCCACTTCTACGGTTCAAAGTGCTATTATCGTTATAGCCATAGCCACTGCCAAACGTCATTAAATACCTCATGTTCGTATTTGAAGAACGAGTTGCGGTCCAATAATCACCATAGCTGCTTAAGATTGAGCCGGCGGTATTAAAGTACCCTGCAATACCAAATGCTGCACCACCCATTGCGCTCGGCGTTCTAATCATTAAGTCTTCAGAATACAAATCGCTCATTTTTCTCATTTCACTATTAGCGCCTCCGGTTGGCAATCTCCAACCGGCCGGGCAGATATCATGCGTGGCGTTATTGGCATTCGATGAACCAGAAATTGAGCCACCACTAGCCGCATAGAAGTTATAATATGTACCTTTTGGAATATCTGATTCAAGGACCATACCACTTGCTGGGTATACTACACCAGTATCATAGCTGGCGGCCGGGGAGGAACTTGTAACCCAACTATTAAATGTTGCAGCAGGTACCGTTGTTTCGAGATTTGAGTTTGCACTGGTTAGGTCTACAGTTAAACTCGTACGCCCGAGATCGAGGTTTTGCATCATCCAACATCTACCATCGGCGAGACGTTTGACAGTGTAAACCTGGTTGTCACGATTGTCTTTAAACTTAGCTTCAGTTGTCGTACATAACGAGGAGTCAAGATTTTGAATTACGCCACCAGTAAACACTGCACCGTTTGCCGTAAGTGTAGCGTTGGAGCTTCCTATAGCATAAGTAGTGAACTGCTCGCTTGCTGTGCCGATAGTGCCAGACGTAGCAGACCAGCTACTGAATGCATAGTTCTTATCAAATATCACTTTAATTGGATGTGGGACGCCTTCTTCAATACTGATTGTACCGGCGTTTGCGATAAGGTTGCCGTTGACATAGACAGCTTGGACGCCAGCACCATAGTTTACCGTTAGGGTATGCGATGCACGTTTTTTGATACAACGAGCCGCGATGCCTAGCGTGCGATAGTCTGCATCACCAAGGAAGACTGATGGCTCTTCGATTACGATTGGTTCTTCTATCGCTTCTGTAATATATAATTCTTGCATCGAAATATCGTACTTACCCTGGGCCCAGTTGCTACCAGTCGAGATGGTCGATGCCCAATAAATACCTGCGGTGTCCACAGATCCCGGACCGGATTGCACAAATGCACCAGAAAGTGGGTAAGCTAGACCGCCGTCAGCTTCGGAGGCGCGGAAACCATTATAAGAGTCGTGATAGGCGTAAACACCGGCGAATTCTCCATTTGTGCCACCGGTCGGGAGACGCCATCCGGCTGGGCAAATATCATAAACTGCGTTATTAGCATTTGTATAACCGGCAATCGTACCGGCTGAAACTGCATAATAGTTGTACAGGGTACCATATGGAACATCAGAAACCGAATCGGTACCGGTGACAGGAATCACTTCGCCGTCTGAATATGTCCAAGTACCAGCCGCTTTAATCCAGTTATTAAATGTCGAGAAAGAGATTGTCGAGGAGATATTCGTGTTACTACTTGTAAGATCTGCCGAAAGCGCTGTACGACCGAGGTCGAGATTCTGCATCATCCAGCAACGACCGTCCTCGAGGCGTTTAACCTGATAAATCGTCTCGTCGCGAGTATCTATAGCGAGGCTGGCCGTTGAGGTACAGTTGGCGTCACTAAGGTTTTGGATTTCCGGACCATTGAATAAACCAGTTGCAGTCAAAGTGGCATTACTCGAAGTAATGGTATATGTGGTTGAAAGAGAACTAGCTGACGCGATAGTGCCGGTGGTTGCCGTCCAGCTAGCACGATTGAAATATTGGTCGGTCGTCATGGAAATACTATATGGGGCACCGACGATTAGTTTAACCGTTTCGCCACTAGTCACGTTTGTGCCACCAATACTTACACCGGTAACATGGTCTCCATAGCTAATTGTGAGTATTGATGTTGGAACGACGTTCGCAACGGCTTCCAAGATGAAATTATCGTTGATATAGCTACCGGAAGGGAGCGTATTGTCGACTCTTGCGCCAAGTGAGATAGTATAATCCTTTGCTGTGCTATTTGCAGCTACCGTATGGTCAAGCGTCACTGCAGATGTAGAGGAGCCAAAGTAATAGCTATTTGCCTCCGAATTGTAGAAGCTCGGTTTGTAGCCCCAACGGTTACTAAGGGTAGTGTTCCCGCCTAGTGCGAACTGTTCAGCTGTAACTCCGGAAGTGAGGGAAGCAATCGAGCTAGTCTCTTTATTAAGCGTCGTCACTGTGCTACGGGCGGAAAGCGTATAGCCAGTGTAATTAGTAGTCGAAACAGAGAATGCAATATCACCTTCACCTGATGTAGTTTCGAATACACCGGTCGCTGACGGATCAATTGTGACCGTGGCGCTGTTTTTTATCGATGTCATCGTAATAGATGCTTCGCCGGTTAGGTCAATAAGAGCCTCTACTGAGCTTTGGGTCCTAGCGAACGGCAGCAAAAAA
Source organism: uncultured Candidatus Saccharibacteria bacterium (assembly GCA_947165465.1). Taxonomy (GTDB): domain Bacteria; phylum Patescibacteriota; class Saccharimonadia; order Saccharimonadales; family Saccharimonadaceae; genus Nanosyncoccus. The sequence continues at coordinate 83,627 of CAMVAM010000004.1, read as the reverse complement.
CCAATACCAATCAAGATAAACAGGGAATAAACTCCAACTGTCAAAGGCCTCCGAATTCTACGAAATTCGGATATCTTCATCCCTCTGTTTCTTTTGCCCAATAACATAACCTTGTTCCATATAATTTTATCATTTTTTGTCATATAGCATAAGCTTGATTTCGAGATTTTTTATTGCATAAATAAGATTAAAATATGATAAAATTAAGAAAAGGTTCACATGGAAGAACAGCCACAAATAGTACAACCAAAACCTAGGCATCGTTGGCTTAGGTTATTTTTAATTCTGGTGCTAGTTGTAGTTTCTTTATTCACAATCGGTTGTTATGCCGCCAAAAATAATTTTGATGAACACATGATGGAGAAAGCGGAGGGAACTGCAGATAGCTTTTGCACAACAAAAGACGAAGAAGCACCAGAAATTTCATTAATCGGAAATGGCACAATTTCTCTGAAAGTTGGTGAAAAATATGAAGAACTTGGTGCCACTGCAGTCGATAGCTGCGAGGAAGTGGAAGTAGTAGTTTCTGGAGCAGTTGACACTAATACTGCCGGAACTTATAAGGTAACTTATTCATCAATGGATAGTTTGCAAAATACCAGTAAAAAAGAGCGCATTGTAAATGTTATTCCAAAATATCATGGCACAATCTATCTGACATTTGATGATGGACCGAGCCAACACACTGCACTTCTTCTTGATATCCTGAAAAAATATGACATAAAAGCTACTTTCTTTGTTACAGGTTATGGTGACGATGCAATGATTGTGCGTGAATATAATGAAGGCCACGCGATTGGACTTCACACCGCTTCGCATGATTATTCATATGTATATCAAAGCACCGCAAATTTCTTTGCTGATCTTTATACAGTACAAAATCGTGTTAAAAACCTCACCGGATATACTTCAATGCTAATGCGTTTTCCGGGTGGCAGTTCAAATACTGTGAGTGCAAAGTATGATGGTGGCTCTGGGATTATGACGAAACTCGTAAAAGAAGTTACGAATAAAGGATTCGTCTTCTTTGACTGGAATATATCTTCTGGTGATGCCGGAAACGCTTATACACCAAATGCCGTTTTTGAAAACGTTGTCTATGCCTTTAAAGAATATGGCGATTCGATTGTTTTACAACACGATTCAAAAGGCTTTTCGGTTGAAGCGGTAGAAAAGATTATTCAGTTTGGCCTCGCCAATGGTTATGAATTTAAAAAACTTGATATGAATTCTCCAACTGCCCATCATAGAGTTAATAACTAGAAATTCTTCATGATGCAGTGGATTGATTTTGCCTATGCTTTGTCTATAAAAAACAGATATTTTTAAAGTTTTGTTTTATAATAAAATCATGGAATTTAAAGATGTTGAAAAAGCAAGAATTACTTATCACGACAAACTGGTCCATGCATGGACAATTGTCGCCATTATCAGCTTAATTATTGGTGGTCTCACTTTTGCCTTTGCATCATTCATTGCAATCTTTATTGCCTTGTTTGCATTTGCATTCGGCGCAATCATCATTGCGTTTGTCACACGCAAAGAAGCGGAAGCCTATAATACAGCATATAAGGATTATTTTATTAGAAGAAATCTAGCGAGTGTATTTACGAACCTAGTTTATCAACATAATGTCGGCTTAAACCGCAACTTGCTTCGCGCTAGCGAGATGGTTCACACGGGTGACGTATATACTTCAAATGACTTGGCACAGGGAACGTACAAGGGCGTGAATTTTGTACAGGCCGACGTTCATATTCAGGAAGAATACACCGATTCAGACGGCAATACCCAATACGTCACGATTTTTAAAGGCAAATACATGGTTTTTGAATTTCCAAAGAAGTTCAGCTTTAAACTTCAATTAATCGGAAAAAAATTCGGCCGCTCGGCAAGAGTCCCAGGGAAAGATAAGACTACTGGGCGTAAAATGTCTAAACTCTCGACTGAATCCGTTGAATTCAATAAGATTTTCAAAATCTATGCGCAGGATGGGTTCGAGGCTTTTTATCTTCTCGATCCAGCAATCATGGAGAAGATTCAAAAGATTAGTGAGATTCATAAGAATCGTGTGATGTTTGGTTTCTTAAACAACACTCTCCTTATTGGCCTTAATGATGGCAAAGACTCATTTGAAGCACCAAAATCTTCAAAACCAATCGACGAGAAGGCTGAAATTGAAAAAGTTTCAAATGAAATTCGTGTCATTACTGACTTCGTTGACACACTTAGTTTGGACAGAAAACTGTTTATCAATTAATTTTTGCACTAATAGATAAACTTGTGCTACAATGGGGGTATTATGGAAGGTAAAAAATCTAAACCGCGCGCGCTTCTGGTTTTCGGTGCACCTTGTAGCGGCAAAACAACTTTTGCGATGAAATTCGCAAACAAATTCAATTTGGCATATTACGATTTAGATGATATCGCCAATAAGAATAAGTTTTCGAGAGAGCAAATCATTGCCATCTTGGGGCTTATTACTCATACTAAACATACTGTAATTATTGAAGGCGGTCTCGACACCGAGAAGCAACGCCAAGAAGTTAAAAATGTCTTCATCGTGGCAGGGTATGACGTCGACCTAATCTGGATTCAGACCGACATCGCCACTATTCGCAATCGCATGAAACTACGCTTTAAGTCCGTCAGTAAAGCTAAAAGTGCTTACGACGAAGCGATTGAAAAACTCGAAGCCCCTTCCGAACTCGAGCGCCCGATTATTCTTTCCGGTAAGCACACTTTTGAAACGCAAACAAGACACGCGGTTACTGGTTTAGCTGATGCTCATAAATGATTCTGAATTCGGCGAAGTAGTCGTCCGAAAAAGCCCACTGGCTAAATCTGTGCGCTTTTCGATTTCTACTTCAGGTAGACTCCAAATGAGTGTACCAAAATACACTTCTGATTTTTTGGCTAAAAGATTTTTAAATTCCAATCGCGAATTAATTCGCGAAAAGCTTCCTGTAAAAGATCCAAAAGAGCAACGCTCGCGCGACTATCAAAAGAAACTATTGATGAAAAAAGCGAAAGAATACCTTCCTTATCGCTTAGAGTATCATGCTAAACTTTATGGCTATTCATACGAAAAATGTCGTCTAACTCATGCCAATACTAGATGGGGAAGCTGTTCTTCAAATCGCGTGATCTCTTTAAACATCGGTCTCATGAATGTGCCGGAACCGCTCCGTGATTACGTAATTCTACATGAGCTAGCGCATCTAAACCATATGGATCATTCTAAAGCCTTTTGGGCCGAAGTTGGTTCGCACGACAAAAATTACAAAGCCCACGAGAAGAAACTGAAATTATTTAGTCCTGGCGTTTAGCTAATCGTTACAGTAGTACCAAATCCGACTCTGGATTTGACGTTGATATGCTCAGTTGAGAGTAGGTCACAAGTAGTTTTGGATAGAACAGTGCCATTATCTTTGATAATGACTTTACCTGGGCGAACGGTAATAACAATGCGGCCATTTGTTTTGGCGCGCTTCACGGCAGATTGCATAGTTTTATCAAGATCGCGTTCTACGCGTTCTTTTTCACGAATCGTAATTGTAGTATCCGGAAAATCAACATCAAGCGTTGCGCCAACTTTTTTCACGATTGGCAGGTATTTTTCGTAGATTTTGCTGATAGTTTCAGATATGCGTTCCATTACCAAAATTATAACACGGTTTTAAATTCTTATGCTATAATGACTTAAAAGGAGGTCTGTGGAGATAAGGCATTCTTATGACACAAAGAAATGCATCTTGATTCTTTATGCTTTTGCCTTTTTGATTTATATTTTAATTGGATTTATGCCGGCCGGAGCAACTGATTATAAGGTTTCGGCCAGAATTAGTATCCCATCAATTGACTTAATGTCTGATGTGACTGAATTGCAACTAGACGGACGAAAGCTCAACACTCCGGACACAATTGTAGGGAGCTACTCTGATGCTACAAATAAAACTTTATTAATTGGCCACTCTTCGACCGTATTTTATAAACTTGATGAGACGAACGTGGGCGATGTAGTTTGGTATAACGGCCACGGCTACGAAATCAAAGAAAAAGTTACGCTTTTAAAAAGCGAAATCAATATGAATAAGATTTTAAAATCAGAAGACGTGGATACACTTGTAATAATGACTTGTGCTGGCGAAGAATTAGATAATCAAGATGCTACGCATCGACTTATTTTGACCGCGAAAGCCGTATAGCGAATCCGCCACCCGGCGCCATGTAGAGTTCAATAGACTCTGTTTTGCTGACATTTCTAGTACTAATAGTGTGACCAAATTGGTTGTCGCGATAGTGCGCGTCTTCGGAATCGGCGTAGATTTCGGCCTGATAAACACCCTCATCCAGGAAGTTGAGCCCGATATTCACACGCCTTGCGGTTTCGTCAGTAACACCGCCAATATACCAGTCGCCATTGCGGGCTTTTCTAGCCACGACATAATATTCACCCACTTCGCCGGCAAGCGGAACTGTACGCTCAAAATTCGTCGGCACATCGCGGAGGAATTTGAGCATATCTTTAAATCTTTCCTCATAAATGTATGGGCGGTCCGCCGCCATTGCCATGCCGGAATAAATCGTGATGAAATAGGCAATTTGGCGCGTGAGGGTAGTGGACATGCGTTTGACATTGTTCGCCAAATCAAAGATTCCGTTCGTATAATCCATGCCACCGGAAAGCAGTCTGGTGTAAGGTAAATAACAAGCATGTGACGGGGAAATTGCACCACCTTCATATTCCTGGCCACGGGCACCTTCGCGTGACAAAAGGTTAGGCCAAGTTCTTTCAATACCGGTACCTTTAATAGGCTCGTGGATGTCTAAACAAATATGTTTTTTGGCAGCAAGTTCAACAGTTTTTTGATAATGATTCACTCCGGCTTGCGAATGATGGTATTCACGTCTGCCATGAATCATAATTTGTGAACCGGCATAGCCAGTCTTAATGAAATGCACACCGTTTGCGGCGTAGAAATTGTAGGCTTCTTCCAGTTGTTTTTCGTAATTATCAACAAAGCCCACCGTTTCGTGATGACCAACGATTTCAACTCCTCTGGCACGGGCATAGCGTGCTACTTCTGGAAGATTAAAATCCGGTGTCGACTTGGTGAAGCTATTATTAATGCCGTTTTCAAGCCAGTCGCCTTCCCAGCCATCATTCCAGCCTTCGATGAGAAGCCCGGCAATACCTAATCTAACTGCAGCATCAATATATTCCTTAGCGTGCTGCGTGGTAGCACCATGACGTTCGCCCGGAGCCCAGGTCCATTCACCGACATACATTGCCCACCAAATGCCGATGAACTTCAAGGTTCTGACCCACGAGAAATCACCTTTTGGCGGATCATTCAAACAATACATGACACGGTTGGTGGTTAATTCGATGGCAGAATCCGCAATCATAATCAGGCGCCACGGAGTTTCAAATGGCAGGGAAACATGAGCCTTAGTTCCGTCGGAAAGCGGCGTGATATCGGTTTTTAGTTTATTTTCTGCACTAAGCTTAATGGTGGCAGAACCATAGTTGTAAAGAGCCGCTTCATGAATCGACATATAGCAACCGTTTGGTGTTCTCATGGTGAGCGGAGTATGAACGGAGTGTTTCAAATCATAGACGATAGCTTTTTCATAATTATACTCATAGCGATCCGGTTGATATGCTGGAATCTTCCAAACTGTAGTATTTAAATCGATGTTGAATTCCGTTAACTCATCCGCGATTGTGATTTGCTGAAACTTGGGCTGCGGTGGAATTTCGTAGCGAAAAGCCACTGCATTATCGTAGACGCGAAATCTTAAAGTAAAAATACGGCGTGGGTCTTTATCCTCAGTACAATAAAGTGCGGTTTCGCGACATTTGTTTTTAATTAGTCTGTCTTCACCCCAAAGCATCTCAATAGTTTCGTCGATATTCTTCGAAACAATACGAATAACCCTTAAATTATTACCAAGCATCTCTTCGCCACAGATATCAAAACCAAGTCGGGAAAGCCCAATAATTGGTTTGTTGTCGCGATCAACTTTATAGAAAATTTGTTTATTCTTAAGTGCGACTATGCATTTATTGCGACCGTTTGGCGATACTATTTCTTTTTCCGTATCGCTACCGTTAAGCCATTTTGCCCACTTAAACATACATATAATTATAGCATATGTTATAATAAAAATATGGTTGGGAAGAAAAAACGCTCTGGACTAAAACGATTTTTTATCTGTTTATTTGGTTTCTTATTTGTGGGTGCTGGAGTTTTCTTCGGCGTCCAATTTTTTACGAAAACCGGTATCTTTAGAATTCCGGGTGTCGTATATTATGATGAGTCTTTAAGTGAGGCTGAAAAAGAAGAACTGGCCAAAATTTTCACTGAAGAAATTGATCTCGATAAGGATGTCACGATTTCGGGTCGAAACGAACTTGTGCTACCGGAACTAGCTGAAGGCGAATTCCTTTATAGCATTCGTGTACCAGTAGCGGATTTCTATGAATTCACAATTGACAATGTTAATGCCGAGACGGCCGACGCGTTACTTGAGAACCCAAATGTGACGATTGTCGACATCGGTGCTTTGACAGACAAAATGTCACTTCTAAAAATTAATAATAAATACTATCTCGATTCTTTCTCCGAAGGTGGTATTTATAGAATCATTAAATTCGAATCCGAAAAATATGACGAGGAAATCAAACCACTCGTAGCAGAAACTTACACCAAGTCATTCCCATCAAAAGATACCGTGCTCACTTTTGCGCAAACCGGTGTCACGGCACTTTCGCGTGGGATGAATGCAAAACTTTATAAGGTTGGTGATGCCACATATTTTGCCGCCCAAATCGGTGAATATTTATCTAGTTTTGATCTTACTCATACTTCAAACGAATCATCATTTACAGATTACGCTAATACCAGGAATATTTGCTCTGACAAACGTTTCATTAATACGCTCACCGCAATTGGGCTTGATATCGTAGAGCTCACCGGTAACCATAACATCGATTGTGGCGACCAAGCTGCGATTGAAACTGTTGAGACGTACCTAAATAATGGCATGAAGATTGTGGGTGGTGGCAGAAGCGCCGAGGAAGCTTATGTGCCACTTCGCATTACTCAGAAGGGAAGCAATATTACTTTCCTCGCCTTCAACCTTTCGACCGGTGGCGCTACTTATGATTCCACGCCAGGTGCAAACCAATACTACGAAGAAGTGATTGGGCCACAAATCCAGGACGCCAAGAAAGCCGGTGATTTCGTGATTGTTGATATTCAGTATTACGAATGTAATGCTTACGCCTCCACTTATGAGGACTATACTTGTGATTATGCTAACTCCGCAGCCGGAGACCAAATCGGGCTCTTCAGACACATTATCGACCTTGGTGCCGATGTTGTAGTTGGTACATCCGCCCACCAGACTCAGACCTTCGAAGTATATGGTAATGGCGTGATTTATTATGGCCTCGGTAACCTCTTCTTTGATCAGGTTTGGTGGCCTGGCACAACTAGAAGCCTAATTCTCGCTCACTATTTCTACAACGGCAAGCTGCTTCAAACTAAACTCGTTCCAACCGTTTATGGTGATGATATGCAAACCAGATTAATGGATAAGGAGACAGCAGTATGGTTTCTCAACAGGCTAGCAAAGGCTCGTCCGTAAAAAACTTCATTAAGATATTTTTTCTATTCGCCATCGTGGCATCATTTACGACATTAGTGATTCATGTCTGCGTAAACTACTTGCCAAAGAACGAACCGGAGCCGAGCAGTATTGAGGATCCAGAACCGGAGCCGGAGCCTGAACCGGAACCGGTAATTCCGGAAATCAATTTTCAACCTACCGTTGATGCTTGGGTGAATTCAATTGGCGGAAATAAAGGTGTAGTTGTCTTCGACATCGAACACAATAAAGTTGTCGGCTCTTATAATGCTGATACTAAATTCGCAACTGCGTCGCTATATAAATTATATGTCGTTTATCATGGCTATCGTCTGGTACAAAAAGGCGAATGGGACAGAAATGCCATCGCAAACGGACGGGGAAATACGATCCTTCAATGTCTCGATGCGGCGATTCGTTCTTCCGATTCCGGATGTGCCGAGCCGTTATGGTCTAAGATTGGACAGAGTCATTTGAATGATGTTGTAAATTATGAATTCAACATGATGTCTGTCACAGTGTCGAGCCTACAGGCTACTGCAAACGAGATTAAAGACATGATGTTAATGTTCTACTATCATACTGAGGTCACTGACGAAAGTTTGGTTTCTGTCATGAAAGATTCGTTCCTGAACCAACCGACTACGACTTATAACTGGCGTCAAGGATTGCCATCCGGTTTTACAACTGCCGCCAAAGTCTATAATAAAGTCGGTTGGAATTACAGCCCAGATGCTAGAGCTTGGACGATTTATGATGATGCCGCTATCGTGGAATTTCCGGCCGAGAATCGCCACTTTATTGTAGTCGTGATGTCTAGTTATGTCCCGTACCAACAAATAAGCCGCTTCGGGAGTGAATTCGAAGCAGCTTATCATGCCGGTATCAATACGATGTCAGTCAGCGGTTCAGCTGACGCATCCTAGGATTAGAATTCATACTATTATTATTGGTGCCAACCGTAGTCACGATACTATTAATCGTAAAGGATTCATATTTGGCACCGTTTAGATAAACCGTATAAGTTTCGCCAAGTACAAACTTATCGCTGCCAACTGCGATATGATTAAAGGATTTAGCTGCCACGTGGCTAATGATCACGTTGTCATCCGCATCCTTGATTTCGATAGTCGTATCGGCATTTTTGGCTGAGCTAAGGTAGATACTGGCATTATAAGTCGACGAGCCGGTACCGAGCGATTCGGCCATACCACTGGCACCAACCGCAATAACTGAGCCGCCATTCATTGTGATTCCGGCGCCGGCATCGAGAGCGCCGTTGCCGTTATTGGTTGGACCATCCACTACGACTTCGCCACCATTAAAGGTGAGGTAGCCGTTACTGTCAAGGCCATCTCCGGCCGCATTTACATAGATTTTGCCACCATTAATCGTTAGTGTGCAGCTAGTGTCGGCATCAAAGGCACCGGCACCTGGGCGATTGTTAGCCGAAGAGTCCGCACCGCCACCAGCATTCATGCCATCATCGGAAGCTAGGATGTTGATTTCGCCATCGTTAATAGTGATAGCTTTAGCTTCGAGACCTTCGTAGCTTTTTTCGATATTGGTCTTGCCACCATCGACAATTAATTCTTTATCGGCATGAATACCATCATCGCCGGACGAAACCGTAATGTTACCACCGATAATACCAATATAACTATTAGAATGGATGCCATCATCTTTAGACGTGACGGCAATATCGCCATCATAAATCAAAATACTATTGATAGCTTTAATGCCTTTAGCTCCGGCCGTGATTTTAAATGTGCCTTTTTCGATTAGGATAAAGCCTTTGCCGGCCGTTTCTTCATTGGTAGATTTAATACCGTCAGCGCCAGCACTAATGGTGAAATTACCGTCAACCACGTAGACTGAGTCTTTACCACGAATACCGTCGTCACTGGCTGTAATATTGTAAGTGCCACCATTAAACTTTAGGTCGTCTTTTGAAACAATACCGTCTTGGTAGTTTGCGAGAATCGTCACAGAACCGGAGCCATTAAACGTTAGATCAGCCTTTGAATAAACTACGCCATTTACATCCTCGTCGAGCGAAGCGGAATATTTTTCACCATCCATGAGCGTGTTTTTGCCAACCAGCTCGATAACTAAATCATCTGCTTCATAACAAGCGATAGCCGGGCCGGACGAATTGATAATTGTGGCATTATCGAGAATTAGCTTCACTACACCATCTGTGACGCGTACAATCACAGAGCCGTCTTTAAGCTCGCCGGTTAAATGATAAACGCCGGATTTCGTGATAGTGTAGGTCGATTCAAGTGCAACATCATATGTCTGATATTTATCCCAATTGATTTTGAGATCACCATTATCCGTAGAAATCGTGCGCTCAACTTTGTTGCCATTTGCCGTGTCACGATTGATGTTAAATACTATTGTCGTGACGAGAGCCGCCGACGTAATAGCACCAAGAGCGAGCCATTTGCCGTCTATTTTACTGCTCATTAAATCTCCTCTTCAAAGCACGGCTCAGAAAGAAGGACTTTTAGATTCATATTTTTAACGCGGATTTCATCGAGGAAGTCTTTTTCTTTCACGCCATGTTTCATTCTGACATCATAAGTTAGTTTGTAGAGGCTACCCATATTCATGGTCTTCATACGAACGAGATTATGGCGCGTGGTGTATTTTTTGAAGATTTCATCAAACACTTCATCATAATCCATGTCTTCTGGGATCACAACTTTGAGGACGCGGTCGTGACGATCTGGTTCGAGAAATTTAGTGAAGCTGAACAGAATGATAGCAATGACTGCGATTACTGTAATGACTGTGCCAAATAAGATATGGCCCATACCACAGGCGAGGCCAATCATCATCGCAAAGAAGATGGCTAGTAAGTCTTTTGCGCGACCTTGCAGGGAACGGAAGCGGATAAGTGAGAAGGCGCCTAGAATTGCAATTGAAGTGCCGAGATTGCCGTTAATCATAATCATCACGGCCATCACAAGAAGTGGCAGGACCGCAAGCGTAATTAAGAATCCTTTAGTCGTCTGCGAGGTCTTCATGTGGGTAACTGCGAGCACCAAACCAAGCCCTAGCGCGACCGCCGCCGAGATTAAGGCCGTAGTGATTTCCAGTCCGGTAGTACTGGCATCAAATATACTGTTAAACATTTTGCTCCTTTCTTAATAGTTCGTATATTTTACCAATTTTTGAAAAACGTTGTGGGTAAGTATGTTCTTTCGATAATGCTTGGACTAGCCACATTGGATAGCTGCCCGATGCCTTAATTTCCATAATAATATCGCCTTTTTTAAGTGCAAGCTTATCCTTTTTGTTTTTCGTAAATTTTAAATTGCTGTTCCGGCATTTTAAGTTCGTGTCGAAAGTGATACGAAGGTTATTGTCGCCTTTATAACTTTCACGATTGTAATAGACCAGTATCTTTGGCTTTAAATTATATTGTTTAATAAAATAATCGATTTCGCGAGCGATTTGGAGATCATTTTTCGTCTCGATTCTTCGCTCGGCAATTTCGATAAAGTCGGCCTTCTTTTTGACAAAGTCGTTATAGTCCTTATGTGTGACCAGTACTCGGCGCTTGTAACCGACATTATAATCTTTGCCTAACATTTTGGTTTTAATCTCAAAGAAAGCTTTATCGTAGCCGTAATACGAACGGACACGCAGTTTTTCTTTGAAAACCGGATGATCGATGGATTGAATAATGAAGTCGTAGTTGTCGTTATCAAAATATATATTAAATACGCCGGACTTATGGAACTTGTCCTTCTTCATGTTCTTCTTAATTACTTTAAGGAGTTCCTTCTTGTTCGCAGACGATATAATATATTTTTTTTCGACTCTATCGAATGTTTTTTCATCCATACTCTCTTATATTAAATCACAAACCTTAAAATTTTTTTAAATTTCGTAGATTTTAAGTTTTCAAATTTAGCACATGTGCTATGATGAAATTATGAGAATTTTATATGTAGAAGACGAAAAATTTCTGGCGGAAGCCGTAATCCATTTATTAAAGAAAGAAAAAATCATGGTCGACTGGGCCAGTGATGGCGAGGAAGGCCTAAGTCTTGCACTCAAGCCAAATTATGACTGTATTGTACTTGATATTATGCTTCCTAGAATGTCCGGACTGGATATTTTAAAGATTGTCCGTGCCCGTGGCATTAAGACACCAATTATTATGCTGTCGGCTTTGAATGAAGTGGAGGATAAGATCCGTGGTCTTGAAGGTGGAGCCGATGATTATCTCGCAAAGCCATTCAAAACTGCCGAGTTGATTGCTAGAATCAATGCACTGACGCGTCGTCCGCCACTAGTCGAGCAGAAGGAAATAAAATATAAAGATTTAATATTCGATCCAGCGAATCGCACGCTCAATGGTGTTTCACTCACCGACAAAGAAGGCGAAATCTTTATGATGCTCGTGAAAAGCCCTGATGCCGCCGTAACTAAAACTCAAATCTTGGCGCACGTTTGGGGTGCAGATTCGGAACTCGAAGAAAATTATGTCGAAGTTTATATGAGCTATTTACGGAAGAAGATAAAGAGTTTAAAATCAAAAGTAACCATTAAGACGATTAGAAACCTTGGGTACAAATTAGATGTTCAAGAAACTCAGAAATAGACTGGTTTTAATTAACGTTGGCATCACGACGGTCGTGCTCATCATTTCTTTTGCATCGATTTATCTTTTCTCGACCAGAAATGACGAGAGAAGACCTCAGTTTACGGAGCAGTTCGTGGAATTCAATTTTAATCCTGAAGCCGACCAAATGTTTGAGACTTGGGTCCGAGCCGATCGGGAAGCTTCTGCGAAAAACCTTCTAAGCGCTTTGATTGTTTCCGGTTTATGTATTGAGCTCGCTGTGGTCTTGATTTCATATTATCTAGCCGAAGAAGCAATTAAACCGATTCGTGAAGCTTATGAGTCGCAGAAAGTTTTTATCGCAAACGCTTCGCACGAAATCAAGACTCCGCTTGCCGCGATTTCAGCAAACCTCGAAGCTGCCGACATTAAGAATAATCGTTGGATTGATAATGTTTCGAAGGAAACCGATAAACTCGCAGCCTTAAACTCTGAGCTTTTGACACTTGCGAGAACAGATTTAGTTAATACTGTGACTAGCGAGGAAGTAAAGATTAAAGATTTGGTCGAAAAGCAGATTCAAAGTTTTGAGCCGAGAATGAAAGACATTAAGTTTAAGAAAACTCTAAATATCGCTGACAAGGCCAAAATCAACGCAAACGACTTCACGCAGATTCTAGGCATCCTGATGGATAATGCGATTAAATATTCGGATAAGAAGATTGAATTAATCCTTGTAGACCATGAACTTAGGATTTCAAATGATGGGGCAAAGATTAGTAAGGAGGCTTTGTCGCACATCTTCGATCGTTTCTACCAGGCGGATAAGAATTCTGAAGGTGTAGGGCTCGGGCTTTCAATTGCGAAGTCTCTGGCCGACCGCAATCATTGGGTTCTCAAAGCTAAATCTAATAGTAACACCACATTTATTCTAAATTTCTAGCATTCTTTTAGCATTCCATTTGTGGTAAAATTAACTCATGTTGGAACTGCGAGGTGTGACGAAAGTCTACGAGACTGGTGGTATTAAGCGCACCGTCCTTGATAATGTCGATCTTAATTTTCGTGTCTCTGAATTTGCCGCCATTCTTGGTCCGTCCGGCTCCGGTAAAACTACGCTTCTAAACATTATCGGCGGACTTGACCATTACACGACCGGTGATTTGATTATTAATGAAAAAAGTACCAAGAAATTCCGCGATAAAGATTGGGATAGCTACCGCAATCACCGGATTGGTTTTGTATTTCAGAGTTATAATTTGATTCCACACCAAACAGTTCTGCAGAATGTCAGATTAGCGCTGACACTTTCTGGTATTTCAAAAAGAGATTCAATTATTAGAGCGAAGAAGGCGCTAAAGGACGTCGGTCTAGCTGACCATATTGATAAGCGTCCAAGTCAACTTTCCGGTGGGCAAATGCAGCGCGTTGCAATCGCTAGAGCCCTCGTAAATGACCCGGATATCTTGCTTGCTGACGAGCCAACCGGCGCGCTCGATTCTGAGACGAGCATCCAAATCATGGAGCTTTTAAAAGAAATTGCAAAGACCAAGCTCGTGATTATGGTTACGCACAACCCTGAGCTTGCCGATAAATATGCTAATAGAATTATCAGACTCAAGGATGGTAGGATTACTTCTGATTCGTCCTATTATGACGGCAGCGCGGTTACAAATCTAGATGAAACGAATGCTGGCAGGAAGAGTAAAAAAACTAAAATGTCTTTCTTTACGGCCCTCTCATTGTCGCTCAAGAACTTGCTTACAAAGAAGGCCCGTACGATTCTAGTAGCGTTTGCCGGCTCGATTGGCATTATTGGTATTGCGCTGATTTCTGCCGTTTCAACCGGTTTCCAAAATTATATTGATTATATTGAGGAAAATACCTTAACTTCTTATCCACTGATTTTATCGAAAGAATCAGCCGATATTACCGGTATGCTTCTTAGTCTCACTAGTGCGTCAAACAACAATCTCGAGGGTGACTTTGTGAACGAAAATCGCATGCTCACGTCGATGCTCGGTAGTGTTTCATCAAATGATTTGAAAGCTTTCCAGGGGTATTTGGATAAGCACGAGGATGAGGTTAAAGATGATATCAAAGTGATTAATTACACTTATAATGTTGATCCGCCGATTTATACGGTCGATGCTACTAAAAAAGTTGCGAAACTAAACCCAAATTCATTATTTGAATCGTTCTATGGTGGTAGCACCATCATGAGTTCATATTCGAACCTCACTTCGATCTTTGAACAATTTAATATCGAAGTTCTTGAGGACACTACAAAAGTGGTAGCCGGTCGTTATCCGGAAAAATACAACGAAATGGCAATTGTATTAAAGGACCCGCATGAGATGTCTGATTTGCTTACATATTCGCTTGGCTATCATGACACGAGCGAACTGTCGAAACTAATTACTAACGTGATGAGTGGCGAGAGCGTTGAAATTGAGGGTGAACCTTTGAAGCTTTCTTATAGCGATATCATGTCCAAAGAATACAAACTGATTTATCCGTTTGACCTATATAAATACAATTCCAAATATGAAGTTTACGAGGATATGAGTGAAAATGAGGAATATATCAATAAATTATATGAGTCGGCGGAGACGCTTAAAATCGTTGGTATTTTAACGCCGAAAGATAGTGTAGCAGTAACAAATAGTGGCGTAGTATATTTACCAAGCCTCGTCGAAAAGATTATCGAAAAAGCCGGCGATGCGGAGATTGTAAAGAAACAACTTTCCACCCCGAGCATTGACGTATTTTCAAACACTAAGTTTGGCGAAAAGAAAAACAAATTCAATTTCGAGTTCTCGGATTTAGTTTCGGTTGATTCAAATAAACTAGCTCAGACCTTTAATATAAAAATCGACCAGAATATGGTGGCAGCCAAAACGATGGATTATATGAATCAGATTTCCGAATCGATTGATGCCGATATTCGACCGATTAGAAAAGAGCTCGCGGATAAATTAACCGAACTCGCGCCGGAGATGATGACTTATATCATGAGTAAAGCCATGGAAGAGGATTATGACCCGACTAAAGTTCCGGATTATATTGACGAATTTGTAGCGACAAAAGATTTTTCAGATTTTGAAACTAAATATCTGATTCCAAAGGATAGATTCGCACTTGCTTATGCCGGAATGCTGAAACTTACAATTGCCGGTGGGCAGGAAGAGCTGATCAATAAAACTTTAGATGAGTTTGCGATTGCGATACTGGAGGTTCGCATGAAATCCGAAATCTTAACCAAAGTTGGTGGTCTTTCTTCATATCTTACTAGCAGCTTTGCGAATGCCTTTTCGGTGGACGAATCTGCGATTGTTGGTGCCTTTAAACTGAACTTTACTGAAGACGAGTTGGCACGCGTGGTCACGGCGATGTTCACCAAGAGCGAGTCAACGCTTGACGCCAATCTCTCGGCGATGGGCTACCAGAAACTCGATGAACCAACCTATATGCAGTTCTATTTCAATAGTTTTGACGGTAAGAGTCATTTTATTAGCTTCCTCGATAAATACAATGAAACATTCAAGTCGATGGGTGAGGACGAAAGGGAAATTAAATATACTGATATTACTGGCGTTCTCATGTCTAGCGTCAAAACTATTGTTGATGCAGTGTCATATGTGCTGATAGCGTTTGTTTCAATCTCGCTCGTAGTAAGCTCAATAATGATTGGTGTGATTACTTATATTTCAGTATACGAACGCACTAAGGAAATCGGTATTCTCCGTGCGATTGGTGCTAGTAAACACAATATTTCGAACATCTTTAATGCTGAAACAGTTATTATTGGGTTCCTATCTGGTATCTTCGGCATTGGCATTTCATATCTCCTTATTCCGATTATTAATGCCGTGCTCCATCATTTCACTGGTGACATCCCACTTTCGGCCACACTTGCCGTTTCAACCGCATTGGAACTGGTTTTGCTCAGTGTAGTCCTAACACTTATTGGTGGCTTAATCCCGGCACGCTCTGCATCGAAGAAGGACCCGGTCGAAGCTTTAAGAAGCGAATAAAAAACATATATATAATATATATGTAGTGTTTTTGCGGTTTTTGTGGTTTTTGTGGTATAATATATACATCCTGATGGGGATTCGCCAAGTGGTAAGGCAGTGGGTTCTGGTCCCACCATTCGGGGGTTCGAATCCCTCATCCCCAGCCATTTTTTTATATCAACTTAACGGAGCATCGGAAAAAATGAAAAAGACTTCAATGATTTGGTGTATTGGTGGAGCAATCACCGTAATTATAACCGTCATAATCGTAGGACTAGTAGCGAATAGTAATACTAGTGGCGATGGTGGTGGAACATCCGGTGGTACTACAGCAATCCAGCTAATGAAGGTAGGTGACTATGTCGATTACAAGGCGCCTGAAAATAATTCTTATGTCATTAAGTCTACTGTGTCCGGTATCGATAAGGATCAAACTTTGGAAGTGACCGGCAAGGAAAAATGGCGAGTGCTCGGAATTGAAGATGGCGAAGTATCCCTAATAGCTGATGGCTTGATGGTAAGTAAATATGGTGATCGTTTTGAGTTCAAGGGAAAAACTGGCTATGATAATGCCATTAATACACTAAATGAGATGGCAAAAATTTATGTAAATGATTATGCACGCGATGCAAGATCGATGAGATTAGTGGATCTTGTCTCGAAAATGAATTTAGTGAAAATGGCCGCTGCCGTCCAGGAGAAAACGAATAAAGACGTAAGTAATGAAGGCAGCTGGAAGGCTGTATATGAAAGTGCTTGCAAAGCGATGAATACAAATTATGGCGTCAGCCGATCAATCGGAAAAGTCACTGAGACTATTAATAACTGTTTTAGTATTAATTACACATCTTCAACTTATTCGGTAACAAGTTTTCTTGATAACCCAGTTTATGAGGAATTGTTTGCTACTACATATGGTGAGAATCGAGTAGCTGATGCACTTTTAGCAGATAGTATTATTTCCATTCGTGATAATAGCTACTTAAATCAATTGTTCTTCTCGTATAGTTTGCCGGAATACATGATTTATCCTGACAAAGGGAGTAGTTTCCAGGTTGGTGGTTTCGAAGCCACCGATTGGTATCAATACGATCAGAGTGAAGGCGTACGAAACCCAGCCACAGGACGCGGTGGGTTGAAGCCAATCGTAGTGCTAAAAACGACCACAAAGGTAGCTGGCGGAGATGGCACGGCCGAATCGCCATGGACGTTGGCAGAATAGAATTTCTATTTAGTTATGGCGCTTGACTAGTAATAGATAAAGTTGAAGCGCCGCCAACCGTAAAGGTTGTAGGGTTATCCGTCGTAGAACCAAGTGTACCGCCAGTAGTTGACCAAGTATTAATGAGATAATCCGTCTCAAATTCCGCAGTTATAGTATAGGATACACCCTCATAGAGAGTCAGAGCTTCAGTGTGGGTGCCGTCGCCATTGTTATTGCTATTTGTGATTGTGGTAGTACCGAACGTGTTATTGGCTATAGTAACACTGGTGGTATGTGCATCAAGATTCACGGTTGTGGTATAGGTTGGTATTGCCTCACCGGTAACTGTCAAAGTAGAATTGCCAGTAATAGTGTATTTAGCTGGATTAGTATTGTCTGGTTCCAGAGAGCCGTTTGATGCTGTAGTATAGCTTACGAACCTATAGCCAGAGTTTAGTTCCGTAGTGACCGTATAGGTTATGCCGTATCTCAGAGTAACAGTTCCGCCGCTGGTCGTCACAGTCTGAGTATCATAGGCAGGGTGTGAAATGGTGACACTGGAAATACCCGAGCCGGCAAAATTAACGGTAGCGGTATAAGTAGGAGTTTCAAGTATACACCTTGTAGCGATGGCGTAGTTATGAGTAAGACTATTGCTCATTGTTATTGTATTTTGTCTTACGATGAATTCCTGTGGGTTAGAGCTTGTACCTCTCGTTGCAGTCCAAATACCGCCTTGATAGTCTGGGAAACTATTGAATTTACCTGAAATAAAGACACCAGCAAAAGGCATAGAAGTCATATATTGCAAACTAGAAGGAGAGCTTGCATTTCTATAGCCATAATAATTGTAGAGGCCATAAATCTCGCCGGATATGTTACCGGTAGGCATACGCCAACCGGCAGGACAAATGTCGCCGTCAAGATCATAATATGAAGACGGATTAGAATCTGTCTCCGGGATATTAGTCTTAGCTGTGCCATTGCCATAGCAATAAGTACCCGCAGAGACAGCGCAGTAATTATATAGGACGCCAACTTTTCCGCTACCATTCCCATAGACAGTGACTGTAGAATCTTTGTTCCAATTAGTCCCGCTTTCATTGACACAAGAACCCGAGTTCAGACATGTGCCAGAAGAAACCGACATCGGTACGCTGTAGTAATCTTGGCTGCTACTCGTCCAAGCTGTGCTGTTGATACCGGCGGTTGGGTATTGATCGTTAGCTGTACCGCCGCCATTCTTGAGATATTGAAGTTGTTCGGCAGTAGCGTTGGTGTTTGCTGCAGTTACGTTGGCTAGTACATCGCTATTTCCAAGATCTAGTCTCAAATTATCTATCATCCACAGACGGCCATCGGCAAGTTTCGAAACGCAATAAGGTTCGCCGTCACGAGAATCTCTTAGATAGTAAGGTTGCTCGGTAATAAGTGTTCCTAGAACTGTAGTATAGTTGCTGGTATTAATTTCTTGCATATAAGTAATATTTGGAACCGGGGTGCTACAAGATGCTGGTGGTTCTGGACCTAGATAAGCTTGGCTGGTGGCGCTAAGTTCTGCGGCGCCACTGACCGAATAGGTAGTCGTATCATTTAAGGTGGAACCTAGGGTACCATTTCCGGTAGTAGACCAGCTATCAAATGAGTAATTGTTGGAGAGATTAGACGTAATAGTATAATTGACGCCAGCATACAAGTTTATAGTTACCGTTGCAGTACCATCACCATTATTATTGTTGTTTGTGGCGGTCTGAGTGCCATAATCCGCGTGGTAGAAGCTAACGCTAGATGTGCCGGCGTCAAGATTAACGGTAACTGCATAATTAGTGGCTTGGGCAGTTGAAAGTGTTAAAGTGGTATCATTATTGATTGCAAAGGTGGTTGGATTCTGGTTGGAATCGCCAATAAAGCCATTCGCACCTGCAGTCCAAGTGTCTAGTACATAACCAGATGCAATGCTGGCAGTTACAGTATATGTGGTCCCTCTAGCTAAGCTCACGGTATTATTACTGCTCGTTGCCGTTACAGTATCGTACTTACTGCTAACAAATGTAACTTTACTGACATGCTGTGGGAATGTCACTGTAACAGTATTATACTCCGTAGCGGTGCCATTAAAGACGCACCTGACCGCAAAACCATCCCATTTATTGTAAGAATTTGCGTTTGCTTGTAAAACTCCTTCTGCATATCCAAGTCGGTATGCTTTATCATTGTCTTTTACGGTTGATGTCCAGATTCTACCGTTTAAGTAGCTCGAATTTCTCTTGTTATTATTATAGTCACCGGACCAGACAAAGTTGTTTGGATATGCGCGCCAGACAACATCAGAAGTGTCCGAATTATTATTAATTACTGAATTCAGAACACTATATTCTCCACCACTGCCGCCAGTTGGTAAATGCCAGTTCGAAGGACAAATATCACCCGTAAGCACACCGTCATGGTTTGGACCACTTTGTTCCATGGTACTAAAGGTGCCGTTTCCAGCAGTGGCGGTATACCAGTTATAATAAACGCCATAAGAATACCATCCGCTTGCCGCATCGTCGTTAGTGTAGGATTGTGTCAAAGACCTATTGAGACTGTTCGCGTTATATTGAATCTGATCAAAACATTCAAGACTTCTGGTATTACAAAGCGTGTTTAGGGAATGGGTATTACTATCATTTGACTCTTCTATAAAACCGGCGACCGGATTATTTGTATTCTGAGCAGTAATAGTGGCCGTTCCTGGATCTAGGCGGAGGTTCTCGACAATCCAGCATTTTTCATCACCCAGCTTAGCTACGGTGTAGGTTTGATTGTCGCGAGTATCCGTTAAAGCTATTACGTCGCCCTGAATCATAGAATTGCAACCAGTCCAACTCTGAAGGCTACCGGAAGAAGGTATCCATCTAGCATAGAGCATCAGACCTTCAGAACTAAGGTCTCCCGTCGTAATAGTGGCGTTTGGACCATATGGTGCTCCGTCATCTGATGCAGACCAACCGGCAAATCCATAGCCTGTCTTAGAGTAGTTGGATGGAATTAGCGTGACAGTACTATTAGACGTAGCCGGCTGGTTCGCCATAGTACCGACGCCGCCATCCGCTCCATTATCAAGATAACAAATATATCCCGCTGGGCAGGTGTCCTCTTCAAAAACGGCATAAATCGTCTTCGTGGTAGAATCACCAGTACTATTAATTGTGATGGTGCTTGGCGTAAAGGTATTACTCACGGCATTATAGACATAGTCCGGTGTAGTGGCACCACTAGTGTTGCTATAACCAAGGAACGTGTAACCATAGAGAGAAGGAATCGTGCTAGTTGAAATAGAGAAATCATAGGAGTTGTTTCGACTGCTCGCCGTTTCATCTTCCGGAACAGTAACTGAATAATTGTCAGCATCATAATCGAGAATATATTCCAAATATGTAGGGAATACACCTGGGTAAATACAACGCACGGCAAAAGCGTCCCATTTCTTGTATGAGCCGGTCGGCGTAGCGCCACTAGTTACTATGCCTAGACGATAGGCATTAAGATTGCCTTCGGACGTAGCACTCCAGAAGCGGCCATAGCTGTTGCGTCCACCAGGTATAGTGTTATTAAAATCACCGGAGTAGATAAAGTTGTCAGGGAACTTCACCAGACCAGCATCGGTAATCAGGGAACCATCATTTGCCAAATCATTGAGATTTGCAAATTCACCGCTTTGGCCACCAGTTGGGAGTCTCCATCCAGTTGGACAAATATCGCCAGCTACATTAGTGCCATCAGTATCGTAAGTACCATTGCCAGCCGTGGCCGTATACCAGTTATACATCACGCCGTAGCTATACCATGATCTACTTACACTGTTGTTGCTATATGATGGGGAAAGATTTCGATTTATTGCGTTAGCGTTGAAACCAATTGTATCTATACAGGTATCCTCGTCATCGTTACATAGAGTGTTAGAGCTGGAAGAATTTGGAGCATTTGTGATAAATTCTGCGGTAGGCGAATTGGTGTTACTGCTGCTGAAGGTGGTGGTAGATGGGTCGAGACGAAGGTTTTCCACCATCCAACAGTTTCCGTCTTCTAGTTTAGCCACAGAGTATACATTATTGTCGCGGGTATCCCTGAGAGCAACAAACTCGCCGAATTCCATATCGTCGCACTTAGCCGAGTTAAACGATTGTAGTGTGTAATTAGAATCTGCCGCAAGCCACACTGCATAGAGAGTGATTTGATTCTCCTGATCGGCATTGATGTAAAATTCGTCATTGACGGTAATGGATTGATTTGGCCCATAAATTGTTACCGCTTGGCCATTCATGAGTTTGGTACCGGCATCACTATCTAGACTCCAGCCCGCAAATCCATAGCCTACGCGGGAGAAATTAGAGGCAACCAGCGTTTTTTGACCCGGTTCAAGATCGCTGACGTTAGCGCTTGTCATAACACCAGCATCTGAGCCATTGCCGTCATAAACTAAAGTATACAGCGGTCGCCAATTAGCGTACAAAGTAAGGGTTTGACCATCAGTAATATGCATGCTTTCAGCGGCATTAGCTACCGATTCGCCTTCATTTACTTCTACACCATTGCCGTTAGCCAAAGTGTTCCAACCAGTGAACACAGAATGTGTTTTTGTGAAAGTATTAGTTGCAGCCACCGCAGTGCTAAAGTCGATGTTGGTTTCGTCTGGCACTGTACCAGTACCTTCATTAGCATCGTAATGGATGTTGCCGATTATGTGGGCACCCGGGTTGTATACACATCGTACTGTTTGCCCACGTACTTTCGCTGTGCCATTGGAGTTCATATGAACACCATCCGGCTTTAACCAGAGGTTAGCAGTATTGGCTGCGCTTAATGCGTTAAGTGTAGCATAGCTACTTGAAGTACCACGATTATAACCAGCGTTGCTTCGGAATTCACCGCTTAATATATAGTTATATGGGTAAGTGCGCCAACGCTTCGAGGTGGCTAGACCGGCTTGGGTACCAGAAGCTCTATTAATACCATTTCCTCCCATGGCGACATCAAGAACCGCTAGATCTCCGTCGCTACCATAGCCAGACGGCAATCGCCAATCGGCTGGGCAAATATCACCATCGACAGATGCCCCCTCATCACTTGTGCCGTAAGTGCCATTTCCGGCAGTAGTAGTATACCAGTTATAATAGTGTCCGTAGGAATACCAAGAGCTAGAGTTGTTATTTGTGTCATAAGACGCAGTTAAGTTGCGGTTCGTGTTATTGGTGTTATATTTGATTTGATTATTACATGTGGCATTGTTATTAGCGCAAAAGCTATTTGATGATGCAGGATGATTATTGGCCGCCGTGACAAAATCCGCAGACGGTTTATTAGTGTTTTCATTTGAAATTGTCAAATTTGGGTTATTTAGATTCAGACGAAGGTTTTCAATCATCCAGCATTGATTGTCGGCAAATTTGACCACGGCATATGTATTGTTGTCACGGGTATCCGTCAAAGCCGTGATACTGTTCGCGGCCATTATTAATTCGCCATTATTGTCATAATCGATAGCCGTCATTCCGGCACAACCACGCCAGCCTTGTAGATTGCCCGATGACGGTATCCAGCGAGCATATAGCTGTAACCCGGTTACCGAAAGGTCGCCAGTCGTGATTGTTTGATTTGGACCATAATTAGTGCCAGTACCGTCTGGTTCAGTATTCCAGCCCGCAAAACCATATCCTGAACGGGAGAAATTGGAAGCAAGTAACGTTACTTCCGAATTGGATTCGGCTAGCTGATTGCTCATTGAGCCCGTTCTATCATCGCCATTGCCGTCATAACAAATACTGTCAGCATCACATGGCAAAATATTGGCAATCACAATTATATTGAATGTATTAGTATATGTACCCTTGGCGAGGTCGATTGGAACGTTAGCGCCAAAAGTTAGAGTATGTTCATTGTCGCCTGCTGTATTAGTAGTAAATAGCGTAATCGGGTCCGCTGATGGCTCTGGCACTGGATAAAAGTTCGCTCCATTATCAATACTATAGCCATATCCATCTTCGACTGAAGAAGCCGGGATACTGGTAGCACCGCTCGGTAAAGTGAGTGTTGGTATGGTCTTTGTATCGTCTGATACTTCAACAAGTGCCGAAGACGTGCCGGCCGTGGTTAGTATAACTCGATAACCCGTGGCATTATCGGTAGAGACCGAAATTGTTTGATCTTCCGTCTCAAGTTGAGCCGGTATTAGACTCATGTAAACTTGGTCTGGCGAAATAGTAACTTCTAGCTCTGAAGTAGCAAAAACCGCCCGACTGGTAAATAGTAGGCTGGTAAATGCGAGTAAAATAAATGCAATTAGCTTTTTTATCGGACCCCTCACAGGTCCTTCCTCCAACACTCTCGCATACAGTTTTAATTATAGCACAACCATAATAAAATGCGAAGGAAAATGCCTAAAAAATACATAAAAAATGGGCGCGCGTGGCGCCCTGTGAGGTGGATTAATTTCCGTACTGAGTGTAGCTCTTGTTGTCTTTGTCCGTGTGGACGTTCTTAACACTACCATCGGGATATTCATCCCAGGAAAGGTGGCGATTTTCGTCCCTCGAGTAGGCCGTATGATGGACGTGATCGCTCTTCTGGGTGGAGGACATGCCTCCGCCGTTCTCGACGATGCTTTCCGCCGCCTTGTCGACATTGACCTTGCCGGAATTACTGAACAGACTCATATCAGTGACCTCCTAAAAATAATGTGCGTTGGTATTACCAACATATATATTATACACTATATTGTATTTTTGTCAAATAATAATACTAAACCTCTTGTCCTTTTATTTTCCCTAAAATAGTGGTATAATCACCGACGGCGTGGCGGGTAAAACCGCCATGTACTTTTACAAGGAGGTAGAGTATATGGTCTACTCATTGACGTTGGTGATAGTCTGCATTACGTTCATCTTGATCTGGCGAAACTTCATCGACCTTCGCAATCATAACGAAGGCACTGAAGAGATGCAAGAACTGGCTGGCATAATTCGGGCTGGAGCCAAAACCTTTCTGAAGCGAGAATACCGAATCATTGCGCCGACCGTTTTGATTGTCGCTTTGATGTATTCACTGTTTCGTGAAGTAGGTTCCGGAATTACTTTTATTTTCGGCTCGCTACTCAGCATAATGGCAGTGGAAATCGGTATGCGCGGCGGGACATATGCCAATGTGCGGACAACAAATGCAGCACGAGTAACTGGCGCGATGAGCAGAACGATGCGTATCGCGCTACTTGGTGGGAGCTTAAGTGGCTACTCGGTTCCGGCATTTGGTTTGCTCGGTTTTCTAATAGTATGGTTAGTTTCTGGAGGTGCCCATTCGGACATCGTAGGATATGGCCTACTAATTAAGACTCCGTGCAATGCCGTCACTATGAGACTGACAACCTATTCTCTGGGCTGTTCAGTCGTAGCAATGTTTAACCGCGTCGCCGGTGGCAACTACACAAAGGCCGCCGACATCTCTGCGGACATAGTTGGCAAGAACATCCACAACATGCCCGAGGATGATTCCAGAATGCCAAACTCGCTCGCCGACTTTATTGGCGATTGCGTGAATGACATTGCTGGAAACATCTCCGACCTTCTGGAGAGTTTCGTCGCAACACCTACTGCATGTATTCTGATTTCTATGCAGGTGTTCAAGGACAATCCGGAGGCACTAACTGCGGCTTGCATGTTGCCATTTATCTTGGCGGCAGGCGGGCTACTCAGCAGTATCATCGGTGTAAACCACATCATCATCAAAAACAAAAAGCAGACTGCTTTTGTGAAAGTTGACGGTAAAATGGTGCCGATGGAATACTCGCGTGAAACCAGTGACCCTGGCGAAGAGTTAAACCGTGCAACATATCTTTCTGCGATAGTTGTCATCGTGATAGCTCTTTATGGGGCACATTCGATTTTTGGAAACGTTTCTGGTCTCGAATCGGTTTTCAGAATTGGGTGGCTCTCGCCGTGGCTCGCAGCAGTACTTGGCATGGTTAGTTCGGTAGCCGTGGGTAAAATTACGGAATACTATACTAGTATGAAGTTTAAGCCGGTCAAGCGGCTGGCCCAAATGGCGACCGAAGGCGAAGCTTTCGTCGTAACCTATGGTGACGCAGTGGGAGCACGTTCAGTGCTCCTGCCGGTGCTGGTGATTGGTATTTCCATCATCATATCCGGTATCTTTTGCGGAACCTATGGTATCGCGATTGCGGCGCTCGGCATGCTTAGCTTTGTCGGCACAACCGTCTCGATTGACGCTTTTGGTCCCATCGCAGATAATGCTGGTGGTATCGCTGAAAGTTGTCATCTCGAGGAAAAAGTCCGCGACATCACAGACCAACTGGATGCAGTTGGTAACACCACGGCAGCTATTGGTAAGGGCAATGCGATTGGCTCGGCAGCTTTTGCAACTGTCGCACTCATCATGTCCTATATCGGTAGTTACCCCGCTTCGGATTACAGCAACCCCATGGTAATTATCAGCGTAATTGTCGGTGGTATTATCGGCGGAGCCTTAATCGAATTCTTTATTTCGATTCTGACCGAAAATACCATCAACTCAGCAAAACTGATGGCTGACGAAGGAGAGCGTCAGCTGAAGATTCCGGGAATCATTGAGGGAACGAAAAAGCCTGACTATGACAAAGTCATCAAAATGGCCGCCGATGAAGCTTTGAGATGTATGCTTCTGCCGTCGGTCTTGGCGCTCGCTGCGCCCATCGTATTCGGTTTTCCGTTTGGTCCTGAAATTGTGCTTGGTCTCCTCGGTGGTAGCACTATTGTGGCCATTTGCCGTGCCATCTTTAACGGCAATTCAGGCGGCGCCTTCGATAATGCAAAGAAGCTGATCGAAACTGGCGGTCTGCCGGGTCACGAAAAAGGCTCTGCGGCACATAAAGCTGCTGTCGTCGGTGACACCGTTGGCGATACACGTAAGGACGTTGTCGGCGTCGCACTTGATATTTTCATCAAGACAATGTCGACCGTCGCAAATACTCTGGCACCGGTTTTCTATACGTACCGGTTGTTCTAACTCCTTACCCCCGACAAAAGTCGGGGGTTTTTCATGTGTGCTATAATGAATTCATGGGAAAGAAAAAACTTTTTTCTATCGATGAGCTTAAGAATCTTTCGGCTGAAGAAATCATCGATAAAATGCAACACGAGAATTATTCACTTTTAAATACGCTTGGCGCGGAAAAGCTCCGCAAGGAAATGGTGCCGGTTGGCAAAGCTTGCAATACGGCTATCAACTATTTCTTTAAAACTACCGGTCCGAAAAAAGATCCAGTAAAGCATACGCAGGCGGCAAGGCGAAAACTCGTTAAGACTCTTTCAAAACTCACTCCGGGTTCATATGAAGGCATGCCAAAAGACCAGAAAAATGGCCTCGTTGTTGGCTTCAATCACCCATCACTTGGCGAGATTGGTCGCATTCTACTCATGAAAGTCGACATTATGGGTGAGAAACCAATGTATTTCCCGGTGAATTTGCCTTGGTACGAAGCTTTGGCTCCGAATTATGATCGCATTAAAAGACTTGGCATTATTATTACGCCAACTATCACGCCGTCCACCTGGAAAAAGATTGGGCTTGATGAAAGTTCCGAACTATACGAGCCGGCCAATCGTTTGAAGCACGATTTTCGCGAAGTTTACACGAAAATTTCGCATGACGGCGTCAAGAATGGTGGCGTGATTTTCGTGGCACCGTCCGCTACGCGCCAAGCAACTGTTTTTAAGACTAAGGCTGTTTACGATAAAAAAGAAGATATTATTCCGACAATGTCAGTGCTGGCATTAAAACTATACCAGGACAAGGATATTAAATGTGACTTTCTTCCAATGGCCGTGTTGCCGCCAGAAAATTATAAGCGCGGACTAAACTTCCGGAAAAAATACAAATTAATTCCGGGTGAAATCATGACGTCGGAAGAAATCCGTAAGAAATATTTCAAGACCAAAAACCCAAAGCGTCTCGAGGGATTTGATTACGATTTCCATATGCGCATCGCCAAAAAACTGCCGAAAAAGTTTTGGTACTAAATAATTGTTCGTGCTATAATCATAAGCATAATGCAAGACGAACCGTATTTTTATCATCCGCTCGAAAATATCGAGGATATTGATGATTTTGAGACCGCAGTCGAAAGGACACATCTCACCAAAAGCCTTTCACCGGAACGGCCATATACTTATTGGACGCTTGAATTATATGATCAGGAAAATGGCATTCGCGGTGGCGGTGGGCTTGGCGTGCTTGCAGCCGATACTCGTCGTATCGCCGAGCAAATGGGCGTACAATTTGCATTAATTACGCCTTTTTATCCAAGTGAGGCTCACCAAAAAATGGACGGTAACAAGGTTATTGACGAGCATCGCCCGGTAGATTATCATAGCTTTGGTTTTAAATATATTGATTCCGTTA
The DNA here is from genome assembly GCA_947165465.1 of uncultured Candidatus Saccharibacteria bacterium. Lineage (GTDB taxonomy): Bacteria > Patescibacteriota > Saccharimonadia > Saccharimonadales > Saccharimonadaceae > Nanosyncoccus. The sequence goes on along the minus strand of CAMVAM010000004.1, from coordinate 55,732 downwards.
ATATTAAGTGTTGTGGCACACTTTGTCATCTCGATGTAATTGAAAAATGTTTCCGTTCATCCAGGATTATTTGTATTACTGAGCCGAATTATGGTGAGCTTTATTCAGGCATGAGTGGCTCCGACCATCGTTTGTATCAGGAAGTCTCGCTTGGGTTTGGTGGCTATGCTGCGCTTAAACTACTTGGTCTGAAACCCGCAATTATGCAATTAAACGAAGTCGCAACTTTCTTTGCAGCGCTTGCTCGTCTTGACGAACTCGCATCAAACGGTATGGATTTTTATGAAGCTGTAGTCTATACCAGAAAGCATACACTATATACTAACCACACATTGGTCCAGGCCGCTGAAGCAGAGTTTAGTGTTGAACAGTTCGAACGTTTCGTTTATCCAAATCTCAAATCTCCGGCCGTACGTAAGTGGATAAATGACAAATTCGTAAACGGCAGAATGAAGCTTTCGTCTGTCGCAATTGAAATTGCCGAGCTTAGAAGTGGCGTGTCAAAACTTCATGCACGTGTCGCAAACTATCACGACATCGCCGGGAACAAGGTGAAATTTAAAGCCATCACAAATGGTATCGATATGAATAAATGGGTGATGCCGGAGACCATGAAGTTTTATCATGAAAACGGAATTGTTGATAGTGTTAATTACCCATGCGAAAAGTTCGTTGAAAAACTTAGTGCTGTTTCGGCTGACAAAATTCGCGAACTAAAGAAAGAAGGTCGCAAGATTTTAAACGAGACGCTCTCTAACCGTCCGGATCAAAACGGCAACATTTTACATTTTGACGACAAAGATTTTATCTTTGATTTTAAGCGTCGTTTTGTCGACTACAAGCGCCCGGAACTTCCGTTTAAAGATTTACCGAGACTGAAGAAGATTCTAGAGAGTGCGAACGCACATTACATTTTAGCCGGTCGCATCCACACCGGTGACGATACAATGGCAGGGAAACTCTATAAGCTTCTCGACGAGATTAAAAAAGACGAATTTTTAAGTTCGCACGTTCATTACATTGCAGATTATGACGAAAAGCTTGCCTACGGACTTTCTTGTGGTTCAAATACTGCAATCAATGTGCCAATCGTCGGGCTTGAGGCTTGCGGTACTTCTTGGATGAAGGATATTGCAAATCTAAATCTTCTTATTTCAACCCATGACGGTGGCGTAGCTGATGCTTCATATGATAATTATTTGTCTGTCCGTGGTTCGTCTGAGGATGATGAGCTTGATGAACTTTATCGTCGCATGGAAGAAGCAACCCAAGCCTGGCAAAATGATTTCGATCTTGAATTCTTGATTCAAAAACAACTCTCGGCTTACATTCCGGTGATTTCCGGTTCCAGAATGATGCGTGATTATCTTGACTATTTGTTCCCGGCGTAGTATACTATTGACAAGTCTGGTATCAGACTTTTTTTAATAACAAGGAGTAAAATGGCTAAACCTAAAATTACCCGTATCAAGGCTGGCGAAGCTTCCAAGGAAACCAAGGAAGAAGAGCAGACGCCTATTACTCGGAAAAAAGTTGTTGTCAAAGACAAAAAGACTGAGAAAGCAAACCGAAAAGAAGACAAAAAAGCCGCTAAGGAGGCAAAGAAAGAAGCAAAGCGGGAAGCAAAAGCAAACGGCGAAAAGAAACCATTTATCTTATTCCGCCCGTTCGTAGCATTCTTCCGTTACATTCGTGATTCATGGCGCGAAATCCGCCAAGTCCGCTGGCCGAATCGCAAAGCAACTTGGAAAATGGTGCTCGCAGTGCTCGTTTATACAGCACTCTTCGCCGTAATCATCACACTTCTTGATTTGTTCTTTACATGGCTATTTAGCATTATTTTAGGATAAAGAAAGGAATTATTAATGGCAGTAAACCGTTATGACGCAACTCGTTCGTGGTATGCTATTTCAACATACAGCGGCTACGAGGATAAGGTAGCTGATAGTATCAACCAACGTACGAACACCGTCGAAATGGCTGATAAGATTTTCGAAGCTATTGTACCAAAGGAAAAACAAATTGAAATTAAGAATGGTAAGCGCAAAGTCGTTGACCGTAAGATTCTTCAAGGCTATGTACTTGTCGATATGAAACTTTCGGATGAAACCTGGTACATCATCCGCAACACTCCTGGTGTGACTGGCTTTATCGGCACCGGCACCCAGCCAACCCCAGTTTCTGAAAAGGAAATCGCTAAGATTAAGAAGCGTATGGGCGTAGAAGATCCAAAGTTCTCCGTCAAATACGAAATCGGCGAAGTGGTTTCGATTACCGATGGCCCATTCAAGGGCTTTGATGGTACCGTTTCTGAAATTGATGCCGCCAAGGGCAAGCTCAAAGTTATGGTATCAATGTTCGGACGCGAAACACCTGTGGAACTTGATGCATTGCAAGTAAAACAACTTAACAATTAAAGTTTGAAACAAAAGAAATCTTCTTTTGAGGAGCATTCGCGACCAACGGGGAGCGAACCGAGCGCCGGTCTCCCCGTAACGACGGGCGAGACCAAGCGCCTCCGAAAATGAAGATTTTTTTGTTTCACCTTTACATTTTTAAGTTTTTTTGTTATAATAAGTCACGTTACATAAATGCTTCTAAAATTATTAATTTTAATGGGAATTTAATTCGATGGCAGAAAAGAAAGTTATCGGTAATCTGAAACTCAGAATCCCTGGCGGTAAAGCTACAGCAGGTCCTCCGGTAGGTTCTACACTTGGTCAATGGGGTCTTAACATGATGGATTTCATCAACCCATTCAACGAAAAGACCAAGGAATTCATGGGCAAGAACGTAATCGTTCACATCCGTGTTTTCGAAGATCGTACCTTTGATTGGAAGTGCCTTGGTCAACCAGTAGACGACCTCATTCGCGAAGCAATCAAGATTGAGAAAGGCTCTGGCAAACCAAACGTTGAGAAGGTTGGCAAAATCAGCCGTGCACAACTCGAAGAGATTGCAAAAGCTAAAATGGAACAGCTTAACGCAGTCGATCTCGAAGGTGCAGTCAAAATCGTTGCCGGCACTGCTCGCTCAATGGGCGTAGAAGTTACTGACTAAGTAATTTGAAATTAAACAGACCCTTCGGGGTCTGTTTTTTTATCTATAAATTGACCGTTCTCTCTATAAATGTTATAATGGATTCGTGGGTTATTCCATAGAGATTTTAGTTAGGAGGCTAAAATGGAACTTTTAAGTGCAAGCCAGGACTCTTTAATCGAAGAGGCGATAGACCTCTGGTCTACGTATGCAGAAACATATAGGACGACTATTTATCGCTATTTGTTTCTCATCAGTTGGAAGGCTGAAGTGTGCAGTGGCAACAAGAAAATTCGTGTCGGACGTATTCCGAAATATATTCTTGACGCCTATCCGGGACTGCCGCTTCTAGAATTTATCAACAAAGATACCCTGAGAAACTGGCTAGAGAAGATGCGGCCGTCGGACATTCGGTATATGATAAATACGACCAGGTATGAACTGGAATGCAACCATGCATATAGAACCGTGTCTGCCCGAATCGTCGAGCTCGCATATGAAATGGCACACTTTGGCGAGAAATGTCACGCCTATGGTGTCATGGACACCGAACTGCGTACCGCAGGACCGTTTATGAACGGAAGACGTCCTCGGCATGCAAATTCGCAGCAATAACCCATCACCCCATGGGGGCCAAGTGGCCCCCTATTCACTTGCATTTTATCTATTAATTTGTTATAATACTTAGGTTAATATAATTTGATGGGAGGGGATTACCCCGCTAATACCACAGAAAGGATATCATGGCTGAAGAAGAAGCCAAAAAACTTGATGCAGTTGAAGCGACTGAAGCTCCAGAAACTGCCGAGCCAGAAACTTTTGCAAAGTCTGGCAAAAAATCTAAAAAGCATATCGAAGAGGTGAAAGCCGAAGAAGAACGCCAAGCCCGCAAAGCTGAGCGCGCTGCTTCTGACGCTGTCGAAAAACCAAAAGGCGCTAAGCCAGTTACTCGCCCACGCATTGAACGCCGTGGCAAGAAGTATCAGGAAGCCTACAAGTTAGTCGAAAAGGGCAAAACCTATTCTCTTAAAGATGCGATTGAACTCGCTGTTAAAACCAACCCAGCTAAATTTGATGCTTCACTCGAAGCTCACGTCCGCCTTGGCGTAGATCCACGCCAAGCTGATCAGAACATCCGTACTACTTTGGTCCTTCCAAATGGCAATGGCAAGACTGTTCGCGTAGCTGTATTTGCTCCACTTGATGTCTGCAAGGCTGCTAAAGCTGCCGGCGCCGACATCGCTGAGGATGAAGAATTTTTGAAGCAACTTGAAAAAGGTGAGATTAACTTTGATATTCTCATCTCGACCCCACAATACATGCCAAAGCTTGGTAAGTTCGCAAGACTCCTTGGACCTAAAGGCTTGATGCCAAATCCAAAGGCTGGCACCGTTACGATGGATGTCGAGAAAGCCGTGAAAGAATCTAAGGCCGGTAAGGTTGAATATCGTGTTGATAAACAATCAATCGTTCACATTGGTCTTGGTAAAGTTTCATTTGGCACCGACAAATTACTCGAGAACGCCAACGCATTCTTTGATAGCCTTAAATCTCAGAAGCCAGCTTCACTTAAGGGTACTTATGTAAAGTCTGTCTTTGTGACTACGACTATGGGTCCATCGATCTCGGTTGAAAATCTTTACAATTAATCGAACTAAAAAATAGCCCTCCACACGGGGGCTATTTTTTATGTTTATGCTATAATGAAAGTATTATGAATTTCAATCTTATACATGTTCAAATACCAGAATTAGTTGTGATGGCAGTCGTCGGTGTTATCCTGCTTTTATTTGGCTACCGCGTCAAACAAGTCGCATTCTTTGTGATTTGGTTTTTGATTGGCTATACATTAATGCAAAACTTCATGCCAACTTTGATGCAGTGGGTACCACAAATGGACACGCAGCTCTTCCATATTTTGATGCCGATTGCAGGTGGCTTGCTACTAGCGCTCCTTGGGCTTTCAATTGAAAAGCTCTGCGTGGGCGGTATCGTGTTTGGTCTCACTATGATCGTCACGATGAAATATTTCGGAAACGATGTTCCGACACTGGCGGTTGGCGCAATTATCGGTATTATCCTTGGTGCCTTCGCTGTTACAATGATGAAACCAGCAATTATTATTGCTACTTCTATCGCCGGTTCTTATTGTCTTACCGTTGCACTTCTTACTTGGATTCCAAGCATTAATCCAACCATTTTCTATTTCCCAATCCTCATCGGTCTCGCTATCATTGGTTGTTCGTACCAATTCAATTCGACAAAACACTTGTAATTAAACTCCCCTTGTGGTATAATGTTTGAAGTTACCAAAGACAGTGGCGGTGTTTTTTACTTAATTATGCCACCGAGGACAATTCTTCAATTTATTTGGTGACGCTACTTAACAATTAGCTAGCTTTTATATTAAATAACCAAAGGAACTTTTTATGGCAATTTCAAGAGATAAAAAGAACACATTGGTTGCAGATCTCACCGAGCTTCTTAATGATTCAAAGATGGTAGTCTACGCTAAATACGAAGGTCTTACTGTCGCTGAACTTCAAGAGCTCCGTAAACTCGCACGTGAATCTGGCGTTAAGATTAAGGTTGTGAAAAACCGCCTTGTGAAAGTTGCAATGAAAGAAATTGCAGCTTACAAGAATACGGATGTTTCCGCTCTTACCGGCCAGCTTCTTTACGCTGTGGGCGCTGACGAAGATTTCGATGCAGCAAAGGTCCTTGCCAAGTTTGCAAAGACTCACGCTAAAATGGAACTCGTTGGTGGTTTCAATGCTGAGGGTACCACCCTCTCCACTGAAGAGGTCAAAACGCTCGGCTCACTTCCATCCAAGAACGAACTTATCGCCCAGGTCGTGGATACACTTCTTTCTGGCATCAATGGTATCGTTTCTGGACTCGAGGAACATGCAGAGAAAGCAACCGCTTAATAATTACTAGGTTTACCTATTACTGAAAGGATAAATATGGCAACTGATATCAAGAAGTTGGCTGAAGAACTCGTCAAGTTGACCGTTCTCGAAGTTAACGAACTTAAAACTGTACTTAAAGATGAATATGGCATCGAGCCAGTCGCAGCTGTAGCTGTCGCTGCTGCCGGTGCTGATGGCGCTGCCGCCGATGAAGGCAAGTCTGAATACGATGTCGTTCTTAAGGACGCTGGTGCTCAGAAGATTGCAGTCATCAAGGCTGTTAAGGAAGCTACCGGGTTGGGTCTAGGCGAAGCTAAGGCTATCGTTGATGGTGCTCCTGCTACCGTTAAGGAAAAGGTCGCTAAGGCTGACGCTGAAGCGATGAAGAAAGCCCTCGAAGAGGCTGGTGCAACCGTCGAGCTTGCATAAATCTTCCGTGCTAGCTAATTGTATACTTTAAAAAACCAGAACAGTATTTTAAGGGTCGCGTCCGGTCAGCCCATCGCCATGGGTGACCGGCGCTAAATCCTCGCGCTGCCGCGCTCCGGACTACCCTTAAAATGCTGTACCTGGTTTTTTGGTGTGCTATAATAGCTAGCATGGAAGATTTTGATTATTTAGGTGAGGGTGAGGTATACCTCGATGGCGCATGCCAGAGCTTACGTCCGCGTCCGGTGATTGACGCAATTAACAACTATTACACTGAACATAATTCCTGTGGTGAGCGCGTAAAATACAAGTGGGGAAGAGTGACCGATGAAAAAGTCGAAGCCACACGTGAGAAGGTTCTGAAATTTTTGAAGCTAAAACCAAAAAAATATACCACTTCGTTTACTTTAAACACCACCTACGGCATTAATCTGCTTTTAAATCAAATTAAAGCTGACAAATTTGAAAAGATCATGACGAGCGAAATTGAGCACAACTCGCCATTTCTCGCTTCGCTCGCTTTTTCGGAACGTACCGGACTGCCACGCGAAGTCATGAAACGAAACGAAGATGGCTCAATTAATATCAAGGATTATGATTTTAAAAAAGCAATCGTAGTCGTCAACTGTGCATCAAATTTTGACGGTCGAAAACTGCTTAATGTGAAGCAATTAAATGACGCCGTCCATAAAGCCGGTGGTATTCTGATTATCGATGCTGCGCAGGCAATGGCTCATTCCGCCGACATTATCCGCGGTGTGGAAGTTGATGCGATTTGTTTCTCCGCGCACAAACTCTATGCACCATCACTTGGCGTCATCGTTTGGAAAGATGAGCTCGTCGATGTATTAGACACCAGGTTTATTGGTGGTGGTATGGTAGACGACGTTGATAAAGAAAAATATGTGCTTTCCGCCAATAATAAAGAGCATCGCTACACGAGATTTGAATCTGGGCTTCAGGCATGGGGCGAAATCGTGGGACTTGGCGCCGCGCTCGACTGGCTCGAAAAACTCCCGAAGAAAGACTGGCAAAATCTTGAGAACAACACCAAGGAATTGTTTGATTTTCTAAATAGCTCTAGCAAGGTCCATTTAATTAATAAAGAACCAAACCCAACCATGGCATTTTATATTGAAGGCCTCGATTCGCATTTGGTTGGTGAAGCGTTGTCGCGCGAAAACATCATGGCACGCACCGGATACTTCTGTGTACATTATTATCTCGATCATGTGATGGGCTATCCACCACTTATTCGTTTCTCACTCGGACTCCATAATCGTCCGGAGGATATCGAGAAAATCAAGAAAGTTCTCGGTAAAGTCGTAAAATAACAGCTTTGTGGTACAATAATATATATTATGGTGTGTATTGCTGCATTTATTATTTTGGCCATCATCGGAATTTTTGTGGCTATTATTTCTATTTTCAAACCAAAAGTCGGAAAGGCCTACTTAAAAGCATTCAAGAAATCTTGGGGTTGTCTTTGGAAAAAGGTGCGCCTCCAAAAGTGTGAAACCGGCTTTAAAGACGACGTCAAAAACACTTTGCTTAGTCGCGTAATCATTAAACACCCAAAATGGGTGAAGCCACTTTCATGGGTAATTGAAATGATTTCAGTAACCATTGTTGTAGTAGCAGTTTGGGCACTTCTCACCGCCATTAAATCTCTGCTCGCACTTTGGGCGCTCGGAAGTTGCAACGTGACGAAACCATCTTCATGTTCATTAGGTGCCGAGATGTGCTCGATTGACGAGGATGAGCCAAAGAACATTCTCGAAGCGACCGGCCGTTGGTTTACGGAATGGGGCGAAATCTTTGAAGCGATTCCGGATAAGTTCAGAACATATAATATTGAAGACTACGGCTTTGAATATATTGAAGAAGGGGAGGAAGATACAGACAAAAAGACTGCGGTCGACATTTTCGATCCGGGCTGCTCGGTTTGCCTTTCGTCATATCGCAACCAAAAGGCTGCCGGATTCTTTGAAAACAACAATGTAAGGCTAGTACCATTTGCAATTCAGGATTCAGACGATTCGTTTAAGTTTAAGAATTCAGAAATTATCGTGCGATATATGTATGCTGCAAACAAGATTAATCCTAAATATGCCTTAGCGATTATCGACGAAATTTACACTGGCAAGAATAGCGAAGGTATTTCATACCAGTCCCTAATTAATTACGAATACGAAAAAGCAGACATCGTGAAGCGTATGAAGAGATGGATGAGGGCTGCCGGTGCATTCGAAAATGAAATTGAAACGATCAGCGAGTCCGCCGAGTCTGATGAGATTACGGAAATTCTCAAGAAAAATCGTGAGATTGTCGAGAATGAATTAAAAGTCAAAGGTATCCCGACTATGCTCTACGACGGTAAGAAGACTACCGGTCTTTGGAAGAGCGAATAAGCTTACGTTTTATTGTAAAATTTACAACGATTTTGCTTTGACCGCTGTTAAATTGGTGGAAAACTTTCACACAAAATTCTTGACTTTACGGGCATCTAGATATAATATAATATTAATACTATATTTAGACAGGATGCGAGGTATGTCTGAAATTCCAGAAAAACAAATAAAGAGACTCCGTAGCCTCATCAATGAGGCCGAGACAAATTTATCAGCTGCTAAAGAGCTTTTAGTTTCGATACTAGGCGACGGCGATTCAATTACGGCTCCGCGCGAGACCGTAGTATCAGGCCCAGAAGGCAAAATCATTGAAGGCATCTTTGATGGTCAAATCATGATTGGCCCTGATGGCAAGAATTACCCAGTGCCAGCTAACTATGCTTCGAAATCGAAGTTAGTTGAAGGCGACATTATGAAGCTTACTATTACTGAAGACGGTAAATTCCTTTATAAGCAGATTGGTCCGGTCGAACGTAAGACCGTGATTGGTACTCTTACTCATCATGATGACAAATACTATGTTGAAGTAGCTGGTAAAGAATATCAAATTCTTTACGCTTCTGTAACATATTTCCATTTGCGTGACGGATCACAGGTTTCGGTAACCATTCCGGCAGATAATAGCGAAGCAACCTGGGCGGCAGTTGAGGCTGCGCTCTAGGTTGATGCATGGCGAAAGCATTATATAGAAAATATCGACCAAAGTCCCTCTCCGAAGTCGTAGGACAGGAACAGGTTACTGGTGTGCTCGAAAAGTCCTTAAAGCAAGGAAAGATTTCGCATGCCTATCTTTTTATTGGTCCACGTGGTACCGGCAAGACTTCGGTAGCACGTATTTTTGCACATGAAGTGAATGGCTTCAAATATGAGCTCGAAGATGACTATGTCGACATTATCGAAATCGATGGCGCCTCGAATCGTGGCATCGATAATATCAGGGAATTACGCGAAAAGGTCGCGATTGCTCCAACTTCCGGCAAATATAAGATTTACATTATCGACGAAGTCCACATGCTGACTAAGGAAGCTTTCAATGCACTTCTTAAGACTTTAGAAGAGCCACCAAAGCACGTGATTTTTATTATGGCGACTACCGATGCCTACAAAGTACCCGTGACGATTACATCGAGAGCCCAGACTTATACTTTTTATCTCGCCGACGAAAAGACGATGTTTAATTATCTAAAGTCAGTCTGCGAGAAGGAAAAGATCAAGATTGACGACGATGCGCTCATGATTGTAGTAAAGCGTGGTGGCGGTTCGTTCCGCGATTCATTGTCGCTACTCGACCAGATTTCGACCTTATCGGACGATAAAATCACGAAGGCACTGGTGGTATCAGCAATGGGTCTGCCGGAAGATGAGAAGATTGTCGAGCTTTTAAATAGTTATGTTTCTGGTGACCTTGAGCAAATTTCAAATGCGCTAAAAACTGTTTTAAGTAGTGGCGTAAAACCGGAAACTTTAACCAGTGAAATGATTTCACTTATTATTGAGTCGCCAAAGCCGGAACTATTGCCGTTGCTCGCTAAACTTCCGGACGTGAAAGCTCCGTTTGCTGAGGCAAAACTCCTCGTTGCGATGACCGAGAACAAGCTCACTACTGTGACAGCTAGCCGCACTACTGTTTCGAATACTCAAACAGTAAAGATTGAAAAGAAGCCGGAACCAGTAGAAAAGCCAAAGGAAGCTCCGGTAGTCGTAACGAAGACCGTCGAAAAGACGAGCGTGGAAGAAAAAGTGGCAGTCACTACTAATACCGATTTTAATTGGGATAAATTCGTCGAAACTGTGACTAGCCTTAATGATGCGATTTCGTCACAGCTAAGAAACGTCGATTATGACACCGATGGTGGAGTACTAAATCTCTATCCAAAGCGCAAGATGGAAGTCGCGATTTTGTCTCGCGACAACAATCGTCGCGTACTCGCCGATGCTAGTGGCATGAGGGTGGTGATTCATGCAGTCGGCGATAATCCGCATAAAAGTCAAGACTTACTACTTTCTAAGATGTCCGCTATAATGGGAGGAGAGGTACAAAATGACGGAGGAGGTAACCCATTCTAAAACTGGTGGCCGTGTGCCACCGCAAGATATCGAAACCGAGAAATCATTACTCGGTGCGATAATGATTTCTGATGGCGTACTTACGGAAGTCAGTACACTTTTAAAGCCTGAGGATTTCTATGAGGCGAGGCATCAAATCATTTACCGTGCGATGATGAATCTTTATGACGCGCACCGACCAATTGACCTTATTACCCTTACAAACGAGCTAAAGACCTTGAAGAAATTGAATGAAGTTGGGAAAGCCACATATCTAACTGAGCTTTCGACTTATGTGCAGACTGCTGCCAACGCCAAAGCCTACGCTGAAATTATCGAACGTTGTTCTACGCGTCGCAAACTAATCGCCGCCGGCACCGAAATTATTGAAAAGGCTTATTCTGACGATGCAAATGTGAATGCACTGGTTGGTGCAGCGGAAAAGGAACTATTCGCTGTTTCAGACAAGATTATCAAGTCTGACTATCGAACTATGGATGATCTCGCTGCTGAGGCTTTCGATCGTATCGAGATGCTTTATAAGAACAAGGGCACGCTCCGTGGTCTTAAAACCGGCTTTCGTGATATCGATAAAAAGACGGCCGGTTTCCAAAAAGGCGACCTTGTCATTGTGGGCGCCCGTCCGGCTATGGGTAAAACCACTTTCGCACAGAACCTAGCATATAATATTGCTTCAATCAATAACAAAGGTGTTTTGTTCTTCTCGATGGAGATGGGCTCCGGTGAAATTATGGATCGTATGGTTTCTAGCATCTCTGGTGTCGATAACTGGAACGTGAGAACCGGTAATATGACGAGTGACCAGGTTAACCAAGTTGAGGATGCACTTGCCACTTTATCTGAAATCCCACTCTTTATCGACGATACCAGCTCAATGGATATCACAGAGATTAGAAATAAAGCTAGACGTGCCATGCATGATCACGAAATCGGTGCTGTGATTATCGATTACCTACAGTTAATTCAGGGTTCAGATCGCTACAAAGGCCAACGTGTGCAGGAGGTTACCGAAATCTCGCGTGGACTTAAGATTATGGCGCGCGAACTAAAAATTCCGGTAATTGCGCTCGCACAGCTTTCGCGTAACGTGACCGGTCGTGACGATCCGACACCGGTTCTTTCTGATATTCGTGAATCTGGCTCTATCGAGCAGGATGCCGACCTTGTTTTGTTCCTTCACCGTCCTGATTACTATCATCAAAACGATAAAGACTATGAGAAAACCAATATCACTGAGCTCATTATCGCTAAGCACCGCCATGGCGCCACTGGTAAGATTGAGCTCTACTTCAAGGAAGAGTTGCTACGCTTCATATCGCTTGATAAAACTCACGAATAAATATATAATTATTATGTGAAGAAAATAATAATTTCTAAACTCTTTTTGTATCGATATCGGTTTGTGATTGGTTATATTTTGCTTGGAGCGGCCTTTATTTTCTTGCTCTTCCTTTTGCCACTATTCGCACAGACTGGGCTTTCGGAAGCCGAGATGAATTCTGCTACAAACTCATATACACTAGAGTTTGACGCACCATTTAACGGCGACATGGTTGATTTGCCATATCGGGCTCTCCAAAAGGTTTCCATTATGCTATTTGGCTTAACGCCATACGCAATTAAATTGCCAAGTATCATCGTTGGTTTAGCACTTGGGCTTCTTTTAATTCTTCTATTGAACCGTTGGTTCAAGACCAATGTGTCTCTTCTTGCATCTATCCTCGTGGTTTTATCGACGCCATTCTTGTTCCTAGCTGGGAATGGTACACCGCTCATTATGATTGTATTTTGGCCAACGCTACTTCTTTGGCTTGGTTCAAAGATTCAAGGCGAAAAAAGACCAAAGCCAATGTATTCATTACTTTTTGCAGTAGTGATGTTATTCTCGATCTTTACGCCATATATGCTATATTTCGCAGCTTTCTGTCTCATTTTCGTGTTCTTGCAGCCACATCTACGTTTTGTGATTCGAAGCTTGCCAAGACTGCCGTTTTCAATCGTTTCAGCACTTATCATCGCTGGCGTAACATCACTAATCATCAATATGGTAAATCAACCGGAAGTTATCTCTGAGCTTCTAACAGCTAAGGACTTCACATTCTCACAATTCTTTCATAATCTCGCGAATGGCTTAACTCCAGTATTCTTATGGGATGGTTCACTCGAAAGCGTCTTTATGACGCCACTCGTTGGCCTCCCGACTCTAGCTCTTGCGCTGGTTGGCTTATTTTCAACCACTATGGGCTTCTTTGCCTCAAGAAACATGATTGCGTCACTATTATTCTTATTCACTCTGTTTATCACTGGTTTCAATCCGGACGCGGTGATTTTCCTAATTCTGCCGCTCGCAATTCTCGTTGCTCACGGCTTAAAGTATTTGCTCGAAAAATGGTATGGTCTCTTCCCAGAAAACCCGTACGCCAGAATTGCAGCGATTATTCCGCTTTCACTTCTGTTCGTAGTTATACTACTTCCAAGCCTACTCCAATACGTGTATGGTTACCGCTATAATCCAAGCGTAGCCGGACAGTTCTCGATGGAACTATCGATTATTAGAAAGAATCTCACAAACGAGGCACTTTTGGTACAGCCAGAACAATATGAATTCTACAAGATTTTGGAAGAATCGACCGACATCGATGTGGTGACCGACTACGACAATAAGCCAGCCAGACTCGCGTCACTAAATGATAGTATCTACGACGAGAATTACACGCTAGAACGCATTATCACGTCCCCTATGCGCGAAAATTCTGATATAATATATCTATATACAGAAAAAGGAGAATAATATGGGTCAGACTATGGACCAGATGAAGCTTTTGAACCAGCTTCGCAAAGCACAAAAAGAACTTAAGAATGAAATCGTTGAAGTCGAAGCAGGTGATGGTGCTGTTGTTATTCAAATTAATGGTGAACTTAAAGTAAAGAAAGTTAAAATCGACCCAGAGAAGGTTGATCTTGATGACATCCACGAACTCGAACGCTGGATTGAGAACTGCATGCGCGATGGCTTTGCTAAAGCCCAAGAAATCGCTACTGAAAAAATGAAACCTTTGATGGGTGGCCTCGGCAACCTCGGAATGTAGAATGCTGCCAAAAGCACTCATCGACACGATTAATGCGCTCGGCATGCTTCCGGGTGTAGGTCCACGTACGGCTGAAAGGTACGCCTACTATCTTTTTAAATCCGATTCCAAGATTTCTGAAGAGATTTCGGACGCGCTTTCAAATCTACACAATAGAGTAAAATCTTGCCCAGTAACTTTTGCTTTAATCGATGCCGATGATGATTTATCACCGCTCTATACCGACCCGGAGCGCGACAAAAAGACGATTCTTGTAGTGGAAGAACCGCTGGACATTTTTGCAATTGAAGCGACTCATGGTTATCATGGCACCTATCACGTACTGGGCGGCGCCGTGTCCCCGATTGATGGTATTACGCCGGACCAACTCCATATTAAAGAATTAGTCGAACGCGTTAAAAAAGATAAGGCTGATGAAGTAATTATTGCGACAAATCCGTCTGTTGAGGGAGAATCAACGGCACTTCTACTCGAAAAAGTATTACACGAGGCGAAGCCGGAATTAAAACTTACGCGCCTCGCTCGTGGTCTACCACTTGGCGTTGATATCTCTTACGCTGACCAAGTTACGATTAGTGCGGCTTTAGAGCACCGCACTGATCTTTAATACTTCTCGAGTGCTTTAAAATCGACTTTAGCTAGTTTGGTCTTTGGCAGTTCAGGCAGGAAACGAATCTCGCGTGGAATCTCATACTTCGCGAGATATTTTTTATAAATATTAGTTAATTCTTTTTTAATATTGCGCTCCGAGGCGCCTTCTTTTGCGACCACAAACACTACGACTTTTTCACCACGGAGTTTATCTTCACGGCCAACTACTGCGCAGGCGGTAACCATTTCGCACTTAAGGGTCACATCTTCGATATTGGCCGGGTAAATATTGTAGCCGTTTGAAATAATCATGCGCTTTAAGCGCGAGCGAAAGTGAATGACGCCACGCTCATCGGCGTAGCCAATATCACCGGTTCTGAGATACTTTTTAGTGCCAACCGTAATAAAGGCTTCTTCGGTTTCTTTTGGCTTATTTAGGTATTCTTTCATGACGGCAAGACCGCGCACTAAGATTTCTCCGTCATTTCCGAGTTTGGCTTCTTTTTTGGTCTTTAGATCCATGATGATGACTTCATTGTCTGGGAGTGGGTAGCCGATTACGTCAGCTTCTTCAGCTACGCTCTTTGGCGAGAAGATGAAACCACCGGAGGCTTCGGTAAGACCATAGCCGTTCTCAATTACGGCTTTCGAACCGTGGGCGCGCAGGAAATCATTGATTTTTTCCTTGCTGGTCATACTAATCATGTCACCACCGGACACTACGAAACGGACGTGTTTTAATTCATTTTTCTTGAATTTGATTTTGGTTAGGTATTCAAAGACGGTTGGGACACCAACTAGAATATTAATCTTGTATTTTGTAATGTATTTCTTTAATTTCTTTGCGTTAAACTGTGGAATCAGAACTACGCGTGAACCAAAGTACAGTGGCATATGAAGACAGCAACCGAGACCAAAGGCATGGAAGTTCGGTAGGAATGTAAGATAGGCGTTTTCGGCTTTTAATAGCTCTGGCACCAGATATTTAGCGCCAAGAGTTTGAGCGTTGAAATTGAGATTCGTAAGAATAGCGCCTTTTGGCTTACCTGTAGTACCACCGGAGTAGAGAATTACAGCTGGGTCTTTACTATTAACTCTAGTGTGTGGGTTGCCAATAAACTTATCGGCACGACTTAAGAACTTATCCCACCTAATCACTTGCTGATTGGTTTTGATGTGGTTCTTGCGGCCTTTAGTGAGTTTATAAATAATACGAACGGCCATGTCCATCGAACGAGTCGCGGAAACTACTACAACCTGCTCGAGCTCGGTATTTTTAATAATAGCCTCAACCTTCGGATAGGTAATGTCGATGCAGAGCATGAGTTTAGAATCGGCCTGATTCACAAATTCTTCAATTTCTTTTTCGGAAGAAAGCGGGTGAATCATATTAGCAACGGCACCGATTTCGTTGATGGCATAGAACATGTAAACCGTCTCCGGAGTGTTTGGCATACAAACCGTGACGCGGTCGCCTTTTTTCACACCGGACTCTTT
This sequence comes from uncultured Candidatus Saccharibacteria bacterium, assembly GCA_947165465.1. GTDB lineage: Bacteria > Patescibacteriota > Saccharimonadia > Saccharimonadales > Saccharimonadaceae > Nanosyncoccus. Next base: position 39,697 of record CAMVAM010000004.1, on the reverse strand, counting down.
GAGCGCCGCTGCGACTTTGTTGATTTTTTTGATTAATTCTTTATAAGTAATTTTGATATCAAAATAATCGAGGGCGACATTATGTGGCCACTTGCAAGACGCTTCGTAAACGGCGTCGTACATTCCTCCATCGAAATATTCAATATCTTTTGGTAATTTTTCGATATAGCCATACTTCGCGCGTTCAAGCTTCATGTCAAGGGTACGCAGAGCATGCTTTATCTTACTGTAAACATATTCGAGCATAATATATATTTTACCATTTTTTACTGATAATTAGTGATATAATGTGGGTATGGATAAGAATTTCAGGGTGAGGGTAATCTGTGGGTTCGGCATGTTCTTTGTTGCACTCATTGCTTTATATACGTTTGATAGTATTCCTTTTAAAATCATTTATGGGTTATTTGGCTTAGTTTCTATAATCGAACTTATTTCCTTCTTCTGGCGGAAAATCAGTTTCTGGCATGTTGTTTTAGCGCTTTTTGAAATCGCCTTTATTGTCTGTAGTGCGATTTGGGTTGCGAAAGTTGATTTACATCATTTTTGGTATATTATTCTCGGCGTTTGTGGCTATGACATTTTTGCATATCTACTTGGCAAAGCCTTTGGCGGTAAGATTTTTAAGAAATCCCGTCCGTTCCCACATATTTCTAAGAACAAAACCTGGGAGGGAACTTTCCTCGGACTCACGATGTCATTTCTAATGTGCCTTACCATGATGCTTTGCAAAAACACCTTTGAATTTGATTGGATTTATCTGCTTTGCGGTCCGCTAGCATTAGTCGGCGATCTCTTTGAAAGCTTCCTAAAACGCCGTTTCAAAGTAAAGGATTCAAACGAAATTCTTATTAAGAATAAATTCTTCCAGAAGATTGAAATGGTGATTGGCGGCACAGAAGGACACGGTGGTTATCTAGACCGCATCGATTCAACTGCTTTTACAACTACTATTCTATTATTGATTTCCATCCTTTAATCAGGTATTCAACACCGGAAATGATGGTAAGAAGTAACACGATTAATAACAGTGCGAAGTTGATGTTTGAAAAAATCTCATTCATAAAAATTTTGTTTAGAAGAATTAAGGAAAGTGTCACCATTTGCACGGTAGTTTTTAGCTTGCCGGTATAGGAAGCAGCGAGTGTAATATCTTTTTTAGCTTCCATCATACGAATGCCATCAACCATAAAGTCACGAACAATAATAATTGCAAAGAGCCAGATTGGAACTAGGTTCTGATAGGTAAGCGCAAGAAAAGTTAGGTTTACCAGCATTTTATCAGCCAAAGGATCAAGAAAAGCGCCGAGGTCGGTGACTTGTTTATTCTTCCTTGCTAGGTAGCCATCTACGAAATCTGTGACGGAGGCCGCCACAAAGAAACAAAGCGTCAAAATCTTGGCCGGCAGATTGTCAAAGAATATCAAAACGAAAAGCGGAATAGTGAATATGATTCGAATAAGAGTTAAAAACGTCGGTAGATTGATATGATTCTTCTTTTTATTCATTTTCTGGAAGATCTCTTCTGTGGTTCACTTTCCAGGCGCGGATTTTGGCGAATCTAGCGGCGAGTACGTCGGTAGAATATTTATCGCCAAGCATGACGGTTTCTTCTGGAGTGAAGTGATATTCGTCCATCGCTTCGGTTAGCTTGGTACTAAATGGTTTGTGTGCCCACCAGACACACGGAACGTTAATCGGCTCACAGAATTTCTGCATCATCTTTTTGCGGCCATTATTTGAGATAATTACAACTTTAACACCGGCTTTGTGGCACTCGCTAATCCATTTTACGAGCTCTTCAGCCGGCTCTTTTTCGGAATGAAGCCTCAGGGTATTATCAAGATCGCAGAGCAAAAGCTTAACACCCTCACTTTTTAGGATTTCCGGCGTGACATCTTCGAATCTTTCAAACTTTTTATCTGCTTTGATTGAGTTCATGCAATAATTTTAGCACAAAAAACTGATATGTTATAATATATATTATATGTATCAGAGATTCACGGATTTTATTAAAGATAAAAATCACATTTGCATTATTCAGGCTGAAAACCCGGACGGCGACTCGCTCGGCTCGGCTTTTGCGCTCGATTATTTACTGACCGGTAAAGAGGTGACGCTCTATTGCCCGGTGGATATTCCGAAATATTTGCATTATTTTACCGATTGGTCACGCATCACTAACGAATTTGATTACCGTGCCGATGGCTATATCATTGTAGATACCGCTGCTGAGGTGCTACTTTCGAAATTGCTCGACGATTCCGCGATTAAGAATCGTTTATACTCCGCACCGGTACTGGTGATTGATCACCACGAAACTGAGGATGATTTGAATTTCCCGCACGAAAGTATTATTGAGGTACGTCCGGCTTGTGCTGAGCTCGTTTACGAAATTGCGACGAGCGAAAAAATGGAAATCGGAATCGAAGCCGCCGAAGCGATTTTCCAAGGCATTCTTTCCGATACTCTCGGCTTAACCAGCTCTTCCGTCACGGCGAGAACTTTTGAGATTGCGTCTGAACTCACCAAGCTCGGTGCCATCGTGTCTGATCTTGAAGAGCGCCGTCGCGAATTCATGAAGAAGTCACCACGCATTCTTGATTACAAGGCTGACCTCATTAAGCGTATTGATTATTCTTTGGAAGGCGAGCTTGCAACCGTACATATCCCTTGGGATGACATCCGTGAATATTCCGACGAATACAATCCAAACGTGTTAATCCTAGAAGAGCTCCGCCTAGTTGAAGGTGTGAAGGTGGCCGTCGCGATTAAGACCTATCCGGATGGCAAAGTGACCGGCAAAATCCGTTGCTCGGTCGGAAGCGGTATCGCCGAAAAAATCGCCGGTTATTTTGGCGGTGGCGGACATCCGTATGCAGCTGGGTTTAGAACTTATGACACAAATTACGAGGAAGTTTTATCAGATTTAGTAAATATTATTCCTGGGCTTTTACAAGAGGCAGACAATGAATAAGCTAGAACTATATAAGGCACATGATTTTTCGGCTTCGAAAGACCCGAAACTCACCGTGGTTTTTATTCATGGCATTGCTTCGGATTATACTTCTTTTTCGCATGCCCTAGAATACCTTGAGAAAGATAAGAAAATCAATGCGAGATACATCGCTTTTGATTTGCTCGGTGCCGGGAAATCATTAAAGACTGATGAACTTAAATATAATTACGATGAGCAGCTGTCTGCATTAAAGAATGCGCTTGATGCCGCCAAGATTAATACTCCGATTGTTTTAGTCGGTCACTCGATGGGAACTTTCATTTCAGCCCGTTTTGTTTCCGAAAACCCTGGACTAATAAAGCGCCTTATTCTGGTATCACCACCGATTTATACTAAGAAAGATTTAGAGAATCCGGCTTTTAAAGCGGCTATTAAAGTATTTGAAGACGCCGTCAGCGTAAAAGATCCGTCTATCATTAAAGAAAAATCTTTCCAAGATTCGATGAAAAACATCGTAATGGACCCAATGAATTATGATGTCCTAGCCAGCATTGATATCCCGACCGATTTAATTGTGGGTGATCTCGATAAGTTTATCGCGATTTATAATCTACCAAAAATCACTAAGGCAAATACTTGTCTTAGAGCCATTCATACGCCAGGACATCATGGCGTTTCACACGAAAAGTACCACGTAATCGGAAAAATACTTGAGGAGGAAACGAATGAAACTATTTAACACAGCATCAAAAAAACTCGAAGAATTCAATCCAATCGGAGACGTCGTCCGGATTTACACTTGTGGCCCAACCGTTTACAATTTTCAGCACATTGGAAATTATGCTTCCTATATCTATTGGGATCTTTTAGTTCGCACACTCAAGGCCAATAATTACAAAGTGAAACGCGTATTAAATCTAACTGACGTCGGACATCTCACTTCCGATGGTGATGAAGGCGAAGACAAACTTGAAAAAGGCGCCGCCCGTGAAGGGAAGAGTGTCTACGAAATTGCCGACATGTATTCTAATGATTTCCTCAAGAACTATCGTAGCCTTTATTTGACCGAGCCGGATGTGATTGCAAAAGCCACCGACTATGTCGAGGCGGATATGCGCGCCGTTGATGAAATGACAAAAAACGGCTTCACTTACGAAACCGAGGATGGCGTTTACTTTGACACTAGCAAGTTCGAGGCTTATGCTGATTTTGCGAGACTAGACCTAAAAGGTCTCCAAGCCGGTGCCAGAGTTGGTTTTAATGATGAGAAGAAGAACGTCTCCGACTTTGCAGTTTGGAAATTTATTAAGCCGGGCGAGAAACACGCTATGCGTTGGGATTATCTTGGCCGTCCTGGTTATCCGGGTTGGCACCTTGAATGCTCGACGATTATTCATGAAGAGCTCGGCGAGCCGATTGATATCCATACCGGTGGCATCGATCATATTCCGGTTCATCATACTAACGAAATTGCACAGTCATTTGCATTATCCGGTAAGCCACTCGCGAAAGTCTGGCTCCACGCCAACTTTATCACGATCGATGGCGAGAAGATTTCAAAATCACTCGGTAACGTTTATCTTTTAAGTGACCTCGACGAGCGCGGCCTTAAACCGCTCGATTACAAAATGTGGGTGCTTCAAGGTCACTACCAGGGCACACGTAATTTCACTTTTGAAAGCCTAGAAGCTGCCAAGCAAAGAAGACTAAACTGGCGTAATCGCGTCGCGCTTTGCTATCAAAAAGACATTAAGAGTGACGATGGTTTATACGATAAAGTGCTTGCAGCTGTGAGCGAGAATTTGAACTCCGCTGAGGCCTTTGCGATTATCGACTCTGCTACCATTTCACTTGAGGATTGGCAGAAAATCGACGAATTATTTGGCCTCGATTTGATTGACGGGACTCCGGATATTGACGATGAAATGCGTGCGCTTATAAGTAAGCGTGACGAAGCTCGTAAAAACAAAGACTGGTCTGCCTCGGATCAGCTCCGCGACGAGCTCGCCAAGAAAAATATTGCCGTGAAGGATACCCCGGACGGCAGTATTTGGCAATATTTAGCTTAGACTATTTATTTCTAAGGAAGTCACGCACTTCGCGGTAGTAGTAAGCCGTGCCAATCATAAATGACACGAGAAATACGCCGAGTGCAGAATAGAAAGCGATAAAGCAGACCGGTTCCGGTTTAATAAATAGTGCAATCATGAAGCCAACTAAGGCAAGGAACGACAGAATCGGGATGAAATAGGCAATAAAGAATGCCGTGCGCCCGTATAAAGTTTTATGAAAACTCATGAATGCCTTACGCATTCCTTTGATATCAAGATTATAAATGTTGCTCATGCCATGATTATAGCATAAGCTCTTTATTTTTGATAATAGCGTTTTAAGAATTCGTTCTTATAATCTTCGAAAGTGCCGTTTTCGATGGACTCGCGGATTTTATCGACCACATTCACGACAAAGCGTTCGTTATGGATTGAAGCGAGCACTTTCGCGGTGATTTCGTCAGTTTTAAATAAATGGTGAAGATATGCCTTGGTGTAGTTCTGACAAAGTTCGCAGTCGCAATCTCCCATTAGTGGCGTAAAGTCATTCGTAAATTTCGCATTCTTGATATTAATGCGGCCATCCAGAGTATAAAGGGAACCATTTCTTGCCATCCTAGTCGGGCCGACACAGTCAAAGGTATCACAGCCGTTCTCGGCACCGACAAATAAATCGATTGGCTCTTGGCCCATACCGAGCAAATGGCGTGGTTTGTTTTCTGGAAGAATTGGACAGACCGTTTGGAGCATCTCGGCCATGCCTTCAGCGGTAAAGACGCCACCGATACCATAGCCATCTACGTCCATAGAAGCGCAGAAATTGGCAGACTCAGCCCTTAAATCATTAAAAGTGCCGCCTTGTACCACTGCATATAAAAATTGTTCCGGTTTTCCGGCAGCGAGATATGCTTTTTCGAGTTTTTCATGTTCTTTGACACAACGTTTTAGCCAAGCGTGGGTTCGCTCCATCGCTTCTAACATATCTTTTCGATTCTCGGATTTTGCGAGATGATCAAAAGCCATGTGGATGTCGGCGCCAATCGCCCACTGAGCCTGCATCGAGGATTCCGGCGTCATTTCGAATTTGTCGCCGTTGATGTGCGATTTAAATTTGGCGCCATTCTCGGTGATTTTCACGTCAGGCAAAGAAAAGATTTGGAATCCACCCGAGTCAGTGAAAGATGGGCCGTGCCAGCTGGTAAATTCGGCGAACCCGCCAGCGTCTTTAATTAGGTCGGTTCCAGGTGCGAGGAGAAGATGATAGGTGTTTGCAAGGATGGCCTGAGAACCTAACTCCCGCATTTCTTTCATGGTGAGAGCTTTGACAGTGGCACGAGTTGCCGCGCCGACAAAAGCCGGAGTCTTAATATCGCCATGCGGAGTGTGGATTACACCAGTGCGAGCTAGACCTTGTTTTTTCTTGACGTCAAACTTTAACATATAAACATTGAATCTCCATAGCTTAGAAAATTGTATTTTTCGGCGACCGCATGTTTGTAAGCGGCGTGTAAGTGCTCCCAGCCAGCAAAGGCGGATGCGAGCATCAGGACGGTCGACTTTGGCGCGTGAAAGTTCGTGACCAGTGCATCAACTACCGTAAATTCAAAACCTGGATAAATAAAAATGTCGTCTTCGCCTTCGGTTTTACCGGTTTTACCGTAATATTCGAGCGTACGAGCAACCGTGGTGCCAAGTGCGATAACGCGTGCACCTTTTTCTTTAGCGTTTTTTATAGCATCGAGCGTTTCGGCTGGGATATTAAACCATTCGGAATGCATGTGGTGTTCTTCGACTTTATCCGAACGAATCGGGAGAAATGTACCGAGGCCAACATGAAGTGTGAGATATTTGATAACCACACCTTTTTTCTTTAAACGATCTAGAAGCTCGTCGGTCATATTGAGGCTGGCAGTTGGAGCGGCAGCTGAGCCCATATTTTTGGCCCAAACAGTTTGGTAGCGTTTTTTGTCAGATTCTTCAGCATCGCGATGCAAGTATGGTGGTAGTGGCACAGTGCCGCAAAGTTCAGTTAATTCATTTAGATCAACATCCGATTCGATTTCGGCAATGCCGTTACCTAAAACCTTTTTGATGTTGAGTTTTACTAACTCAAGGTTAAGATTTTTTTCACCCCTGTTAAAACCCGGGTTATGTTTGATTTTTTCAAGGTTAAGTTTTAGAATGTCGCCGTCATGGAGTTTTCCGCGGTACATTACACGCTCAGGTTCGTCGCCATGTTTTTCAAGTACAACTAATTCACGTTCACGGCCGTCCGGAAGTTTACAAAAAAGTCTGGACTGCATTACGCGGGTGTCGTTCAGAATCAAAACGTCGCCGGCGTTCAAAAATTCATCAAGATTACGGTACATAGAATCTTTAGTCTCGCCGGTTTTTCGATTAAGCACTAAAAGTCTTGTCGTGCCACGCACTTCCGGCGGGAATTTGGCGATTCTGTCTTCTGGTAAATCGTAATTATAGTCCGAAACAAGCATTTTTATATTATACCATCTTTTTTGTCTTTTTCAATCTGTTTACGGTAGCGATCCTCTTCGGAAAAGATGCAACCACAATACTTTTGCATGTAGAGACCAAGCTCACGGGCCTTCGTTTGTCCCTCGCGGAAGCCAACACGAAAGTCGCGGTAAAGGAATTCAATGCCGACGGTTGCGGCGATTTGCTCGCCGACGGCTTTTAATTCTTCGTGCTTTTGGTATGGAGAGACGAGAAGTGTCGTAGTAAAAGCGTCGTAGCCGTGCTCCTTGGCGTACTTCGCGGTTTCGGATAGGCGCTTAACGTAACAATAATTCACGCAACGATTTTCGATGTCATTCACGACGTTTTTGCAGAATTCATCGAGTCCATATTCTTCAATAAAAATCGCTTCAACATCAATTGATTTAGTATAATCCTTCAGGCAATCGCGACGAGTTTTATATTCAATATATGGATGGATGTTTGGGTTATACCAAAAAACGGTCGGCTCGATGTTTTCAGAGCGAAGGGAATCAATACAATAAACACTGCATGGTGCGCAGCATGTATGCATTAACACTTTTTTCATTATATTAATTATAACATTTATGATACAATTATTCTATAAGGAGGCTCATGTCTAAGGTAGTTGAAACAGACATCAGGACGTTTATTAAATTTTGGCTTGTGCCGCTTGGCATTATCGGCGTTATTTTCTTTTTATATAAGGCACTAACCGGCCTTGTAATCATTGGTATTTCGATTTTCTTAGCACTCGCCCTAAAGCCACTTGTTCGCAAAGTTAATGACTTTTTCAATAAACACTTTGGTACCGAGAAAAAGCATCGTAATATTTCAGCGGTGTTTGCTTATCTAATCGTGATTCTAATTATTGGCGCGATTATTGGGATTGTCGGACCGGTAGTTATTAATGAAACTTCTCATTTCTTCGAACAACTACCAAAAACTTTCGAGAATGCCTTCGGTGGCTGGGAGGGCATCAACTCCTTCGGCCGTTCGATTGGCATCGAAAACCTCCAGACCGAAATCACAAACACGATGTCGAATCTCTCAAACGGAATTCTCGGCGCGATTGGCTCAAATTTCGTCGCAAGCGTCAGTGGGTTTGCCGATTTTGCCATGAAGACAATGCTTGTGCTTGTACTTACACTACTCTTCTTGCTTGAAGGTCCAAGCTTAATGGAAGTTCTTTGGAATAGTGTAAGCGCAGGGAATGAGAACAAGAAGCCAGTCAACGTCGCAAAGCGCGTTGTGGCAAAGATGGCAAATGTGGTGTCTACTTATGTATCACATCAAATGATTGTCGCATTAATTGACGGTCTCGCTTGTGGTCTGCTTGTGTTCCTACTATCACTCTTTACTGACATTTCTGCTAGTATCGCAATTCCGATGGGTATGCTCGCGATGGTTTTCTACATGATTCCAATGTTCGGACAAATCGCTGGTGCGATTCTCATTACCTTGGTACTCTTTTGTTCCAGCCCGCTCGCAGCCGTGATTTTTATGGTTGTATATATTATATATGCGCAAATCGAGAACAACGCTATCGCGCCAAAGATTCAGGGAAATGCCTTGGATCTTCCGGCGGTGGTCATCCTCTGTGCTATCACGATTGGTATGTATATGTTTGGGCTCCTTGGTGCCATCATTGCAATTCCGATTGCCGGTTGTATCAAAGTCTTAGTTGATGAATATCCAAACATTAGAATGGCGGCTAGGGAATAAATGAGTAAAACAAAAACTGAAGCCCCAGAGGCACAAGAAGATTTTTCGCTAAAGAAAGCTCTAAAAAAGATTAAGAAGCCGGCGCTTACAATTATCTTTATTTTGATTAACGTCGCCGTGATTGCGATTACGGCAATGTCGGAGTTTGGTAATTCGGAAAACGCTGCGGCGCTCGCGGAAGTACGAATCAATTGGTGGTTCCTAATACCGGCTGTCGCTTGTTTCGTGGTGGCACTGACACTCGAAATTCATAAATACATTTTGATGATGCGAGAAGCCGCCAGAATCAACGTGAAAAAGGAGCAGAGAAAGAAAGTTTGGCGCGTCGCCAGAAGAACCGTGTTACTTGGCAAATATTACGATAACATCACGCCAGCCGCAATTGGTGGGCAACCGTTCCAGATTTGGTATATGCATAAGAACGGTGGCATTGGCAAAGGTATGGCGACTACAATCCCAATTATCGGCATGATTTCAAACCAAATTGGGTTCATCATCGTGGCAGTATTTGCATTCCTGTTTGGTAGCTTGTCGATTAATAACGCCGTGTTGATGGCCACTGCATGTTTTGGTTTAATCTTTTATGCATTTTGGCCAATTGCAATTATGATTGCGACGTTCCTTCCTGGCACTACAGCTGAACTAATTAATCTAATCATAAAAGGTCTCGCCAAAATCCACGTTGTAAAAGACAAGGACGCGGCCATTAAAAGAGTTTCGGATGGCGTCAATGAATATGCTAAATGCGTAAAACAGATTTTGAAGACCAGAGGATTATTCCTTCGCGAAATCTTACTGTCGGTTTGTTTCCATTTGCTGATTTCTAGCATCCCATTCTTTGTACTGACGGCCTTTGGTGGTGCGGTAGATTTCTTGCCGTGCCTAGTAACAACCATTGCTGTAACAAGCGCAGTTTACTTTGTGCCAACTCCGGGTAATGCCGGCGCAGCCGAAGGTACATTCTTTGTGGTATTTTCGGCACTTTCTTCCGGCTATGTATTCTGGGCGATGTTAGTGTGGCGTTTCTTCTCCTACTACGTTTACATCATTATGGGTGCAATTATCTACCTAAGAATGCATTTTGAAAAGAAAAAGAAGAACGAAATTGAAGAAAAGAAGTCTGATTGAGTTTATTAGTGTGTTGTCGACGTTCGTTATAACGGCGGCGATTGCTGTGCTAGGGCTTAAAATTTTTAATGTTTTCCCAATCGAAAAAAACGAGCCGGCCGGTGACGAGATAGCGTCTAATAATGATGGCGAGCCGGTTTCAAATGAGCCGATTGCTGACGAACCGAAACCGGAACCGGTTGCAAGCTCGTCAGTTTTAGTTACTAAGGCGACATCTAGTAATTGTACAATTAAAAATGGCTACTTAATGCTAATCAATCCAAATTTTACTGTAGAAACTTCATTTATTGCGACTAGAAAAACGGAATTAATCAGTCTCTCATATCACTACGGAATCCAGGAAGCCAATCGAAATAATGGTGACAATTTAATGGATCCGGTGGCAGCGGCGAAGCTATATGAAATGGTGAATGCTTACAAAGTGGATTATCCTGGGCACGAAATCATGACACGTTCGTGCTTTCGTGAACGTGGGACGAATTGTGGTAGGATGTGTTACCCGACCGGTACGACCGACCATCACACTGGACTTACTTGTGATTTGATTGACCAATCATATGGTAGCTCGCTCGATACAAGTTTGTATAACCAGCATCCGGAGTGGCGTTGGCTAAAGGCAAATTCCTATAAATATGGCTTCATCGACAGGTTCCCGTCCGAATGGGCCGGCGGGCCAATGTCTGCGCCGAGAAATCTAAACGAAGTCGGGACGACCGGACTATATGAGACTTGGCATTATCGTTACGTTGGCGTCGAGGCGGCTACCGAAATCGCAACGGGGAAATATAATAACGGCCAGTATGATTCTCTTGAGCACTATTTGTTGTCTCGTGGCCTAGTCACTGATTTGATTAATGCAACTTGCAAAGCGAATTAGATTTTTTATTAGTTTTATGCTAATATTATAGATAGAATATGTTAAAACTTTTTCGATTTCTTAAGCCATATTGGTGGCAAATCTTGATTCTTCTCGCCGCCACCGGTCTCCAGGTTTATACGACCTTGAGGCTTCCTGCTCTTATGGCCGACATTATTAATGATGGTATCGTCAAAGAAGACGTTGGCATGATTTGGCTGGTCGGAGGAAAGATGATTTTGTTCGCTATTGTTTCGGCGATTGGGTCGCTAATTTCGTCATACTACTCTGCCATCGTTGGTGCCAACTTTTCGAAAGATTTAAGAAAAGCCGTGTTTAAACAAGTACTAAGTTACAGCATGTCCGACATGAAAACTTTTAGCACAGCGTCACTTATCACGAGGACTACGAACGATGTAACGCAGGTGCGCCAGACGCTCACGATGATGCTGCAAATGATGCTTCGCGCCCCGCTCTTTGCCATTATTTCATTTATCATGGCAATTCAAACGGCGCCAGACATGAGCTGGATTATTGTAGTTGGTCTGGTTGCTATCATAGCTTCTATTATTCTAATCATGTCGCTCGTGATTCCAAAGTTTAGAATCTTCCAGAAATTACTTGATAGAACTACGCTCCTTACGCGTGAGAACCTGACTGGACTTCGCGTGATCCGGGCCTTTAATAATCAAAAAGTTGAGAAGAAGAAATTCATGAAGACAAATGAAGAATTAACCAAGCTTCTCATTTATGTCGATCGCATTCTCGAACTTCAGAATCCATTTATTAATATTATCTTTAATGGCACGACGCTCCTTTGTTCTTGGATTGGTATTTCACTTCTGACTAAAGATTTCGCATACCTCGGTAACATGGCAGCCTTTGCACAATATGTGGGGCACGTAATGATGGCATTCCTCATGCTCTCAATTCTGTTCGTGATGATTCCACGTGCTAACGTTTCGGCCGAACGTATTGTTGAAGTATTAAAACTTAATACTAAGATTCACTGGAAAAAGGAAACTAATGGTGTACCGGACAAGGTTCCTTCCATTGAATTTAAAAATGTTGATTTCATGTATCCGGATGCAGAAGAAAAAGTTTTGTCGGATGTTTCGTTTGTGGCAAATGCCGGAGAAACCACTGCCTTTGTCGGCTCGACTGGCTCTGGCAAATCTACGCTCATTAATCTAGTGCCGAGGTTTTATGAAGCGACTGCCGGCGAGATTCTAGTAAATGGAATCTCGGTTAAAGAATATGAGAAAGATGATTTGATGGGACGAATTGGTTTTGTACCGCAACGTGGTATTCTGTTCTCCGGTTCTGTAAAATCAAATATTAAATTCGGTGCCCCAAATGCTACTGATGCGGAAGTAAAACACGCCGCCGAAGTCGCACAGGCAGATGGGTTTATTTCGAGACTGCCGGAAAAATACAATGCTCACATTTCACAGGGCGGCACAAATGTGTCCGGTGGTCAAAAACAGCGCCTTTCGATTGCTCGTGCCATTTGTAAGAAACCGGAAATCTTCGTATTTGACGATTCGTTCTCGGCGCTCGACATGAAGACGGATGCCAAGCTTCGCGAAGCCTTGAAACCAGAGACAAGAGGTGCAGTAGTTTTAATTGTGGCGCAACGTATTAGTACAATTAAGGATGCTGATCAAATTGTTGTTCTAGACGGCGGAAAAGTCGTAGGGAAGGGCGAACACTTTACACTTCTAAACACTTGTCCGATTTATCAAGATATCGTAAAATCACAACTTTCAGATGATGAATTTAAGAATGAGATGAAACTCGCGAAAAGTAGGAAGGTGGAGGCCGTAAATGGATAATAATTCTTTTACCCTTGGTGTCGGAAAAGCTAAAAATGCGAAGCTCACATTTAAACAATTCTATGCTTCAATCAAAAAATACCGTTTTTCAATTCTAGTTTCAATTATCCTTGCCGTCGCTTCGGCGGTAACCGGTTTGTTTACGCCAAAGATTCTTGGCGACATGACCACAATTGCCTTTAATACTTACCCGAATATTGACTTTATCACGATTGGCCAGAAGGCCATCGTCGTTATTGTTTTGTTCTTAATCTCGGCAGCTCTAAATTACGCGCAGGCCTTTATTCTTGGTGTCGTTTCGGCTAGATATACACGCGACATGCGCGAGATGATTATCGATAAAATCTCGAAACTACCAATTTCATATTTTGACCGACATAAATTTGGCGATACTTTATCTCGTATGACTAATGATATCGATGTACTCACGACTTCAATGTCACAGGAAATCGCAGATATTTCTCTAAGTATTACTACACTGGTTGGCGTGATGATTATCATGCTGGTGATTTCGGTGCCACTTTCTCTCATTTCATTTATCATCGTGCCACTTTCGGTGGTGGTGGTTGGAAAGATTGCAAAGTTCGCGCATAAATACTTCCGCGAGCACCAGGCAATGCTAGGCGTTCTGAACGGTAAAATCGAGGAAGACTATTCAGGGCAGACCATCATTAAGGCAAATTCTTATGAGGGGACAGCGCTTGATGATTTCGATGAAACTAACGGAAAGCTAGCTAAGGCGTCGTTCCGTTCACAATTCTATTCGTCGCTTTCGTTCCCAGTTACACATATCTTCACAAACCTCAGCTACGTGGCAGTTTGTATCGTGGGTGGTGTGCTCGTAATTGAAAAAGCGATTTCAATTGGTGACATCCAGGCGTTCGTACAATATGTGTCGCGGTTCAACCGCCCGATTACCGAAATTGCATCGTCAACTACTACAATTCAGGCCTTGCTTGCCGCGTCAGAGCGTATTTTTGAATTCCTAGACGAGCCGGAAGAAGAGCCGGATCTTTCACCAGCACAGAGAATCGAAAAAGTTAAAGGTGAGGTGGAGTTCCATGACATTCACTTTAGTTATCTCAAAGACACACCAGTGATTAAGGGCTTTTCTGTGAAGGTTGAACCAGGTATGAAAGTCGCAATCGTCGGTCCAACCGGCGCCGGGAAAACAACAATTATTAATCTCTTGATGCGTTTTTATGAACCGGATTCTGGCTACATTTCAATTGATGGCGTTCCGACTAGGGAAATGGAGCGTTCGGACGTGAGAGCGACGTTTGGCATGGTACTTCAGGATACGTGGCTATTCTCCGGCACCGTGGAAGAAAACCTCCGTTATGGTCGCCAGGACGCAACCCTTGAAGAGATTAAACAAGCCGCTAAGGCTTCGAATGTTCATCACGTGATTGAATCGTTGCCGAAGGGCTACAAAACCGTAATCTCAGAAGACTCCGATAATATTTCGGCCGGCGAAAAACAACTGATTACAATTGCTCGTGCGATGGTAGCAAACCCACCAATGATGATTCTAGACGAGGCTACTTCGAATGTCGATACCCGCACCGAACAATTAATCCAGGATTCGTTTGAAAAACTAACCAAAGGTCGCACTTCATTTGTGATTGCGCACCGCCTTTCAACGATTAGGAACTCGGATTTAATTCTGGTAATGAAAGACGGGAATATTGTCGAGCATGGGAATCATGCCGAACTATTGAAACAGAACGGCTTCTACGCCGAATTATATAATTCACAATTTGCTGATAATTAAATCAAAGACTTCTTCAATGGTGCCGGAGGCATCAATAATTGGGATATCTAGTTGCTTTGCGATTTGGAGGTAGCCGGCGTTAACTTTCTGTTGAAATTCATTCGGCTTAGCCTCAAAGGTCTCGGTAGCTTTGCCGCGATTACCTTGACGCTCTAGGCGAACTTTGTCTGAAACTTTGAGAATAAAGCCGCGATCTGGATTACAATAATGAACCGGCATACATTCTTTGGTGACGCGAATGATTTTACTTCTCGATACACCTTCGCCGTAGCCTTGATAAGCTAGTGTAGACCACCAGTTGCGAGCCGAAATCACAATACCACCACGCTTTAAAGTTGGCTCGGCAATCTTTCGCCAAAGCTCGGAGCGAGCCGCTGTAAATAGAGCTAGGTTTGTAATTGGCTCGAGACCATATTCTTTACCTTTGATTACAATTAAGTCGTGGATGTCGTGAGCTTGCGGTAAATCACCATCCGGCTCGTCCATCACGACCACTTCTTTACCTTGTTTTTCGAAATATTCTTTTAAAAGTCTAGCTTGGGTAGATTTACCGGTGCCGTCTTGACCTTCGATGACGATATACATTATTTTTCTCCTTCTAGATATTTTTGGTAACAAGCCGGGCAAATGGCGCGGTATTCGATTTTGGATTTGCCGTCGTCGATTAGGACGTCTGGGCCGTCAGTCTTAAACTTGCCGTTTAAGAATCTCGCATTGCAAGTAGCTTTGCGTCCACATTCACAGATGGTTTTAATCTCTTCAATATTATGAGCGATTTGGAGAAGCCTGGTGGCACCTTCAAAGCCGCCGTCGGTTAAACGAAAGTTAAGACGAAGTCCGTAAGCCATGACTGGAATGTCTAGCTTATTCACGATTAGCATGAGTTCGTCAACTTGAGCTTTGGTTAAGAACTGAGCTTCATCAACGAGGATGCAGTGAACGTCTTTGTAGCCCTTCATGATTTTATTAAAGATGTTCGTCTTCTTGTCGAAACAAAAATCAGTTTTGCGTTCCGGGCCAATTCTAGTTAGAAGCTTGGTGCCGTTTTTGGTGTCGGTTTTTGGTTTAATCACGCAGACTTTGTGTCCACGTTCTTCGTAATTAAATGCAACTTGGAGGAGCTGCATCGTCTTGCCACACCCCATTGCTCCGTATCTGAAATATAATTTCGCCATGCTATAATTATAGCATGCATGAGAGTTGGAAAACGTTCCTAGATAGCGAGTTTAACAAACCGTATTTTAAAGAACTCTCGAAATTTTTGCACGATGAATACGAGCATAAAACCATCTATCCAAAGAAGGGACTCGTGTTTTCAGCTTTTACGACCGACCTTAATGATGTGAAGGTAGTGATTCTCGGGCAAGATCCATACCATACACCGGGGGCTGCGGAAGGTCTAGCTTTTTCGGTGCCGTCGTCACAACCGATTCCACCATCACTTATTAATATATATAAAGAAATTGACGCTGATATCGGTCATCATGAGAACCCGACCGGGAGCTTACGTAACTGGCAGAAGCAAGGCGTGCTTCTCTTAAATACCGTTTTAACTGTGGAAGCACATAAAGCCGGTTCGCATCGAGGTAAGGGTTGGGAGACATTTACGACTGAGGTAATTAAATACTTGAATGAGACCCGCCCGCATCTGGTGTTTATTTTATGGGGGAGAGATGCTCGGAATAAAAAGGCCCTGATTGATAGCTCAAAGCATTTAATTCTGGAGTCACCGCATCCGTCGCCACTATCTGCCTATGCTGGGTTCTTTGGTAATCATCATTTCTCAAAAACCAACGAATTTCTAGAGAAAAATGGCCTGAAACCGATTGAGTGGTAGTTTTTAACTTTGGTTTAAGGTAATTCCTTTATACTGAAGGAGTAAAAAGGAATATATATGAGAGAAGATATAACAGCCAAGAACAACGAATCAGATAGCACCGACTTAAGAGAAAGGCCGGAACTACCAAGCGATGTGGAGGAAAATGAGGATGATGCTATCGGTATGATTGGGCCGGGCAGGAGTTTTCCGGGAAATCGCAATACACAAACATTGCAACCGCAAGCCGATCCAATGATGCCGCTAGTATATTTTACAGCCGGTGCCGCGAGCGCTTTACTCGCATTCTTAGTTTTCTATTTGTGTCTCAGAAAACTCCCAAGAAAAGAGTGTAGCTGTCACCATGAAGGCGAAAAGCTGGCCAAAAAAGAAGATTAAACCCAGGCGGACAGTCTCTTATATTCAGCTGAATCTTTCGGATAGGAATCCAAAATGTCTTCGACATAGGTTTTACCGTTCGAAAGGTTCAGCGTTTTTACATGTGGCATGGAAACTAGCATACGAATGACGGCTTCATCGGTCTCGACGTTGGTCATGGAGTGTTTCGGGTCGGTTGAATGCGAATGCACGCGTAGTTCGTTGTAGACGAAACGAGTAATGCCGGCCTGCAAGCAGTATTTAAGACAGTTTTCGCATGTTGCGACGCGATTATAAATTGTGCAGCCACGTAAATCTTGTTTAGCAAAGAGAATCGCATTCATTTCGGAATGAATCGCAAAATAATATTTCATTGGGCGTTCGCTCAAAGTCATTTTAGATTCGTCCGCACCTTGAATCATGCCATTGTAGCCGAGTGACACTACGCGTTTATTCTGGTCGACAATACAGCAGCCCATTTTTGATGATGGGTCTTTGCTTTTAAGCGCAACCGTTTCAGCGATTTTCATGAAATATTCATCCCACTCGCGTTGTTTTTTATCCATTTTTCCTCCAATTCATCTCTATTATACCATAGATTTAGAGGTGGGGGGTTGTAAGTATTTCTTCGCTATGATTTGATTTTCGAAACTAACAGTGGAGGTAAAAATGAAAAAGTTTTGGCGGAGCTTCTCGCTCTTAGCTATATGCGTAAGCTTTTTGATGGGAAGCGTAAAAATTCCGGTTAGCGCCGGTGGGGTGGAATGTAAGGATTTAAAAGTCGTGTTCGTACGGGGCTCCGGAGCACCGCGCGAAGATAATGGCGACTACAAAGCATTTAAATATTCGATTGAAAGTAAGATAAATGATTCTGGGATTAATTACGAATTCATTGATCTTGATTATCCGGCGATTGGCGTAGGTTTTGAGAATCTAAACGTGACACTCGGTGCATTCTTTAGCGGCGGGGAAGGTGGAGAATTTGGCGAAAGCGTACAATCCGGAGTAGATAATCTTGTGAATTTAATAAACGTCGATTGTTTAAATACGAAATACATAATCGGCGGCTATTCGCAGGGCGCAATTGTTGTAATAAAGGCACTTGGTCGAATAGATTCGGCGCGGGTGGTTTATGCGGCGACCTTTGGCGACCCAAAGATTTATCTGCCGGAGGGCGAGGGAATCATGCCGGTGGCTTGCCGGGGTGAGAATTTGTCGCCGTATCGAATGTATGTGCCGGACTGCAAAGCGTTTAAAGGCCTCCTCGGAGCTTATATCCCGTATATCCCGGATGAATACTTTGAAAAAGTAGGGACATGGTGTAACAAACGAGATATTTTCTGTAGTTCTAAGTTTAATATTAGTGACCACGTGAATTATGAAAATGATAATCTTTATGAAGACGCGTCGCGCGTGATTTATAACAAAATCGCAGACGCTTTTGGAATAGAAAAACGTTCCATTTCACCCCATGATACTGCGTTTTTGATTGATGCGACTTGGTCGATGGACGAGATGATTGATAAATACAAGGCAGAAGCACTGCGCCTAGCTAAGGAAACTCTGGATAGCGGTGGACGAGTAGCGCTATTTGCTTACCATGATTTGGATGATTTTATCGATTCACTGGTGGAATATTGTAGTTTTGATACTTGCGATTCGCTTGATACTTTTGAAACGAAAATGAATGAGATTGTAACTGAATATGGTGGAGACTTGCCGGAATCGCTGCTCTCGGCTTCGTTTCATGTAATGAAAAAATTGAATTGGAAGCTTGGCTCGACTAAGTCTCTAGTAGTTCTGACCGATGCCGGTTACCATTCGCCGGATCGTGATGGAACAACTTTTGGGGCGGTAGCAAAACTCAGTAAAGAAATCGATCCGGTGAACTTCTATATTATTACGAACGAAGATGTGGCGAGTGAATATATTGATTTGGCTAATGAAACTGGCGGCAAGGTTGTGACAGACTTTAATAAGCTGACTCTACTTACGGATTACATAATCAACCGAAACGACTCTTTGCCGAGAGTTGAGGAAGAATCTAGGGAAGAATCGCCGACACTTAATATAATTTCTAGTTCTTATTATGCGGATACCATAACGATAAGCTATTCGACAAATGGGACCGGCGTTGTAGTAGTTTTGAATGATTACATTATTGGCATAACTGCCGAAAAGGAAATTACGATTTCGGACTTAGACAGAAGAATCGAAAACGAGATTCTACTAGCGCCAATTAATAACGGCCTGCGTGGGGATGCCGCAAGAATCATAATACCGCCGGATGGATTAGGCGGTGTAGCAATCCCGAATGCGCCAAACACGGGAGGGCATTAGTTTGAACTTAGATGGTAATGGTCACCATATTCGCATTTATAGACGCTTAAGTGTCCTTCAATGTGGTGATCGTATTCAGCAACGCGGGCCGCCATTTCGGCTTCTTCCCGAGTTTTGTAGCAAATTTTATGAGTATCGCCAACCCAGCACCTTTCGGGCTCGTAGACACCAGATTTTGGATGTTTGATCTTTGCCATATCTATATATTATAGCATATTTTAGCGTTTTTTATTAGACCACATATTGAATATTTCGTCAATTTGTAGTATAATAACGCCTATGACTTTGAATAAAAATCTAATTCGTAATGTGGCAATTATTGCGCACGTTGACCATGGTAAGACCACGCTTGTTGATGGGCTTCTTAAGCAGTCCCATACTTTTCGTGATAACCAGGCCGAGATGAGTCAAACTCTCATCATGGACTCCATGGATCAGGAGCACGAGCGTGGCATTACGATTACCGCTAAACAAACCTGTGTTTATTATAACGGCTACAAGATTAATATTATTGATACGCCGGGACACGCAGATTTTTCTGGTGAGGTTGAACGTACACTTAATATGGCCGATGGCGTACTTCTGATTGTAGATGCGCAGGAAGGCCCAATGCCGCAGACTAAATTCGTACTCCAAAAGGCACTCGATCTAAAACTTCGTCCAGTGGTGATTATTAATAAGATTGATAAACCAGCCGCTCGTATTGAAGAGGTGAAGGATGAAATCGAAAGCCTATTTCTTGAACTCGCAACCGATGAATCACAATTAAACTATCCGATTTATTATGCAATCGCCCGCGAAGGCAAAGCCGGTAAAACGATTGAGCTCGATGATAATCTTAATGTGATTTTTGATGCCATCATTAATGATATTCCGGCCCCTAATGTTGATGAAAATGCTGAAAGCGCACAACTACTCGTGGCTGCACTTGCCGCTGATAATTATCTTGGCAAATATTGCATTGGTAAGATTTCCCGTGGCAAACTTAAGAAAGGCCAGACCGTGAAGATTCTTCGTGGCGATGTTTCTAAAAATGCCAAGATTGAGAATTTGTTTATTTACAAAGGCCTTGGCAAGGAAGAGGTGACGGAAGCAATTGCCGGCGATATCGTAGCAATGACCGGCGTGTCTGAAGCTAATATTGGCGATACGATTGCAACCGGTGATAAACCGGAGGCTCTACCTACGATTGAGCTCGAACCGCCAACTCTTTCGATTTATATTGGTCCAAACACTTCGCCTTTAAAAGGTCGCGAAGGTGATTTTACGACTTCTCGTCAAATTGCGGAACGTCTTGAACGTGAGCTTGAAACCAATATCGCTCTTAAGATTGAGCCAGACGGACTTGGTTATAAAGTGTCCGGTCGTGGCGAGCTTCATCTTTCGGTTCTCATTGAGACGATGCGCCGCGAAGGTTATGAACTTGAGGCCGGTCGTCCGGAAGTAGTTTATCGCGAAATCGATGGCAAGAAGTGTGAACCGATTGAAAACTTAACCGTGGAAGTTGCTCCGGAATTTGTCGGTGCTGTTTCTCAAGAACTTGGAATTCGCAAGGCTGAACTTAAATCTCAGGAACTTACTACTACCGGCGCGACCCGTTTTGTGTATGAGATTTCAACCGCGGCTCTTATTGGTCTTCGTAACAACTTGCTCACCGCCACTAAAGGCACCGTAATTATGTCTAGCATTCCGTCCGGTTATCGTCCGGTAGAAAGCAAATATAAGCCGGAAAGAAATGGCGCTTTGGTTGCCTTTGAAGATGGTGTTTCAACTTCGTATGCGCTCGATGCTGCACAGGCCCGTGGAATTTTGTTTATTCCACCACAGGTGCCGGTTTATCAAGGTATGATTGTAGGACTTTCAAATAAGAAAGAAGATATCGATATTAATATCTGCAAGGAAAAACAGCTTACCAATATGCGCACCCACGCCTCGGATGGAGCAATTCAGCTGACTCCTTACACCCAATTTTCGCTTGAACAGTGTCTAGATTTTCTACTTGATGACGAACTTCTCGAAGTTACGCCAAAGTCGCTTCGCCTTCGCAAGCGTCAACTTGATCCAATCAAGAGAAAACGCGAAAACCGCACTTACTAAAATCTGATATAATCATTTTATGTCTTACTTAATTGATACACATTGTCATTTGCACGACCGTCAGTTTTTTGAAACCGAGCAAGCTGAAGAAATGGTAAAGAGTGCCTTTAAAAATGGCGTGAAGAAGATTGTTTGTATCGGCACCGATCCGGACGATTCTTTGGTGGCGAGAGATTTTGCTGTTTCTCATGAAAACGTGTTTTGGACTTACGGGATTCATCCGGAAGAAACCAACAAAGACAGAAAACCATTGAAGCTCGCTAGCCTAGAAGAGATTAAGAAGGCATTTTCTACTAGCCGTCCAGTCGCGATTGGCGAAGTGGGGCTTGATTATCACGACGAAGTGCACGACCGCGACGCGCAGATTAAACTATTTAACGAAATGCTTCAACTCGCGAAAGACAATGATTTGCCACTTTCGTTCCATGTTAGAAATGCGTTTGATGATTTCTTTGCAGTAGTAAAGAATTTCCCGGAAGTTAGGGGTGTGGTTCACTCGTTTACCGATAGCAAGAAAACTTTGAAAAAGATTCTAGAAAAAACCGACTTCTATGTAGGTGTAAATGGCCTTGCGACTTATTCGACTTTACCAACACCACCACTCGAGAAAATCTTGCTTGAAACAGATGCGCCTTTCTTGACTCCAATACCGTTTCGTGGTATAATAAACGAACCAGCGTATATATACAATATCGCAGAATGGCTAACGAAAAAACTAGAGATAGATTTTGAAACTATCAAGAAGGTAACTACTGACAATGCAGAGCAACTCTTCCATCTTTCAGATTCCGGAAACAGCAAAGCGTGAAGCTGTTGTTTCGACTGACTCAAAAGAAGCCTACGAAATCTATCAGGAATTGAACCAGATTTCCGAGGAGATTGAACAATGTCGCTTACGCAATTCCTAGACGGCACGATTCTTGATCCGAAGAAATTCGAATTTATCAAGGATTCTAAACCGTTTCAGAAAGTGAACTATTTTGGCAATGCCAAACGGGGAAATGCCATCAAAAAGGTAGACCCATATGACATGCGTCAATCTAGTACGATGACTTATGCAGACCTGATTAATGCTGAGTCAGCACTCGGTCGCACCATCTTTGGTCCAATCCCGGAAGGACACCAACGTGAATTTTGTCTTTATAAAAAGAACGTCTGGGTGTGGTATGATGGATGGTTTGACGAAAAAGGCGAGCCTCAAGGCGTAACGCTTCGCTACGAAGTGAGGCCGGATGGTGTATTTAAGTTCTATAAAGGTAGATATACTAAACTAAAAGGCACCGAGTTAAACAACTTTTGCGACGCCGTGAGGACCTACCATAAGCTCGTAAAGACCAATCTTTACTTTTAATTCTATAATTGTTAAAATGTGCTTATGGATACCGATAAAAGCACAGGGCCGAAAAAGGCAGAAGAGCCGAAAAAACCAGAGGATTTAACTCCGGTCGAAGAGCTACCAAAGCCAAAAGTTGACCCAAATAATATTGTGACGGTTGAGCCAAAAGTGAAGCCGCCGGTATTTGAAGAACCGCCAAAACAACCAATGGATCCTAAATTGAAGCGTTCGATTTTTGTGTTTGGTATCGGTATTTTTACTTTACTCGTCGGTGGATTTTTCCTGATTAAGACTTTAATGAAGAAACCAGCCACACCGGATGGTAGATATTTGGTCAGCGTCGGAACTTGGGCACGCGAAGATGAACCGACTGTGATTTGGACTTTTTCGGAAATCGGTAAAGGTTCACTCACGACCAATCGTCACTACAATGATTACGATTTTATTTGGTCGATTGAAGATAAGAAGCTCAACATCGAGACCAGTTGGCTTTACACTTTGAACGATACTTTTGAATATGAATTAAACCAGAAGAAAAACACTCTTACGCTCACTAGCGGCGGAGTTGATTATGTCTTTGTGCCAGCAAGCACAGTGACGACTGATGGTGACGAAGAATCTGCTTAAGAATAAACTAATTGATATCGATCTCGGTGCCCGAAGTGGCATTGATGCCTAGGTTCGACAACACTACCATTTCGTCGTCGGTAATCATATGCGTGGCATGAAGTTCCGCACCGCTAAGTTTATCAAGCGACTCGAGAACTTTCTTTACGACTGGGTTAGTAGTAGAACAAATCGAAAGGGCAATCAAAACTTCGCCGAGCTTCAAATAGCTTTCTTTGAAATTCGAGGTCTTGTTTTTAATTTCAAGGATTGGCTCAAGCACGGCAGGGGCGATTAAATCGACTTCGTCCGGAATCTTGCTGATAGTTTTTAATGCATTAATAAAGGTGCTAGAAACTGGAGAAAGGATACCGGTTTTTCGGCCGACTACAATCTTTTTGGTACCGATTTGAATGGCGGCAGCAGGGAGATTGCCGGACTTCTGGCGCTTTTCTTCAGCGGCGATGGCGACTTGGCGGTCTTTTTCGGAAATACCAAGCTCGTTAATGAGGAGTTTAATGCGCTCCGGAACTTCCGGACCAACTAAACCTTTCTTGAGGTCTGTGAGGGCACGGTAATAGCGGCGGACGATTTCGTCTTTCGCAGCTTTTTGGACGGCCTTGTCGTCGGTGATACATTCGCCGATTACGTTAACGCCCATATCGGTTGGGGAATAGTAAATTGTTTTGCCGGTAATGCGATTCAAAATCTCCTTTAATACTGGAAAAGTCTCGAGGTCACGGTTGTAATTTACTGCCATGGTGCCATATTTCTCGAGATGGAAATGATCAATCATGTTCTTATCGTTAAGATCGGCTGTGGCGGCTTCGTAGGCGATATTGACAGGATGTTTAAGCGGCAAAGCCCAGACTGGGAAAGTCTCAAATTTAGCATAGCCAGCGTTCACGCCTCGCTTATATTCGTGATAAAGTTGCGAAAGGGAAGTGGCGAGTTTGCCGGAGCATGGCCCCGGAGCCGAAACAACCACGAGTGGACGCGTAGTTTCGATATATGGGTTGGCGCCATAGCCTTCGTCCGACACAATCGTATCGACATCGGTCGGATAGCCTTTGGTAAAGGTATGGAAATAGGTTTTAACTTTGTAATCTTTCAGTTTTTCGGCAAAATCCTTAGCTTTTTTCTGGCCTTCAAACAAGGTAATCACCACTGAGCTAACATATATTCCGCGCGAACGGAGAAATTCGATTAGACGAAGCACTTCGGTTTCATAGGAAATTAAGTGGTCGGCCCGAATTTTCGATTTTTCAATTGCATTAGCGTTGATACATAAAATGACCTCAGCGTCGTCCTTAAATTCTTGAAGGAGTCGGATCTTGAGGTCTGGGAGAAAGCCGGGAAGAGTGCGGGCTGCATGTTGATCGTCTATGAGCTTGCCACCGAATTCGAGATAGAGCT
This sequence comes from uncultured Candidatus Saccharibacteria bacterium, assembly GCA_947165465.1. Lineage (GTDB taxonomy): Bacteria > Patescibacteriota > Saccharimonadia > Saccharimonadales > Saccharimonadaceae > Nanosyncoccus. Next base: position 14,887 of record CAMVAM010000004.1, on the reverse strand, counting down.
TATCAAACATTGCAATGCGCTGTTTGATTTTTTTCTTTTGGATTTTCAGATATTTATCGGCATCAAAGCACTTTTTCACGTTTACCTCCTTCTAACTTTTTTATTATAGCACAGGATTTTTAGCGCAATGAAAAACCCACCTATTTCTAGGTGGGCGCTGGGGGTAGATAGGGGGATAGAAGAAATGGGATCAGGTTGATGTTTCACTGTCAGGCTCTCCGTGGTCACCAAAGAGACCATCAAGGAGCTGTCCGACGATTTCGCCGACATTTGCCATTTCAAGCTTGGGCGCCGGCAGGCGTAAGTTGCTGGCCATGTAGGCGAACAGGAGCGTGAGAGGCATCATTTGATGGGTATAAATGAACCGGATGAGGGGCGGAGTAAACGTAATATTCAGTTTCTCCATTTTGTCACTCACCAGGTAGTCGCAAAGACTTAAGAATTCATTTTCGTTCATCATTGCGACACGGCCGGCAAATTCATCGTTGGCCTCGTTTTTCTCCAGAATGGCCAAAATCTCGTTTGACACATACGGATCGTCCTCCCGCTTATCGCGGTGTAAATAGATATTAAACACCTGAAGGAACAGGAAAGCATTGACATCCATTGACAGGTTGTCGATAAAAAGGGTGGCCGTTTCCTGCGAGAGCATACTACGGCCGGCGTAAGCCGATGCGAGATTAAGAAGCGATGTAGAAACCTTCCAACCTTCAATGGTCAGCTGGCGCGGCTCGAAAGTCCGCTTTAATTCAAAACCATCAATCATCGCCTTCAAAGCCTCAATGTCATTACCCATGACGGCTGCGATGATCTCTTCCCCGGTAAATCCAACGTAAGTGTCGCCAATTTTCATTGTTCTAACCTCCAATACCGAAATGTACGGGCCAAAAAAAGAAAGCTTTTGACCTCATACTTTAATTATACCACACATTCATTAAATTGTCAATTATTTAGCGGTAGCGGTTTTGACTTTAAGGGGAAAATTTGTTATAATATATTTTATGATTTATTTGGACCATGCAGCGGCGACGCCAGTTTCGGCGAAAGTATTAGAGGCAATGAAGCCGTATTTTTTGGATGAGTTTTTTAACCCGTCTTCGGCCTATTTACCGGCTAAAAAAGTGAATGCTGATTACGAGGCCGCGAAGGGCGAGATTGCCCATGCGATTGGGGCCAAAGGAAACGATATTATTATTACGGCCGGAGCGACCGAAGCGAATAACTTGGCGTTTACGGCGATTTCAAGTAACGCCAAGGTTCTCTATCTTAAAACTGAACACGATTCAGTAAGAAATCCGGCCAGACAGTTTGACTACGAAGAAATTGAGGTCGATAAGAATGGACGAATCGTTCTAGATGACTTGAAGAAGAAAATCAGTGAAAATACAGAGATGATTTCGGTGGCGCTTGCCAATAATGAGCTCGGTACGATTCAGCCTCTCGCCGAGATTGCTAGCCTCATTCGTGAAATTCGCATTGAACGCATGCAGAAGAAAAACCCACATCCACTGTTTTTACATTCCGACGCTTCACAGGCGATGAATCTGCTTGATATTAACGTCGCGAGACTCGGAGTGGATCTTTTGACGCTTAACGCGGCGAAGGTTTATGGGCCAAAAGGTGTGGGCGCCCTATATGTAGCACATGACGTGAGGCTCAAGCCAGTGACGCTAGGTGGTGGACAGGAAAATGGACTTCGTTCGGGTACACAGAATGTGCCGGGCGTGATTGGTTTTGCTGTGGCGCTTAAAAATGCCAAGGAGCATCTAAACGGTAACCGCAAGAAATATGCTGAGATGAGAAAGGTCCTCTTAAACGAAGTTAAGGACTACGAACTGATTAACAAGAAATACTCGCTCGATAATTTCGTGGTCTTATGCTTTGATGGGCTCGACGCAGAAAGACTGATTTATGCGCTTGAGGACCGTGGAGTTTACGTCTCGACCGGGGCGGCTTGCGCTGCATCAAAGGGCGTGCGTTCACACGTGCTGATGGCGATTGGTCTAACCGAATCCGAAATTGCTGGCTCACTTCGTATTACGCTCGGCGAAACGAACACTTTAGAACAGATTCACGAGGCGGCAAAGATTATTAATGAAGTGGTGGAAGCTGAGAAAGCGAGGATTAGTGGCTAAAGTTTTTGTCGGGATGAGTGGTGGTGTAGATTCCAGCGTGGTAGCACTGCTTTTAAAGGAGCAAGGCTACGACGTGACCGGTGTTTACATGAAAAACTGGTCTAAGGATTTACCAGGAATGAAATGTCCGTGGGCCGAAGACCTCGCCGATGCCAAGCGCGTGGCTGTGAAGCTCGGGATTGATTTTGAAGTGTGGGATTTTGAAAAAGAATACCACGAAAAAGTCGTGGAATATATGCTCGATGAGTTTAAAAAGGGAAACACACCGAACCCGGACGTGATGTGCAATCAGGAAATTAAGTTCAAGCTGTTCTTTGAAAAAGCGATGGAGAGAGGGGCTAACTTCATTGCCACCGGGCATTACGCAAGAACAGACGGGGCAAAACTTTTACGGGCTGTTGATGAGAATAAAGATCAGACATATTTTCTTTATCGCATTTCTGAGGACGCGATTAAACATACGCTGTTTCCGGTTGGCGGGATGAAGAAGCCGGAAGTAAAGAAGCTGGCCGAGGAACATGGACTCCATAATGCCTACAAGAAGGAATCGATGGGTGTGTGTTTTGTGGGCGAAGTCGGGATGAAAGATTTCCTCAAGGAATACATCAACATTGAACCGGGTGAGATTCGCGAAGTCGAGACCGAGAAAGTGCTCGGTGTGCATGAGGGTGCAGTCTTTTATACGATTGGACAGCGCCATGGACTTTATCTTTCTGGTGTGGCCGGTGAGGTTAATGATGGTATGCCTTATTACGTGGTAGCGAAAGATTTGAAGAAAAACATCGTTTATGTTTCGAAAAACCTGAACGATAGCCACATTTGGACGAAGGAGTTGAAACTAAAAGACGTGATTATGCGGAGTGAAGCAAAGAACGTGTTGGTGAGACTCCGCCACCGTGCACCATTAATCTCGGCAACTTTCGATGGCAAGACGATTCATTTCGAGAACGAGATTAAGCGTCCGGCAGCTGGGCAGTCGGCCGTGATTTATGACGGCGAAGTCTGCTTAGGTGGCGGAATTATCGAGTAACAAAAAGCCCGGCAAAAACCGGGCGTTTTTATAAAAACGGGATTAAGCAGCCATCATGATGAGGTCGGCGAATAGAAGCGTAGCAGCGAGGAAGCTCATCGAAACGACAAAAATCATGTTGGATTTTTGGTTCTTGTCATACTTCTCATAGCGCATGTATTGCTTGTGACCAGCTTTTCTTGCGACAGTCTGTTTCTTAGCGGTCTTAGTCGCAGATTTCTTTTTTGCTTGAGCCATTTTTATTCCTTTTGTATTTAATAATATTCTTAAGCTTATTTTATCACACTTTTTTAAAAAATACAAGTAAAAATCTGATATAATTATCCCTATGAACGCGAATGAAATTAGACAAAGATTTTTAGATTTTCAGGTTAAAAAAGGTCATAAAGTCATCCAACCGGCTCCGCTTGTACTTGAGAATGACCCAACGACGCTTTTTACCGGCTCGGGGATGCAGCCACTTTTACCATTTCTTCTTGGTGAACCGCACCCGGAAGGTAAGCGCCTAACCGATTCACAACCATCGATGCGTCTTCAGGACATCGAGGATGTGGGCGACCCGCGCCACACGACCGTGTTTGAGATGCTTGGTAACTGGTCGCTCGGTGATTATTTTAAAGAGGAACAAATTCGCAACTTCTTTGAGTTTCTCACAAAAGAAGTGGGGCTAGATCCAAATAAGATTTATGTGACTTGTTTTATCGGCAACGAGAAATATGGTATTCCGAAAGATACTGAAGCAGCCGCTATTTGGCAAAAGGTCTTCGAAGAGGCCGGCATTGAGGCAAAGATTGCCGAAATCGGCTCCGCTAAGGTGGGTGACAAGCGTGGGATTAAACCGGGCGAAAGAATCTTCTTCTACGACGACCACGAAAACTGGTGGAGTCGAGGTGGTGGTTGCGAAACGACACCAATTGGCGATCCGTGTGGTCCGGATTCGGAAGTATTTTATGATTTTGGTGAAGATAAGCAAGACGAAGAGAAATACGGCCTCGCTCACCCAGCATCAGATGGTGCTAGATTCATGGAAATCGGAAACCAGGTCTTTATGCAATACCGCAGACTCGAGGATGGCTCATTTAAAGAACTCGACAAGAAAAATGTCGACTTTGGTGGTGGGTTAGAGCGTATCGCGGCCGCCGCAATCGGTAGCTTCGATGTGTTTAAGATTTCGCTAATGAAGCCGATTATCGATAAACTCGAAGAGATTTCGGGCAAGAAGTATGAGAATAACACCGACGAAATGCGTGTCATTGCCGACCATATTCGTGGTGCTTATCTCCTTGCTGCACAGGGTTTAGTGCCATCTAATAAGACTCAGGGTTATGCTATGAGAAGGTTGGTGCGCCGAGCAATCCTCCGGGCTCTCGACCTCGGTATCTCGCAGAATTTCTTGTCTGAGATTATTCCGATTGTAGCGAATAACTACAAAGATTTGCCGGATTCAATTTTGACACACCGCGAAGTGGCGCTTGAAGTGCTTTTGAAAGAAGAAAAGGCTTTCCGTCAGACCTTAAATAAAGGTCTCAAAGAACTTGGCAAAATGACGAAGAACGCGAAGATTCTTGATGGTCGCGATTTGTTTAAGCTTCAGGATACTTACGGCTTCCCACTCGAACTTTCGATTGAGGAATGCTACCGCGAGGGAATTGAGCTTTCGGAAAAACACCGCGAAGAATTTGAAGAGGCTTTGAAAGAGCAACGCGAACGCTCACAGACAGCATCAAAAGGTATGTTTAAGGGCGGTCTTGAAGATCATGGCGAGCAAACCGTAAAATACCACACCGCTTGCCACTTACTCTTAGCAGCTTTACAAGATTTAGTCGACAAATCCGTCTGCCAGAAGGGTTCAAACATCACGGCGGAAAGAGTGAGGTTTGACTTTAGCCTCGACCACAAGATGACCGAAGAAGAATTAAAGAAAGTCGAAGACCAAGTGAACGAATGGATTAAGGCTGACCTTCCGGTCGTGTTTGATGAATACGAAAAGGCCTACGCCCGTGACACTTTGAAGGCACACGGCATGTTCTGGGATAAGTACCCGGATATGCTGAAGGTCTACACGATTGGCGATTTCGACCATCCGGTTTCTCGTGAAGTCTGTGGTGGCCCACACGTAGAGCATACCGGTGTGCTCGGACACTTCAAAATCGTAAAAGAGGAATCTTCCTCGGCCGGCGTCCGAAGAATTAAAGCAGTGCTTGAATAAAAATCTCCCCCTTAACAGGGGGATTTTTTAATTCTGCAAAAGTTTTGCGATTTTTGCTTTCAGCTTGTTTTCTGGTGGGGCACCGGCTAAAGTATCGGCACCCACGCGGAGCAACCCGAGTGCGGTCGCAAAGGAATGATCAAGTTCAAAATCTTTGATGATATAGTTTGGCAATTCATTGATATCGATGAGGTGGATGATTGGACGGCGCGAAAACGGCAAACTTTCAAACCAATCGGAAGTCGCGAGAGTTTCCTGAACCATCGAAAGGCTGGCACCGCCACCACAAAGCATGATACTTCTAGGTAGTGATCCGAAGCTTTCAAATTCTTCAAGGGCGACTTCGACACCGGTTAGCCAGACGGAAATGTTCTTTGAAATGGCGGTTTCGATTTTGGCTTTAACGCGGTCATCGAGCTCGCCGGTATCAAATTTTAGTTTCTGTTCCTCGGCAGTATCAAAATCCGTACCGAGAGCCTCGGCGATTTGATGAGTAAAGCTACGGCCACCAATCGAGAACATTTTAGTTCCTTCAACACCACCATCATCAACTACGGCAATATCGGTAGTACCACCACCAATATCCATCACGATACCAGAGAACGAGGAGTCCGGGTCATCGCCGAGACAGGCGCGACAAACCGCGAACGGCTCGACGGCCACGGCGAGTAAATCTAGATTCAGCTCAGCGCAGACTTTTTCGATAGCGGCAACGTGGATGAGTGGTGCATGGGCGGTATAAATCAGAATTGCAACATCGGAACCTTTGAATCCAACCGGATTCATCACTTTGTATCCATCAATCGTGAGGGAAACAATCGCTGAATTAATTAGACGGACTTCAATATTATCGTTGCCGGTTTCAAGAGCAACCATTTTTTTAGCCACTTCGCCGGATTTGACTTGGACTTTCTTAATAATGTCGTTCATTTCGGCTTCAGAAATCGGCTTATTTGGATTCTTGCGGGTGTAGTGAACGGTCGTAGTGTTACCCTTAACGAGTTCGCCAGCAATTCCAACTACCACTTGATCGGCACGTTCGCCGGCTTTATCTTCAACCTGAACGAGGGCTTGTTCACAAGTAGAAATCACAGCCGGAATATCGGCAATTGCGCCGGCATGCATATTGCCGTCTTTTTGTTTGGCTTTACCGATGCCAAGAATCTCAAGGTTGCCTTTTTTGCCAGGCTTCGCCATAATGGCTTTCACATATTCGGTACCAATATCTAACCCTAAGATTGTACTCATGGTTTCATTATATCATATATTTTATTGTCAAGAGATTAGCGCTTCAACTTCTGAATGGTTGACTCAGGAATTATTTCGGTTTTCCCGGGTTCTAGATTATTAAGAGCGAATGGGCCAAACTGAACGCGGTGAAGACTCATCACACGGTAACCGACCGCAATGAAAGTGCGACGGATTTGGCGGTTTCGGCCCTCACTTAGAACTACCGTGAAATGTTTACGATCGTTAAATTCTTCGTCGCGAATCACGGCGAATTTAGATTTACCGTCATCTAAATCGATACCGAAATCCGAAATCATTTGCTGATGGAGTGGTGTTAAATCGCGGTCTAGTTCAACTTTGTAAATCTTTTCCTTATGGAATTTCGGGTGCGTCATTTCGAAAGCAAAATCGCCGTCGTTAGTTAATAAAATGAGGCCGGAAGAGTCTTTGTCGAGACGGCCGACGGTTTTTAGTTTGGAATAATCCTTTGGTAACAAATCATAAAGTGTCGGCGCATCGCCTTGGGCACGACGCGAACAAACATAGCCTTTCGGCTTATTCATCGCGAGATACAAGAATTCGTTTTTAAATTCAACTATCTTATTATTATAGCACACTTTGTCGTTTTTGTCAATTCTGGCCCCGAGAACGGCCGGGTGATTATTGACAGAAACCTCTCCGGACGCAATCAAATCATCAGCTTCGCGACGCGAAACTCCGAGGCGTTCGGCTAAATATTTATTTAATCTAATCTTATTGTCCATTTGGAGCTGGGGCTTGTGGTTGTGACGCTGGAGCTGCTGGTGCAGCTGGGGCAACAGGAGCTGGGGCTGGAGCCGGAGCAGCGGCTGGAGCAGCTGGGGCTGGTGCGGCTGGGGTCGGTACGGCTGGTGCCGGAGCAGGTGCAGGAGCTGGAGCAGGTGCAGGTGCAGCTGGGGCTGGAGCCGGAGCAGGTGCAGCTGGGGCTGGAGCCGGAGCAGCTACTTGCTTGTCACCAAGAACTTCATGAATCGTATTAATAACATCTTCAATACCAACTTGCGATTTCACAAGGTAACGATCGGCGCCGAGACGTTCGCCGCGTTGACGCTGATCATCGGAGGAGAGAGCAGTCATCATTACGACCTTTATGCCGGCGGTTTCCGGGGTGGAACGCAAAATATCAAGCATATCAAAACCGGAGATTTTTGGCATCATCACATCAGAAAGAATCAGGTTCGGTTTCTCGCGGACAGCCATTGCTAAAGCTTCTTCACCATCACCTGCAGACACTACTTCATAGCCTTCCGCTGTTATACGAATGCTGTAAATTTCGCGAAGCGCAGCATCGTCTTCTACTACCATTACTTTCATTGTGGTTGTACTCCTCCGTTGTTGGTATTATTAATTGCTATCATACGTTTTTCGTACTCTTCACCGGTAATGCGCGGAAGAGAGACGTAAAAAGTTGATCCTTCGCCAAAGGCCGATTCGGCCCACACGCGCCCGCCCATGGCTTCAACGCGTTGTTTCACTAAATACAACCCGAGACCGGTACCGCCAATGGTGCGGGTATCTGAGTTGTCAGCACGATAAAACTTTTGGAAAATGTGTTGCAAATCATCGGATGAAATGCCGATGCCGGTATCAGTAACGTTGATAAGAACGCGGTCGCCGTCGCCGAGCACGTTCACATAAATGGAACCGCCGGCTGGGGTATATTTAATCGCATTATCAATCAAGTTATCCATAATCTCATGTAAGAAATTCACGTCGACGTAGCCATAAACGACTTGGTCGAGACGACGGTCGAGACCACCCACGGCATTTTGCTTATTGGCGCCGAATTGGAAATTAAGGTGTGCATTTTTGGCGGCAATCATGTAACCATCGGCAATTTGTTTGACAGTGCCGACCATTTCGACCGGACGAAAAGTTGGGCGAAGGTGGCCATCGTCAAGTTTGGTTACATCAAGTAAATCTTTGAAAAGGTGCCCGAGATGCTGAGAAGCAGCGTGAGCAGCGGCGAGGTAGCCACGAGCACGCTCATCAATCGAAGCGGTCTGCGGATTAAGCGCCAATGACAAATAGCCTTCAATCGAAGCGACCGGAGTACGCATTTCGTGCGAGGCGGTCGAAATAAATTCAGCTTGTTCGCCTTCTTCGGCGAGTTCTTTGGTAATATCGCGGAAAGTAATAATGCGATTGCCGCCATCAGCCACTACGACAGAAAGAGCAATCGGAATACGTTTGCCGGATTTAGTGCTAATGAGGCAGGCCACAAAACGATCGAGCGATTGGCCGGTATTCATGGCAATCATAAGCTTATTCTCATTATCCGGAAGCTCGCGGCCTTCTTTAGTCTCCAGTTTAATTAAGAGTCCATAATCAAGCCCGATAGCATTATCTTGGCTGGCACATTCAGTCATAGCAACGGCGGCCGGATTGATGAATTCCACTGCACCGGATTTGTTCGCAATAATAACACCATCATGAATTGTCATGAGGGCCATTTCAGCAAGTACCGTCTTATTGGCACCTGAGTCGGTTTGATTTTTTCTATTAAAAAGACTCATCTAAATTAATTTTAGCACAAGTATAATAAAATGTGTTAAAATTTATATTATGAATAAAGACGTCATTTATATCGAACCCGAGGATGATATTACTGATATCATTTCCAAAATCGAAAGCTCGAAACAAAAGATTGTCGCTCTTGTTCCGCCGAAGAAAGCCGGTATTTTACGTAGCATCGTAAATATTAAGTTAATCGCGAAAGCTGGAGCGAACTCCAAGAAGACCGTTGTACTCGTGACTGTTGATCCGTCCATCGTGAAGCTCGCCGCCGCGACTAAACTTCCTGTTACAAAAGATTTGCAAACTCCACCAACCGTGCCGAAGGACAAGCCGGAAATTGACGAAACTGCTACCGAAAAAGTAGAAGACGAAGAAGAAGAAAAAAAAGAAGAAAAACCTGAAAAGGAAGAAGAAACGGAAGAAAAAGACGAGAAAGAAGAAAAGTCCGAAAAAGAAGAGAAAGAACCGGAAGATAAGGCTAAGAAAAAAGCCAAAAAAGAAAAGAAAGAAAAAGAACTTCCGGAAAACCCGATTTTAGCTTGGATTGTTTCACATAAAAAGCTCGTGATTGGCCTTGCAATTGGTCTAGTCTTATTCATTTTGTTCCTAGTTTGGGCGCTGGTGTTTGCTCCGGCCGTCACGATTTCAGTTGTGCGCCGCACTACGGAAAGCAACTTCTCCGAGAATGTCACATTTACTGATAAACTCGCCGAAGAGAATGCCAGTGAGGGTAAATTCTATCTTGAACAAAAGACCAATGAAAATAAAATTAAACGCGATATTGAAGCCACCGGCAAAAAGAATGTTGGCGAATATGCCACCGGCGAAGTGGTCGTCTATGCTTACTTCAAGCAATCCGGCACTATCGGTATTAATGCCGGTTCACAGTTTACTTTGTCGAGCTATACCTACACTTCCACCGAGAACCGCAATCTTTCATGGTCCGGCAAGAGCGTTGATGAGTGTCTAAATGCCGGTCAGCCAACTATTATTACGTCTGGTTGTTTGGTTTCTGGCAGAGTGCCGGTGAAGGCAGTCGCACCAGGTTCTAGCTACAATATTTCCGCTTCAAATACCGGTTGGTCTACCACGGCTCCGGTTGGTGCTTATACCGACACGGCAATGTCCGGCGGTACTGACAAGACTATCACTGTGATTACCCAGGCCGATGTTGATAAGGTTGTTGCAACAATCAAGACCGGTGACAAGGCTGTAGCAAAAAACAATTTGATTGAATCCATCAAAGAATCTTCAACCGATAGCAATACTATCTTCATTATTGAGAGTAGCTACAAGCAGACCGTGAGTGAGCCGGAAGTTTCACCAAAGGTTGGCGAAGAAGTAAAAGACGGCACCAAGCCATCGCTTACTGTGACCGTGACCGATTCGATTTATGTAATTGATGAGACTAAGGTACGTGAATTCATTACCGAAAAAGCGAAGTTAGCAAACAATTACAAGATTTATCAGATTGGTGATGAAAATAAGGAATATGGCGGCCTCTTCATCGAGAACTTCATGAAAGATGGTGAGAAATACACCGGTAAACTGAAGACGACTTATGTTTCCGGTCCGTCCGTCACCGAAAATGACATCATCGAAGTCGTGCGTGGCAAGGGCATTGGCACAGCTAAGCATGACGTAGCGGAAATTGATGGTATTAAAGACATCACCTTTGCGACTTCATATCCATGGGTGTCTTCAGTACCAAATGATCCAGAAAAAATCACTGTTAACTTTAAAACTGAGTAATAAATGAGAGTTATTGGGCTAGATGTAGGCGAGAAACGAATTGGTGTCGCAAAAGCAGACGCTAATATTCGCATTGCCACGCCGGTAGGGTTCTTTAATGTAGACGGTACCGAGTGGGAAATGATTGATCGTATCGCCAAGATGAATAATACGAACTTCTTTGTGCTAGGTTTACCACGTAGCAACGAGGGGAACGAAACAAAGCAATCGATGTATGTGCGTCAATTCGCCAAGAAACTGGCCGAGAAGATTCCAAATGCCAAGATTCGTTTCCAGGATGAGTCTCTAACTTCCGTGCAGGCCGAAGAGCGCCTCAAAATGCGCAAAAAAGCCTACGAGAAGGGCGATATCGACGCTGAAGCGGCCACGATTATTCTGCAGGATTTTGTTGAGCATTACAAGGAAGAAGCGCCGACTCCTGCTCCGGTCGTAGAAGCTGCGCCTTTAATTCCGGGCATGAAAATCGCGAAGAAGCCAAAAAGTCCAGCGCCGGCGGTGGCTCCGGTGAAAGCCGAGAAACCGATCGCAAAGCCTGCCCCAAAACCAGTTGCACCGGCTAAAAAGGATGATGTCTTAGATGAGCTCGCTAAAGAATTAGAAAGACCAGATGAGAAGAAAAACGTCGTAGCTGTGGCTGCCGACAAGGTCAAAGATAGTGCCGAGAAGATTAAAGGTGGTGCTAAAGAGCTTGCCGTAGAAACTAAAGCCGCCGCGAAGCGTGAAGGCGAAAAAGTTGCTTTAAATGCCAAAAAGACCGAATATCACGTAAAGAGATTTTCGAAGAAATTCTTCATTATTTCGCCGATTGTCCTAGTATTAATTATCGTCGGAATTGGCGGTGGACTCTTTATCAAGAAGAAGCTAGATGACCGCGCCGCCTATGAAGCCTGGGTAAAAGAGCAGGAAGCGAAGAAGTCCCGCGAATTTGAGTTCACAATTAGGCCGGGTGAGAATCTTTTCGATATTAAGAAGAACTTCCGCACTGTAAAGATAGTTCCAAGAGAAGGCGAGGAACTAACTGAAGAAAATAGTACTATCACTTTTACTGACGAAGAGATTAATGAGGCCTTTAAATATGACTATGGCAAAAGCTTCATGCCGAAGGGCGTATCTCTGGAGGGATTCCTGATGCCAGAGACGCTTCGTTGTGCGGCCGATGAAGAAAAGCCGATTCAGGCCTGTATTGAGCGCTTCCTAGATGAAATGGCACAATATATCAACGAACAAGATCTCGAGACGAAATATGCCGCGAAGGGACTAAGCCTTTACCAAGGCATTTCGCTTGCTTCAGTTGTACAAAAAGAAGCCAATTCACCGGATATGCCGACTGTAGCACAGGTATTTCTTACTAGATTAGCATATGGAATTCCGCTAGGCAGCGATGTAACGGTGAAATATGCACTTGATATTGAGGACCCGAACCGTGTAGCTTACCGTGACAACCAGGCTGCGCTTCAGATTAATTCTTGCTACAACACCAGAAAGAATGCCGGTCTCCCGTGCGGGCCTATCTCTATGCCAAGTAAGGCTGCACTTGACGCTGTAGCGAGCCCATCAGATACTTCTTATCTGTATTTCTTGACAGGAGACGATGGTAAGATGTATTATAGTTATACGGAGTATGAGCATAATCAGAATATTTACCTCCATTGCCAAGTACTCTGTAATGTATCACTATGACAAGTAAGAAAACTAAGAAAATAATCAGGCGGTTAAAAGCAATTCTGCCATATTTTGCGACCGGTTTAATTACGCTCGCAATTGTATTTTTTGGTTCTCTCGATAAGAGTAACGCCGGCATGAGCCTTAGCCTTGATACGTTTGCCGAAAGTGGCTATAACGTATCTGTGGATCAGGTTTCCGCTATGTATGTAGTGGCGGATGTTTCGAATGCCCTTAATCTCGCCAGCGCCTCCGATGTGGCGTCAAACTACGTGATTGTGACCTCCATGAAGGATGTTGGCCAGTCCGCAACCGGTAAGATTGAAAAACCGACGATTACCGACCTTGTGGTTTCTCGTGGCGTCTTAACCCACGTCGTTGCCGACGGCGAAACGATGGATTCGATTGCTGCCAAATACGGGGTTACGACCGACCAAATTCGTTGGTCTAATAACCGTAAAACCAAGACGGTTGGCGTAGGTGAACTTCTCTATATCCCAAGCGTACCGGGTATTGTTTATACCGTGAAGGCCAACCAGACAGTAGAGCAAATTGCTTCAACTTATGGTTCGTCTGTGGCTGAAATTATTGCATTAAACGACCTTGAAACTACCGGTCTTACTGCCGGTACTCGGATTCTGATTAAGGGTGGTTCACTCCCGGAGAAGGAACGCCCAGAATACGTGGCTCCGGTACGTAGAGTTACTTACACTTACACCACACTTGGTAACACCGCTGCCCGCCATGATATTCAGGTACTTGGTTACTTCTATAACCTCGGTGGTCCTTATGGCCGTGGTCAGTGTACACAGTGGGCTTGGTATAAAAGGCAGAGCATTAATCCGGTTCCTTCAAACTGGGGTAATGCTAACACTTGGGCCTCCAGAGCCGCCGCACAAGGCTACACGGTCGTTCGTGGCAAGCCGGTGGCTGGCGCCATCTTCCAGAACAGTTCAGGTTGGTACGGTCACGTAGGCTTTGTCGAATCAGTCAATCCGGACGGCTCATTCGTAGGTTCAGAGATGAATTATGGCTACCAGCCATACCGCGCAATTAGATCAACGATTCCAGCCACCGCCGCTGCAAATATGAATTTCATCTATCCGTAATCATTTGATTATTTAACAATTTTATTGTAAAATATAAGTATTATGTTTACAGATACAGCAAAAGTGAGTTTAAAGGCAGGAAATGGCGGAAATGGCGCTGTATCTTTTCGACGCGAAATTTACATTCCAAAAGGCGGACCGGATGGTGGTGATGGCGGTAAAGGCGGTGACATCGTCTTTAAAGCCGACAAAGACACCAATACTCTCATAGATTTCCGTTTTACACCGATTCTTACGGCTGAGGATGGCAAAAATGGTTCGGGCACTCGTTCGGCCGGCCATTCCGGTAAAGATTTGATTGTTGAGGTACCAATTGGTACCGTGGTGAAGCGTGACGGCGAAGTGATTGCCGATTTAACTCATGATGGCGAGACTGCAATTATCGCGAAAGGTGGCGATGGTGGCTTTGGTAATGCACATTTTAAGAGCTCCACAAGGCAGGCCCCGATTATCGCTGAAGTCGGCGAGCCGGGTGAAGAATTTGAAGCCGAACTGGAACTAAAATCCGTAGCCGATGTTGGCCTTGTGGGCCTGCCAAATGCCGGCAAATCGACTTTTCTGTCGGTAGTTTCGAATGCCAAACCAGAAATTGCCGATTATCCGTTTACGACGATTACGCCGAATCTTGGTGTCGCGACGATTGATGAAAAAGATATTCTGATTGCCGATATTCCGGGCTTAATTGAAGGTGCATCCGAAGGGAAAGGCCTAGGGCATGATTTCTTACGCCATGTTGATCGCACGGCAGTTTTACTCCACCTTGTTGATGTTTATAATAACGATGCCGGCGAAGCCTACAAAACGATTCGCACAGAACTTGAAAAGTATTCAGATTTGAAAGACCGCCCAGAAGTTGTGGCGCTCACGAAGTGCGAAGGTGTCGATAAAGAGATTATTGATATGCAAACGGCTTCGATTCTTGCGGTCAACCCGAATGCTCGCGTGTTTGCGATTTCTTCCGCCGCCCACACAGGTTTAACTGAACTACTGAGAGAGTTAAAAGAAGAAGTGGTGGCTTCGTCTAATGGCGGGGCATTTCGGAGCGCGGCAGCGCGAGAGTTAGCGCCGTCCGCCCATGGCGATGGGCCGGACGGACGCGGCCCCGCATTAGATGAAGGCGCCACTCCGGTTATCTCGCTCAGCGACAAGGAGATGAAGACCACGTGGAAGGTCGAAAAAGACGAGGACGGCAAGTTTATTGTGA
>CAMVAM010000003.1 GCA_947165465.1 uncultured Candidatus Saccharibacteria bacterium | reverse complement strand
CATGTTTGTTCATAATTCATGGTTCCTTTCTTATAATTATGGTTGTTATCAGAAAACCCCCGTTTACGGGGGCTTTTCTGTTCGGCGCACTTTTTCATTGTGCTATAATAAAGGTATGAAAAAGATGAATACTTCACCAATTTCTGGCATGCAAGAATTATTGCCGGAGACCCAAGCAATTTTTGATCGATACAAAAACATTATTTGTGAAGTTTATCATAACCATGGATTCTTAAGTATTGAGACCCCAGTGATTGACCGTAATGAAATTTTACTTGCAAAGGCCGGTGGCGATACTGAAAAACAGATTTACAAGGTGATTAAGACTGCGGAATCCGAAGATGATGCCGACCAGGCACTTCGCTTTGATCACACAGTGCCACTGGCTCGCTATGTGGTTGAGCACGAAAACGAATTGACTTTCCCATTTAAGGTGACGCAAATCGGACGCAACTTCCGTGGCGAGAGAGCACAAAAAGGACGTTTCCGCGAGTTTTATCAGTGTGATGTGGACGTGATTGGTAGAGGGAGTTTGCCGATTTATTACGATGCAGATGTAATTGCCACGCTTCTCGATGCATTTAAAGGATTTAAGCTTGGTACGCCGGTACTTGCGAGAATCAATAACCGCAAGATTTTGTCTGGTTTTATTGAGGCGATGGGGCTTTCTGAGCTAGCAGAGAAAATCTTTGGTATCATTGATCACGCTGAAAAGGTACCACCGGAAGCTACGCGCGGAGCATTTGAAGAGCTTGGTATCGAAGCTGCAAAAGTAAACCAACTTATAAAATTTATTGGTATTCATGGCGGTAGAGCAAGCGTGACGCAGTCACTACGCGAATTTGGAGATTTGAACGACACTTTTAGGAAGGGCATTTCTGAGCTTGAAAAAGTGATGCTTGCACTCGAAATGGATGGACGTGGCACGGATATTGAAGCTGACATGTTGATTGTGCGTGGCCTCGACTATTACACGGGTACTGTATTTGAATTTGTATTACCAGAATACAAACAAGTCGGTTCAGTCTGTGGTGGTGGCCGTTATGAAAACTTGGCCGGCTTCTTTACTGAGCAGGCACTACCTGGTGTTGGCGGTTCAATTGGACTTACAAGGTTGTTTTATGTTCTAAATGAAAATAATTTGGTAAAAAGTCAAGAAGAGAAACCGATTGATACAGCTGTGATTCCGATTACTGAAAATGAAATTGAATTCGCAATGAAAGTGGCGAAAGATCGCCGTGACCAGGGTGAAAATGTCACGATTGTGGCAACCGAAAAGAGACTTGGCGATAAATTAGCCTATGCTGCGAAACTCGCTGAGAATGGTATTGTGATTGGTGAAAACGAAGCCAAATCCGGCACTTACGAAATTAAAAAGTTCAACTAAAAATAAAACTTGTGCTAAAATAGTTCCATGAATTGGAGGAAGTGGCTAGATGAGTTCGTCCTCGCGGGCAAAGGTATTTTGCTAGCGACGCACGAGAAAAGGTTTTGGATTGGATTTATTATCGCATTTTTGTTTTTTGGGATGTTAATGAATCTCCTTGCTGGTGGGTTTTCGAAATTTGAACTGATGGGGATGGTTGGGTTCGGTGGTAGTATGAAGATTATCGGCGATGCGCTGCTTGGCGTTTTTGGCATAAAAATGATTTTCTTTGAATGGTTACCGGTTTTTCTATTGGCGTTGCTTCAAGGAATTCTAATTGGCTTGATTGTCCTTCTTTGGCAGAAGAAGAGAATTAAAAATGGCAAAGAAAGCTCCAACTCGGCGAACGTTGAGAAAGCCGGAATTATTACAGGCCTAATTGCGCTCGGCGCTGGTTGTCCGACTTGTGGAACGACGCTTCTCACACCGCTTCTTGGTGCATTATTCTCAACCGGTGGTCTTGCAATGGTGGGTGTGATTTCCGGGCTTGTTACGGCACTTGCAATTATTATTGCGATTCTGTCTCTAAAGCGACTTGGCGAAGAAACGTATGTTATAATAGTAAATGAAAAATATATGAGGAAAAAGGAGGAGCGTGGGAAAAGCGCTTAGAATTATTGGTGTGGTGGCAGTGGTTGGTATTTTGATTACGGCTATCGCGACGAGCTTGACGCACAAGACACCAAATTCGGAGATTGTCTGGGATAAAGATATGACGGTTGGCAATATGGAAGCCAAGAATTATTTCATTATCTATTCAGATTTTGCTTGTCCGTATTGCTTGGCCTTTGAAAATGCAATTATTGAACATGAATCTGAGTTTAAAGATTACATTAGGGATAATGATATTCTAGTCGAGATTCGTCTCTCGGATTTTATGTATGAATACGGTCAGAGCCAATCGATTGAGTCACGCTACTCAGCCGAGGCGGTGTACTGCGCAAAGAATGAAGGTAAATTCTGGGACTATTATTATGCAGCTATTGAGAAAGTCTGGAACGACTGGTTTAAAGATCTTGGTAAGGCAGCCTTCACTGAATTTAATAAACTCGATAAGTCTTATTGGATTAAAATCGGTAAGAAGGTGGGGCTAGGGGAAACTTTTGAAACCTGTGTTAATAACGATGAGCCTCTAGAAGACATCGTAAAGACCGCAAAGAAGATGACTAAACTGGTTGATGGCATGCCTCACTTTAAGTTTAATAACTATTCGCCGAGCGGCTTTGACTTGTCTTGGGGCTGGGAATATGTGCTCATGTTCTTTGACGCGGGGCTAAAATCGTAATAGATGAGAGATCCAAATTTATCACAGCATTTCTTAAGGTCGCCAAAACTGGCTCTGATTCTGATTGGACATTCGAATCTAAAAAAACGTGATACAGTCCTCGAAATTGGCGCTGGTTCAGGCGTGATTACGAGTGCATTGTCGCACCGAGTAAGTAAGGTGATAGCGGTGGAACCGGATCATCAAACCGCAATGAAACTTCGCGAGAATCTAAAAAAGCGGGGAATAGAGAATGTCGAGATAATTGAAGATGATTTCATGAATGTAAAACTCCCGGAAGGGCCGTATAAAGTGTTCTCAAACCCGCCGTTTCATCTAAGTTCAGCAATCATCCATAAACTGATTGAGGCCGAGAACCAGCCGGAAGCGTTCTATTTGATTTTACAGAAGCAGATGGCCCTAAAGCTCATCAATACCGATAGACATTATACGTCACAGCTCGGGTTGAAATTAATCCAGGATTATAATACCAGAATCCGTTTGCCGTTAAAACCAACGGATTTTACACCGCCTCCGGCCGTGCCGACTGTTTTGTTTGAAGCAAAACGCATAATTTCTTGAAAAATTAAATAAAATAATCTTTCTAATTGTCAAATGAAAAGTGTTCGGTTTTTGTGGTTCTACCTCTGTTTTTCCGACCAAATTGGATTATATATTAGAACATTAAGAATATTGAAAATCAATATTGACATACATATTGGCTATGCTAAAATGAAAGTAGATTCAAGCCAATCGAACGTTGAGAGGGGCTGGAATCAAGTTTTATTGGGTGGAGAGCGTTGAGTTAATTTGGCTAAATTGTTTTCCACCTAGAAATTATTGAAAAACCCAGTTCCTCTGGGTTTTTATTATTATGTGGTATAATGCTTCTATGAGACTTTCGAAAAACCTCGATCAGGCTCTGATTTTATTAGTAATTAGTGTCTTCGTGCTTCTTGCGGGCTCTATTTTTACACTTTCCCTAAAAAGTACCTATGCTGACAGTGAAAATGATGAGACTCCGCTTCTTTCTGATTATTTTGTGAACATTTTTGATGGTCCCGACATGCTGACAGTGAAATCGAGAGCAGCGACGGTGGCGGAGGTGATCGAAAGATCCGGAATTGAGCTAAATAGTGGTGATATTGTTGAGCCAAGTCTTGATACGGTGATAAATGCCGACAACTATTTTATTAATATTCACCGAGCGAGACCGGCCGTGGTGAAAGATGGCGAAGTCGGGAAATATGTTATGACGGCAAGCTATGACTTAAAAACGATTGCAAGAAGTGCCGGTTTTGAGATTTATGATGGTGACGAGGTTAAGCCGGTGGTAAACACGATGTTCCTTGAGCTTGGTATGGCTGAGATTTATGAGATTAAGAGAAATGGTGGCTCGACTGTGACGGAGGAAGTTGAAATTCCGTTTAACGAACAGAGGATTAAAGATTATAATGTGGCACCGGGTAAAGAAGAGGTGCGCCAGTATGGCGAAGTGGGCCTCAAAGTTCGGACTTATGAAGTTCATTATGTGGACGGCGAAGAAGCAACGAGAAAACTAATTTCGGAGGAGACTAAAAAACAACCGGTAGATAGGATTGTGGCGGTGGGTGCTAGCTCGATTGAGCAGACGCCTCTCACTAAATCCAAAGGGCGCAACCGTTATACTGTGACGCTTTCTAATGGTCGTAGAGTTGAAAGGCAAGAGACTTATTACGATCTTAATATGAGTGGTGTGATGAGAATCGCGGCGCGTGAATGTGGCGTGCCAGCTAAATACTCTGTCCGTGCTGATGGCGTGAAAGTGGATTCCGAAGGATATGTACTAGTGGCAGCAAACTTAAGTAATTATCCGCGTTGTACGGTGGTAGAGACGAGCCTTGGGCTTGGAAGAGTATATGATACCGGTTCGTTCGCACAGACGAACCCAGAGCAATTTGATCTTGCGACCGACTGGACTCGGCGCGATGGAGTATAAAAATGAAAAATATTAAATCATTAGGACAACATTGGCTAAATAATCGTGCAATACTCGATGAGATTGCGGAGCTCGCGCGGACTCAAGATGACGTGACGCTGGTACTTGAAATCGGACCAGGGCTTGGAACTCTCACTTCAAGTCTTCTTAGAAATTTCAACAAAGTGGTGGCAGTGGAATATGATCCACACCTCGCAAACAATCTGCCAAAATCATTCCCAGGCAAGAATCTCGAAGTGATTAATAAAGATATTTTGGAATTTGATTTTGACGCTATAGAAGAGCGTTATGCGGTAGCCGGAAATATTCCATATTATATTACTAGTCCGATTATCGAGAAGTTGCTCACGACGAAGAATGTGCCGTCTAAGATTGTACTTCTAGTACAAAAAGAAGTGGCCGAAAGAATCGCGGACGACAAAGAATCGATGCTATCACTATTTGTAAAGAATCGCGCGAGCGTGGCGCTTGGCCCAGTAGTTAAAAAAGACGAATTCACGCCACCACCAAAAGTGGATAGTCGTGTGATTGTGCTTGCACCACATTCTTCCGGTCCGATTTTCCCGGATGATATCTTTAAAGTTATAGCGCAAGCATTTTCGGCGCCAAGAAAGAAGATTATTCATAATTTAGCGCCACTCACTTCTAAAGAAGCGCTTATGGATATATTTAATGAGCTTCAGCTTAATCCGGATGCGCGTCCGGCCGACCTTCATCTCGGCGACTACTTTAACCTTTGGCGTAAGTTAAAGTAGTGCTTTTTCGTCAATTAGTGTTATAATAGTTCTAATATGTTAGATGTGAAGTTTATCAGAGAAAATCTCGATTTGGTGAAGAAATCCACCAAAGAAAAAGGCTATAAAATTAATATAGACGATGTTGTGCGACTGGATGATGAACGAAAATCTATTCTTTCGCGCGTGGAGGCGCTGAGACAAAAGCGTAACGAAATCGCCGGAAAAATGAAAGGTGGCAAGCCGGCTCCGGAACTCGTTGAAGAAGGCAAGAAGGTGAAGGCCGAGCTTTCTGAATGCGAGACTGAGCTTACAGATGCTGAGGCTAAACTCAATGCTTTGCTTAAGACTGTGCCAAATATTATCTTTGACGATGTGCCACTTGGTGGTGAAGAATGTTCGAAAGAAGTGAAGACCTGGGGCAAACATCACGAGAAGGGTGTAGATCATCTTGACTATGCCGTGAGCCGTGATTGGGTAGACTTTGAGCGTGGCGCTAAAGTAGCTGGCGCGAAGTTTTACTACCTCAAAGGCGAGATGGCTTTACTTGAGAACGCATTACTGCAATATGGTTTGTCAAAAGTGTTGGAACACGGTTTCACCTTTATGACGGTACCAGACATGGTGTGCTCGAGAGTCCTCGAAGGTTGTGGTTTCAATCCACGTACTTCCGATCAGTCCGATGAATATTATATTGAAGGTGAAGATTTGGCACTAATTGCAACGGCCGAGATGTCGCTTACCGGTTATCACATGGATGAGATTATCGATGAAGATAAGCTCCCATTATTCTACGCCGGTTATTCACCGTGCTTTAGAAAAGAGGCCGGTACGTATGGTAAATATACGCGTGGTCTTTTCCGCGTACACCAGTTTAATAAGCTCGAAATGTATGCATTTTGTTTGCCAGAGCAATCAAAAGAAATACACGAAAAGATTCTCGCGATTGAGGAAGATATTTGGCAAGGACTTGGGATTCCTTATCATATTATTAATATTGCCGCAGGTGACCTTGGTGCGCCGGCTGCCAAGAAATATGACATGGAATATTGGTCACCGGTAAATCAGAAATATCAGGAGATTACGAGTTGTTCGAACTGTACGGATTTCCAGGCTCGTGCAGTGAATTGTAGGGTTCGTCGTAAAGACGGAACGATTGAATTTGTGCATACTTTGAATGGTACAGCAATCCCATTAGCGAGAGCTTTGGTGGTGCTTCTTGAAAATTATGCAACTGAGGGTGGCAAACTAAAGGTGCCTGAGGTACTGAGGCCATATCTAAACAATAAGGAGGAAATCTAAAATGATTGAAAAAATTGAAGTCACTGGAAACAATGGCTATAAAGTTGAGGATGGTTTCCGAAAGTATGTAGAAAAAAGAATCGGCAAGCTCGATCGCTATTTGCCACGTGGTTCGAAAAAAGACGTGGTGGCAAAAATGATTGTGACCGAAATCGGTAAAAGTAAAGGTGATAAATACGAAATTTCTGTGGCGATGGATATTCCTGGTGGTAAGGTCGTAGCAGCTAAAGATGAGTGTTCAAATGTATTCGCAGGCGTTGATTTGGTGGAGGCAAAACTAACCGGCCAAATCCGTCGTTATAAACTTGAAGTACAACCACATCGCCAAAAAAGAAGCCTTAAAAATCTCTTTATTAAGAGACACTAGTGTGCTAGAATAAAGAGAAGATTGGAGATAATATGGCGAAAAAGGAAAAGAAGCCTACTGATAAATTGGCTGATAAAACTGCCCTCACTAAATTTTTGCAGGGCGTTTTTGGCGATGCTCAGAAGAAGATTCTGAAGAAATACTGGAAACGTGCACAAGAGATTAATAAACTTGAGCCAAAATACGAAAAAATGACCAACAAAGAGCTCGCAGCTCAGACTGACATTTTTAAGAGTAAAATTGAAAAAGCCCTGAAAACCGCTAAGCTCGAAGAAAAGAAGGTTGATACTAAGGGCAAGAAGGCTAAGAAGTCTAAGAAAGCCAAGAAGCATGTACAGGCTGATGATACGAAGATCTTAAACGAGCTTCTTCCAAATGCTTTTGCTGTGGCCAGAGAAGCATCGAAGCGTGTTTTAAAGATGCGCCCATATGATGTGCAGCTAATTGGTGGTATGGCACTTCACGAAGGTAATGTAGCTGAGATGAAGACGGGTGAAGGTAAAACTCTTGTTGCTATGCTCCCGGCATATCTTAATGCCCTTACTGGACGTGGTGTGCACATCGTTACTGTGAACGATTATCTTGCACAACGTGATGCCGGTTGGAACGGCCCAATCTACGATTTCCTCGGTGTTTCGGTAGGTGTAATTATTAATGAAGCTTCATTCATTTATGATAAAGAATATGAAAATGAAGAGCATGATGATGAGAGATTTCGCCATCTCCGTCCATGCACGAGAAAAGAAGCTTATAACGCAGACATTACTTATGGTACGAACAACGAGTTCGGTTTCGATTATCTCCGCGACAACATGACCTCTGAAGTTCAGTATCTTCGCCAGCGCGAATTGAACTTTGCAATTGTGGATGAGGTGGACTCAATCTTAATTGATGAAGCGAGAACACCACTCATTATCTCAGCACCGGCTGGTGATAACCCGGAATCGTATTATCAATTTGCAAAAGTTGCCGGTAGGCTTACTCCGGATGATTATGTCTTCGATGAAAAGCGTCGTTCGGTGACATTGACCGATGCTGGTATTGATAAAGTCCAGAAGATTCTTGGTGTCGATAATTTGTATTCAACTAAGAATACGCGCCTCGTGTATCACATGGAACAAGCGCTCCGCGCTGAAGTCGTCTTTAAGCGCGACAAGGATTACGTGGTGACAAACTCTGGTGAAGTGATTATTGTGGATGAGCACACCGGTCGTTTGATGCAGGGCCGTCGCTATAATGAAGGTTTGCACCAGGCCATTGAAGCTAAGGAAGGTGTGGTTGTAAAGCAAGAGTCAATGACGCTTGCCACGATTTCATTCCAGAACTTCTTTAGACTTTACAAGAAGCTTTCGGGTATGACCGGTACGGCATTTACTGAAGCGGAAGAATTCCAACAGATTTATGCACTTGATGTGATTCAAATTCCACCAAACAAGCCGATTATCCGTGTAGATAAAGACGATTTGATTTACAAAACTAAGGCGGGGAAGCTTCGCGCCATTGCAGCTGAAGTTAAGAAGTATCACGAAAAAGGTCAGCCGGTTCTCGTCGGCTCTGGCTCGATTGCAAACAATGAAGAGATTGCAAGATATCTCGATGCAGAAGGTATCCCTTACGAGATTTTGAATGCAAAGAACAACGAACGTGAGGCTGCGATTATCGCTAAAGCCGGCGAAAAAGGTGCGATCACACTGGCTACGAACATGGCCGGTCGTGGTACCGATATTAAGCTTGGTAAAGGCGTAAAAGAGCTCGGTGGTCTCGTCGTGATTGGCTCAGAACGCCATGACTCTCGCCGTGTAGATAACCAGCTCCGTGGTCGTGGTGGCCGTCAGGGAGATCCTGGTACGACACAATTCTTCGTTTCGTGTGAAGATGATTTGATGCGTATTTTCCAGGGTGACCGTGTGAAGATGATTCTCACTAGACTTGGCGTGGACGAAGATACGCCAATTCAAACTCGTACGATTTCAAAGACGCTCGAAGCTGCCCAAAAACGTATTGAAGGTTTCAACTTCGATTCACGTAAAAACGTGGTGCAATACGATAATGTGATTAACCGCCACCGTAGAGTTGTTTATATGATTCGTCGGAAAATTCTTGAGGGCGAAGACATCTATAAAGAGATTCATCGTTTGATGGTGGATGAGACGACGATGTTAACTGAGTTCTCGTCACGCGTGAATAAGAATTTTGACGAAGAATTCAAAGCTGTATTTGATTTTGACAATGACCTCATCCATGAAATTGGTTTGAAGCGCAAAGTCAAAGACCGCGAAAAGCTGGCGCTTGAAGCAGTTGAACAGGCTTATAAACTAAAGGAAGAAGAATTTACGCCGGACATCATGCGTAAGATTGAGCGTGAAGTTTACCTCAAGGTGCTCGATACTTTGTGGATGCAACATCTCGAAAACATGCAACATCTCCGCGAAGGTATTCACTGGCGTTCAGTTGGTCAGCGTGATCCGCTCGTAGAATATCGTTCTGAATCACAGAAACTCTTTGATGGTTTGCAAAGAAATCTCCGCGAGGAAGTGTTGCACATCTTACTTTCGATTACTCCAGCTGAAGCACGTGATGACAATGTGACGGATGGTGAAGAATATGAATCTGAGCTCACGAAGATGGCTGGCAGACAGACCGAACGTGGTGTGAATGAAATCCAAAAAGGCGAGAAAAATCTTGATTCTGAATTTAAGAAAAAGACTCCGGGTGCGACCGGCAAAAAAGCTCCAGTAAGGAAGTCTTCCAAGAAAAAATCTGCTAAGAAGAAATCGTCGAAGTCGAAAAAACGCAAATAATCCTTTATGAAACATTCAGTTGAAGAAATAACGCTCAAGAACGGTGCTAAAGGGCTACTAATTGATATTCCTGGTGCATCAGTAATGTCAACCAGGATTCAATTCCGGGCCGGCATGATGTATGCTAAAAACCACGAAGTGTACGAAATCCCACACGTAGTGGAGCATCTGGCGTTTGGTGCTAACTCAAAATTTAAAGACGAGCAAGCATTTGAAGCTGAGTTTACGAAAAACGGGGCTTATCACAATGCGTGGACGTCGGACATTTCAGTGTGTTATGAAACTGAATGTGCAGATTTTGAATGGGACCGCATTATGGATTTACAAAGACTTTCCATTTGCGAACCGAAATTCAATGAAGAAGAACTTAAGTCTGAAAAAAGTAACGTACGTTCGGAACTTACAGGCTATATGAACGATTATTATCGTTTGCTGTGGCCACGTGTGCAACAAGCGGTAGGTGAAGACATTTTGGATCTATCGGAACGTTTAAAAACCATTCAAAACATTGAATTAAAAGATATTCGTGAACATTATCGCAGAACGCATACGGCGAAAAATATGCTTTTTATTATTGCCGGTAAGATTCACGGTAGGAAGCATAAAATTATTCATGAACTTGAGAACTGGGATCTAAAAGAAGGCGAGAAATTTGAAATTCCGCGTTCGGATTTACATTCGTCGGAAGCCGTTTCGATTAGGAGAAAAGACGCATCAAATATTACGTTTGGTTTTTCGCTCGTAACACCGAGGCACTTAGATCCAAACGAAGTGTTTGCGATGGGGTGTTTAAATCATATTTTAAATGGCACGATGAATTCAAAGATTTTTGGCGCTGCAAGAAAACGTGGTCTGGTTTATGGTATGGGTAGCTCGATTGCGAGCAACGCAACGAATTCGTATTGGGATTTTGATGGTGAAGTAAACATCGAAAATGCGATGGAACTATTTGAACTGATTCAGGTTGAAATGATGAAAGTGCTAAACGGCGAGATTTTGGACGAAGATTTCGAAGCGGCTCGCTCATATGCACTAGGCAGATTCCAAATGGGCGCACAGACGGTAGGCCAAATCGCCGATTATTATGCCGAAAACTACTTTACGAACGAATCGATTGAGAGATATGACGACATGCCAAATCTGATCAAGGGAATTGACAAAGCAAAGATGATTGAGCTGGCGCGTGAATTTGCCGGTTCCGGTGTTAAAGGATTCGCGACGGTTTCGTCGGTCGAAAAGGCCGTGATTTCAGAGCTCGAAACGCATTTAAATTTCTAAAAAACATAAGCTTAATTATTGATTTTTTTCAGAGAAAAATATATAATTAGGCTAATGCTTAGGTCAAAGCGCAAAACCAGTTATATTCTAGCTTTTGTAGTGACAGTTGTCACCTTTGGTTTTGTGAATTTCTCGAATACTTCTGCGATTGATGGAATTGAATTAATCTTAAAATCTGACAGCTATAGTTATCTTCCGGATGTGGCGAAAGATTTCATTCGCAAAAACTTCGAAGAAAACGGTGCATTAATTTTAACTGAGAAAAATCAGCAGCCGGGCGAGATTTATCTCAACCCGGAATTTGTCGCTTATCTCCAGCTTAGTGATGAAGAAAAGCAAAAAGTTGAAGTGATTCCGATGGCTTATGCTATTAGCCCGGAAAAGGCTGAAGAATCAACGGCGAAGCGTGGTGCTAGCAAGAACGTTGACACGACGACCACAACTGAGGGTAGGTCATACAATGAATACATCACGAAAGATGGCGTATTGCCATCGAGCTTTGATCTTCGTTCTGTCGATGGCAAATCATATATTACGCCACTCAATAATCAAGGTTCTTATGGTCTTTGTTGGGACTTTGCCTTCAACGAGCAGGCTGAAAGTTATTTAATGAGAACTCAAAATAAGCCATATAATGCCCTCACAACTCAGATGTTTTCAGTTCGCCAACTAGATTATGCGACCAGTACGGATGGTTTTATTAATTATGTGAACGAAGATGGTTCACGTCTTCTCACTAAAGGTGGTAACTTCTACATGGCATCACTCGTTGCGGCAAGTGGTCTTGCGTTTGCGGATAATTCTTATTTCCCATATACCACGAACGACACGGCACGCAGGGAAATGGCGGATATCTTTAATTATTCAGTTTCACTTTATGAATTAAATCGTGCAATTATGCTTCCGAAGTCATCACTAACTCAGAGCGATTACATTAAATATGCTAAAGATGGTATTATGCGCTATGGTGGTGCGGAAGTGTCGACCGGTAGCCCGAGTGGTTCTTGTGGTTCGGCTTGGAATGGCAGTAGAATTATCTTTGATGAGGCTTCTTGCCAGGGTGATTCCGGGTTTGGAGCGCACTCAATGCAGATTATCGGTTGGAATGATAATTATTCTTATGCATTTTGTCGCGTAGGTTCTAAACATTATGCGCCAAATGTTTATGGCAATTGCGATTCCGGCGAATATGTGTCTGGCACTGGTGCATGGCTAGTTAGAAATTCTTGGGGCGTAAGAAGCGATGGGCAAGATTACATTTACATTGCATATGATTCGACGAGATCAAACATGCAAATCAATTTCACGACTGATATGTCTCTCATGAGTGATAGAGTTTGGGATAATAATTATCACATGAATCACTGGTACCATGGCAATGGTAGTTCTGGCTATTCGGATTCAATTACCGTCAAACGCAAGGTTTCCGGTGCAGAAAAGCTTGAACTAATTAAATTCCTTCCGTATTCATATAGTGGATATTATACAATTTCGGCGACCGATGGTGCCCATACATATACTTTATATAATGGCGTTATTACATGGCCGGGCGTGTTTACGCTTGATGTTTCCGAGCAAAATGTGGTATTCGATTCAGATACGTTTACGGTTACGATTGTTGGCTCGAAGATTATGATTGCAGACACGATTTCAGTGTTTACGTCGAATATTGATACAACCCCACGTAGTAGTACAGAAGATATTTCTATTAACGATGGTATTATTCCTCTCAATTCGACATACAATTTGAAAGTCATGACACACACAAAGAACATTCCGTCCAATGCGACGCCAACTTATCATTTGTTTGATGGTGAAACGGATATTTCTTCAAATCTTAGTGTTACGAATAATCGAGTTGGGCCAAACAAAATCAATGCCTATGTAACGGTGAATACTAATATCGGTGCGGGCGAATTTACGCTCAGGATTTGTTACCAGGGTAGTTGTTCGGATTCGGTTCTCACGGTATCCGGCGTATCGGTGGCTGGTGGTAGTGGTACTGAGGGCGATCCGTATTTGATTTCAAAAGAGAGTGAATTCTCGGCGATGAGGGCGTATCCGGACGCGATTTTCCAACTTAGTAATGATATTGAACTCAAAAAACCATTTACACCAATTGGCACCGCATCGAGTCCGTTTACAGGTAAGTTCTCTGGGAATGGTCACAAAATTTCTGGGCTAAATGTGACGGATAATGGTGAATGTACTGGCATGTTTGCTTACATGCAAGGTGGTAGTGGCACTTATTATCCTTTGATTTCGCTGTTTTTTGACAATATGAATATTACCGGTTCACAAAACGTCGGCTTGATTGGATGTCTGTATAATCCACTGGGTTCTACACCACAATTTAAGGACATATATATTATAGGTGGTTCAGTGGAATCAACCGGAGGGAATGCCGGTGCAATGATTGGCAGGACAACTTTTGCCAATGGTGCCAACTCGCTCTCGTTCCAGTATTTGTATTCATCGGCGGATGTTTCTGGCCAACAATCGAGTGGTCTATTTGGTAGTGTCGGCCCATATGGCGGTATTTCCTTGAACTGGGCGCAGAACACCGGCACGATTACCGCTAAAGCGCAAAATGATGAAACTTATACGGATTTTCATAATCAGCTAGTCGGTAAAGAAGATGATACAGATTTAAATCTCAGAAACTATGTAGCGACGGCTCTGATTAAGCGTGGTAAATATTATGAAAATGATATTAATAATAACAAAAGCACCGGCATGGGTTGGACGGTAAAAACGGTTGATGGTGTTGCGAGAATTCCGATTTTGAGTAAAGTTGCAAGCGCTTCACTATTTGAATACTCCACGATTGAAGAAAATGTCACGATGAGACAGGGCGACACGATTTCGCTTATGCATTACATCACGCCAACGATGGATGCAGCTAGAGTCACTTATAGTTTGGCGGATTCCGGTGACGGCGCAATCCAAGTGATTGACGAAAAGAATTCGGATAACAATTTCTATCCGGAAGATATTAAGATTGTAGCCGTAAAGCCAGGAACCGGGACGATTCATTTGACGCTTCAGTATGATGGCAATGAGCGCGATATGGCCGTAACGGTGGTGGGACCGGTGGTAGACACTCAGGACGGAACGATTGTTGAAAATAATTCGAACACTTTAATGATGCACGAGGGAACGATGAGTGACGTCACGAGCCATATCGCAATGTCTAATGATGCGACGGTGACATATACGCATTATGATATGGATGGTGAAATCGCGTCTGACAATACGATTAAAACTGGTGATACCGTGAGAATGACGGTGGACGAAAACTGGTATTATGATTATTTGATAGTAGTTTACGGTGATGTAAATAGCGATGGTGCCGTAAACTCAGGAGATTACATTAAAATCAAGAAGCACATCCTGGAATGGGAGAGCTTGACCGATGCATCGCCGGGATTCTTAGCAGCGGATCTAAATGATGACGACAATGTTTCATCTATAGATTATATAAAAGTAAGAAAATACATTATGAATGGAGGTAATGCATGAAAAAAATAAAACAAACATTAATGGGAGCGGCGCTCGCGATTATCGCAATAGCTTTTGCAGTATTCACGAATATGCCGGCTTTCGCGACGGGGAGTGTTACTGTCTCGAAGAACAGCCTCAGTCTCGCGATTGGAGGGTCGGATACATTCACGATTTCGGCCACTAATGCAGCCGGTCGCGTTGACATCGTTTCGGCCGATGAGAGCGTGGCGATGGTCTCGCACGATGTGGTGTTCCTAGATTCCGGTATCACCAATGAAGGTGAAGCGCCTATCACAGTGACGGCTGAAGGCGTCGGCGTAACGACGATTACTGTGACTTTGACTGACGTGGTGACATTTGACGAGGAACAACTTTCTCCATCGACAACCTACACGATTAATGTAGTAGTTGGCCCAGAAATTCATACTGATACAGTCTTAGAAGCTACTGATAGCAACATTCTACTTCTAAACGAAGGCGATTTTAGCGATGTTGAAAGTAGAGTTGACGCCGGCGAAGCAGCTGCGACAATTTCGCATCTCCGCAGCGATGAGTCTGTGGCAGATAACGATGTAGTGAAAACCGGTGATATTCTCAGAATTACGATTGGTGGTGTAAACTTTGACTATGTTCTAGCATTCCTTGGTGATGTAAATGGCGATGGTTTAGTAAACTCTGGTGACTACATCAAGATTAAGAAGCATATTATGGAAAGCGAGACAATAGCTTATCAATCCAAGACTTGGTTCGCTGCCGATATCAATAAAAATAACACAATCACTTCTGCCGATTACGTAAAAGTTAGACTATATATTATGGACGGGACTGGCGAATGGCGACCGTAAAGAACCTCAAAAAAATTTTACTTACTTTTATATTATCTTTTTCAATTCTTCTTCCTTCTGGGTTAGCGTTTGCGACCGGTGATATGACCATATCAACCGGTTCGATCACTATCGAGAAGGGCAAATCTGCGACTTTTAAAGTGACCGCGACGAATTCAGCCGGCCGAGTAGACATCTCCGTAGCTAACTCGGGCGTGGCATCAGTTTCGACCGCAAAAGAATTCCTAGACAATAGTAGCGTCACTGTTACGGTGAATGGTTTAGTGGCTGGTAATACAGTCATTACTGTATATTCTACGGATATGACGACCTACGATGATGAGCATCTAGATGTAACACGCAATATACAAGTAACGGTTAAAGATCCGGCGCCGGTACCGGTACCGCACACGGACCCAACACCGACTCCAACTCCTACACCTACCCCAACACCGACTCCAACTCCAACTCCAGAACCGGAGAAGAAAAGTAGTGATGCGAGTGTAAAGACCGTAAAAGTTGGTGACGAAGAAGCCAAACTTGAAGGCGAAAGCTATAAGATTGAAGTTGCAAACGAAGTATCGGAAGTTAATATTGATGTAACTACGACCGATAGCAAGGCGACCGTGACCGGTTCGGTGGGGAAACAGATTCTTAAAATCGGCACTAATAAATTCATAGTGATTGTGACGGCCGAAGACGGTACGAGACAGGATTATGTTGTAGAAATCTTGAGAGCGAGTTGTCCGTCTTGCCCGAAATGTGAAAATAACAATCCGGTCATAAAAGAAGAAGAATCGCCACTTTGGATGATTATCGCAATCGCTGAAGGTGCATTGATTCTGCTTGGCCTAATCTTCTTATTAATTAAGAAGCTTGGTAAGGGCAAAAAAGATAAAGGTTCAGAAGGTGGCGAAGGCACGCCGACCGAACCGGAAAAAGAAAACCCGTTTAAGAATACTATCGAAACGCCGGGAACCGGTACGGTAGTAACACCGGTGGTGAATCCGGAAACATTAAAACCGGTGACTGAGGAAGAATTAAGAGAGGCTTTTAATTAAAGCTTGATATTTAGCGCCTCGATCATAGACGTTTTCAAACATATCAAAGCTGGCAGCGGAGGGGGACATCAGAACGATGGCGCTAGCTAGTTTTTCGGCTTCTGATTTCGCGGTGTTCACGGCTTCTTCAAGAGATTCGACCAGGATAAAGCGGTCATCTTGCCATCTGCTAAAGATTTCGTGGCCAGATTCGCCCATTAGGACGACTTTCTTCACGTTCTTCGCAGAAATAACTTCGTAGATTTCCGGGAGATCGACGTTTCCGGTTTTGTCGCGACCACCGATAATGGCGACGACGGAATTATTCGGGAAAGCATCAATCGCAACCCTGGTAGAAGCTGGATTGGTAGAGAAATTATCGTCATAATATTTAACACCATTTAATTCGCGGACGTATTCGAGACGATGTGGGAGGCCTTTGAAATTCTTAAGACCATTAATAATCTCGGTTTTATATGTGCTTAAATATTCGTCTGGTGATATATTTTTGTAACAAGCGACGGCGGCGATAGCGGCCATGGCGTTCATTTTGTTGTGCTCACCAGGGATAACGATGGCTTCTTCGACATCTTTTGGTAAATCAAATGGGTAAGTAAGCTTCTTTGCTTTGCTATTATCCGCGATTCTTTTAGTGTCGTTGTTTTTGGAATAGTAAACTAAATAATCGTCTGTGGATTGATGGCGGCAGATGTTGGCTTTGGCGTTCACATAATCATCAAAACCATTATGGACGTTTAAGTGATCCGGTTCGATGGTGCCAACGACGGCGACGTGTGGAGATTTTTCGAGGTCCCAGAGCTGGAAGCTGGACATTTCGTAAACTACAACTGAGGTTTCTTTAAGGGAATCGAGGGATTCGATGGCCGGAGTGCCGATGTTCCCGACAATAAATGCATCTTCACCCATGGCGTCGAGCAGTGATTTAATAAACGAACAAGTGGTGCCTTTACCCTTAGTAGCGGTGACGCCGATAATCGGGCAAGGGCAGTGATCAAAGAAATAGCGGGTGAGACTGGATTCGTTTTTAAGATGAAGCGGTGGCACGGAAGGACTACGAAGCACTAAATCGAAGCCGGAAAAATCCTTTTTTTCGATTTCTTCGCGAGTGAAGTTCTCGAAAATCTCGAAATCGGCATTAAATTTCTCTTTGAAATACTTTTCGGCGGCTTTACCTTCTTTGCCGTAACCTAATAATGCAATTTTCATGACTCTATTATAGCACGGGCTTCGGAGACGGAATGGGTTTCCATCAGCTTGGCGCGGAGGTCGGAAGCGCCAGGGAAGTTGTTGATGTACATTTTGAAGAAATGTTTGAGTGGTTCGTAGGAGAGATAGGTAGTTTTTGATTTTTCTTCATATAAATCTAGGTGGTAATTTAGGAGTTCCATTAGTTCTTCGCGGGTAGCGGTGTGGTCGGTAAAACAATATGGATTAGTAAAAACGCCACGACCAATCATAAAACCATCAATTTCCGGATATTTTTCGTGGAGTTTTAGAGCGGCGGACTTATCTTTAATGTCGCCATTAATAATTAGCTTGGTTTCCGGACTAAGGGAATTACGGAGTTTAATAATCTCCGGAATCAATTCGTAGTGGGCGTCGACTTTGCTCATTTCTTTCTTAGTACGAAGGTGGACGGTGAGGGCGGCCGGGTGCTCGTTTAAAAGTGTTGAAAGCCAACCCTGGTATTCTTCGACTTTGGCCCAACCGAGGCGAGTCTTAATTGAAACCGGAAGATTCGTAGACTTTTTAGCATTACGAAAACATTCGACGGCGAGGTCTGGGGTTTTAATCATAGCGGCGCCACCGCCGGCTTTGTTGACGTGCTTGTCTGGGCAGCCAAAGTTAAGGTCGACACCAGAGAAGCCGAGCCCTTCGAGAGCCTCGCAAGTCTCAGCGAAATGTTCTGGGTTTTTGCCCCAGATTTGAGCGATAATCGGGGAATCGGTTGGAGCGATTTCAAGACGTTCGAGGGCGTTAGCGCGGCCTTTTTCGGAGGCGTAGCTCGAAACATTGGTAAATTCCGT
The DNA here is from genome assembly GCA_947165465.1 of uncultured Candidatus Saccharibacteria bacterium. Lineage (GTDB taxonomy): Bacteria > Patescibacteriota > Saccharimonadia > Saccharimonadales > Saccharimonadaceae > Nanosyncoccus. Next base: position 89,950 of record CAMVAM010000003.1, on the reverse strand, counting down.
GAAAAAGAGATCCGGACGACCGGCGCGTGCGACCACCTGACGAAAAATCACGTCAGTGACGCCTTCCATCGGAGCTAAAATCAGAAATGGTCTCTTTAAATCGTTCCAAATCATAAGAAATATTATAACATAAAAAATCCCCGTTGTAAAAAACGGGGAGTCTGGGATTAGATTGGGTCAAGGTACCACCAAAAGTGGGACTCTTCCATGTGCCCCAAAACTTCAGCGTCCGTAGAGATACGAATCGATTCTTTGGTGAAATGCTTTTTGGGGACTCTGGCGGTAAGTTTATTGCCGTCTTTTGAGACTGTAATTTCGCCAAAGATTTCGTCCATGCTGAGATAAAGTGGGGGTTCTTCCATGCGACCGAGTTTAGTCTTGGTGGTTTTTAAGAGTATTTCGCGGTTCTCTGCGATAGAAAACCAACATCTGCCATTACCGCCGGCAAGTTCGCCGCAAATAAGATGCGTGATGCCTTTTTCGACCGAATCGCAGAAAAATGGATTGATGCCAAAAGCGTATTCATGGGGACCATTCCAACGTTTGAAGATTTCAAAACAAGTGTCTTTTAAGGCATTTAGTTTGACTTCTTCATAACGCGGAAGTGATCCGTCTAAATACATGTGTGGTACCATTTTTAAGGCACCGCCTGTAATGGCATATTTTAGGCCAGAATAACCTAAACATTCCGATCTTGGCAAGCGATAATATTTAATGCCACTAATTGCAAAAGTGCCGTCTTTTAGCTCTACGACAAAATTGTCGTGACAATGCGTCAGGTCGATGCCGTCGGTATAATGTCCAAATGGCTCAACGATGCGTTTGATGCTTTCTCCGAGTTCGACTTCGCGGCCGTACCAATCGTAAAGTTTATCATTATAGATGATGGTTCCACGATTTTCGGGAAATTTTACGATAGTAAGCGACGGCGGATTTGTAGCATCATCTTCGAATACTATTAACCTATCACCAAGCTTTTTCAGGTCATCGATAGCAGAGACTGCTCTCTCCATATCAACCACCTCCTTTTTTTAATGTTCTCCCAGGGTTACTATTATACCACATGTGGTAAAATAGAAGTGTCTCTTGCTATACTTCGGTCACTGGTAAAGAGAAAAGTTTATGGTATCAGGGCGTTGTCATTTAGCCCTTTTACTACGAGCCAATAAAACAGAGGCTCACATAAATGGCTCTAATAATTTAATTTAAAGGAGTCTTTTATGAAAAACTTTAACAAAAACAACAAAACAGAACAAGTCGAAGTGATGGCGCTTTTCAGTTACGAAATGACGCCATGCCAGCCTCTCACTTTCAGGCGACGTGGACAAACGGAAACTGAAGTGACAGAGCTGCTCCGCACCCATATTCACTTCGCGGGGCAAGCCACGCTTCACATTTTCGACATTCTGGTTGGTCGGGAACAAATGCGACTTGAGTTCAACTCAAGTGATTTGTCCTGGCATCTCACACGGTAGAGAATGGCCCCTTTATAGGGGCCTCTCTGCTTTTTTGATATAAAAAAGCCCGCAAGTAGGCGGGCTATGACCCACTAAAAGTGGGCAGATGTGACGGCGCGAGCCGAAAGTGCGTGGGCGAGTTCGACAGATTCACTGGTAGAAAGAACCATGGGTACACCAAGGTTTCTGAAACCTCGTTCAATAACAGCCCATTCTTCACCGGTTAAGCGATGCTCCCCGCCGCAGCGGAGCTTCGAAAATGCGAGAGTCCGACCAAGTTTGTTGATGAATTCATCGTGGAAAACATCATTTTTCAGATTCTTGACAAAGCCCTCGGCATCGAAGACCTTAAAATGCTCGTTCACTTTGACCACCCCCCTCATTAAAGATAGAACGATGTCTTAATTATAGCACATATGCTTAAAAAAGTCAATAGTATTATCTGTTAGCGATGGTCTTTTTCGGCTTTTTCGTAGGCAGAGCTAAAGGCATTCCTGCAGTAGGCTTCGACGGTAGAACGATCATATTCAGAGCGGGCATCGGTGAAGCCACCAACATCGGAGGATTTGATATAGGTGAAGTCGTTATCTTCGAAATTACGGAAAGTAAAAGGGGTGACGCCGTACTGGCGGGCGAGATCGTTCATATGATTGAGATGGTTGATAAGGGCGTTATGGGCGGCGCGACGGCGGCTGTTGTAAGCCTGCAAATCGCTTCCTCTGGTCTCGTAATCGTGCTCGTAATAGAGGTGTTCGCCGACGAAACGGTAGAGTTCGTCACCGGCTTTCAAGTCTTCATCTTTGGTCTTAGAGTCGGACTCCTCGATAGCTTTATTGAGAGCACGCTGGCGACGAATGTAGAATTTACCGGAGTCGGCTTCGATGTTTTCGTCTGGGTTTAGGAATCCGATATTTTCGGTGCGATCGCGCTCGTAACGGGAGCGAAAACCGGCCGATTTTTCGGCGTTTTGCATAGCATCAAAGGAGATTTTGGCACGATTTTCCCAGTCAACGAGATCTTCGTAATCGAGAGAAACGATGTTTTTGCGATGGCGCATATAGTTCTTTTCGGTTTGGTAGTAGCGTTCGGCCCAGGTGGCGACACGTTCTTTTTTGGAGGTTTCTTCGAGAGCGGTTTCGCCGATTTTTTGATCGCGAGATTTTGAGGTTTCTAATGATTCGTGTGAGGGTGTTAACTTTTCCATACTTTCATTATACCACCCCATATCTTTAGTTTTTGAAACTTGTAATCTCGCCTGATGATAATTAAAATCTCAGTCGGTTCTCGAATGATATTACAGTATCATTCTCAAACCGTGAGATTTTAATTATCATCGGGAGATTCCAAAATGTTTCAAAGAACTAAAGATATGAGTGTTATAATATAAGCATGAGCATTTTGTCGTCTTTTAATTCGGATAACGAGTATCTGGACCATATTCTCGACCCGATAGATTCGGCAATAAAACTTGATAATGAACAAAAAAGCGTGGTTCTTTCTGATGATAAATGCATCCTAGTTATCGCGGGTGCAGGAACCGGAAAAACTACAACTGTAGCTGCTAAAGTGCGTTATTTGGTTGAAAAGGAACATGTTACTCCGGAAAAAATCCTAGTGATGAGCTACACGAAGAAAGCTACCGAAGAACTAGAACGGAGAATAAAGGTGGACCTCGGAATAAATGCCGAGATTAGAACATTTCATTCGCTTGGACTTGCTTATTACCGGTTACTCAATCCTAATAAGAAGATTGTTCCAATAGATAACAATTACCAGAACAAGGTATTCTTATCATATCTAAAAGAGGTGATTTTCCCATCAAAGGAAAAGCTTCAGGAGATGATAGAGATATTTAATGACAATGAAATACATTGGCCGGCAGAGGGTTACACGTATGGGAATTACTTTAAAGAGCATTTTAACGAATATAACTCTTTTGATGAATACTTTGCATCCTATGTTGATAAAAAGATAAAAGAATCCCTAAACACGCAAAGTATGCAGGAGAAAATTGATCATATAGTAGACCAAATGGTGAATGGCGAAGTTTCGCGCACGATAAAAAATGAGATAGTTAAATCTAAGGGTGAGGCCGTAATCGCAAATTTTCTGTATTGCAACGGTGTAGATTATGAATACGAACGGATTTATAGTGAGTTGATGGATGAAAATCGAGTTTATAAGCCAGATTTTACGGTGGATGTTGGCGGTGAAAAGATTTATATTGAGTTTTTCGGCAAGTCTGGAAACAAGTTGGATAATAAGAGCTATGAAAGGATTCGTGAGAAAAAAGAGCTGTATCATAGATCTCACGGCAATAGATTTATCTCTTTAGATTACAAGCCACATAGGGGGTATCTGAAGGATTTAGAGAAAGAACTTATAAAATATGGGGTAGAGTTAAAACTTCGTGATCCGGAAACAATTTACCGTCAGATTTTGGGTCAGAATCCGTTGGCAGAGTTCTTTAATCTCAAGAAATTCATTTTCGAGACGATCGAAATCATTAAGAGCTCGGAAACGGTTCGTAGTGGCGGTGATGTGGCTAAGATGTGTGCTAACAGGATTAATCTTGCGCCGGCACAGCGTAGGGAAATAATGAAAAAACAGTACAATTTTATTAATGATTTCTGGAAGTATTATAAAGAGAAAAATAGCGACACAGATATAGAACATGTTGATTTTAGCGATATGATTACCGGTGTGCTTGGTAGGCTGAACGAGATTAATGATTATTCGATGAAATACGATTACGTGATTGTGGATGAGTATCAGGATATTTCTGTGAAACGCTATGAGCTGTTAAAAGAGACGATTGATAGGTCGAATGCGCGTTTTATGGCTGTTGGTGATGATTGGCAATCAATCTTTTCGTTTATGGGTGGTAAAGTAAAATACATTCATGATTTTAACCATTTCTTTCCGGGCGCAAAGACTTTCTTTATTAGCAAGACGTATCGTAATGCGAGGTCGCTGGTCAAAGCAGCCGGGACTTTTATTATGAGGAACGGGTATCAGATTGAAAAAGATTTGAAATCTGATAAAGACTATAAGAATCCAATTCAAATCGTCGGTTGTACCGTGATTGATGAAAACGGCGAGGAAAAATACAATAGAAACACCGTATTAAAGCGTTTTATAGTCGGCATTCATGAAGCATATCCGGACGATTCAATTCTGGTTCTTGGGCACACAAACAATGCTATAAGGAATCTATTGAAGAGTTGCCCAGATTTGATTGATTCGGCTGAGAATAAAGTAAAAATACGCGGTATTGATGATTTCTATTTTGATTTAATGACGATACATAAATCAAAAGGTCTGACTTATGACTGGGTAATAGTTCTGCCTTTGCCGGAAGGGTTCCCACATGATCCATTTGATGTTTTTTGGATGAGAGATTTGTTTAGGAATGAACCGGAAACGGAAAAAATTGAATATCCGGAATTCAGAAGGTTATTCTATGTTGCGCTAACCAGAACAAAGAAAAAGGTGATTTTATTGTCTGGTAAAAAGGATAAACGAAGCCGTTACATCGGAGAGATTGAGGGAATCCTGAAGTACTCTCAAGAATAATGTTATAATAAAGATATGCAGGAATTACAGAAGCGGTTGACGGAACTTGAAGATGATTTTTTGGTAGCGTACGAACGACTGAAAATTGATGAGAAACTGGCGAAACTTGCCAAGCTGGAAGAAGAAGTGGCGGTGCCGGAAATTTGGAATAATGTGGAGGAAGCGACTTCGAAAAACCAGGAACTTGCGCGGATTAATGACGAAACGCAGCCGTGGCGACTTCTTAAAACTCAAATTGAAGATTTAAAAGAACTATTCGAGATGAGCGACGACTCGCTAAAAGACGAGATGGCGGGGCAAGTCGAGGCAATGGAAAAGAATTTCGAAGAGCTGAAGAAAGCCTTACGATTTAACGGGCCATATGACGACAAAGATGCAATCATTCGCATCACCGCGGGAGCCGGTGGGACGGAAGCGATGGATTGGTCCGGGATGCTCGAGCGCATGTATCTAAGATTCTTTGAACGAAAAGGGTTTAAAGTCTCGACTCTGGAGCGGGTGGCCGGTGAAGAAGCCGGGATTAAAACCGGAGTTTATGAAGTAAATGGTACAAATGTATATGGTCTACTTAAATCTGAGCATGGTGTGCATAGGTTAGTTCGACTTTCGCCATTTAATGCAAATAATCTTCGCCAGACTTCGTTTGCGCTAGTGGAAGTTCTCCCGGTAATTAAGGCGGATACAGACGTAAAAATCGATGAAAAGGACCTCAGGATTGATGTCTATCATTCCGGCGGGCATGGTGGGCAGAGTGTGAATACGACTAATTCGGCAGTCCGCATTACGCATATTCCGACCAATACTGTAGTGGCGATTCAAAACGAACGTTCGCAGCTCCAAAACAAGGAAAAGGCGATGGAAATTCTCCGTGGGAAGTTGGTACAGATGCAACTCGAACAGCATGCGGAATCCATCGATAAGCTTCGTGCCGGCGAGTCGGCCGGATGGGGGCAGCAGATTCGAAATTATGTACTTCAACCGTATAAGTTAGTAAAAGATACGCGCACCGGGTATGAGGAGACCGATCCGGATGCGGTGCTAGACGGCGAGATTGATGGGTTTATTGATAATTTCTTAGAAAATTGTTATGCTCAAAGTGATGAAGCGTAAACTACTTTTAGTGCTATTTCTCTTTATCGGAGCGGCGTTTTTGGTGGCTCCGGCTAGCGCGAAAAGCCGGATGACGGAAGAGGAACTGGGGATTTATGCGGATAATAATATTCTGTTTTATGACCCGTACGGAAATTGTATTGGTTCAGGTGAGGGCGGAGTCCTTAGTGGGGAGCCGGATGGCACGCAGGTAGGATTTATTAAGACTTATCATGATATTGCAGTAATGCACAGTATTAACTATGGTATCCCTTGGGAAACGGTGATGGCGCAGGGAATTTTGGAATCGGCGTCGGGGACTTCGTATTTTGCGAGGGAAAGAAATAATTTCTTTGGGATTGGCGCATTTGATAGTAATCCGGATAATGCATTCTCGTACGAAACGCCGGAAGCAGGCTGGGAAGGTTATTATAAAAACATCGTAAATACACCAACCTATCGTAACCATGGCGTATTCCAGGGCGATACGGTGACGAATCCGTATGCCTACGCGCAGGCGATTAAAAATGCGGGATACGCGACCGATCCGAATTATGTTTCGAAGCTGAGCTCCTTAATTTTGATGATTGAAAGAGTTTCTGAGGAAGAGGGTTGGAAATCATCAAAGGAACTCGCGGATGAACATCCGGAATGGTATGAAAATGCAGCCAGAAACGCGGCCGGTGGTGGTGACGGCGGCGATGGCGTCGGGCTTGATGAAATTTCGTCTTGCGTGGTGAATAAAACTACCGAAACTAAGGCCGAAGAAAACACAGCGGCGGCGGAAGGGAAACTCATAAATGGTGGCATGGACTTAGCTCAGGCACAGTCATTTATGGAAGCGTATGCGAGAGAAGCGGACAAAATGCAACATGGGCTTGTGACATTTGAAGGAGTCAAGATTGAAGATGTGGGCTGTCCAAGTGGGTCACTAAATAACTGCTCGGCCTTTACGAAATGGTTCTTAAACAGATACACAACGCTTGGTCCGAGTGGCGTGTCTTTAATTCAAGGTTCGCAGGCGGTAAAGCAGAACCTAGCGATGCATCCGCAACTAAAAGACGGTGGCAAGATTCCGAAACTATATGCCGTGATGAGTTCCGGGCCGACGAGCGGCTCGGCGGGTGGTTGGGCAAATCACACCGGCATTGTGCTCGGTATCAACAAAGAAAAAGATCAGATTATCATTGGTGAGGCGAGCTGTGGCTCCGGTAAGGGCGCCAGAAGCTATCGCCCACGCGCACAGGTTTATAGCCTGTCTGAATACACGAATTCATCCAGCCCGTACGGGCCGACATACGCATATACGGATAATGTATTGAAAGGAATCTAAATGTTCGAAAAACAACCGCTTTCATTACCAAAAATAGGAACCATCAGTGCCGGCGTGACGATGCTGGTAGTAATAATCGCCGTGATTATGTCGATAATGCAGAGCCAGTCATGGCAAAAAAGTCACGTGACGATTTCGGGTGCACCGGAATCGATGCCAAAAGATCAAGTGGAAGGACTTGGACTACAATTAAAAAATCTGCTTGTCGCAAAGGCCGGAGCGAAAGAAGACGACAGAATCAGCGCGACGATTCGAGAAGATTCTTATGGCACTAGCACCGAGCAGGATATAACGACGGCGAATTTCTTAATCGATGTGGATGACTATAAGCAAACATATAAAGTAGTGATGGATTGGTCCAAAAAGGTGGAGGTATCAGACGGAATTATTATTCGCTGTGCTACTACAAAGGAAAGTAAATATCCGGAGAGTCACTGCGAAAGCATGTATGACAACACGGAGATGGCAAATACTTTTGACGAAGTAAGAGGATTAAAAGACTTTCCAATAGTAGTAGATGCATTTGATTTTGAATCAAGAAGAGCAATTCATTTTGAGATTCGCGGGGCGGTGCTTGAAGACGGTTCACTGTTATTTTCGATTGTAGATTACACTGGCGGCCTAAGGGAAACGGCAATGGATGTGCTTCAACAAAAGGGCTATGAGTTTAATGGAAATGCGACTGTTAATTATTACGACATGACTGACCAATACAACGATTTTCCTGAGCAAGAATAAAAGCATTATGCTTGATATCTTTTAGAAAAAATATTATACTTATATTAATGAAAAGTAGAATCAAAGCTGTTCTTGCTGTGGCTATGACTTTCGTGGTGGCTGTTGTGGGGCCGGCCGCTTCGGTGACTCATGCAACGATGCCTGAAGAAATGCTCGAAAAGTTCGCGCAGAACAACATTTTGTTCTACGATCCGTATGGTTCAAATGCTTGTGTGGATGCCGGTTCGGAAAACTACCAAGTAGTAGATCCGTCGACGGTTTATATTAATGCAGACGATAACGCGAGTGCAATTATGGGTACTTTGATGGCAAATGGCTATTCCGAGCAGTCAGCGGCAGCGATTATTGGCAACATGTATGCCGAGTCCGGACTGAACCCACGTATTCTTCAAGGTGGTGCGATTGTGTCGGAAGATTTCCGCGCCTATGATAATGGTAGCAAGACTTATTCTGGTGGTTTCGGCTTAGTGCAGTGGGACTTCTGGTCTCGCGTCGAGGGCCTTCAGAACTATGCAGATAGCCATGGCTACCCAGTGACTTCGATGCAGGCGCAGGTAGGTTGGGCAATTGAGGAGCTTCCGCAATATGGCTACGGCCCAAGTGCGCTAAATGCGATGAGCATGGAAGATGCCGTGTATGGTATTTGGCGTAATTACGAAAACCCAGCGACAGAAGATTACAACACTCGTCTTAGCTATGCTTACCAATTCCTCGGCATTGATCCGAGCGAATTACCAGAATTAGCGCCGGGCGATGGCACTGGTGGCGGTAGTGGTGAATATGTGAACTGCCAACCAGAAGGTTATGGCGGTGCCGGCACACCTGTTACGGTAGATGGTGTAGTTTCATACAACCAGTGCGACCCGGAATGGGGAAGCCTCAACTATGGTAACCAAGGTATTCATGGTAGCGATATGAACTCGATTTGCGAATCCGGCTGTGGTCCGACTTCATTTGCTTCTATCCTCGCTACGATGGGCATGAGCGTAACTCCGGCCGAGACGGCAGACATTGCCGGTCAGGCGGGTATGCATGTACGGTGTAGTGACGGTAGTTTGTGTGGTAGTAGCTGGGAAATATCTAGGGTACTCGCGCAACATTATGGACTCCAAGCCGAGAACCTCGGCAATGCAAGTGTAGATACGATTAATGCGGCACTAAAAGCCGGTAAGATGGTTCACGCAGTCGGTGCGGGCGGTTTGCCATTCACCGAGGGTGGTCACTATGTAGCAATCGTTGGCATTACAGATTCTGGTGAATGGATTGTGGCTGATTCGGCCGGAAGCCACGACCCAGTAGCTAGCTACGATCCGTATCAAGTAACATCAGGCCTTTCAAACGCCTACGCAATAAGTAAATAGTATGAATAACGAGAATTTATTAACCAGTACAAAAAGAGGAAGAGTCATTCTGATAATTGGCGGGCTATTTGTGGTCGCGATTATTGTTCTACTCATTTTAATGGGGCTTGGTGTGATTAAAATCGGTGACGATAAGCCAGGTCTGCCATCTGACGATGAAAGAATTACAACCGAAGTTGACCCGGTTTCCGGCGAAACGATTCGTAAAGTGAAGCAAGAAACCGAAAACAAAGACGGCAAGCTTCTAATGATTGGTATTTATCAGCTAAAGAAGATGGGTCTCATGGCTGACCAATATTCGAAGCTCGTAAATACGCTTGCGCAGTATGTTTCAAAGAATTGCCCGAATGCGAAGCAAATCAGCTACAAAAAAGATAGCTACAAATACACGAATACCAAGCGTACGACCATGTATTTTATGTTTGTGACGAACGAAGGCGAGTCGTTTGATGTGAATATGGACACCAAAGGTTCCATTAAAGACATTGACATCGTGATTACAAAACACGAAGATAAGTAAAAATCTCTTAAAAACCCCTTGTAATCCACCTAAAAGTGTGGTAAAATTAAAGCGTTATCTAGACATAAGGTGAGGTCTTCTGTGATTTTAACAGGGGAAACCGGCCTAAAAGTCTAGTTTTAATAGTGTAAAAAAATTAAGGAAAGGATAAGGATGCAAGTCATTCTCGGCACCAAAATTGGTATGACTCAGATCATCGGCGAAGATGGCGTAGTTACTCCTGTGACTATTCTTCAAGCCGGCCCAGCCACGGTGACTCAGATTAAAACCGTCGAAACCGATGGTTATAACGCTGTGCAGGTGGGTTATGGTCAGGGTAAGAATCTGAGCAAGTCGGTTGCTGGCCACGTTAAGAAGGCCGGTGAAAATATTAATCCTAAGGTTCTAAAGGAATTTCGTGTTGACGAAATCCCAGAAGGCCTAAAGCTTGGTGATACTCTCACGGTAGAGAGCTTCAAGCTTGGTGACAAAGTTTCTGTGACCGGAACAAGCAAAGGTAAAGGCTATGCCGGTACCGTTAAACGCTGGAACTTCAACGAATCCCGCAATACCCATGGTTTTAAGGGCGACATTCGTAAAGTCGGTTCCATTGGTTCCATGTACCCACAGAAGGTTTTTAAAGGCAAAAGAATGCCAGGCCGTATGGGCCACGACACCGTCACTGTCAAAAATCTTGTTGTTGCATACATCGATGCAGCCAACAATCTAATCGGTCTGAAAGGCGCTGTGCCTGGTCCGAAAAAAGGAATCGTAACGGTGGAGGGAAAGGAATAAGATGGCTACTTTAGATAAAGATGTATTCGGCCTTTCCGTCGAAAATCATGAATTAATTAAGCTTGCATACGATGCATATCTTGCAAACTCACGTTCATCACACGCAAAAACTTTGAAGCGTGGCGAAGTTCGTGGTGGTGGCAAGAAGCCATGGAAGCAAAAAGGTACCGGTCGTGCTCGTTTCGGTTCGACTCGTAACCCAATCTGGCGCCATGGTGGTGTAGCATTTGGTCGCACTGGCGAAGAAAACTTCACCAAGAAGATCTCTCGCTCGGCTAAACTCCAAGCTGTATGCCAGGCACTATCACTTAAGAACAAAGACAAAGCTGTATTTGTGCTTGAGCCAACCATCAAACTTGATGGCAAGACCAAGACTGCAGCTAAGGTTCTTAAAGATATGAAGCTCGAAGACAAGTTGGTACTTGCTGTTGTAGCTGAGAAGACTCCAGAAGTTCTTCGCTCAACCAACAACCTTCCAAATGTCAAACTTGTTCGTAGCACTTATCTCAATGTATTTGATATCATGAACGCCGATGCAATCGTATTCGGTGATGCAGGTTATAAAGCAACTGTAAAGTGGTTGAAGGGAGAGAAGTAAAATGGCAGACGATAAAACCAATATTAAGCTTCACATCCTCGAGCCACGTGCTACCGAGAAGACCTATCTTGAGCAAACCAAGCGCACTTACGTATTTATCGTAAAGCGCTCCACTTCAAAGCAAGAAGTTGCCAAGATGGTTGAAAAAGAATTTAATGTGAAAGTTACAGATGTTCGCACTTTAGTTCGCGACGGTAAGAAAACTAAATTCAGCAAGGGCAAGCATGCTTACCCAGGCATTACTCACCGCCAGGACAGAAAGTTCGCTTATGTGACTTTAGCTGAAGGCAATTCAATTCGTGTATTTGATGAGCCGGAAAAAGAAGATAATAAAACCAGCGCAAAGGAAGCCAAAAAAGCAGAAAAAGCTGCAAAGAAGGCAGACAAGAATGCAGGTAAGGAGAATAAATAATGGCTATTAAAGCATATCGCCCGATTACTCCGGCGCAACGTCAGAAGACGACAGAAGATTATGACCAAATCACGACTAATAAGCCGATGAAGTCACTTCTTAAAGCCAAGAAGCAACAGGCGGGTAAAAACAATCAAGGCCGTATCACCGTCCGCCATCGTGGTGGTGGTGTCAAGCGCCACTATCGTATCATGACCTATAACCTTCCAAAAGGTCTTACCCTTGAGGTTCAGGAAATCGAATACGATCCAAACCGCTCTGCACGTATCGCACGTGTGAAAGATCAAAACGGTACATATTATTATGTACTCGCTGATACCAAAATGGTTAAAGGTACCACTTTTAAGACCGGTGATGTAGAAGTTGAAGATTCTAACCGTTTACCACTCGAAAACATCCCAGTCGGTACATTTGTTTACGCAATCGAACTCACACCAGGCCGTGGTGCCCAGATGGTCCGCGCTGCCGGTGCTTCAGCACAATTAATGGCAAAAGAAGATGGCTATGCCACTCTTAAGATGCCATCAGGCGAAGTCCGCAAGGTGCTCGCTAGCTGTGAAGCTTCGATTGGTACGGTTTCAAACCTCCAGCACCAGAACGTTAAAATCGGTGCTGCCGGTCGCAAGCGCCGCAAAGGCATCCGCCCAACTGTACGTGGTGTCGTAATGAACGCTACGGATCACCCACACGGTGGTGGTGACGGTGGTCGTCACGGTTCTGGTAAAGCTCCACGTACACCATGGGGTCAGCTCACGCTTGGTTACCGTACTCGTCATAATAAGAAAACTAATAAAATGATCGTGCGCAGTCGCCACGAAGGAAAGAGGAAATAATGTCTCGGAGTCTTAAGAAAGGTCTATTTGTAGACTACAAACTCGCGAAGAAGGTTGCCGCTCTCTCCGCCGAAGATCGCACCGTGATCAAGACTTGGGCCCGCCAGTCGACGATTTCACCAGAAATGGTTGGTCGTACGATTGCCGTTCATAACGGTAAAATGCACGTGCCTGTGTTTATTTCAGAAAACATGGTCGGTCACAAGCTTGGCGAGTTCGCGCCAACCCGTAAATTTAAGCGCCATGGCGGTAAGAAAGCCGCTGAAGCTGCAGCTGCGAAAGGAAAGGCATAATTATGACTACTTATTTCGCACATGCATATGAAAAAGGCATCGATTCACAGCCACGCAAGACTAGCGTAGTTGCATCACTCGTACGTGATCGCTATGTATCTGACGCAGTTGTGATTCTCGAAAACACTCCACGCCGTGCTGCTCGTGCAGTACTTAAGGCTGTAGAGTCTGCCAACGCAAATTTGATTAATAATTCTAAGGTTTCGATTGATCCGAAAACCATTAGAATCGCCCGTATCTTTGTAACGAGTGGCACCCGTATGCGTCGCTATGTCCCGGCATCACGTGGTCGTGCACTTCCTTACGAAAAGATTAGTAGTAATATCTTCGTCGAGGTCGCCGGCGAAGAAAAAGTAAAGAAAGCTGCCGAAGAGAAGGCAGAAGCGAAGAAGGAGAAGAAGTAATATGGGTCAAAAGGTTAATCCCATCTCTTACCGTCTCCAAGTCAGCAAGGATTGGTCTTCGAAGTGGTTCACTAGAAAAGCCGATTTCCGTCACTGGCTTGTTGAGGACGTCAAGATTCGCGAAATGATTGAGGAACGCTTCAAGAGCCGCCCAACCATCGCTAGAATCAATATTGAACGCTCCGCTAACCTTACTACTATTACGATTCTCACCGCTAAGGCTGGTGCCGTGATTGGTAAGCAAGGCGCAGGTATCAATGAGCTTAAGAAAGAGCTCGAAAAGATCGTCGCTGGTCCAGTTCGTATCAACGTCGAAGAAGTTAAAAAACCAGAACTAAACGCAAAGCTCGTAGCTGAAAACATCGGTTTCCAACTCGGCAAGCGTATGAATTTCCGTCGTGCAGTCAAGATGGCACTTCAATCAACGATGAATGCAGGTGCTAAGGGTGTACGTATCGAGGTTTCCGGCCGTCTTAACGGTGCTGAAATGTCTCGCCGTGAGAAATTCATTGAAGGTTCAGTGCCACTACATACCTTAAGAGCAGACATTGATTTCCATTGTCATCATGCTCCAACCATTGCCGGTATCGTAGGCGTAAAGGTTTGGATCTACAAGGGGGAGAAATAATATGGCTATTTTACTTCCAAAGAAAACTGCACACCGCAAGGTACGCAAAGGTAAAAACGAAGGCGTTGCAACTCGTTGCAACACGGTCGCTTTCGGTGATTACGGTCTAATGTCACTCGACAACGAGCGTATTAACAGCCGCCAAATCGAGGCCGCCCGTCAAGCTATTACCCGTTACATTAAGCGTGGTGGTAAAATCTGGATTCGCATTTTCCCGCATACTCCAGTGACCAAGAAACCACTTGATGTGAAAATGGGTTCCGGTAAAGGTGAACCACAGTTCTTCGTAGCTAAGGTCAAAGCCGGTACCGTGATGTTTGAGATTGCTGACGTAACTGATGAGCAAGCAAAAGAGGCACTTCGCCTAGCTTCTCACAAGTTGCCAGTTAAATGCAAAATTATTAAGAAAGAGGAGTTCTAATATGGCACACACATTACAAGGAATCGTGACCTCCGACAAGCGTGATAAGACCATTACCGTCTCCATCGTAAGTCGTGAGACTCATCCTCTCTATCGCAAGCAGTACACGAAGACTCGTAAGTACACCGCTCACGATGAGAAGAATGAGGCCAAGGTTGGCGACAAAGTCGAAATCATGATGGTCGCTCCAATCTCTAAGACCAAGGCATACAAGCTCGTGAAGATTCTCGAGAAATCACGTGGTACCGTCGAACTTAAGGACGATGTAAACACCGTGGAAATGCCGGAAAAGATTGGCGCTGACAAAGTCGCTAAGGCAGAGAAGGGGGAAGAATAATATGATTCAACAAGAAACCAGATTAAAAGTTGCTGACAACAGCGGCGCCAAGGAGCTCGGAGTCATCCGCGTGCTCGGCGGTACCCGTGCTCGTTATGCACGTGTCGGCGATATCGTCACTTGCTCGGTGAAGGATGCATCCCCAACCGGTAACGTGAAGAAAAAAGCTGTGGTAAAGGCAGTGATTGTGCGCACCGTACAACCAATCCGCCGTCCAGATGGTTCTACCATCCGCTTCGACGAAAACGCAGCTGTGCTCGTAAATGAAGACAAGACGCCAAAAGGCACTCGTGTCTTTGGCCCAATCCCACGCGAGCTTCGTGATCTCGGATTTACGAAGATTATTAGCTTAGCACCGGAGGTACTCTAATATGGCACAGAATTTGAAAGCAAATGACACCGTGCTTGTAATCGCAGGTGACAACAAAGGCAAGAAAGCTAAAATTGTCAAAATCGATCGCAAAGCAGGCAAAGCTATGCTCGAGGGTATCGGTGTAGTTGAACGTCACATGAAGAAATCTTATACCAACCCACAAGGTGGCAAAAAGACCATTCATGTTGGAATTGATTTATCGAATTTGAAGCTTGTAGAAGCTGCAAAGGTTGAAAAGACTGCTAAGAAAGCAGATAAAAAAGACGCTAAGGCAAAGAAAGGAGCTAAGTAATGGCGGAAAAGAAATCTGCAGCTAAGACTGCACCTCGCCTTAAAGAGCTCTACAACAACGAGCTGAAGGCGAAACTCATGAAAGAACTTAAACTCAAGAACATCAATGAAGTTCCAGAGCTTAAGAAAGTTATCGTCTCTTGTGGTGTCGGTAAGAAGCGCGAAGATAAGAAATTCACCGAAACGGTAGAACTTACCATCGCTAAGATTACCGGTCAAGCAGCCACTTCGAGACTCGCAAAGAAATCGATTGCTACATTTAAGATTCGTAAAGGTATGGGTGCACCAGTTGGTTACCTCACTACCCTCAGAAACGACAAAATGTACGAATTTGTGGATCGTCTTATCAACATCGCATTGCCACACGTCCGTGACTTCCACGGTGTGTCTCGCACTGCATTTGATAAACAAGGTAATTACAATCTCGGTCTTAAAGAGCAAACTGTATTCCCAGAAATCACTTTCGAAGATGCAGCTGTGCTTCACGGCCTTGAAGTTACGTTTATTATTAAGAATGGTTCAAAGGAAGGAAGCACTAAATTGCTAGAACTCTTCGGAATGCCGTTTGAGAAAGGAGACAAGTAAGATGGCTAAGAAATCTGCAGTTCTCCGTGACGAAAAACGCCGCAAAATGTACGAAAAATATAAAGCTAAACGCGCTGAACTAAAAGCTGCCGGTGACCTCGAAGGTCTCCAGAAGCTCCCACGTAACGCATCACCAACTCGCCTCAAAAACCGCGATATGCTCGATGGCCGTCCACGTGGCTATATGCGCCGCTTTGGCCTCAGTCGTATTAATTTCCGGGAAAAAGCATCTAAAGGCGAAATTCCTGGTGTAACTAAGAGTAGCTGGTAGGAGAAAGGAGAAGACATGTCATTACAAACAACTGATCAAATCGCCGATTTACTTACCCGCATTCGTAATGCGATTTCGGCAAACAAGACTGAAATTCTCGTTCCTACTTCCAAATTGAAGTTAGCTATCGTCGAGATTTTAGTGAAAAACGGCTATCTCGCTTCATACTCTGTGGAAGATGCAAAACCACGTGGTATGCTCCACATTGTCATCAACGAGCCAGGCACTTTGGCACAAATCAATGAAATCACTAAGGTTTCTAAGCCAGGTCGCCGTGTGTACTCGTCCGCAGATGAACTTCCGGTAGTGAAGTCTGGTCGTGGTACGGTAATCGTATCCACGTCTAAGGGTCTCATGACCGGTCGTGATGCCAAGAAGAATCGTCTTGGTGGCGAGATCCTCGTTCGCGTTTGGTAATTCGTTGCTAGCGCGAGCACACAATAAAGTTTGACCGCTTTACGTAAAATACCACTATATATAATATATGGTGGTATTTTTATAGGTTTATGGGGGGATAGCTTTTTAGGGGAATAGTAAACTTAAGCTTTTTACTTTTGCTCTGTTTTGTGGTAGAATAATATGTGGAAAAGTGTAGAATTATAAAAGAATTATGCGTAGACAAAAGAAGCCAAAAGTTTGTCTTATCTCGTCGTCTGGTGGTCATTACCAGCAGCTTTGCATGCTAAAACCTTTAGGTGAGCATTATGATATTTTTGTTGTTACAGAATCAACGAAATATAAAAGTATTGCAGATTACCATTTATTGCAGTCTGGGTTAAAAGATTGGCTATTCCCGATTAAGACGTTATTGAACAGCTTTAAAACGATTTATATTATTGCTAAAGAGCGACCGGATTTTGTTGTGACTACTGGTACGATGGTAGCTATTCCTATGTGTATTTTTTGTAAGATTCTCAGGAAAAAAGTAATATTTATTGAGACATTTTCAAGAGTCACTGATTGTACTAGGGCTGGTAAATTTATGTATGGTAAAGCAGATTTATTCATTTATCAATGGGAGCAGCTAGCTAAATATTATCCTGATGGTATATATGGAGGGAGTATTTACTAATGATTTTCGTTTGTGTTGGCTCAAGAGAATATCAGTTTAATAGATTATTAAAAGAAGTTGATTCTTTGATTGAGAGTGGCGTAATAAAGGATGAAGTATTTGCGCAGATAGCAGATTCGAATTATGTACCAAAACATTATAAATATTCTCGTTTTCTTGACGAGAAAGAGTTCAATAAGTATCAAGATGAGGCGGATTTGATTGTTACTCATGGTGGGACCGGTGCGATTATTGGGGCATTAAAAAAGAAGAAACAGGTTATTGCCGTGCCAAGATTAGCTAAATATGGCGAACATATCGATGACCACCAAACACAAATCACTGGTGTTCTTGCTGAACAAAAGCTGTTGTTAGAAGTAAGGGATATAGAAAAATTGGGTCGGTCAATTCAAAAGATTAAAGAAAAACCGATAGTAAAGGTCTACAATAAGGAATCAGATGTTTTTGGCCTAGTGGATCAATATATTGAAGAAAATAGCAAAAAGAAGAAAAGAAAGGGGCTGACGCCTTTAGCAAAAAGTGCGATTCTTACGCCGTTAAATCTTTTGTATGATATTAGCCCGAAGACCGCATTGAAAATCCTGTTTAGATTAAAACATGGTCAAAAGTTAGATTTAAAGAATCCAAAAACATATTCAGAAAAACTACAGTGGATTAAACTATATTATAAGAATCCGCTGCTGCCAAAGCTTGTTGATAAGTATACCGTCAGACAATATGTTGAAGAGAGATGTCCGGAAATATTAGACAAGCTTATATGGCAAGGATTTGACCCAGAGAGTATTCCATGGAATAAACTCCCTGAAAAATGCGTGATAAAGGTTACGCATGGTAGCGGATTAAACATAATTTGTAAAAATACAAAGCTTCTCGATCGGAAGAAAACTAAAAAAATACTGAAAAAGTGGTTGAAGTATAAATTTATTAAGTGTTATGGCGAGTGGTTTTATGGTGTGGAAAAACCGCGAATAATAATTGAAGAGTATCTAGACAATGGGTCAGGCGAATCGCCAGAGGACTATAAAATTATGTGTTTTGGTGGAAAGCCAGAATACATTACTGTAGATACTAATAGGTTTACGGATCACAGAAAAAACATATACACAACAGATTGGAAATTTTTGAAGGGCGTTAGGATGGATTTTCCAAATGGAGAACCAATGCAGCCACTGCCAAAGGAAGTGACAAAAAAATTATTAAATTATGCGAGTATTCTCTCGCAGGGATTCCCGCACGCGAGAGTAGATTTATATATAGTTAAAGAAAAGATTTATTTTGGGGAAATAACATTTACTATGGGGGCTGGTTTTGATAAGGTGACTCCATACGAGTTCGATTTAGAAATGGGGCAAAAACTATTATTGCCGGAGAAATAAAATGCACATTTGTTTTGTTACTAATAAGTATCCGAATGAGGTCGATAAAAACACTACGATTTTTCTAAAACAATTAGTAGACGAGATTGCTGGCCAAGGAATTAAATGTAGTGTCATAAGTCCAGTCCCTACAAACATCAATAAGAACTATAAGAAGTTACCTCTAAAGAGGGCCGAAAACAATGTGACGGTGTATTATCCAAGGTATTTTGGTCTAGGGCAGAGAGATTATTTGTTTTTTAATCCCGCAAAAATAACTACCCATTGTTTTACAAAGGCTATTGAAAAGCTAATTGATAGCAATGAATCTTTGGGTGATATAGATGTTTTTTATGCACATTTTGTTACTCCAGCGGGTATAGCCGTTGCAAGATTAGGAAGGAAGTACAATAGACCATCCTTTCTTGCGCATGGTGAGGCGACGTTGCAGACAATTAAGCATTTTGGAGAAAAGGCCGTCAAAAGAGAGCTGTCTTCTTTGACTGGCGTGATTGCTGTGTCGACCCAGAATAAGGAGATGATTTCTGATTATGTGAATCCAAAAATCGTAAAAGTGTTTCCGAACGCGATTAACGAAAAATTATTTAAGCCTAGCGATAAAACAATAGCTAGAAAAAAACTTGGTTTTAATGAAAAAGACTTTATTGTTTCATTTGTTGGGAGTTTTGATGAAAGAAAGGGAATAGATCGGTTGGAGAAGGCTGTTGATAGTTTTGGTGGTGATGTAAAACTTGCTGCAGCAGGGAAAGGAAAGCTAAAACCGACTTCGAAGAACTGCGTATGGAATGCACCGATTGACCATGATGATTTACCTATTTTTTATGCAACATCCGATGTATTCGTCTTGCCGACTAGAAACGAAGGGTGTTGCAACGCGATAATCGAGGCAATGGGGTGTGGGTTACCGGTAATATCGTCAGATAAGCGGTTTAATTACGATATTTTAGACAACGATAATTCCATATTGATTAATCCGGATGATTTGCAAGATATTAAGACCGCCATTAGAAGTATAAAGAATGATAAGAATAAAAGAGAAAATATGTCAATGATGGCTTTGAAGACGGCAAGAAAAATAACTATTAAAGAAAGAGCAAAGAATATATTGAATTTCATATTTGACAAGGGTGGCTATGCGCAAAAATAAAATACGATTGTTTGATATTGCCGTGCTATTAGCCGTTGTTGCTAGTGTTTCATTCTATGACATAAAAATCCTTTTTCTATCATTACAAGCATTAGCCTTATTCTTTGCAATTCCAATAGTGATAAAGAATAAAAGAATAAAAAATACTATTGTCATCAAGTACTTTTTGTGGGCTCTTCTATTTATCCTTTATAGCTCGCTATCCATATTGTGGATATCGGAAGAAAACAATACGGCCTTTATGACGATTTTATCTATTATACAGGTTGTTTTATTATCTATCGTCATAATAATATATTGTGATGGCAAACAAAACGCTGTAGACAGAACATTTAAGTATATTATTGCTGCTGCTGGTGTCTTGGTAGCTAGGTTTATCTTGACTGTACCGGTGTCGCAATGGGGGAATGGAGAGCGTTTTTCAAAGGATACTATTTTTGGCTCAAATACTCCAGCAATCGCCCTGGCATATGCTTCGGTAATTCTATTTTGGAAGTTGATATTTAATCACAAGATGAAGAAATGGAAAAAAATATCTTGCGTCTGTTTAATCTTAGCTTTTATGGCGATTGCTTTATTAATGGGAACTAAGAAAAGCATTTTGATATTTGTTATTGGATCTGTAATTGTATTACTATTAAACTCAAAAAACATAGTAAAGATAATTAAAACATTAGTAATTACGATGATTTTTATTCTGAGTGGATATATGATAATCCAAAATACGCCTTTGTTATATAATTCTATAGGTTACAGGATTGATAGCTTTATTGAGACAATGACGTCTGATGATTCTAGTTCTAATATGCAATCTACGGCAGTTCGAAGAAGGCTATTAGGGGAAGCAATACAAGTCTTTAAGGACAATCCAGTAATTGGCGTCGGTCAGGATGGTTTTAGGTATGAGAGTAGCATGAAAGGAATATATTCGCACAATAACTATGCCGAGCTACTCGCAAATCTTGGTGTAATAGGTTTTGCCATTTATTATTCTCTATATTTTATAATTTATAGGGGAGCTAAAGGTAGCAATTACCATATAATAATAAAGGTTTTGTTACCAATAATGTTGGTTGTAGATATTTCTGCTATCACTTATTCATCAGAGTTCGAGTATATACTATTTGGATTGCTGTTGGGTGCAGCAGGTGTTAAAAGCGAGAAGGAGAATGAATATGAAATTGTCAAAGAAAATTAAAGATACCATAAAAGACCCAAGGAATATTCTAGTTTTTCTGAATAATCGAGGTATAGTTGTTCTTCCGGATGAAAAATATCTTTCTATTCTTTATAGAATAAAGACCGGTAAAAAGCTCAATTTGGACAACCCTGAATCCTATAATGAGAAGTTGCAGTGGCTGAAATTAAACGATCGCAAAGATATTTATACCGTCATGGTGGATAAATATGAAGCAAAAAAATATGTAGCCAACATAATAGGGGGAAAATATATCATCCCAACAATAGGCGTGTATGATAAATTTGACGATATTTGTTTTGACGATCTGCCAGACCAATTTGTTATTAAGTGTACACATAATTCTGGAGGGTTGGTTATATGTAAGAAAAAAGATTCATTTGATACGGCTAAGGCAAAGAGAATTATTAATAAGTCTATGAAGAGGGATTTTTTTCTTACATCGAGAGAATGGCCATATAGTGGTGTAAAACCACGAATAATAATTGAAAAATATATGGAAGATGATAAATATGGCGAACTAAGAGATTATAAGTTTTTCTGTTTTGATGGAAAGATTGGAATTGTACTTGTTTGTACCAATCGTCAGAAAGATTTGGAAGAAACTTGGTTGGACGAGGATTTTAAACTAATTAATCTAAGAGAGGGTGGGCATAAGAGCAGGACAGATTTAGAAATGCCATCACGGTTTGGGGAAATGAAAAAAATTGCTGAGAAACTATCTAGTGGCATCCCACACGTCCGCGTGGACTTATACGAAATAAACGGAAAGGTTTATTTTGGGGAGATGACTTTCTTTCCGGCTGGTGGTTTTGAACAATTTGACGATGAAAAATGGAATAATAAACTTGGCAAAATGATTAGGCTGCCGGATTCTAAAAATAAGGATGAAAAATGAAAAAAGTAATAAAAAAGATTAAGTCAGTTTGTAGGCTTCTATGTTTAAAAATTAAGTATGGAAGTGGACTTTGTATTAATAAAAAAACTATTCACTGCAATATCGAATCGATGGATAGCATTATTGTAAAAAAATCTATTATGGTTCTACGTGGGGCGATTTCGGTGTGTGAACGAGTTATTATATCAGCAAATAGTGGTGCAAAAATGACGATTGGAGACAATCTATTTGTTAATGTTAATTCGATGATTGTTTCAAAGGGAGAGATATCTATTGGTAACAATGTCGTAATAGGCCCAAATTGTCACATATATGATCATGATCATGCATTCGGAAGAAATGGAAAAAAAGAAGGGTATTCAATAGGAAAAGTAACAATTGGTAATAATGTATGGATAGGAGCAAATGTGATAGTTTTGAAGAATACGAGAATCGGAGATAATTGTATAATTGGTGCAGGAACCGTTGTAAAAGGTTTAATACCGGATAACTCTTTAGTCACGAATGATCGACGGTTAATTATAAAAAAACTACACGATTAAATTGGTACAATAAGGATAAACTATGGAAGGTAATAATAATCAAGAATCGATATTAGTGTCCGTAATTGTACCGATTTATAATACGGAAAAATACTTACCTAGATGTATCGAGTCTATATGTAAACAAACGTATAAGAACATTGAGATTATTCTCGTCAACGATGGATCAGAGGATAAATCATTAGAAATAGCCAAGGAGTTTGCAAAAAAAGATAATAGAATAATTGTTTTAAATCAAAAGAATAGTGGCCCTGTGATTGCTAGAAAGAATGGAATACGAAGGGCGAGTGGCGATTATGTTATAATTGAGGACTCTGATGATTGGTTGGAGAGCGATTTAGTAAAAAAATGCGTGGAAGTCACTAAAACAGAAGAGAATGTTGATATTGTTAAATTTGGGTACATTTGTGAGCCATCTAAAAAAGAAAAAAACATATTAAATGAACGTTTGGTGACCGAAAGAGTTGTCGTGGGCGAAAGAATTGACCAGATAATAAAGCTGTTAATATATAGCGTGGAATGTAATTCTGTTTGGAATGAAATGGTAAAAAGACAACTTTACGATTTTGATGATAAAATCTTTGATAATGCCGTCCGTCAGGGGGATGATTTACAAATAAATCTTCATATTTTTTTGAAAGCAAAAAAAATTGTTTTTCTGGAGGATAATTTATATCATTATGTAGATAATCCCGATGGAGCTACTAATAATATTAGTGCAAAAAGGATTATTAGTAATATAAGAGAGAGCATCTTTATTAATGGCGTAAGAAAAAGAATTGCAATCGAAAGATTCGGATGCGTAGATGAAGAAAAACTCATTAATATGACCTTGTCGGCTTTGTCTGGAAGAATCATTGCAGTATTAGCAAATAGCATTACTCCCAAAGATGACCTTATAGAAATTCAAGAAGGTTTAAGGGTAGTATTACCAGCTTATCTTGTCGGCTTTGACTCATCAAGCATAAGACAAAACATGATAAAGAAAGCGATTTGTAAAAATATACTAAATGGCGACTATTTAAAAAACCTTCGGTATAGACCAATTTGCAAGATATTGAAAATGGTGGGGGTAATTAAATGAGAAGCAAAAAGGCTTTGTATAATATTATAAGCAATATTGTCTTACAGGCAGTAATAATTATCAGTGGCTTTATTATACCGAAGATTATTATCGGTTCATTTGGCTCCGCGGTTAATGGACTCGTTTCTTCTATTACGCAGTTTTTAGCTTATATTACTCTGTTGGAGTCTGGTTTTGGCCCGGTAGTAAAGGCGGCGTTATATAAACCAATTGCAAATAAAGACAACAAGACAATTGGAAGCATTTTAAGGACTTCTGAAAGATTCTTTAGAATAATTGCTATTATTTTTCTCGGATATATTGCCATTCTTTGTATAGTATATCCGACGATGATTAATAGCGATTACGAATGGGCATTTACTGCTTCGCTTATTGCAATAATTGGAATTAGTACTTTTGCAGAATACTATTTTGGGATGACGTATACTCTATTCTTACAAGCTAAGCAAAAAAAATACATTATCTCAAATATTCAAATATGTACTTACTTACTATCGATGTTATTTGTAGTTGTATTGGCAAGAATTGGGGCCGGGATTCATCTTATTAAACTAATAAGTGGAGCGGTCTTTATTCTTCGTCCACTAATTTTAAATATATATGTTAAGAAGAAATACAATATAGATTATACTGGCAATTCGAGCAACTATAAGCTTGAAAAGAAATGGGATGGCTTAGCGCAACATGTTGCGTATGTTATTCACACTAAAACTGATGTTACGGTTTTAACTATTTTTTCATCGTTGAGTGAGGTGTCTGTTTATTCTATATATTATCTAGTAGTTAGGGGTGTTAAGTCTATTATTGGCGTTTTTTCTGGTAGTGTTGATGCAACATTTGGAGATATGATTGCAAAGAACGAAAAACAGAATTTAAGTAGAAAGTTTTCAATGTTTGAAGTACTATATGGGACTATTAGCACTATTTCTTTTGCTACTGCAATTGTACTGATTACTCCATTCATTTCTATTTATATGAATGGAACTACCGATGCGGATTATATAAGGCCCGTATTTGGCGTACTTATTGTTATAAGTGAATTTATCTGGGCTATTCGTCAGCCATATAATTCGATTATCCTGGCTGCGGGACATTTTAAAGAAACTCGCACAGGCGCATGGGTGGAGTGTTTGACCAATATTATTATTTCAATATTATTGGTTAACTGGCTCGGTATAGTCGGTGTTGCGATAGGCACGATTGTAGCTATGACTATTCGCACCGCAGAGTTCGTTTATCATACCAATAAATACATACTCGAAAGATCTATTTGGGAAAGTATTAAAAAATTATTATTGGTTGCTATTGAGACAATTATAATAGTAATGGTATCGCAATTATTGCCGTTTACTGAGAATAGCAATTATCTGAATTGGATATTAAATGCCTTAATGGTATTTGGTGTTGCTTGTGTGGTGACTCTTATATTTAATCTCTTGTTTTTCCGTGAAGAACTGAAATCATCAAAAAAGCTATTGAGAAGATTATTATTGATAAAAAGGAAGAATTGAGTATTTAAGAGATAAGTTAAGCACTATTAGATATGGTATAATAGTAATATGGATAGGTACGCTGTTTTTGACAATAAGACTATTCTGATTACCGGTGCAGCCGGTTTTATTGGTGCCGCCTTGGCAAAACGTGTTTGTATGGAAAATCCAGATGCCAAGGTGATTGGTTTTGACTCGGTCAATGATTATTATGATGTAAGACTAAAAGAGTATCGCTTGAAAGAGCTCGAATCCTTTAAGAATTTCGAATTCATCAAAGGAAATTTGGCGGACAAGAAAGCCGTGGATGAGGTTTTTGAAAAGTATCAGCCAAACATCGTAGTGAACCTTGCGGCTCAGGCTGGTGTACGTTATTCGATTGAGCATCCGGATGCTTATATCGAATCGAATTTAATTGGCTTCTACAACATCCTTGAAGCTTGCCGTTACCACATGCCGGAGCATTTGGTCTATGCTTCTTCGTCTTCTGTGTATGGTGGTAACAAGAAGGTGCCGTTTGCTGTAGAAGATAAAGTCGATAATCCGGTGAGCCTATATGCTGCGACGAAGAAATCTAATGAGCTTCTTGCGCATGCGTATTCTAAACTCTATAATATTCCTTCTACGGGCCTCAGATTCTTTACGGTTTATGGACCGGCTGGACGCCCGGACATGGCTTACTTTGGGTTTACCAATAAACTCATTAATGGTGAAAAGATCCAGATTTTTAACTATGGCAACTGTAAGCGTGACTTTACCTATATTGACGACATTGTCGAAGGCGTGATGCGCGTGATGGCCAAAGCCCCGGAGAAAAAGGACGGGGAAGATGGTTTGCCACTTGCACCGTATGCTGTGTACAATATCGGTAATTCCAATCCAGAGAATTTACTCGATTTCGTCCAGATTTTGCAGGAAGAATTGATCCGTGCGAAGGTTTTGCCGGAAGACTATGATTTTGAAGCCCACAAAGAGCTCGTCCCGATGCAGCCTGGCGATGTGCCGATAACTTATGCTGATACTTCGGCGCTTGAAAGAGATTTTGGATTCAAACCACATACTTCACTTCGCGATGGTCTTCGCAAATTCGCTGAGTGGTACAAAGAATTCTATAAGTAGTTATATAGGTGGGGGGTTGTAGTTTTTGACTCCGCATGATTTATTTTTTGTTGAAAATAAATACAGGAGTTTTATGGAAGAAAAACGTTTTGAAGAGTGGATCGGGGTAAAAGAAAATGTACACTATGCTGGTAGGGTACCGGATATTCGTGATGGTGAAATATGGTGGTGTGCTGTTGGCGAGAATGTTGGGGTTGAAATAAATGGAAAGAATAGTGCTTTTTCTCGGCCGGTTCTAGTTCTGAAGAAATTGAGTCGATATGGATTTCTCGGTGTGCCGCTAACATCCAAAGAACATGATGGTAGTTGGTATGTTAGTTTTTGTTTTAAAAACAGAAAACAATACGCGTCTTTAGCTCAAATAAGAGTTTTTAGTGTGTCGAGACTTTATAAAAAGATGGGTATGGTCCCTGGGTCTGATTTGCAAATAGTGAAGAACGGTTTTCAGAGTTTATATTTTAACTAAAAAATATCCCCCAGTCTTGCGAATGGGGTGGTGCGGGTATTCCCGAATATGTTTTGATTATACCACACCCATTAAGAGCTGGCAAGAGGGATAGTTTAATTGACAAAAAGCTAAAAATCAGATATAATATTATTAAGTAATTTTATTATTTTTTGAATGGAGAAAAAATGAAAATAACTGTAGCAGGTGGTGGTTATGTTGGTCTGTCTCTAGCCACATTACTCAGCCAAAAGAATGAGGTGGTGGTCTTAGAGATTCACCAGGATAAAGCCGATAAAATCAGTAACTTAGAATCGCCGATTCGTGATGAATACATCGAGAAGTTCTTCGATGAAGCCAAGCGGGGTGAGCGTAAACTCAACATTCGCGGTAGCGTTGACTACAAGGAGGCCATGGAAGGCGCCGAGTTTGTAATCGTTGCAACCCCGACTAATTACGATGACGAAACGAATACTTTCGATACTTCTGCCGTGGAAGACATCATCGAAAAAGCCATCAAGATGAAAGACGACAAGATGACGATTGTCGTGAAATCTACCATCCCGGTGGGCTATATCGAAAAAGTTCGTAAAAAATATAGCATTAATAACATCTTCTTCTCGCCGGAATTTCTCCGCGAGGGTAAGGCGCTTTATGACAACCTCTATCCTTCACGTATCATCGTGGGTGATGAAACTCCTGCTGCCCAGAAATTTGCCAAGATGCTCCAGTCTGCAGCACTTGCCAAGGACGTGCCGGTACTGTTCGTTCAACCAACCGAAGCCGAGGCAATTAAGCTCTTTGCTAATACTTATCTTGCGCTTAGAGTTTCGTTCTTTAACGAGCTTGATACCTATGCCCAGGTGAAGGGGCTTGACACTAAGTCTATTATTGATGGTGTTTGTCTTGATCCTCGCATCGGTGCGCATTACAACAACCCATCTTTTGGTTATGGTGGCTACTGCTTGCCAAAAGATACTAAGCAACTTCTTGCAAACTATCACAATGTGCCTCAAGACCTCATTAGGGCAATCGTACAGGCCAACAAGACTCGTAAAGATTTCATCGTGAAAGATATTTGCAAGCGTAAACCAAGTACTGTGGGCGTGTACCGTTTGACTATGAAGAGCGGCTCGGACAACTTCCGTTCGGCAGCCATTCATGATGTGATTAAGCAGCTTCGTGGCGAGGGTATCGAAGTGATTATTTATGAACCAACGCTTTCCGAAAAAAGATATGCCGGATTTGAAATCGTAAACCAATTTGATGAGTTTGCTAAGCGTAGCGATTTAATCATCGCAAACCGCCTCGAGGAACACTTACGCGATGTAGCTGATATCGTTTACACACGTGATTTGTTTGCGAGGGACTAATGAAAAACTATTTGGTGTGGCGAATTATTGGACTGTTACTGGCACTAGCACAAGCAGTGGTGTCTGTGATGTGCTTAGTATCGGTCGCGAGACTACACATTTTGGATTCATGGGTGGTGGTGCTCGCGGCGGTGATTCTTGCGGTACTATTTGCGCTATGCGTGACGATGTTTTTCGTGAAGAAAAAATCGCTCTTAGTACTTAGAGTCCTATGTATGTTGGTATCGGCCGCCTGTATCGCGGGAGGAATATTTGCGCTTCGTTACACCAATGCATTTAATGCCTTTCTCGATAAGGTGAGTTCGAATATCAGTATAAGTAGCGAAACTAGGCCGGATTATTCTGTGGACATTACGAAGGATCCATATATTGTCTATATTTCTGGCACTGATTCACGTACGGATATTGACGACCCAACGGCTAGAAGCGATGTGAATATTCTCGCTGTGATGAACCCGGAGAAAAAGAAGATTCTTCTAGTCAACATTCCACGCGATACTTATGTGCAACTACATGGTACGACAGGTTTAAAGGATAAGCTCACTCATGCAGGGCTGAATAATAATACGGAACTTAGTCGGCAGACTCTCGAGGATTTTCTCGGATTTAATATTTATCACACGATTAGAGTAAGCTTTGATACGGTAGTGGAAGTAGTCGATGAGCTAGGCGGAATTGAAATCTTCTCGGACACTGCGATGACTTTGAACGCCAGGGATGGTGGTGGGAAATGTGTATTTGTATATGGACCACAACAAATAGATGGAAAATGCGCTTTAGCATTTTCGAGGGAAAGAAAGAAATATTATCGCGGTGACAGGCATCGTGGTGAAAACCAGCAGGAAGTTTTGACGGGAATTATTAATAAGTTCTTAAGCTCGAACGATCAATTGCTAAGACTTCCGGAAATCCTCGAAATCGCCGGAAACACTTTCGAAACTAGCTTTACGCGTGACGATATTACGACATTTCTTAAGTTCTTGCTCGCGAACAGGACCGGTTGGAAGATTGAATCGATTGGTCTCGATGGCGAGGGCGATTTGTATCCGACTTATACTTATGGTGAAGATATGCCACTTTGGGCGATGATTCCGGATGAAGAATCGTACAAGGAAATTGTGAGGAAAATGAATGAATACTTGGATAATGATGTTTAAACCTTTTGGTGGTTATGCTATAATGATAAATGGAGAATGTAAGTGATGGAAGAAATCAATATAAAAGAATTTTTTAGTTATTTGAAGCACTATATTTTGGCTTTTATTGTTTTCGCGTTGGTCGCGGCTGTTGGCGTGACTATTTACGAATCGATGTTTAAGAAACCGATTTATCAGGCACAGACCACAGTTGTGATTGCTAAATCCGACGAAACGGAAGTCGGTACGGCAACGACCTTGAACGAAATCAACGCTAGCCAGAAGCTCGCTTCTACCTATAGCGTCATCGCAAAAAGCGAATTGGTTTTGAATCAGGTGATTAATGAGTTGGAGCTTAACACTACCGCAAGCGAGCTTAGCAAGAACCTTACCATTAAACCGGTAGATGATACTGCAGTTCTTGGTATTACTGTTAAATATCCGACTGCTGAGATGTCTGCTGTGATTGCTAATAAGATTGCCAGTGTGTTCTCGGCTGAAGTGGCTAGGATTTACAAGATTGAGAACGTGACGCAGCTTAGCGTGGCGGTTGAGCCGGAGAAACCTGCTAATGACACTTTGAAGCGTGATCTTATCCTTGCTGTCGTGATTTCCATCTTTGCCGTGGCCGGCTTTGCCTTCCTTAGATTCTATCTTGATGATTCCGTTAAGCATAGTGATGATGTGGAAAAGACGATTGGCATGCCGGTTGCTGGGCGCGTATTAAAGAGCGATGAGAAGAGAAAGCTAAGTGAACTCGTGGTTGAGAAATCACCAAAGGCCATCGTAAGCGAGAATATTAAGAGTCTTAGAACTAACTTGCAGTTTACCGCAGTTGATAAAGATTTGAAGACGATTTTAATTACCAGTACCAATGCTAGCGAAGGTAAGAGCTTTATTTCATCGAACCTTGCGATTTCTTTCGCCCAGGCCGATAAGAGAGTCCTTATTGTTGACTGCGATTTAAGAAAAGGGCGTTTGCACAAACTATTTGGAGTTCCAAATACGAATGGTTTGTCCAATCTTCTAACTAATGATTTAAGATACTTTGGAAAGTATATCCAAAAGACTAAAATCAAGAATCTCGACATCATTACTTGCGGTACTTATCCACCAAACCCAAGTGAACTTCTTGCATCCAAGAAGAACAAACGCCTCATCGATATGCTTTG
The DNA here is from genome assembly GCA_947165465.1 of uncultured Candidatus Saccharibacteria bacterium. Taxonomy (GTDB): domain Bacteria; phylum Patescibacteriota; class Saccharimonadia; order Saccharimonadales; family Saccharimonadaceae; genus Nanosyncoccus. The sequence goes on along the minus strand of CAMVAM010000003.1, from coordinate 59,604 downwards.
CGATTACTACGACATTATCATCTTTGATGGTGCGCCGGTTGGTGGTCTTGCTGACTCTGTGATTCTTTCTAGTTTCGTAGATGAAACGCTTATCGTCGTGAAAGACGGCGAAACCGCGAAGGGCGATCTCATGGTAGCCAAGGAATCGCTAGAAAAAGTTGGCGCCAGAATTGCCGGTATTGTCTTTAATATGGTGAACAAGAAATCCTCGAAATACTATAATTATTATTATGGTGATTCGGCGAAATAAAAATGATTGATATTCATTCACACATTTTACCGGGAGTCGACGATGGGTCGAGAGACTTTGGGACCAGTGTTGAAATGGTGAAGTGGTTGGGGCGTCAAGGTTTTACGGACGTGGTTGCGACACCACACTATGTGGATGAGACGGATTATACCGTTTCCTCTGTAAAAAACGCTACACTTGTAGTGAAACTACGCTCTGAGCTTGAGAAGGCCGGAGTTAATGTGAATATCTATCTAGGCAATGAGATTTATATTTGTCGCGATATCGAAAAGCTGATTGAACGCCAGGAGATTACCGGGATTAATGGAAGCAAATATCTTCTCATTGAGCTTCCGATGAGTGGCGAATTCCCGAATTATGAAGATATTTTCCTGGAGCTGATGCAACGTGGCTTTAAGGTGATTTTGGCGCATCCGGAAAGATATGAGAGCTTTAAGGAAGATTTTGATTTGATTGTAAACTTACACGAATGTGGCGTGCTGTTCCAGTGCAATCTCGGCTCGCTCGTGGATCGCTACGGCAAAAAGGCACGAAAAGTTTTGATTAAGATGCTAAAAAACAAAATGGTGTTCGCATTTGGCTCCGATTTACATCGTCCGGGCGGGACTGATTATCTAATTGCTGCTAGAAAAAAGCTTGCGAAGTATTTGGATGAACAAGAGTTAGACGAAGTTCTGGTGCGTAACCCGGCACAAATCTTATTCTAATCTTGTCAACAGATAAAAGGTGTGGTATAATAGTACGGATATTAACTTAAAGGAAATATATGAGTCGTATCGGAAAACAACCCATCGATATTCCGGCGGGAGTGACAATCACGGTCGGCGACAGAGAGATTACTGTTGCTGGACCGAAGGGTCAGCTCATCGTTCCGGTTCAGCCAAAGACCACTACCAAGGTCGAAGGCACTCAGGTGATCGTTACCCGTGAGGATGACGAGCCAAAATCTCGTGCTTGGCACGGCCTTCAGCGCGCATTGCTTAATAATGCCGTACAAGGTGTGACCAAAGGTTTCGAGAAAAAACTAGAAATTAATGGTGTAGGTTTCCGTCTATCTGGTGGTGGACAGGAAATCGAGATGGCACTTGGCTTTTCACACCCAGTGAAATATAGAGCCCCAGAAGGTGTCCAACTCACCACGAATAAAATGGAGATCACGGTCTCTGGCATCGACAAGCAAAAAGTCGGTCAGGTCGCCGCTGAAATCCGCAGCCTCAAGAAACCAGAGCCATACAAGGGCAAAGGTATCAAGTATGTTGATGAAGTAATCATCCGCAAGGCTGGAAAGGCAGGGAAGAAATAATGAATAAGGTATTTAGAGCAAATCGTACCCGTGCTAAGATTCACGGTACCGCGGAACGCCCGCGTCTTACGGTTCATTTTTCGAACCTACACATTACAGCCCAGGTTATTGATGATGACAAGAAAGTCACTTTAGCTTATGCCACTACCGTTGGCGCTAAAATGACCGGTTCTAAGACCGAAAAGGCCGCCAAGATTGGTGAGGAAATCGCCAAGAAGGCAAAAGCCGCTAAGGTTAAGAAAGTCGTCTTTGACCGTGGTTCTAAACTATATGCAGGTCGCATGACTGCACTCGCAGATGCCGCTCGCAAGGAAGGACTTGAGTTTTAATTATGCCTGAAGATAAGAAACCAAGGGTAATTAACAAATCCGGCACCCTTAAGATGGAAGACAAAGTCGCAGCTTCTAAGGAAACTCGCGATATTGCCGGAAAGAAAATGGATCGCAGAAATCGCCGTGACCGTGTCAAGGCTGACGTGGCTCCAAAAGAATTTGATGAAATCACTATTGCAGTTGATCGTGTTTCTCGTACTGTGGCCGGTGGTCGCCGTATGCGTTTCAAAGCACTCGTTGCAATCGGAAATCATAAGAACAAAGTTGGTATTGGCGTAGCTAAGGGTAACGATGTTACTACCGCTGTTGCTAAGGCTACTTCAAAAGCTAAAAAGACCATGATTACTTTCAACATGGACGGTGAGACGATTTGCCACGAAGTTCGTACGAAGGTAACTGGTGCAGATGTGCTCCTTAAGCCAGCTGCTCCTGGTACAGGTATTATCGCCGGTGGTACGGTTCGTTCTATTATGGGCCTTACCGGCGTAAAGAACCTGATTTCGAAGTCACTTGGTTCGACGAATAAAGTCAACATTGCCTATGCAGTGATTGAAGGTCTTCGTCAGCAAGTTCCACGCAGTGAATGGACTGGCCACAAGGCTGCTCCTGCTAAGGCCGAGAAGCCAGCCGAAGCTCCAAAGGCCGAAGCTCCAAAGGCTGAAGCACCAAAGGCTGAAAAGCCAGCCGCTAAGCCTGCTGTCGCAAAGAAAGCTGCTCCAGCTAAGAAGCCAGCTGCCAAAAAACCAGCTGCTAAGAAGGAGGCTAAGTAATGAAATACAATGATTTAGTAGTCGAGAAGAACACTCGCCCATCCCGTAAGGGTCGTGGTATCTCCGCCGGTCAGGGTAAAACCGCCGGTCGTGGTACTAAGGGTCAGAAAGCTCGTACCGGTCATCGCAAGATGCCTAACGGCTTCATGGGTGGTCAGCGCGCTATCATGCAGGCTGTGCCAAAGCTCAAAGGTTTCAAATCCTTCCACGCTAAGGCTGAAGTTGTCTACACTGATCGCTTGAACGAACTTAAGGGTAAAGTTGATAACTACAAGCTTGCTGAAGCTTCACTTATTTCGAGCCCATTTGTAAAGGTTAAGGTCATCACTCGTGGTGAAATTACCAACAAAATCGATCTTGAAACTCAATTTGCTTCTAAGTCCGCAGTTGAAGCTATCAAGAAAGCCGGCGGTTCGTTTAAGAAAGTCGCTATCATCGCAAAGCCAGCTAAAAAAGCTGAATAATAGCTTAAAAAATCAAAATAACCCCTACTACAGGGGTTATTTTTGTGATAAAATAATTCTAGATTAACGGAGTGTAAAATGGAAGAAAAAGAACTGAAGACCAGTCCGAAGCAGCGCATCTTTATTGCGTTGATTGCTGTCATCATGTTGGGTTCGATGGTTGCCGGATATGCCGCGATTATTCTTGGTAGTAACGGTAACAATAATAACACTAATCAAAATAGTATCTCTGAAGAGAAGAAAATGCAGTATGAGGAAGAATACAATACTGCGCTCACGAATTTCAAGAAGAAGAGCCAGAAGGATTTCGATAAATTTATTGCATTTAAGAAGGCGGTTAAGGCTTATAACGAGACGACCGCCAATGAAAATGGTGTTCAGACACGTGACTATGTCGTAGGCGATGGGCGAGCTCTAGGCGAAAATGATACCGATTATCTTGCATATTATGTGGGTTGGTGTGCGGACGAAACCATCTTTGATTCGTCTTACAACGATTCGACTAACCCAACTGCATTCGAGTCGGTCCTAGCCGGTTCGCCAAACATGGTGGAAGGATGGCTCACTGGTATTGTAGGGATGAAGCTAAATGGCATTCGTGAAATCACGATCCCAAGCTCACTCGCTTATAAGGAACAGGATGTTGCTTGTGGCGCCAATAAGCCACTCAAATTCCTCGTAATGACAAAGGCAACTGGTGGTGAACTCGAGAAATTATCTGAGGAATTAAATACGGCTCGCCTCAAATATGTCTATGCTACTCAATACGGGATTGATTACGAAAGTATCAGTCAGAACGAAGCATAGTATATAATATATATATGGATAAAACGTTTTTCTTCTATGATCTTGAAACGAGTGGTTTAAACCCACGCGAAGATAGGATTATGCAGTTTGCCGGGCAGAGGACCGACATGGACTTGAATCCAATTGGTGAGCCGGTAAATATCTTGGTGAAACTGTCGCCGGATGCTTTACCTAGCCCGGGCGCCATTATGGTCACGAAAATCACGCCACAGCAAACACTCCGAGACGGGATTTCGGAAGCCGAGTTCTGTAAGATTGCCTTAGAAGAAATCTTTACGCCGGACACGATTGCGCTTGGCTTTAATACAGTAAGATTTGATGATGAATTTATGCGCGCGACTTTTTGGCGTAACTTCCGTGACCCGTATGAATGGGAATGGAAGGATGGCCGCTCGCGTTGGGATATGCTCGACGTGGTACGCTTGGTTCGTGCGATTCGTCCGGAGGGAATTAATTGGCCATTTACGGATGATGGCCGGCCGACAAACCGTTTGGAGCTTCTGACTAAACTAAACGGGCTGGAACATGAGCACGCACATGATGCACTTTCGGATGTTTATGCGACGATTGCCGTGGCGAAACTCATAAAAGAAAAACAGTCGGACATGTTTAAGTTCATGCTAAAGATGCGTGACAAACGCGATATTAAAAAGTATGTGAATCTTGAGAACAAAATGCCATTTGTGTATGCGTCTGGACGGTATGAGTCGGCATTTAATAAAACAACTGTAGCATTTCCTTTAACGAGTTCTAGAAACGGAAACATTTTAGTATTTGATCTTCGCTATAATCTAGAAGATTTAAAGAAAAAAGCGAAAGAAAAAGACGAGAATGCGGATGGCATGAAAGACCGCGGATTCTTCCCATATGTGAAGGAATTCTGCTTTAATAAATGTCCGGCGATTGCACCAATCTCGGTGCTCGATAAGAATGATGGTTGGGAGAAAATCGGCCTGACTAAAGAGCGGGTAGAAGAGAATTTGAAGGTACTTCTTGATGACCCGCATTTTGCCGAGCAGATGCGTCTTAAGATTGAGAACCGACCGGAATATCCACCGGCTATTGAGCCTGAGGGTGCGCTCTATGATGGGTTCCTAGACGATTTTGACCGTGCGAAAGTTAGGAAAGTGGCCGAAAAAGATGAGAATGGACTTGTAGATTATTATCCGGATTTTACGGACGAACGTTTGCCGGAACTACTGCTTCATTACAAGGGCCGCAATTTCCCGAAATCTCTTTCCGAAGCGGAGGCTGCGAAGTGGGAAGAGTATCGCCATAAGCGTTTGGAACGCCTAGCACCAACTTTCTTAAGTGAATTATCGCAAAATTATGACCGTGACGAATTTGTTGGGGAAGAATTAAAACTTTATTTTGAATCACTTTTTGACACAGATTATTAAGCTTGTGCTATAATACTAGCATGGACAATAATAAAATCATGATCGTGGGCACGGGTAATGTTGGTGCAAGCATTGCATTTGCTTTGTTAAACCAGCGGACAGCCGTCAATGAAATTATTTTAACCGATATTATCGCAAAAGACGCCGAAGGCGAAGCGATGGATTTAACTGATGCGCTAGCTGTAGCGCCGAGTTATATTAAAATCAGAAATGGTACTTATAAAGATGCCAAAGATTGTGATGTTGTTGTCATTACCGCCGGTGCTGCCCAGCGCCCAGGCGAAACTCGCATGGAACTTTTGAAGAAAAATGTGAATATTCTAAAAGGCATGGTTGAACAAATCATGGAGAGCGGTTTCAATGGTATTTTTCTCGTGGTCACGAATCCGATGGATGTCCTCACTTATTACACTTGGAAATTCTCCGGTCTTCCGGCTGAGAAAGTAATCGGCTCCGGCACAGTGCTGGATTCTGCTAGACTACGTTTCCGCCTTGGTAGCTTCCTTGGTGTGAACCCGAAATCGATTCATGCATACCAAGTAGGCGAGCATGGTGATTCCGAACTTACGCTTTATTCACTTGCTGATCTTGGTGGACAGAAGATTACTTCGATTTTACCAAAGGAGACTTTGAAAGATATTTCCGAATATGTCCGCAACGAAGCATACGACATTATCGAAAAGAAGGGTGCTACACATTACGGTATCGCGACTTGTTGTGTGCAAATTTTGAATTGTATTTTAAATGATGAAATGCGTGTTCTTCCGGTATCCTCCTATGATACTTTCTCAGATACGTGTTTTGGTTGGCCGACCGTGGTTGGTCGTGAAGGTATTGTCAGACGTCTTGATATCAAGATTTCTGAAAAAGAAGGCATCGAATTACAAAAATCAATTAATGTATTAAAAGATGCGATTTCCCAAATTAAGTATTAGTTTATTCTTAATCTCTTTGACGCTTTTTGGCGGGAACGCTTTTGCTATTGATACTGAGAATTTTTATTTCAGTGATTTTACGGCGGACTATTATTTGTCAAAAGATGAAGAAGGCGTATCAAAACTCGGTGTAAAAGAAAGATTTACAGCGGTCTTTCCGGATATGGATCAGAACAAAGGAATCTGCCGCGACATTCCGTTCACGAATCTCGAGAATAAAAACATCATACTTTATGATTTGAATGAATCGAATTTGGTTTTGAAACGTAATGGCGTAGTAGAAAAGCCGTATTCTTTAGAGAAGATTAATAGTTTTTACCGCGTTTGCACCGGTACAGAAGAGTATTTACACGGTACGCAAGTTTACCAATTAGAATATGAATTTGTGAAGCCAGTAACGGACTGGACGGAATATCAGGAATTATACTGGGACACCAATGGTACCGGTTGGTTCCAGAAGTTTAGTAAAGTGACGGCGAGAGTGCATTTTTCGCCGGAAGTAAAAGAAAATTATGAAGATAAAAAATGGTGCTACGTCGGCAAATATGGCAAAAACGATGGACGTTGTGAAATAACGGAACTAGAAGATGGTGTGCAATTTGTGGCGGAGAATTTGGACCGTTATGAGAACTTAACATTTGACGTGCAGTTTAAGGCCGGCACCTTTGTTATCCCGCCGCTCGACAAGAACTACACATTGATCTTAATTATGATTGCCGTGATTGCTATTTGCCTTTTAGCTCTTTTCTTCCCATTAAGAAAATTTATTAAAGTTGGTGAAAAGCGTCGTTTTTATAAAGGATTCTTCGTGAAGCCAGAGTTTCAGCCGCACAATAAATACACGATTGGCGAAATGGCGGAGATTTATATTGGTGACAAAAAGGATTCGAAAGTTGCAGTGCTCCTTGACATGCTCGTGAAGAAACAGATTCGTTTAGTTAAAGACGAAGAGAGTAAGAAAAAGAACAAGTGGAAAATTTTGGTTGAAAGGGCCGATAGAGTTACTAAAGAAGGTAGCGATATCCTGAGAATCCTAAACGGCGGTACAGCGGTAAAAAATGGTGATGAAATTGAAATTAAGAAACATACACCAACTGAATCGCTTGCGAAACTTGGCAGGAACTATACCAAATCGATTATTTCGAATCTAAAAAACCAGGGACTTGCGGAAGGTAATTATTCGGAATATACATCGAGTGGTGGAAATGCCTTGATGCAATTTTTTGGTTTAATCTTTGGTTTTTGGTATTTCATTCCGTTTGTAATCGTTATTTTCTTAGAGTTTTTCGATCCATCTTCTGAATCTGCTTTGGTTGGCGAAGTAGTTGGTAAAGAATATGTTGGGCCGATAGTTTGCGCGGTCGTAATTATTACGATTATAGTTTATGCAATGCTTCGCGAGAACACAAATAAATATTTGGCGAGAACGAAGAAGGGACTGGAAGCTTCGAGATTTATGGATGGACTTAAAATGTATATTAAAATGGCGGAAGCAGATAGGATGAAGATGCTTCAGAGTGTGGAAGGCGTGGATGTTTCGGCGAAGGGGATTGTGAATTTATATGAGAAACTACTTCCATATGCGGCAGTGTTTGGACTGGAAAAAAGCTGGATGAAGGAAATGGAAGATTACTGTAAAACAGTGGATATTGAAGAACCGGAATGGTACGGCAGTGGGATGGACACATACGCCATGCATTCTCTAATTAGTAGCGCTACAAGATATGCAAACACTTCGACGAGTTATTCGAGCTCACGCAGTATTTCGGGTGGTGGGGGATTCTCGTCTGGATTCTCCGGCGGTGGAGGCGGTGGGTTCTCCGGTGGAGGCGGCGGAGGCGGCGGAGGCGGTGGCCGCTAAAAGAATTTTATAAAAAATCGCTAAAAATAATATTAAAAATTTAAAATACTTGTGCTAATATAATATATATATGGACGTGGGAGAGAGTGGTTCTGCACCGGTTGCGGTTGAGAAAAAGCAGAATAACATTATTCTGAAAGGCTTTTTGGCTTTTCTAATCCTTGCAATCATCGGGTTAACGGCGGGGCTTGTTTATGTTAATTTCGGTCGTCCGAAGGATAACTCGAAGATTAGTGTTAAGTGTGAATTTAACGATCTCGGCGAAGTTAGCAATGAGATTGTAAGAACTACTACGAAATTATCCGAGAGTGAAGAGCTAGATACACTTAAAGCATATGCAGAGCAATGTGAAGACAGGGAATATAAATATGAATTCTTGCTCGCTTACATTAAAGAGCTTGATAAAGATAGTTTTGGATATTATGATTTAGCCCTCGAGGAAATGGATAAAGTGAACTTCCCGGAAGTACCACTAAGGATTAGAGGCGATTATTATCAGACCTATTCGATTATTTATGAAGATTTGATTAAACAGAATGAAGAAACTTCGGATGCTGAATTGATTGCTGAATACAAGCAAAAATCAGCAGAATATTTGGAGCTATCGATAGCGGCATATAGAGAATACTACGGTTGTATGGGAGGGACTTGTGGTGAAAACTAGCCTAAAAAGAATCTGCGGAATCTTGCTTGGTGGTTTTATCTCGATGATTATAAGTGGCACCGTAATGATTGGCTCCGTGCAGGCCGGTGAAGGTTATGGTGGCGGTTATGGTGGTGTGCCTGGTTGTGAAAACCTCGTGCTTGCTACCTGTTTCGGTGCCGTGTGGCGTTGGTATTCGACTAGCTCAAATGGGTTTTATATTAGTGGTACCGTGAACGATTATACTTGTCAGGAAGATGGCGTGGCTGCCGGTGGTTGGGTTACGGGTTGTGGTGATTATGGTGGCTATTGGCGTTATGCTTGGGTGGCACAAAAGGGATATAGTAACTCAAACTGTGGATACTCATATAGCAAATATGATCAGCGTGGTATCAGTTCGATTGGTTCCGGCGCTTACTATTCAGTATTCTTTGGTGGCCCAATGAAATATGCCTATGGCTACAACTGGAATGATGGTAGGTGGGAAGATGTACGAGAAATCTATCTAGCACTTCAAGCACAAGATCCATATACATTTAGTGCAGGTTGGAATTATGGTAGCTCTCTCGGTTGGTTCTGTGGCCCAAGCTCAGTTGAAGAAGTGCAACCGCAGATTAAAGAATATACCTTGACCGGTAGGGCAGTTGATGAAAATGGCAATTCGCTTAGGAATATTATTCGTGATGTGACTAGCACGGTTGAAGAAGGAAATTATGCCTACGTTTATAAGCGTGATCAGACAAATTACGTCTTTAAAGGTTGGAAGAATAATCCGCGTGATTCATACTATGCATCGACAGATATTTGGTGGGGTCAATATATGTATAGTGATACTACGAAATATGCGGTCTATCATGAGATTAAGGAATATACACTCACTGGTGTAGCTTACGATACGGATGGTAATTCGCTCCGTACTTTAATGGCGGATGTATCAGATAGGGTTGAGGAGGGGAACTATGCTAGTATTACTCGGCGCACGGCTGCAGCGTATACATTTGTAGGTTGGAGAACTAGTTTGTGGGGCTCGAATGTGTCTACGAGCGCGACTTACGGCGAATACCTTTGGAGCAATAAGACCATGTATGCGATTTACCAACACCAGGAATTCTCGGCCAGGGCGAGAGCGTCGGGCGGAACTACAGTGTCTGGTAATGGTACCGGGTTTGTGCAGTCGAACCAAACGCAGAATGTCCAAATAGATTGTCCGAACTCAGGTTGTAGCGCGGCGTTTGATATTGCAATGAAACTTGAAAAAGGCGCCGGTAATGTGAACTTTGTAGTATATCGGCAACTGAATAATGGTTCCGGTTACCAGCAATATACGAGCCCGACGTCGCCGTTTGAGCCGAGTACATCCGGATCGACACTCAGCGTATGGTTAAATTCCGCTTATCGGAATCCATATGTTGAGACAATTTATCCGGGACAAACACTATGTTATTATGTAGTATTCTCACCAAAGGGTAACGGAAATGTGACTGTGAAGTCTTGCGTCTACGCGAAGCCGTCTACTTTCCAAGGTAAAGTGAACGTTACTACGCCATCCGGTAACGATACGATTGATTGGACAGATGCTAGCAAGACTGTGACTAAAAATATCGAAAACTGTCCGCTTTCGGGTTGTTCGGTGACGTTTAATCACAATCTTAAACGTACTGCCGGTACCGGTTCAACCGACTATGTAGTATCGCGCTCTTCAAACTACACTAGAGTTCCGGCCAATGGTAACTTGGCAAGTGGTAACGAATACTTTACGCAAAACCCGCATCAGGTTTATAACCAGACGACCTTGTCGCTACTGCCTGGCATGGTGGTGTGTGAGACGTTGCAGTTTAAGCCGAATAATAATGTGGTGACTCCTCCGAGCTATACGTATCTAAAGCTTTGCGCATCGGCGCTTGGCAAGGCTCAGCCGAACGATCCGACTAATGATCCGACCACGATGGAAGATAACCAGCTCAGTGATGCATTCATTGATATGCGCGTAAAGAATCCGGATGGTCCGACGAAGTATCAAAAGTACCAGAAGGTCGTTTATGCAAAACCAGGTAATACGGTATCATACCGCGCATCTTACAATCCAGTGCTTCAGTATTCAGCCTACGTCATTCCGCAAAGATTGCAGATTGATGGTGGCGCAGTGAAGCCAACCGGTTCGATAAATACATATTATTATCTCTACCAGTTATTTAATCAAAACCGTGGTCAGAATAATTCATGGAATAGTGCTTTCCTAGTACACAGCAATACTTCATTTAATTACACGCAGACACATTCTTATGGTATTGGTAATTCGACTAAGCGTAAGGAAGTTAATACGCATCGGGTAGCAATTTCAGAAGTAGGTAAGGATTTAGCTGAATCAGCCACTACGAACCTTTCTAAGAATCACTCTACGGCATCGACGCCAAGCCAAGTGACGTTCTCATCGTATAGTTCAGCAAAAGAAAACCTTGCGAATGTTGATACATCGAGTAAGACGAGTATGGCGCATGCATATGTACCATATAACTATGACTTAAATCTTGAGATTAAGACCGATAATGATGATCCGATTTATGCTGGTGAGAGCAAGGAAATTAAATACGAGATTGACGTAGTGCCACGTACGAACCCGGAGACTACGGACGGCTCGGATGCTCAAAAGTATGCTACGGTAGTACCAGAATTCTTAGGTCGTATCATTGTTTACATCCCGGTCAATGGCGAAAAACCAGCATCAAGTGGCTGGGGTACTGGCAAGACAAATGATGTCTGTAACTACTTCGGTCTTACTAAAGATAATAATAATTGTCGCTACGATAATGAGGAAAGTAGTCCACTTAACACTACTGGTAGAATTGATGGCATCATTAATAATCGTGTGCTTGAAATGAGTGTACCGGATCAACCGGCTGGGACTCACCTCTGTGTGGCGGTGGCAACTTATCCATCAAATAGCGGTGCTTACACGAACTGGGACGATAAGGAAGGTAGCCACAAGTGGCGCATTTCAGAATCAAAGTGCTTTATCATCGCTAAAAAACCAAGCTTCCAGGTTTGGGGTGGTAGCTTGTATTCAGGTGGCACAGTAAAGACTACTGCCGCAGTTAAGAATAATTTGAAAGGCCTAGCAGCATTTAGCGGTGTGTTTGTATTTTCATCATGGGTAGAGCAAAGCGTAGTTGCAAATGGTACAGTGCTTGCGCTCGCGTCTGGCGCTTCAGCTGGTCTTGCAAATAACATCGCGGGAGGTGGCTCACAAGAGCCGGCCTCAAACTACTGTAAGTACCGGGTACCGCTCTCGATAGCGAATTACTCAAGTAATATCGCGTCGGCAATCTGTCCGGGTGCACAGGCGACTGGTAATTCGGGAATCTCGGCAGTTCTGACAAATCGCAAGGCGATGATTGGAGCTTTGCCAAATGAGGATAGCCTAACGAATAATCTTGCCGGCGGTTCCACAATTACATTTAATAATAGTACGGCGAAGAATATTGTAAGATACAATGTTGACGGTAATGCAACGATTGGTGCGAATACTGTGAATACTGGTAGAACACACATCGTGAATGTTTCCGGAGACCTCACTATTAATGGTAATATTCAGTACCAGAGCTCAACATTCACGTCTCTTGAGCAAATCCCGAAGGTGATTCTCTATGCAAACAATATTACGATTGGCTGTACGGTTTCAAGAATTGATGCAATTATTATTGCGGAAGAAAACTTGAATACTTGCGAATCTGGCGATATCAACTTGAGGCAAAACTCGAATCGCTTGCAAGTAAATGGTGCAATTGTAACGAATAAACTGTTCTTTAACCGTACTTATGGTGCAGCGACCGGTGTGAATTCAAAGGTGCCGGCCGAAATCGTGAATTATGATACTTCGACGATTCTTTGGGGTAGAGCCAAAGCAGATCCTGGTAATGAACACAAGAATCTGACGGCAGTCTACTCTCATGAAATCGCACCGAGGTATTAACAAATCAAAGTGTTAGTGGTAAACTAAAATAAAGTATATGTGAATTAAAAAGTAAGGAATATAAGAAATGGATCCAACAACAAATCCGACACCAACCCCGACACCGGCTCCAGCTCCTGCTGCACCGGTACCACCAGTGCCTCCGGTACCAGCTCCGGAACCAGCTGCTCCTGCTGCACCGGCACCTGCCGCGCCAGCTGCGCCAGTAGCTCCGGCTCCAGCTCCTGCTGCACCGGTACCACCAGTGCCTCCGGTACCAGCTCCGGAACCAGCCGCTCCTGCTGCACCTGCAGCTCCAGCTCCTGCTGCACCGGTACCACCAGTACCACCTGTACCAGCACCTGGTGCTGCTCCAGTATTTAATCAGATGTCCGCTTCCGAGGTGTTTGCGGCTCCTACCGGTGGTGCACAGCCATCACTTGGTGCGACTGACCCAATTACAATGCCGGCTCCACCGAAAGCACCGGATCCAGTTGAAGAAGAATTGAAGGCACCATTTAAGGCTGCTGAACCAGTTCCTGGTTCAATTGGTAGTGCGATTTCCGTTCCGGAAGGCGAAGCTCCAGCTGGTGAACCAGGCCGTACCCCAAGTGTTTCATTTACGGACCCAGCACTTAGTGATGCTCCAGCAAACACTTCTGCTCCGGCAGCTCCAAAGAAGAAGAACAATAAGACTACTCTTATTGCCTTAGTTGCGGTTGCTGCAGTTATCGTAGTGGTGCTTGGTGTTGTGCTTGTGATGCAACTCATGCCACAAGGCAAATAATTATATCCTTACGCTTGATAAATTAGACATAGCATTATAAAATTATGCTATGTCTAATGTTTATATAACCACTGCAATTCCATATGTAAACGGTGTGCCACACATCGGGCACGCTATGGATTATTGTCTTGCAGATACTTGTGCTAGGTATCACAAATTAATTGGTAATAATGTGCGTTTCCAAGCCGGAACGGACGAGCACGGTAATAAAATCTTTTTAAAAGCTAAAGAGCTCGGCGTGCCGGTTGAGGAATACGTCGCTGAGAATGCTAAGAAGTTCCAAGACTTTATTCATAAACTTGGCGTAGAATACACGGATTTCATTCGTACTACCGATGAGAGCCACGAAAAGCTTTGCCAAATGATTTGGAAGAAGCTTGAAGGACATATTTATTCATCAAAATATGAAGGTTGGTATTGTACCGGTTGTGAAAGATATATCACAAATAAAGAAGCCGAAGAAAACCACGGGATTTGCCCAGATCATCAGAAGGCTTATGAAAGACTTGAAGAAGAGAATTATTATCTTAGGATTTCAGATTTCAAAGACGAGATTCGTGAAAAGATTGAAAGCGACGAACTCTTGATTCTGCCGGAATTTAGAAAACGTGAAATTTTGAAATTGCTTGAGGATTCACCAGATGTTTCGATTTCTCGTCCGAAAGCACAACTGACGTGGGGCGTGCCGGTGCCGGATGACGATACGCAGGTGATGTATGTTTGGATTGATGCACTGGCAAATTACATTACCGTACTTGGTTTCCCGGAAAAAGATATTTCGGATTGGTGGCCAGCTACAGCGGAATTTGTCGGGAAAGACATTTTGAGATTCCATGCAATTATTTGGCCAGCAATGTTACTTGGACTTGGATTACCAGTGCCAAAGACTTTGGTTTCACATGGTATGGTTCTTGCGGACGGCCAGAAGATGAGTAAGTCGATTGGTAATGTTGTCGATCCGCTCGAAGTGATGGATAAACATGGTCTTGATGCGATGAGGTATTATTTCCTTCGTCACATCGATACATTCGCGGACTCGGATTTTACTTGGGAAAAGTTTGAAGATGCTTACAATAATGAGCTTGCAAACGATTTAGGAAATCTCGTGCAGCGCCTCGCTACACTTGCGAATAAAAATGGCATTGAAGCGCCAAAAGTTAAAGTTGATTTGCCAAAAGAATACACTGAATTGATGGATAAGTTTGAATTCTCGAAAGCATTTGATTTTGTTTGGGAAAAGGTCCAGGGAATTAATCGTAGGATTGATGATGAGAAACCATGGGCACTTGCTAAAGCCGGCGAGACCGATAAACTTAAGAAATGCATGGGCGAGATGATTGCTGGCCTAGTTGGTGTTTCTCATATGCTTCGTCCGTTCATTCCGGGTACGGCTGAGAGGATTGAGAAGGTTTTTAGTGGTAAAATCGTGCCACCAGAAACTCCACTCTTTCCGAAGAATTAATTGAAATAAAAAAATAACCCGCCGTGATGACGGGTTATTTTGTCTCTTAATTATTCTTCGCCCGAGAGCTTGCCCATGAAGTCGGAGACGTAGAAACCAATTACGCCACCAATCATTGGTAGGAATGCCCAGACCGAAAGAGCTTGGCAGATACCGCCGAAGATTTCGCCGAAGTTTTCGCCAGATGCTGGGAAAATGTTGAACATTAATGCAGCTGCTGGGTTGAAGAGGAAGTTGTTTTGTACGCCGATAAATGCGGCTGAAACAACGAAACCTACGAGCATTGCAAGAACAACGCCACCGGCAACGGTTGCTGCGAATGTGAAGACACTGCGCTTGTATTTAAGCGCGCGAGCAAAGAAGAATGCAATGATGATTGCGCCAAGAAGCTCAACCATTGCGAATACCCAGAATTGGTTTTCGCCGATTGCGGTCATCTTTGGAATGTCGTAGGCGGTTTCGCCACCAGCCAAATGGAACGAGTTGAAGATGAGCCAACCGAACCAGGCACCAAGTACTTCTGCAATGAGGTACATAAAGCCACGAATGACTGAAATGCGGCGAGAAGCCATCATACCAATCGTGATGACTGGATTGAGGCAGGCGCCTGAGAATGAGTAAATTGCAATAAAGACTGCAAGGACCAAGAATGAATAGTTTGCAGCGCTGGCTACGCCCATAAGACCGAGCGAGAAGAGGAACAATGTGATGAACATTGAACCAATGACTTCACCGAGCAAAGCACCGTAAAACTTGTGATTCTTGAATACAGTCAAGATGCTTTCTTTTTCTTCATATTTTTTTGCGAAGAAACCACTGAAGCAGGATTTTCCTTTGCTTGAGGTGATAACTTCTTTCTCCACCGTGTTAGTTTTAGAGGCCTCGGACACTGGCTTTGTGA
Source organism: uncultured Candidatus Saccharibacteria bacterium (assembly GCA_947165465.1). Lineage (GTDB taxonomy): Bacteria > Patescibacteriota > Saccharimonadia > Saccharimonadales > Saccharimonadaceae > Nanosyncoccus. The sequence continues at coordinate 43,740 of CAMVAM010000003.1, read as the reverse complement.
CAGTCTTCGCGGCAGTTTTTGGCTTCGTTGATTTAGACTTCGTAGTCTTTGGCGATGCCTTAGGCTTTTTTGTTGCCATTTCTCCTCCTTAAATAATATTTACTTTATTATAGCATATTCTCGGTGTGCTATAATGAAAAAGTATTTAATTTTAGGAAATTATTATGGGCATAATGGTTAGCAAAAAAGATGATGTGACTGACGAATTAACGCGTAGAATTAATGCGGACCTTCGTGAAAAAATGAATGCATCGTCAAAGCCGGTTGGCGATAAAGAAGATCCGGATTATGTAGAAGATTCTGATTATGTGCGTGATTTAAAGAAGACCGGCAAGTATGGTTGGATTTGGATTGTTGGTGCTGTGATTGTGGTGGCAGTGCTGATTATTGTCGGCGTTGCTATGGGCGGTCAACACTAGTTTTTTGTTTGATTTTTCGCTTCAAAATTTAGCATAAGTGCTATATAATATATTATATGGACGAAAGGTCTAAACCGTCGCAGAGAAGAAGCGATATTCCTAAGATTGACGCGGCTAATAATGAAGCCGCGAGGGGTTTGCGTGCGGCGGAGGCCGGTGCTACTTCCGAAAAGCCGGCTGAGACTGGCGATAATCTCGAAGCAAATCGCGCAAACGAAGAAGCTGCGAATGGATATTATACGGGTTCTGGTAGGGAGTCAATATCTTATAAGGGCAAAGGAAAGGGAAAATCTTTCTTAAAAGGTAAGGGCCCGATTGGATTAATTCTAGGCATAATTCTTGGTTTTGGTGGGCTGTTTTCTGTTTCTCAATTATTCCAACCGTTTGCTTTAGTTGAAAATTTTAAAGAGCTATTTAACTCTATGTACGTCTCCGTGAACAATCGTTCGGATACTTTTTTCAAGATGCAGATGGGGAGTGGTAAAGTTAAAAATCCAATTAAAGGAACGCTTTTTCGTGGTGATACATTTAATATTTCTACGAAACAACGGAATAGGCTTGCGAAACAGGGTATAGAAGTTGAAGGGTCTGGCGCTGGTACTGTTCTAAAATATACAACTGCATCCGGTGAAGTAAAAACTGTGACTGCTAGTGATTTTAAAAATACATATTATAGTGATCCGGATTTCTTTAATAAGTATAATGCTGGGTCAATGACGTGGCGAGGAGCAATATCAAACTGGTTTGGGGAGATTACGACTAAGTTTCTAAGAAGTAATAAGATTACTAGAAACTTGTTTAAGAAATACTTAGAGGAGGTTGATTCTTCCGATCCGGGCAGTAGTAGGAGGGTTGCCATCGATTTGATGTCCGAAGGCTCCGAAGAAATTAAAGGTGGTAGAACGACCGGTGCTGAAACTAGGGAAATAATGGTTCAAGAAACCGATCCGATAACCGGAAAACCTCTCTATAATGCGGATGGAAGCCCGAGAATGGTTGGTTCCGGTGAATATGAATTTACTCATAAAACCGACACACTCGAAGGCGGCGTAAGCTGGAATCGGGCTACTATTACTGAGGGCGAAGTTAAATCGAAGCTTCAGACTCTTGGCGAAAAATATAGTGGAAAAGCCAACACGATTGTAAATATTGCTTGTGGCGTTGCAAATTTTGTAGGCGCAGTGACTTTGATGGTGAATGCGTCTAATATTCTTCAGATTGCCAATCTTACGACTGGATATTTGGAGGCGATTGATAAGGCAAAAATTGGCTATGCCGAGGAATCTCCAATTAATGACTTTGCGCAGATTTTAAACGAACCAACGGAGAATACGCATAAGGTTTATAGAGGGATTTTTAATAGTGTAACTGAAGAAACTACCGATGGTACAGCAATGGAGGCCGAGGGTATTGCTGGTATTTTTGAAAGAAGACGTGCTGATACTAATGATGCAAGTATTAGGAGTTTTAATTTCTCGAGCAACACGAAAGGCGTTCTTAGTAGTGTTGCAAACTGGATGGCTGGAGGAGATGCATTTGAAACATGTGCAATTGCGAAGGTAGCAGCAAATACGGTTTCAAGCATAGCTGAAGCAACCGAAATTGCAGGCTGTATTGGCGGTTTAGTTGGTTCGATTTTCACATTGGGTGTTTCCGCCGCTGCTTGTCTACCGCTTGTTACGGATGGACTTCTTGATTTTGTGAAAAATGCGCTTCTTGGTGGCGCCATTAGCCTTGCCGTAAGCCTTTTAACACCTGTTGTAGTAGAAATGTTTACGAGGGATATTATTAAAAATATTGGTGGCGAGGATCTTGGTAATGCTTTAGTGTCTGGTGCAAATATTTATATGGGCAATACGCACCGTGCAAATGGCGGTTCACTTGCAAATGTAGAAAAGTATACTGAATTTGCGTTGGCGCGAGAGGAAGTAATTGCCGAAAACGCGAAGTATGAACGAATGAATCGAAGCCCGTTCGACGCGACCTCTAAATACACGTTTATGGGTTCGCTGTTGACGCAATTAATGTCATTCTTATCGTCAAACTCACTACTTGGAATAGTATCAACGTCAAGTTCGGTGTTGACTTCTTCTATAGTCGCTATTTCTCCGACGGCAAAGGCGGCTACTATTGCGGAAACTTTACCATCGCCAGATGAATTCGCCGAAACTTGTCCTTATCTAGCATCGATCGGCGCGGTGGGTGATTCATATTGTAATCCATATTCGATTACTGATGTTTCAACTATTAATGAAGATCCAGCCGAATTTATTAATATTCTTGACGAACAAGGTAATTTCCTGGATGAAACTACGAGCGAGGGGAATGTGAAGATTAATGCCGGTTCTGATCTTGCTAAATATATCTTGTTCTGTGATAATAGAGCATCTTCGTTTGGCTTTGCAGACCAAAACATTTCTAGCCAGATTGCTACTTTCGCTAATGTTGATACTGGTAGGACCTTCAGAGATTCGTTTGCAAATGCTGCACTCGGTGCGATTCCGGCGGTTGGTGATATTATTGATATTGCCCAAAATACACAAGTTCTGACGCATATGGGCTATATTAGTGGCGAGTCTTGTGTAGCAGGCAATCAGCAGATTTCATTGAACGCTCCGGATTGGGAAACTGCTAAAAATTATCAAAGGTTTATTGAAGACCAGTCATTAGCTGAGTCAATGGGGTTAATTGAAAAATCCGCCGTTTCGGCATTTCTAGATGAATACTATGAACAAAATCCACTTGATAACTCATATGAAGGAGTTCTGGCTAGGTATTCGGGTCTGGATAAGGAAACCGTAGTGGCTGTTCTTGATATCATTGATTATGGTAATTACATTGCCAGTTACGATTCATCCACCCGCTATCAATTCGGTCAGCCGTTGGTGGAAATGCCGGATAGAATCATCTTTGAGACGAATGACTATGTTGCAGTTGCGCCGGCAGCCATTCTGGTGGACTCTATCTCATTTGCCGATGTTAGAAATCGCAATTTTGTAGTATAATAATTATATGGAAGAGTTGGAGAAATTAAAGCTCGAATTAAAGAGCTTAAATAGCGAATACGCTAGAATTAAAGAAGTCCCGGCCGAGAAACGCGGTGAATTCGGGCGCGAATTAAATGCAAAGAAAAACGAAATCTTGGCAAAGATTAAAGCGAAGGAAGAAGAACTTCTCGATACTGAGGTTTTGCCACTTGATATCACGGCGCCATGTGCACCAAACGAAGAGATTCCAAAAGTCTATTCCGTATTTGAAGGCTCAAAACATCCATTAATGACTGAGCTTGACCGTGTAGTTGAAATCTATCAGCTCATGGGTTTTGACGTGATGGAATCCCGCCAACTCGATGATGAATTCCATATGTTTGATAGCCTAAATTTCGCCAAAGAACATCCAGCTCGCGATGGCTATGATACTTTCCGCACTGAAGAAGGTTTAATTCCTCCAGCTCACACTTCCACAATGCAACATAGAGTCCTTAAAGCCTATAAGGATAAACTCGAAAACGATGGCGAAATTGCCGTAGTAGTTCCAGGCAGGGTTTATCGTAATGAGGATGTTGATGCTACACACGAGCATACTTTCTATCAATGCGAAGGCGTGTATGTTTCAAAGACTTGTACGATGGGCGACATGCTCGGGATTTTGCGTGAATTCTTTGAAAAGTATTATGAACAGAAACTAAACATTCGCACGCAGCCGGGTTACTTCCCGTTTACGGAACCGTCACTTGAATTTATGATTGAAAAACCGAAGTCACTTGGTGGCAAGAAGGGTGATTTCCTCGAGATGCTTGGTTGTGGCATGATTCACCCGAATGTTCTAAAGATGGCCGGAATTGACCCGACTAAGTACCATGGTTTTGCTTGGGGCGGTGGAATCGACCGCCTAGTGATGCTCCGGTACGGATTAAAGGATGTCCGTCACTTCGAGTCCGGTAACCTTAATTTCTTGAAGGAGTTTTAAATGAAAATTTCACTGAATTGGTTAAAGAAATATGTAGAAATTCCGGTCTCGGACGAGGAATTAATTAGGCTTATCGGTGCTCGCCTAGTAGAAGTTGAGGGCGTGATTGACGAGACACATAAGTACGATGGAATCAAAGTCGTACGTGTGGAATCAGCAGAGAAAATTGAAGGTACACACCTCACGCTTTGTATGGTAAATGACGGTTCGGCTGAGCTTACGCAAGTTCTCTGTGGTGCACCAAATGTGCGCGAAGGCATGCTTGCGGCTTGGATTGCTCCAGGTGCTACGGTGCCAGCCAGCGTAAAAGAAGACGCGCCATTTGTAATCGGCACACGTAAAATGCTTGGTAAATATGATTCGCATGGTATGCTTGCGGCAGCGGATGAGCTAGACTTTGGTGACGAGCATGACGGAATTGCGGAAATCGATTCAAACATGGCAAAGCCAGGTGATGCACTTGCGGATGTGTTTGGCCTAAACGATTTGATTTTGGAAATTGAAAACAAGTCGCTTACGCACCGTCCGGATACTTTTGGTTTGATTGGTTTTGCAAGGGAAGTTGCAGGGATTTTGGGCCAGAAATTTAACGAGCCGGCCGCAGAATGTTCTTTGAAACCGGACAATGCGATTGATATTAAAATCGAAGGCGACAATATTTGTGAACGCTATTCTGCAGTGGTATTTGAAAAACATGGCGAGATTAAGAAAAAATATCTCACACTCACGGACACACTGCTTGCTAAATCCGGCATGCGCCCGATTGATCCGATTGTAGATGCCACGAACTATTTGATGCTACTTACCGGCCAACCGTTACATGCATTTGATTACGACAAATTTGTGGCAGTAGGCGGGAGTAAGAATCCAAAGATTATCGTGCGCCTAGCTCATGCTGGTGAGAAGATGGAACTTCTTGACGGCAAGGAAATCACGATGAACGAAAGTGACATTGTGATTACTAGTAACGACGTTCCGGTGGCACTTGCCGGTGCGATGGGTGGCGCTTCGACGATGATTGATGAGAATACTAAGAATGTGATTCTCGAGTCTGCGACGTTTAGTCTTTATAATCTTCGTAAAACTCAGATGGCACATGGCATTTTCTCGGAAGCAATTACGAGATTCACAAAAGGTCAGCCACCATACCAGACGCTTAATGTAGCGGAAGCTTGTGCCAGTTTATTAAAGGATGGCTTTAAGATCTCTTCAGTATCGGATGCTTACGATTACAAAGCTAAAGCAAACGTTGTAGAAATTACAACGGATGAAATTAATAGACTTCTTGGTACTGACTATTCGGAAAAGAAAGTTGTGAATACTTTAACGAATGTTGGGTTTGAAGTTGAGACCGGAAAAGAACTAAAAGTGACGGCTCCGGCTTGGCGCACAGATATTCATATTAAGGAAGATATTATCGAGGAAGTCGGAAGACTTAATGGCTACGACAATATCACTCCGACTTTACCACGTCATAATTCAGCTACAAAGAATAAGATGCTGACACTAAAACGCGAGATTCGTGACACGATGAAAGAATTTGGCGCAAACGAGGTTCTAACTTACAGCTTCGTAAGTGAAAGGTTGCTCGAAAATGCCGGAGTGAAGACGAGCAATTCATACAAGATTGTGAATTCGATTAGTCCGGAACTGCAACTAGTTCGCCAGTCGATTGTGCCGAGCTTGCTCGATAAAGCACACATGAACCAGAAGATTCCATTTGATGAATTTGCACTTTTTGAAATGAACAAAGTCTATCGCAAAGATCTTGGTTTTAATGACGAAGAAGTGCCAACTGAAAAAATGAGCATGGGATTTGTGCTGGCTGAACGTAAGAACCAGGGTACGGCTTATTACAAAGCCAAGATGTATGTTGAGAAATTCTTAAAGAGATTTAATCTCGAGGCGGAGTTTAAGCCATTAAAAACTGACGTAGCTGAGGCACTTCCGTTTGAAAAGAAACGTGCAGCAGAAATCTATGTTGGCGAGAATTATCTCGGCGTAGTAGGTGAATTCAGAACCGGTGTGAAGCATAATTTTAAATTAGCGGATTATTTAGCTGGTTTCGAGATTGATCTTGACGTACTCTTGTCACTTGAAACGCCGAAGAAGGTGAATAATAGCTTTGAGATTAAAGATAAGCAAGACTTAACGATTGCGACTAAGAAGACTTACGCTGAAACTTTGAAAGAAGTACGCGAAAAGTATCCGGAAGCTGAGATTACCCCGGTTGGAATTTATCAACCAGAGGGTGCCGAAGAAAAGAACATCACTTTTCATTTGGAATTTCGCTAAAAGTTGAAAAATTAAATCGTTTATGTTAATATCAAGTTATGATTTTGCTTGATAGCGTAACAAAAACGTATCCCGGCGATACAAAGCCGGCGCTAGATTCAGTTTCGCTCCATATTGAGCCAAATGAATTTGTGTTTTTGGTAGGTAAGTCAGGCGCCGGTAAGTCTACTCTGATGAAGATGATTACTAAGGAAGAGATGCCGGATTCAGGTAAGATTATTATCGGTGGTATTGATCTTGATTATGTAAAGAAGCGCCATATTCCGGGCTATCGAAGACGCCTTGGTGTGGTGTTCCAGGATTTCAAACTTTTGCCGAGGCGAACTGTTTATGAAAACGTAGCATTTGCGCTTGAGATTGCTGGCATGAGTGGTAAAGAGATTCGTAAGACGGTGCCGAAGGTCCTTGAGCTTGTAGATCTTTCTGACCAAGCGAAGAAGTTCCCGGATCAGCTTTCTGGTGGTCAGAGGCAGCGTGTAGGTATTGCGCGTTCCGTAGCAAGGCAACCGAAGATTCTTATTGCAGACGAGCCGACCGCAAACCTCGATTTCCTTACGACTGGTGAAATTATTCGCCTTCTAAAGAAGATTAATGATTTCGGCACGACCATTCTAGTGACTACACACAACGAGAATATTGTAAACACGCTCCAAAAGCGTGTCGTGACGATGAAAGATGGCAAGATTGTAAATGATCAGAAGAACGGTGGTATTTATAAGCTTGATGAAACTCCGCAACCGAAGCTGGTGAGGAATATGATGCAAGCTCCAGGCCATGCTTTAAAACAAAGACCTAGAAGGGTGATTCAATAATGGTGGGTAAAAAGAACAAGAAAAAAGAAGAAGAAATAAAAGTTGAAGACCCAAAGACTTTAAAGAAGGCTGCGAAGTCTGGTCTAAGGACTATGCGAAGAACCAGGAAGCATCATCCGCTTCGTGAGGAAGGTCGCATTATTAAGTATGGTACAAAGGGTTTTGCGAGAAACTTCTGGCTTTCATCGGCTGCTACAGTCGTGATGTCGATTACGCTCATCATTTTGTTTGTGACGGTGGTTGCGAGTGTGATTCTAACTAACACTGCCGATATGATGCGCGACAAGATTGACATTACGATTTATTTCAAACCGACAACCACGCGTGAAATCTTGGATCAGATGACTGAGACGATTTCGGCGGATAGCAATACGAAGAGTGTTGTCACTTCGGATTCGGCGGAGGAGTACGAGAAGTTTTTGACTGAGAATGCCGGTAGTGATGAGATTATTAATGTGCTTGATGATGAAATGAAAGCACTAATGATTTCGAAGATGCAGGCTACGATGCGTATTAAAGTTTATAACGTAGATAATCTTGATAGTATTAAGGGAATTGTTGAGAACGATGAAACTTTCGTCGAATATCTTGATGACGAAAAGCAACCAACCTATGATGTGAACCAGGTTGAGATTGCAACAATTACGTCTTGGGCAAGAATTGCAAGGACCGGTGGTATTATCCTCGCGGCAGTATTCCTCGTGATTTCGATTCTGATTATCTTTAGTACGATTCGTATGGCGATTTTCTCACGTCGTGAGGAGATTTACATGATGAAATTAGTTGGCGCAGACAAAAGATTCATCCGCGGACCATTTTTAGTCGAGGCAGAGCTTTGTGGCGTGCTTGCCGGTATCGTTGCGGCATCGGTCAGCTACTTTGGCTTCATGTGGCTTGCTCCGAGACTGTCTGGATATGGTATTAATGTTGATGAAATCGTTGGATTACTCCAATCAAATAAGTTAATTATTATGTTCCTGATTTTCATCGGTATTGGTATCATTATTGGCCGTGTTTCATCTCGTCTTGCAGTGTCAAGATATCTTCACAAAGCTTGACGCTTATGCTATAATATAAGCATGAGAACTATCTCTAAAACAAAAATCACAAAAATTCTTCTGGGCATTATTGTTACTGTTATCTGTGCGACGCCTGTTGTAGTTGATTTTGTGATGGTAAAAGAGGCAGAAGCGATTTCTCTTGCTTGTAGTAAAAGTCCGGAATGTCGTGCTGCGGCAGAGCGTGAGGAACAGGCTAATAAAAATGCAGCAAACGCTAGCAATACGGCAAATATGTTCCAACTTAAGGTGATGGAGCTTAATTCGCAGATTGCAGCGATGCAACGTCAGATTGCTGATACTACTGCGCAGGTTGAAGATTTGAAAGAACAAATTAAGAAGACTGAGAAACGCCTCGCTGATGAACAAAATGCACTTGCAGAGCTTCTCATTAATATGCATTTTGAAAGCGATGCGGAGCCGATTACGATTCTCGCCGGTGCTAGCTCGATTTCGGATCTTTCTGAAAGAATGGCAAGAAATGAAGTGGTGAAACAGCAAATCACTGCCACGGCGGAAAAGATTAAAGCCGAAAAAGCTAAACTTGAAGAAGACAAGGCAAGAGTCGAGCAACTTTTGGCGCAGCAACAAGCGTCAAAGACTCAACTTGTAGCTGCAAGAGCTGAGCAGCAAAGACTTGTGATTAAGTACGAAAACGATGCGGCGGCTTACGAGGAACAGGCCAAGAGAGCACTTCAAGAAAAACTCGCGGCAGAGGAAAAGTATCAGCGTGAGCACCCAGAAATGTTCGGTCAAGGTCAGGTTTATTCTGGTGCCAATACTTATCCATGGCAAGCCAACTGTCCATCGCAAATGGATCAGTACTATACAATGTATGGTGGTCAATATATCGGTGGTTATGTTTGTGAATGTACGAGCTATGCTGGTTGGAAAGCTTACGAAGCGACTGGTGGTAACGTAGCGATTGCTTGGTGGGGAAATGCTAAGAGCTGGGCGCAAAGTGCAAGAAATGCTGGATTTAGAGTTGACCGTAGCCCATCAGCTGGTTCAATTGGCCAGAGCGGTAACCCAGGCGATGCTGGCACCGGCCACGTGTTCTGGGTTGAAAGCGTAAACTCTGATGGTTCCGTTAATATCACCGAATACAACAACTGGTGGTCTACCGGTAAACTGACTGGCTCATACCACGTGGGCGATTTCGGTGCCCAAACCTTGTCTGCTTCGGAAGCTAGAAAATACAACTATATTCACGTTCGTTAATGCTATTTTAAACTGGCTGTGCTATAATTGAGTAATGAAAAAAGTGGAGTGGAGAGAAAAAAAGACTAGTCTTGGAAACGCTATTATTATTGGTGCCGTAATGGCGGTACTCGGTGTTTTTGTCGGGATGAATTATGATACTTGGTTTAACCAATTTGCACCACTGCTCGGTCTTACCAATCGCAAGACTTCGGATATGGATTGGACTCCACTAAATGAGGTTTATAATCAACTGACGACGTCTTATAATGGTGAAATCAAAAAGAGTGATATTCTTGATGGCGCTAAGAAGGGTATGGTTGAAGCACTCGGTGATGAGTATACCGCTTATATGAATGCTGAAAGAAGCTCGGATTTCTATGATGATCTTCATGGTAACGTTGGTTCCGGTATTGGCGTTGAGGTGGGTGTTCGCGATGGCTATGTCAGGGTACTTCGTACGCTTCCAGATAACCCAGCTTTAAGAGCGGGCATTCTGGCTGGTGATATCATCTTTAAGATAGATGGCGAAGAGGTCTGGGCACTTACGGCTGATGAAGTTGCAGTGAAGGTCCGTGGCGAAACTGGTACAAATGTTGAAGTGACGGTAGTAAGAAACGGCAAAGAAATCACTTTCAATTTGGTTCGCGAGAAGATTAATAACGTGTCTGCCTATGTAGAATATGACGGTACGACCGCGATTGTCCACATTACGAGATTTGATGAGGATACCGGCAAGAAAGTTCAAGAGATGGCAAAAGAATTTGCCAGCAAAAATGTATCAAAGGTGATTCTCGATCTTCGTAACAATGGTGGTGGTTATGTGTCAGCGGCACAAGACTTACTCGCACTTTGGATTGACAACCAAACCGTGGTGCAACAAAAGTCCAAACACTATGGCGATACCGAATCGAAGACGACTTCCGGTAGAGCAATTCTAAGGAATATGAATACGGTAGTGCTTGTGAATGGCTCGACAGCTTCAGCAGCAGAAATAGTGGCCGGTGCCCTCCAAGATTATGGCATTGCAAAGATTGTCGGTGAAAAGACCTATGGTAAGGGTGTCGTGCAAGGGCTTTATAATCTTTCCGATGGTGGCACGCTTAAAGTTACGATTGCCGAATGGCAAACTCCGAAAGGACGCTCAATTAATGGTGTAGGGATTACCCCGGATATTGAAGTGACTCGTACTTATGAAGATATTAATGCAATGCGAGATCCGCAACTAGATAAAGCAAAGGAGTTATAATGAGAATTTTAATCGCTACCGCCGTCTACTATCCGATGGTAAATGGTGTGGCGGTTTTCTCACATAACCTTGCAACGGGTTTAGTGAAGCGTGGTCACGAAGTGGCAGTAATTACGCCGAGTCAGACTGGCAAGAATTACGTAAAAACTGTAGACGGCGTAAAAGAATGTCGCTTGAAATCGGTTTCAGCGAAGATTTACCCGGACCAGATTCACGATGTGCCAAAAAAGAAGAAGTTTCTCGGCAAAGAAATGCCGCACGTGTTTTATAAACACAGTATTAAGATTTCGGTTTTCCCGTATCGACAAGTAAAAAAGATTTTTAAAGACTTTAAGCCGGACGTGGTGCACGTGCAAGTTTCTGACCCAATTGGACTTTCGGTGGTCTCGACTGCGAGAAAGAACCATGTGCCAGTGGTAACCACTGAGCATAACCAGCCAGAGGTCTTTACTGAACCATTACATATGCCTAAGTTAATTAAAAAACCGGTGGATGCGATTTTGTCGTCGTATTTTTATAATCGTCAGACGAAGAGCGACTTTGTGACGATGCCGACTGAGCAGGCGATTCAGAATTTAATTTTATCCAAGAAAAAGGAGTTTAAGGTGCCGGTTGCGGCAGTTTCGAACGGCGTGGATTTATCGAATTTTAAGCCAGGTAGAGCATCGGATGAGGTTTATGAGAAGTATAAGATTAAAAAGAATGTGCCAACGGCAGTTTATGTTGGAAGAATGGACCCAGAGAAGAAAGTTGGGCTTGTAGTGGACGCTTTCTCAAAGGTGTTAGAAAAGTTGCCAGAAGCTCAGCTCGTGGTGGTGGGTGACGGTGTGGACCGTTTAAGAATCGAGCAAGTAGTTAAGAAACTCGGTATTAACGACTCGGTGAGGATTCTTGGGCGTGTGTTACAACCGGATCTTTATGAACTATATCGAGTGGGTGATGTGTTCGCGACTGCAAGCGAAATTGAAACACAGGGAATTGTGTTAATTGAAGCGGCCGCAACTGGCTTGCCATTAATCGCCGTGAATGCCGGCGCAGTGTCGGAAGTCTGTATTACGAATAAGAATGGATTCCTATGCGAACCAGGAAATGTTTCGCAAATTGCAGATAGTATTTATAAGATTCTCAGTGATAACGAATTACAGAAGAAGTTTAGTAAGGCATCACTCGAAATTGCATCAGAACACGATCTCGAAAAGACAATTGATAAATTCTTGAATATATACAATAAGGTGATTAAAGAAGCAACAAAATAAACCTTATCGGGGTATTTCGGAGCGCGGCAGCGCGAGAATTAGCGCGCTTCGCCCGTGGCGACGGGCCGAAGCGACGCGGCCCCGAAAGGTTTAGTTTGTTGCTACATTAGGCAACGATATTTAAGAGTTTAGCTTTCTTTACGAAGATGGTTTTCTTGATGCCGTTTTCGGTATATTTCTTTACTTTTTCATCTTCTTTTGCAAGAGCGATGACTTTTTCTTCATCTTCAAGATCGGCCTTATCGATTACGAGCTTAGCACGAAGTTTGCCGTTGATTTGAACAACTACTTCTACAGTGTCAGAAGCGAGATATTTTTCATCCCAAACTGGCCAGACGTCGTCACTTTCTAACTTTTCGAGCATTTCGGAAGCAAGATGTGGTGCGAATGGTTTTAAGAGTTTCGCGAGCGTAATTTGGTCGTCTTTCGTGGTGCCGAGTTTGTAGAGCTCATTGACGTATTCCATCAAAGCGGCAACAGCAGTATTGAAGCTGAAACGATGGATGTCTTCCGTGACTTTTTTGATGGTCTTATGACGGATGACAGTTGTGTCGCCTTTTGCGGACGGCTTAAATGATTTATCGAAAACTAAGTTCCAGCAGCGGTTAAGGAAGCGATAAACACCACCCACAGAACGTGGATCCCAAGCAGCGTCTTGGTCGTACGGGCCGATGAACATTTCGTAAGTACGGAGCGTGTCGGCACCATAGCCGTCGTTGATGACGTCGAGTGGGTCGATAACATTGCCCTTGGATTTACTCATCTTCTTGCCATCTGGGGCATTGATGTAACCATTGTAAAGTAAGCGTTTGATTGGCTCACGGAATGGGAGATAGCCCTCGTCAGCAAAGAATTTACACCAGAAACGAACGTAGAGGAGGTGTGCTACGGCGTGATCGCCACCACAATAATAGTCGAGCGGTTCCCAATAATTGATAGCTTTCGGGTCCCAGGCATGCTTACTGTCATGTGGTGAAGCATAGCGCCAGAGATACCATGATGAACAGGCATAGCCATCGAGTGTATCGGTTTCACGAGTCATTTCTTCGCCATCGATTGTAACTTTGAGCCAGTCTTTGGCCTTTGCAAGAGCGGAACGGCCAGTATGATCTGGGCGATAGTCCTCAACCTCTGGGATAATTACCGGGAGTTGATCTTCTGGGATTGGATGAGGGTTGCCATTTTTGTCGTAAGCGATTGGAATCGGGCAACCCCAGTAGCGTTGGCGGGAAATCAGCCAGTCACGCATCTTGTAGGTGACTTTTTTCTTACCAAAGCCTTGTTGTTCGAGCCAGTCGTTGATTTCTTCGCGAACTTCGCTGGACGGACGGCCAGTGAATGGGCCGGAGTTTACCATTGTACCTTCGCCGACATAGCATGGGGAATCATCCTCCATGCCTTCTGGGCGTTCAACAACTTTAATAATCGGGAGTTTAAATTTGGTTGCGAATTCAAAGTCGCGTTCGTCACCGGATGGTACAGCCATAATGGCACCGGTACCATAGCCAAAGAGCACGTAGTCGGCAACCCAGATTTGAATCGGCTCGCCGGTAGCCGGATTAATAGCATAAGAGCCGGTAAAGACGCCGGTCTTTTCTTTGTTCTCTTGACGTTCGATTTCGGATTTTTTGATGGCTTTCTTGCAATAATCTTCAACTTTGGCTTTAGTATCTTTAGTCACAAGTTTTGAGATAATCGGATGTTCCGGAGCAATCACCATGAAAGTGGCACCAAACAAAGTGTCCGGGCGGGTAGTAAAGACAGTAAGAGTTTCTTTCTTATCTTTAATCTTAAAGGTGATTTCGGCACCTTCAGAACGACCAATCCAGTTTTTCTGGGCGGTCTTAATCTTTTCCGGCCATTCGACATGGTCGATATCTTCAAGAAGTTCATCAGCGTAGGCGGTGATTTTGAAGAACCACTGCTTCATCTTTTTCTTTTCGACTTCGCAGCCGCAGCGCCAACACTTGCCGTTTTCGACTTGCTCATTTGCGAGCACGGTTTGGTCGGTTGGGCACCACCATTGGTAGGATTCCTTCTGATAGGCGAGGCCTTTTTTGTAAAGCTGGAGGAAGCACCACTGAGTCCATTTATAATATTCCGGATCGGAAGTGTTGATTTCGCGATCCCAGTCGATAGCGTAACCAAGGCGCTTGGCCTGTTTTCTAAAGTTATCAATATTTACTTTCGTGATGTCTTGTGGTGCGGTACCGGTTTTGATGGCGTAGTTTTCGGCTGGGAGACCGAAAGTGTCGTAGCCAAACGGGCGCATTACGTTGATTTCTTGTTGCTTAAAGAAACGGGTGAGCACATCTACAATCGTGAAGTTACGCACGTGACCGACATGTAGGCCGGCACCGGAAGGATAAGGGAACATTTCCGCTAGGAATAGTTTTGGCTTATCAGAGATTTCGGTTGCTTTGAATGGCTTCTCCTTTTCCCAACGAGCTTGCCATTTTTCTTCGATTTTTAGTGGCTCATATCTATCCATAATGGATAATTATAGCACTTTTAGATTACCTTGTCGAATAATTTTAGGGGAATCGCCGGTAAAATCAACGATAGTGGACGGCAAATGACCGGTGAGGCTTTTTGGCGTACCACCGCGAGGATTGGCAGAGGTGAGAAGCATCGGGCCGGCTTCTTTTAAAAGCTCTTTATAAAAAGCGTGATCTGGGATACGAATCCCGATGGAGTTAAAGTGGTCAAAATAGTAGTTTTTAAAATCCGGATTCTTTGGGAGAATAAGAGTGATTTCGCCCGGGACGTATTTTTCGATGAGGGATCTCGCGGCATCTGGAATTAGAACATAGTTTTTGATATCTGATTTATCTTTTGGGGCTAGAGTGAAGATTTTGCCGGATTCGAAACCGCGATTCTTTATAGCCATTAGTTTGTCGATGGCGATTTTGTCGTCTAGAAGCACGGCGTAGCCCTCGACAGTTTCGGTCGGAACGGTAGCGACTTCATGCGAAAAAAGCTGCTTTAAGATGGCAGATTTATCGTAGTTTTGGTCAGCACTGTTTTGACATTTCATAGAATATATTATATCATATTTTCATGAAAATGATACTCGTGCTAGACAATATTCGTTCAACTTATAATGTTGGTGCGATTCTTAGAACTGCGGACGGATTTGGAGTTTCGCGTGTGGTTTTGTCTGGATACACACCAAGAGTGCATGATAAGAATTTGCTTCCGCATCTGCGCGAGAAACTTGATCACGAGATTCATAAAACGGCACTCGGTGCGGAAGATATGCTGGATATTTATTCGTGTGATGATATAAAAACTGAGTTAAATAAACTTCATGAACAGGGATGGCAAATTGTCGGATTGGAAAATAATATCGAAAATGTCACACTGCTAAAGCTAAACGACCCCAGTTTAAAAGAGGTACTGAAAGAAAACGTCATCTTAGTATTAGGAGAAGAAGTCAATGGAATTGATAATTCACTCCATGATATAATTGACCTGTTTATTGAAATCCCGATGTGTGGGCAAAAAGAGTCATTTAATGTGTCGGTAGCGGCCGGCATTGCAATGTATCAATTGATGCTGAATTAAAAATCCCCTGCTTTCACAGGGGAAGGGGGGTGTTAGATGTAGTACCAGTAGATACCGGCGTTTTTCATGTAGCTTAAAACGGCGGCATCTGTGGCGATACGGGTTTGACCTTTGCTTGATTTAAGCGGGGATTCGGCATACATTTTGTAGCCAGTCGGCGAAATGGTGATATTGCCGATGAGATACGTGGCATGTGTGTATGGTGGTTCGCTGCCGTACGGGGTTTTTAAAATTTGTTCTCTGTTTTCGACAAAGCAGTTAAAGAGCCAGGCTCCAGAGCCATGATTTTCAGGAGTTCGAATGACTGTCCAAGAATCATTCAGCTCGCTATAGGCTCTACGGACACCACTGAAGATATCGATTTTTTCTTGGGAAACATAGCTCGGACGATTTTGAATGAAGGCCTGCATGACAGGTGTCTTTAAGATTTCTTCGTCGAGACCGCCGAATTCCCAATCCGTGCATTCGAGTACAGATTTCTTCCCGATATATTCTCCAGTGAGGATCTGCTTGAAGAGCGGGATTCTGGTATTTACCGGAGCCGCTGTGTCCTCGAGTTTCAGGAGAGCAATTGCGTATTTGCCGTTCTTTTTCTTGACGATGAACGACTGATACATTCTAGCGTTGATGTTGCCACTCATTTCGGCGCCATAATTTCTCACGACGCTGTCGATATCCTTATCGAAGGCAACGCGACGACCATACCAGTCGTAGATTTCGGTCGGGCTGCAGATGACGACCATGCTGTCATCATCGTAGTGTCGGACCTCGGTCAGGCCTTGGTCGGTCATGAATGTGAGCGAACGGCGAAATGTCCCGTCACGTTCAAAAGCATCGATTGCAGTAAGCGGAGTTCTCCCCATGTACTAACACCTCTTTCTAAAAATTCTATCCACCAAATGATGAATCATATATATTATAATATAGTTTACGTGTTTTGTAAAGCAAGGGGTAGTGTGGTAGAATATAAGTATGATTAAGATTTATACGACCCCAACTTGTGCCTACTGCCACGCCCTTATGGATTGGCTTGACGAAAAAGGCATTGAATATCAAGAAATTGATGCGTCAAATGACGACAGTATCGCCGTAGTGCCGGTTACCGTGATTGGTGACGAGAAAATCGTGGGCTTTGATCGTCCGGCGATTAAGAGAGCATTAAAAAAGTTGGCCGCTTAAATATTCATTTTGTGATATAATTAAGATGATGGTTTGATTTTGATACCATAGAGCATGAAGGGAGGGGATTCCATGTTTAACAAGGTCAGGGTGAAAGCTACTTGCTATATAGTGGCCTACGATAGAGAGATGTATAGTCAGATTCTCGAAAGATTGCAAAATGAAAAATTCGACGATGCTGAGTGGTACAAATCATCAAAATTTGGTTTTGATCAAAATGTGCTAGCTGGAATCGCCGGAGGAAATGGCAATCTGATTATGATTCGCTATGCAATGCCTATCGCAGATACCCATAAAGGCGGAATCGACGCTGTGAGCGTTATCGATGCAGACGAGTTCCGCAGATTTGAAACAGCGGCTGTGGTAGAGATTGGATTTATTTTTACGACCCGTGATAACACGCTTTTCACCGAGGTCGAAAAAGTCTTTTTAAGTCATTATGCCAAGAAAGCGCTGTCGGAATATGCCGAGAGAATGGGAAGTATCTACACCGAAATCGAGTCGAGCGATGGCTCGAGCGAGGATTTCTTCTTTGAAAACTCGGCAGTCGAGACCTGCGATCCTGAAATTAATCAAAACCAATAACCATCACACCCTTCCGCTTGGCGGAGGGGATTTTTTCTGCCTTGCAAAGTAATTAAAAAAGTGGTAATATGGTCAAAAGTATCTATTAAACTAAGGAGCAAAATGCCTGAACCTAAAAAACAGAGTAGCCCAAGAAAGACCGGCCTTCGCCGCAGTCATATTCGCTTGGAGCTTGCTCGTAGAGTGAACAAGACTTCACCTGTGAAAGCCTTCGAGACAAAGAAGAAGACACCAAATTTAAAAGTTAAGACAATTAAGAAAAAAGAAGCTTAAAAGATATGGCAAGTAATCGACATTTAGGTAGAGTAATCGTTCTGCAGAGTTTGTATGAATACGAGCTCAGAACACTCGCACATGACCCGGACGTCGATTTGGACATTATCGTTGCGAAAAACATCGAGCCATACGAGAAAGCTCTCGGTGATACAGAATTTGTTTATAATCTGGCACATAAAGTGTCAGAAAATTTTGCGACGCTAGACGAGGCACTCACCCCGATGGCGCCGGAATGGCCGATTAGCTCGATTGCAGCAATTGATCGCAATGTCCTACGGATGGGCCTATATGAATTATCCGAATGTCGGGACCAAGTCCCGCCTAAGGTAGCCATTAACGAAGCGGTAGAGCTTGCGAAAGCATTTGGTTCTGAGAATTCATCCAAATTTATCAATGGCGTTCTCGGTACGGCTTACAAAAAGCTCGGCATAGTAGAAGACAATGACAATGGAGCAAAATCAAAGTCCATCGGAGCCGATGGCAAGGAGAGCGCTTAAAGTCCCTGAGGCATTGCCTGCGGAGAGAATTAAAGAATCTCCTTTTAAGAAATTGACCTCTGCGGTATTTCGTAAGAAAGCCACAATTCAAGAGATTGTACGCGAACCGACTTCCGGCGGTATCATTTTTCGATTGACAAAAGATAAAAAAGATATTGAAATACTTTTGATTCAAGATTCGAAAGGTCGCTGGACGATTCCGAAAGGTCACATTGAGCCGGGTGAAACGGCTAAGATGACTGCACGCCGCGAGATTGAGGAAGAAACGGGCCTTAGGAACGTCAACATTTTGACGTGGCTCGGGAAAATTCATTTTAAATATCGCCGCGCCGATAAACTCGTTCTCATGACTACGCAGATTTATCTGGTAGAGGCGATGGATACTCATGAAACGCCTACTCCAGAAAAGTGGATGAAGGGGATTCAGTGGTTTCCGTTTGCGGATGCCCTTGATCTCATCGAATATGACGATATTGAAAAGTTGATGTTGATTGCCAAGAAGCGTATTCGCTCTGGCGATTATAAATAGGAGGTAATATGAATCAAATTGACACGACTCCCTATCAGGAGTTTGCAAAGGAGAAACTAGGTTTCTCGTTTAAGGATATTTCTTTACTAGTGACGGCGCTTACGCACCGCAGCTATGTGAATGAGCATAAAAACACCGTACACGAGCACAATGAACGCTTGGAATTCCTCGGTGATGCGATTCTCGAATTAGTTACTTCAGATTTTTTGTACCGCAATTACAACGAACCTGAGGGAATTATGACCGCACTCCGTTCGGCACTCGTTCGCACCGAATCGATTGGTGATGCTGGCAAGGAACTCGGTTATGAGCCACTGGTGCGCTTGTCGCATGGTGAGAAGAATGGCTCGGATAGGGCGCATGATGTGATACTGGCCGACTGTTTTGAGGCTGTGATTGGGGCGATTTATCTAGATCAGGGCTATGACACGGCAAAGGATTTTATTTACAAGCACATTATTGTGAAGATTGATGAGATTATCGAGGAAGGCACTTGGAGAGATCCGAAGTCTTACGTCCAGGAGCTCGCGCAGAGGTTTGATGGTGTGACGCCGACTTATAAGACTCTTAAAGAAGAGGGGCCGGATCATGATAAAACCTTTACAGTCGGGCTTTATGTGAAAGAACACCTGATGGGTACCGGTATTGGGCATTCGAAGCAGGAAGCTCAGACGGCGGCGGCGCGTGAAGGCGTCAAAAAATACCGCCAAAAAGAGAAAATTAAAGAGCTTTAAAGACGGCTTCTATAGGGGTGATATATTGACTTTTTTGATGGTTTGTGCTATAATTAGAGCATAGACCTGTTACTGCCAACAGATTAGGGGGTGTAGAAATGGCAGAGAACCTTAATAGAAGTTATTTTGAAATCCTGGACGAGCTCTTTACTGGTCCGAACGCGGCGCTCGAAAAGTACGCCAAAGTGCGGATTACCCAGTACGAGATGAATCTCTGGAGAAAGCATCATCTGCCTCTTAAAGAGGTGGACAAGAAGGCGAAACGTTATTTCAATGTGCGCTTTCTCGGCGAAGGTTCAAGGATCGACAAGGCTTCGCCTGAAGCCTTGAAAAAGGCCTTTGAATCACTGCACTTCGCGGTGGGCAAAGATTCCGGCGATCCTACACTTTGCTCTGGTTGCCACCAGAGATGCCTAAGGCTTGTAAATGAGCTGAACGAAGCACTGAAGCGCGACGGTCTCGATGAGATTCCCGATGCGGATAAGTTTCTCGATTTTATGACCTTTGACTATGAAATCCGGACGGACGAAAATGGTCAGGCCATCGAGGAAAAACCCTACGGTTTCGTGATTCGCACCTTCCATGATGCTGACAATCGGAAGGAATTCCGCGCTATGCTTCAGATGCTGAAAACCGAGAAACGCGAGATGTCCATGCAGGACATCTGGAAGATTATCGGCTTCAAGAAGAAGCATTCCAAGATTTCTAAATGACTAGAGCCCCCGAGCGGGGCTCTTTTCATTTCTTTAAAAATATGCTAAAATAGGGAAGTTAATAAATTTTAAGGAGAAAAAATGCTAGCGATTCGCATGCAACGTAATGGCCGTACGCATTACCCTACGTATCGGATAGTCGTCCAAGAAGCGCAGCGCCACCCACTTTCGGGCCGCGTCGTAGCTGAGGTCGGCAATTACAACCCAGACACCAAAGCTCTCACATTGGACAAGAAAGCGGTGGAGAAATATCTTAAGAACGGTGCTCAACCAAGCACTCGTGTTGCTTTCATCTTGAAGAAGAATGGTGTCAAACTTCCAGATTGGGTAAAGCTTGCGCCAAAGAAGTCTGTCAAAGCTAAACATGCTGACAAGCTTCGCAAGAACCAGCCAAAGGAAGAAGCTCCAGCTGAACCAGCTGAAGCGCCAGCCGAAGCTGCTCCAGCTGAAGAACCAGCTGCCGAAGCTCCAGCAGAAGCTTAAAAATTTTACGAAAAATAGTCCTATGCGGGCTATTTTTTGTTATAATAATATGTATATAACTATAAATGGAGACAATATGGCTACTATTGACCAACAATTCGTAGAATACATCGTAAAAACCCTAGTCAACAATCCAGATAAAGTTTCGGTGGAGCGTAAAATCGATGAAAAAGGCGTGCTACTTTCTTTAACTGTCGATCCAGATGATGTCGGTCGTGTAATTGGTAAGCGTGGTGTGACAGCTCAGTCTATCCGTATGCTTCTTCGTGCTCTTGGTACCAAACAAGATGCTCGTTATAACTTGAAGATTGTCAACACTGATGAAGAAGAAGGCGGTGAGCCACGTCATCACGAACGTGCCGAAAAGCATGAAGAACACGACGAGCCAAAAGAAGCTCCGGCTGAAGTAGTTGAAGACGAAGATGACGAAGAAGAATATGAAGAAGAACAGCAATCTTCTGAGCTCGCCGAAAAGACTCGCGCAGAATTGGCTGACCTTGACGATTTAGACATTTAATTATATAAAATAGTCCTTGACAACGAGCTTATGTTCGTGTAGAATTAGACTTAAGCTAACTAACTGCGAGTTCGCTTAAAACATAGAATAATTGTTGAGAGCTTATATATGTTCAAAAAACGCCGCGTTGAGGCGTTTTTTGGTGCAAAAATATCTTGACAGGTTGACATTCTAGGAGTAAAATCGGTAGCAAGAAGTAGTGTGTCCTATTTTTGTATATATCTTTTGAGAGCTGGCGACTCTCTGGGGGCGATAGGACAGTAATCTTCGGCGCTAAGATTAATAACACTAATAAAAAGAGGAATAATGGCTACAAAACCAAAGACTGGTGAAAGAGTTTTTTTCACTGAAGGTGACCAAGCGCTTCCAATTCCTGATCTGACGGCACATCAGAAGGATTCTTGGAACGACTTTGTCAAAAACGGTCTAAGGGAAGTTTTTGCTGAGCTTAATCCGATCGACGATTATACCGGCCAAAAGCTTTCGCTCCGTTTTAAAGATTATTATTTTAAAGATCCAAAGGAAACTGAGGCAGAGGCCAAATATAATTTGGCGACCTATGAAGCTCCACTTCACGTTTTAGTTGAGCTCGAAAACAAGGTGACCGGCGAGAAGAAAGAACAGGATATTTACTTCGGTGATTATCCATGGATGACTAATCGCGCAACCTTTATTATCAATGGCACTGAGCGTGTGATTGTTTCACAGCTTATCCGCTCAGCCGGTGTTTTCTTTAACGCTGAGACCATCGGTCTTCGCCGCTACTACGGTGCCAAGGTGATTCCTGGCCGTGGTGCATGGCTCGAATTTGAGACCGCTTTAAATGGTTCTATCAACGTAAAGATTGATCGCCGTCGTAAAATCCCAGTAACGACCTTCCTGCGTGCCCTCGGCATGTCTAAATCCGAGATTAAGGAGCGTTTCAAGGAAATTGATAACGGCGAGAAAAAATATATCGATATTACACTCGAGAAAGATACCACTTCAAGCCAAGGCGAGGCACTCCTTGAAGTTTATCGCAGAATTCGCCCAGGCGATCTTGCAACCGTCGATAACGCAAAATCCATGATTGAGAAGATGTTCTTCGATCCAAAGCGTTACGACTACTCAAATGTTGGTCGTTTCAAGATGAACCGCAGACTCGGATTTGATACGAAGAACGATCCAGAGCACCGCACTCTGCAAATGCAAGATGTGCTTAAGATTGTTGAGGAGATTATTCGCCTTAACAACACTCAGGAAGCACCGGATGATATCGATTCACTTTCGAATCGTCGCGTCAAACTCGTAGGCGAGCTCGTCCAAAGGCAATTCCGCCTTGGTATGCTCCGCTTACAGCGTAATATTTTAGACCGTATGTCAATGGCTAACGTAGAAGAAGTGACCCCGTCACAACTACTTAACTCCCGCCCAGTCGTGGCTGCCGTTAAGGAATTCTTCTCGACTTCACAGCTTTCACAGCTGATGGACGAAGTGAACCCATTTTCAGAACTTGCACACAAGCGCCGTCTAAGCTCAATGGGTCCTGGTGGTCTTACCCGTGAGCGTGCCGGATTTGATGTCCGTGATGCTCATCCGACTCACTACGGCCGTATTTGTACGGTAGAAACCCCAGAAGGTGGTAACGTAGGTCTCGTGCTAAACTTCGCAACTTATGCTCGTATTAACGAATACGGTTTCATCGAAGCGCCATACCGCGTCGTGAAGAACGGCAAAGTAACTGATGAAGTTGTTTATATGGATGCTGATACTGAAAACGATATGATTATCGCTGACGCATCAGTGAAGCTAACTAAAGATGGTAAATTTGCCGAAGACTGGGTATCTGCTCGTGTTCACGGTACTCCGGCACAGGTAGAAGCCAAGCGTGTAACTCACATTGATGCTGCACATAAGGAAATTCTTGGTGTTTCAGCAAGCTTGATTCCATTTGTTGAGAAAAACCGTGTGGACCGCTCGCTCATGGCCTGCGCAATGCAGAAACAGGCAGTGCCACTACTTCGTCAGGATAATCCAGTCGTTGGTACTGGTATCGAAGGCGAAGTGGCTAAGAACACTTCTCAACTCGTGATGGCCGAATCAACCGGTGTTGTAAAGAAGGCTGATGGCGAATCTGTCATTGTGACTTATGAAAAACTCGGAGATCGTGAATACAAATTACAGCACTTTGAGAAAACCAACGATGATCGTTGTTACAATCAGCGTTGTGTTGTATCGCGTGGCCAGAAGGTAAAGAAAGGCACCATCCTTATCGAAGGTGCATCCATCAATAATGGCGAACTCGCACTTGGTCGCGACCTTCTCGTCGCCTTCATGCCATGGCGTGGTTACAACATGGATGATGCTATCGTCATTTCAAACCGCCTAGTAGAAGACGATACTCTTACCTCGATTAACATTAAAGATTTCGATGTGGAAGTTCGTGAAACTAAGCTTGGTCCAGAGCAAGTTACTCGCGATATTCCAAATGTTTCTGAACACTCACTTCGCCACCTTGGTGAAGATGGTATCGTGATTGTTGGTTCTGAAGTTAAGAACGGCGATATCCTCGTTGGTAAGATTACGCCAAAGGGTGAACAGGAACTCAGCTCTGAAGAAAGACTTCTCCGTGCTATCTTCGGTGAAAAAGCCAAAGATGTACGCGATACTTCAGTTCGTATGAACGGCTCTTCAACCGGTAAGGTTGTGGATGTCCGCATTTATACCCGCGAACAAGGTCACGAACTTAAGGCTGGTGTGCTCATGCAGATTAAAATCTTTGTGGCCGAGATGCGCAAGATTGGCGTTGGCGATAAGCTCGCTGGTCGTCACGGTAACAAGGGTGTGGTCTCACGCGTACTCCCAGTAGAAGATATGCCATTTATGGCTGATGGTACGCCAATCGACATTATTTTGTCGCCAATGGGTGTGCCTTCACGTATGAACCTCGGTCAGCTCTTTGAAACTCACCTTGGTATGGCTGCTCGTGCTCTTGGTTACAAGGTTGCAACGCCATCCTTTAACGGTGTTCCTGACGAAATCATCTCCGATGAGCTCGAAAAGGCCGGCTACGCCCGCGATGGACGTGTCCAACTTTACGATGGTCTCACCGGTGAGCCATTTAACGAACGTACTTCTGTAGGTGTGATGCACATGTTGAAGCTTCACCATATGGTGGAAGACAAGATTCACGCTCGTTCAACTGGCCCTTACACTATGGTGACCCAACAGCCGCTCGGTGGTAAGGCTCAGAACGGTGGTCAGCGTTTCGGAGAAATGGAGGTGTGGGCGCTTGAGGCTTATGGTGCTGCTACCACGCTCCAGGAAATGCTCACTATCAAGTCCGATGATGTTTACGGACGTGCTAAAGCATACGAATCGATTATTAAACACGAACCGATTGAAGGTCCAAAGCTCCCAGAAGGCTTTAACGTGCTCGTTAAGGAACTTCAAGGTCTTGGTCTTAAGGTTGACCTCCTTGATCACGGTGAATCTGCCGATGCAGGTGATGTGATCGAGAAGACTTCTCGCGAGATTGAAAAAGACAAGGATGATCAGTCGATTTACGATCAACATAAGAAAGATACCGCGCCGGCTATTATCGACCTCGATGATGAGGAAGCTGTACAAATGATGGCTGATGAAGGTATCGAAATAACTGATGGCGACGAGTCGGAAGATTTGGATGAATCCCCAGTGGAGGAAGAAGAATTAGACGACGGCACGGTCGACTTCGGTGGAGAGGAGTTCTAATATGGCGTGGATGGACAATTTTATCAGCGCTTCGGACTTTGACTCTATTCGTTTGTCAGTTGCTAGCCGCGACGACATCCTGAACTGGAGCTATGGCGAAGTTACCAAGCCAGAAACCATTAACTACCGTACTCAAAAACCAGAACGCGATGGTTTGTTCTGTGAGAGAATTTTCGGTCCAACTAAAGATATTAACCCACATGATTCTAAATTAAAGGGTGTGCGTTCCCGCGAAGCTGCGGTTGATAAGGAAGGTAACCTCGTTACCAAGTCTATCACCCGTCGTGAGCGTATGGGTCACATTACCCTCGCTGCTCCGGTAGCACACATTTGGTTCATGCGTGGTATCCCTTCCGCACTTAGCCTACTTCTTGACATTACCGTCAAGAATATCGAGAAGGTTGTTTACTTTGCAACTTATCTCATGACTGAAGTGAAGGAAGACGAAATCGCAAAGACTCTCGCTAGCCTTGAAAGCCAAACTAAGGCTGCAAGAGAAGCAATTGAGATTCGTTACCAAAACGATGCTAAAGCGGAAGGTGCCGATGTAAAGGCTCTCGCTGAAGCTCGCACTAAAGAGCTCGAAGAACTCGAAAGCGACTACTCGTATCGCAAATCTCTCCTTGAATCATTCAAGAAGGGTGGCGTGATTACCGAAGTTGAATATCGTAATCTTCCAGAAGAATACGAAGATTTGATTACTGTTCAGATGGGTGCAACTGCAATCAAGAAATTACTTGACGAAGTTGACCTTGATAAACTCATCGAAGATCTTCATAAGGAAGAAGCTGAAGCTCGTGGCCAGAAAGAGAAAAAGATTCAAAAGCGTCTTAAGACTCTTGAAGGTATGCAGTCTGCAGGTATCAAGCCAGAAGATTTGATTCTTACCGTAATCCCAGTGATTCCACCGGATCTACGCCCAATGATTGCACTTCCTGGTGGCCGTTTTGCAACGTCTGACCTTAACGATCTTTATCGCCGTGTAATCAACCGTAACAACCGTCTCAAGAAGTTGATTGATCTCAACGCTCCGGAAGTGATTTGTCGCAACGAAATGCGCATGCTCCAGGAAGCTGTTGATGCCCTCATTGACAACTCGGCTGCTCACGGTTCACGTGGTGCAAATTCAACTAACGGTCGTCGTAAACTTAAATCACTTTCAGACCTCCTCAAAGGTAAGCAAGGTCGCTTCCGCCAGAACCTTCTTGGTAAGCGTGTTGATTACTCTGGTCGTTCAGTGATTGTGGTAGGCCCAGAGCTCAAGCTCAACGAATGTGGTTTGCCAAAGCAAATGGCACTTGAACTCTTTAAACCTTTCGTAATTTCATGGCTCATCGGTCACGAATACTCAAACAACATTCGTGCTGCATCGAAGATGATTGAAGCAAAGGAAACTGTAGTTTGGGATGCACTCGATGATGTAATTAAGGGCAAGTATGTACTCCTTAATCGTGCACCATCGCTACACCGCTTATCGGTCCAGGCATTCCAGCCACGCCTCATCGATGGTAAGGCTATCAAACTTCATCCACTCGTAGCATCCGGCTTTAACGCCGACTACGATGGTGACCAGATGGCTGTTCACCTACCGCTTTCTGATGCCGCTCAGGCAGAAGCTCGCGAACTTATGTCCGCTGAGAAGAACCTCCTTAAGCCGGCAGATGGCGCTCCGGTGCTTGCAATTTACCAGGACGTCGTGCTTGGTGCTTACTACTTGACTTATGACAAGCCAGGTACTGACCAAGGCGATCCAAAGGCCTTCTCTTCAGTCTATGAAGCTGAAATGGCTTACGACCAGGGAATCATCGCTCTTCAAACTCCAATTCGTGTGTTTGCTAAGCGCGAAATTCGTGATACAACTCTTGGCCGTGTGATCTTTAACGAGATTTTGCCAAAGGATTATCCATTTGATAACTCCGTTCAGACCAAGAAGCACCTTTCTAAGGTGATGGCTGATATCTTCGACAAATATGGTGCCGAAGTAATGGTAAAAACTGCTGATGATCTTAAGGATCTCGCCTTTGAATATGAAACGATTGCATCTATTTCGACCGCTAAGGATGATTATCCAACCTACGACGAAATTGATGACTTCATCGCAGAAGGTGATGCTAAGACGGCTCTTATTCAGCAACAGTTCAACGATGGTCTCGTTACTGATGAAGAACGTTACAAACTTACGATTGCCAACTGGCGTGATATCGATAAGAAGATTTCTGAATTCCTCCAGAACAAACTTGCTGAGATGGATACGGATATCGCTGTGATGGTGAACTCTGGTGCTCGTGGTAACATTTCGAACATCAAGCTCGCATCCGCAGAAATCGGTATCATGGTGGATATTAACAACAACGAAATCGAGCTCCCAGTGAAGTCGAGCTACAAGAAAGGTCTTAACACCCTCGAATCCTTCATCGCCACTCGTGGTGCACGTCAAGGTCAGGTGTCTACGGCTCTACGTACCGCTGACTCTGGTTACCTCACTCGTCGTCTCGTAGATGTGTCGCAAGATGTCTTTACGACCGACGAAGTTGCTGAAGACCCAGGCTTTACTGTTTACAAGTCTGAAACTGAAGCTTCTGGTATTGATTTCGTCGCTCGTATCTCTGGCCGCTACACTGCTGAAGCAGTTCCTGGCTATGTCGAAGCCGATGAACTCATCACTAACGATATCGCAAAGCAAATCGATGCTGATGAGAACATTCAATCCGTTAAGATTCAATCCGTACTTTCAACCACCGCTGTTGATGGTGTGCCTCGCAAGGCTTATGGTGTTGATATGTCAACCCGTGAGCTCGTGGCCGCTAACGAACCGGTCGGCGTGATTGCCGCTCAGTCACTTGGTGAACCAGGTACGCAGCTTACGCTTGATACCAAGCATGGTTCTGGTGTGGCAGGTTCCGGTGCGATTGCTCGTGGTCTTCCTCGTGTCGAGGAGCTTCTCGAAGCTCGTACGCCAAAAGGCCAGGCTTATGTCTCACCAATCGATGGTGTCGTCGAAGCTTGGGAAGACAACAATCACTATGTCGTTCAAATCACCCCACAATCTGGTGAAATTACCAGAATTGAACTTGAAGGTCGTAAACCGGCTGTTAAAGATGGTGAATTTGTAAAGGCTGGTGCTACACTCATCAAGAAGTCTGGCGAGAAAGCTGCCATTAAGGCCAAGAATGATGCAAACGTCCAACTCGTGAAAGATGCAATCATCCTAGTCAGCGCTGCTAACTCATCAGTTCGTGTTGAGATTCCTGGTGATGCCGAACTTGTAGTCAAGTCTAACGATTCAGTGAAAGCTGGTGATAGACTTACGACCGGTTCTCTTAACCTCCAAGATCTTCTCAAGTACAAGGGCATTGAAGAAACTGAGCGTTACATTATGAACGATGTGCTTTCAGTCTACTCGGCTCAAGGTCATGAGATTTCGCCAAAGCATCTTGAAATCTTGGTTCGTCAGATGTTCTCACGTGTCCAGATTAACGACCCAGGTGATTCTGAATTTGTTACTGGTGATATCACTTCGAAGTCTTCTGTTGTGATTGAAAACAGAAAGCTTGAAAAAGAAGGCAAGAAGCCAGCAACCTTCACGAACCTCTTACTTGGTATTACCAAGGTGTCTATCTTCTCGGATTCGTTCCTATCGGCTGCGTCCTTCCAGGATACTACGAGAGTTCTCATTAACGCTGCCATCAATGGTCGTGTTGATCACCTCCGTGGTCTCAAGGAAAACGTGATTATCGGTCGTAAGATTCCGGTAGGTACCGGTGTTACCCCGATTAGCGAACCTACGCCAGAAGAGCTTGAAGAAATTCAATAGCTAAGGCAGAAAAAAGTCCCTTCGGGGACTTTTTTTTGGGGCAATGTATGATATAATGATTAGAGACAAGAGGTATTATGCATTTCAAGACTATTTTCAAATCCCTAAAAAATAAAGACATGTTGAAGCGAGTAATGGTTATCCTCGGTATTTTAGTTGCCTACAGATTACTTGCTCAAATTCCGGTTCCGATGGGCGATGCTTCTACATTTAGAGAAGCCGTTTCAAACTTAATGGAAAAGTCTGATTTCTCGAGTTTCCTAAACCTCATTTCTGGTGGTGGTCTTGCATCATTTAGTATTATTCTCGTCGGCATGTCACCATATATTACTGGTTCGATTGTGATTCAGCTTCTTACTAAAGCGATTCCAAGGCTCGAAGAGCTTTCAAACGATGGCGAATCTGGTCGTCGCAAAATTAACCAGTGGACTCGTATGCTTACGGTGCCTCTAGCGGTTGTCCAGTCGATTGCTTACATCTTTATCCTTTATCAGTCTGTGGTTTCCGCAAATATCTCTACTGAATTCGTACCAACCGCCGGTGACTGGGTGCTTTCTGTTGTAGCAATGACCGCCGGCTCCGTCATCTTAATGTGGATGGGTGAGCTTATCACTGAGCAGGGCATCGGTAATGGTATTTCTACGATGATTTTCGCTTCGATTATTACTCAGCTTCCATCGACAATGGGTGCCCTTGGCGCAAGCTTGTTTGATACGAGCCAAGGTTCGCTCAATATGTTTGGTTGGCTTGAGCTTCCGGTGAATCCAACTACTTTCTGGATTGTATTTGGTTTCGCGATTGCAATGCTAATTGTGATTTACTTCTTAGTGAAGCTAAACGAAGCGCAGCGGGTAATCACGATTAATTATGCAAAACGTGTGCACGGCAATTCATCATATGGTGGAATCAAATCGATTCTTCCGATTAAGCTGATTGCTGCAGGTGTTGTACCGGTGATTTTCGCAACTGCATTCTTGTCACTCCCGGCTCTGATTGGCCAAGTGGTTACGTCGGTGGATCCGGGTAATGAAATTGGTCAGGGGCTCATCTCTACTTTCTCAGCACCGTCTGCCAGTAACTTTGCTACACTTTATCCGGATGGGATTAATGGACGCTGGTTCGTTTATCCGGCAGTATACTTTATCCTAGTATTTGCATTTACTTATTTCTATACTTCAATCATTTTCAACACGAAGGAACTTGCTGATAACCTTCAAAAGCAAGGTGGCTTTATCGAGGGAGTTCGTCCGGGTGCAAAAACTGCAGAATACCTTGGTAAGGTCGTAAATCGTCTTGATCTCTTTGGCGCTTTAGCGCTTGGTCTTATCGCAATGCTTCCATTTATCACGGATTACATTTTCATTGTAGTGACCGGTGCCCCGATTGGTCTTTCAATTTCGGGTACTGGGCTTCTCATTGTTGTGACGGTGGCGTTAGAGAATCTAAGGTCGGTGGATTCCAGAGCTCTAATGATAACATATGACGATTTCTCAAATGAGTCTGAAGATTGATACGAGTCCAAAACAAATAGCTAAATGGGTGGCAATCGGACTACTCGGCATCTTTGTGCTAGTCTATTTCATCCGGGTTGCATCCTATGAAGCCGATTATTATCCAAGGATGGATGGCAGTGAAAGAGCGATTTCTTCCGTAGAGACGATTGAAATTGAAGAACTTGAAGAAGATGAGCCAACCGAGCAGCAGGTCAGTACTTATACCGTGCCGGCAGATCGACCACGCTATCTGCATATCCCTACGCTTGAGCTTTATAATGTGAGAATTATTGGTGTTGGTGTAGATGCTAGCGGTGCTCTTGCAACGCCGCGCAATATCCACGATGTGGGTTGGTACACAAGTTCAGGTAAACCAGGTGAAGGTAAAACTATGGTGATTGACGGTCATAATGGTGGTCCAACTAAACAGGGCGTGTTTAAGAAGATTCCGCAGCTTAAAGAAGGTGATCAATTTGTAATTGAGCGCGGCGATGGCGTGAAATATACCTTTTCTGTCTATGACAATGTGACGGTACCCCTAGAGGAAGCGAACAAATACATGGTGAAGGCGATGCATTCACCGGTTTCAGGGACTGAATCTGTGACATTAATTACTTGTACGGGTGAATGGTCACAGACACGGGGAACATATTTATCAAGACAATTCTTAAGAGCGATTTTAGTGAAATAATTCACTAAAATCCCCCTTTACAACTCTTTATTTTTGTGCTAAACTTGTAGGGTAATTTATGGCTAGTCAAAAGGAAGTGATTAAACTCACTGGCACCGTTGTTGAGGCGTTGCCTAATACCCAATTTCGGGTTGAACTCGAGAATGGTCATATTATTGTTGCCCATATGAGTGGGAAGATGCGAAAAAACTATATTCGCCTCGTCCCGGGCGACAGAGTCGAAGTTGAGTTAACCCCTTATGATCTTACAAAGGGCAGAATCAGCTTTAGACTCAAGGATTAATATTAATTGTTGTAGAAAATACAACACTTTAGTCTTGCTATAGAGGACTAAACGGTATTTTTACAACACTAACAAGGAAAGGATTTTGACACTATGAAGGTACGTGCAAGTGTTAAGAAAATCTCCCCTGATGACATCATTGTCCGCCGCAAAGGTGTACTTAGAGTCATCAACAAGAAAAAACCTAAGAATAAGCAAAGGCAGGGTTAAAATATATGGCTAGAATAGCTAGCGTTGTGATTCCTTCCGATAAGCAAGTGTGGATTGGTCTCACTTACGTTTATGGGATTGGGCGTACAACAACTAAAAAAATCCTTGCGGAGGCTAAAATCGAGCCTACCACTCGGGTGAAAGATCTCACCGAGGCTGACGAACAAAAAATCAACGACATTATTTCCGCGAAATATCATGTTGAAGGTGATTTGAGGCGCCTCGTGAGCAACAATATTAAACGTTTAAAGGATATCAACTCTTATAAAGGTATCCGCCACAAGGCTAAATTACCAGTCAACGGCCAACGTACTCGTACGAATGCACGTACTCGTAAGGGTAAGGCGATCGCGGTCGGTGGTACACAACCAAAAGCAGCAAGTAAGACCTAGGAGTAAAATATGGCAGAAGAAGAAATCAAGCAAACTACTGCTACTGAAGCCCCTGAAGCTCAGGCTCCAAAGGCTAAGGCAGCTAAAAAAGGTAAAAGGATCGTTAGCAGCGGTGCTGTTCACATCCAAGCAACTTTTAACAATACTATTATCAGTGTCACCGACAAAACCGGTGCAGTTCTCGCTGCATCGTCTGCTGGAGCTAACGGCTTCCGTGGCTCAAAGAAAGGCACCGCTTTTGCAGCTGGTGTAGCAGCAGAAAAGGCTCTTGACATTGCAAAGAAGAATCACGCTCTTAATTCTGTAGACGTATTCGTTTCTGGCATTGGTCTTGGCCGTGATGCCGCGATTCGTGCTATCTCTACTGTTGGTATTAAGATTGATAGTATTACTGATGTAACCCCGATTGCGCATGGTGGTGTGCGTCCTAAGGGAGAAAGGAAACCGTAATGGCACGTGATAATTCTCCAATTGTAAAACAGAGTCGCCGTGAAGGTTATGCTCTTGCGCCAAAAGCTCACAAAGTGATGGCAAAGAAGTCTGGTATTCCAGGCGAGCATGGCGATATGCGCGTACGTGGCGGTAGCCTTTATCTTACGCAGCTTCGTGAGAAGCAAAAAGTACGTCGTACTTATGGCCTTCTCGAAAAGCAATTCGCAAAACTAATGAAGGAAGCTCAAAAGAGCGATGGCCTTACCGGCGAGAAGCTCCTTGAGTTCTTGGAACGCAGAGCAGACAACGTCGTCTTTCGTGCCGGCTTCGCTCTTACTCGTCGCCAAGCCCGTCAATTAGTTTCGCACGGACATTTTCTATTGAACGGTCGCAGAATTGATATTCCGTCAATTCGTTTGAACCCGGGTGATGTTCTGGAAGTTCGTCCAATTTCACAAAAGTCCGAATACTTCAAGAATCTCGCTAACATTATGGGTGCCGCATCTACGGTTCCTCTATCATGGCTCAAAGCTGATGGCAAGAAAATGAAGATTGAAATCACCGGCCTTCCGAAGCGCGAAGAAGCGGAAGCTGGTATTAATGAACAATTAATCGTTGAGTATTACTCACGCTAAGGAGGACTAAATGACAACTAAAAATATTCACGAAGCAAATCTCGCTGAAGTACGTGACCTTAGCGAAACCAGTGCTGAGTTTGTGATCAAGCCACTTTACTATGGCTATGGTAACACCCTCGGTAATTCACTTCGTAGAGTTCTCCTTTCCAGTGTGAAGGGTGCTGCAATTACTGCTTTCTCTATTGAAGGCACAACGCACGAGTTCACTGTTATTCCTGGCATTCGCGAGGATGTTGTCGACATTATGCTTAATCTCAAGAACATTCGTTTTAAGATGCATACCGACAATCCAGTTGAACTTACTCTCGAAATGAAGGGTGACAAGCAATCATCTGAAAAAGATGGTGAAAAGCGTGTTATCGCCGGCGACATCAAACTCCCTGCTGAAGTTGAAATCGCCAATCCAAACCAGGTAATCTGCCACATCGACGATCCTAAATATGTCCTCAAGATGCGTTTTGTGGTTGAGTCTGGTCGTGGTTATCTCACTGTTGAACGTTCTGCTGAAGATCGCATTCATTCTGACATGATTGCAATCGACGCTGTATTTACGCCGGTTCTTCGCGTTCGTTACAAAGTTGAGAATACCCGTGTTGGTCAGGATACCAATTTGCAACAGCTTACTCTTACCATCGATACCGATGGCACCATCACTCCACGTGATGCCTTTGAAGAAGCTGCAGCAATTCTTGTCAACCAATACACTGCACTCGCTGGTAGCACCAGAGTAGAATCTACTCCAGCTCCTGGCACCAACAAAGAGGAGGATGATTCAGGTTTAATGCTTCCTATCGAAGAACTTGATCTTTCTGCTCGTACGGCTAACGCTCTTCTTAATAATGATATTAAGACTGTCCGCGACCTAGTTACTTTGTCTGAGACCGATCTCAGAGATTTGAAAGGTTTTGGTCAGAAAGCATTAGACGAAGTTAAAGAAAAGTTAACGGAGTTAAATATTTAATATGCATCGCCACGGATATAAAGGCCGCAAGTTCGGCCGTGAAACCGATCAGAGGCTCGCACTCACACGTGGGTTGATGTGCTCTCTGATTCGATACCAATCGATCACGACGACTCTTGCCCGTGCGAAGGAAATTCGCCGTGGTCTTGAGAAGTTGATTACGATGGCGAAGAAAGGTGACCTCCACAATCGTCGCCTCATCATCGCCAGACTCAATGATATTGAAGCTGCAACTCTCCTCGTTGATGTGATTGCACCTCAAATCAAGCGTAATTCCGGCTACCTCAGAATTGAGCACGCTGGATATCGTCGCGGAGATAACTCGGAGATGGGAACTATTAGTTTCGTCGATGAAATCTCTTACGAAGTTAAAAAAGAAGAAAAACCGGCTAAGGAAGAAAAGAAAGCTGAAGCTAAAAAGCCAGCTACCAAGAAACCGGCTGCTAAAAAGGAGACTAAGTAATGAAAACTTATTCTCAGAAATCTAGCGAAATCAGTCGCGAATGGTGGCTCATCGATGCTTCAACGCTTCCTCTTGGTAAATTAGCTGTTGTAATTGCCGATAAATTGATGGGCAAATCAAAAGTTACTTACACTCCACACATTGACAATGGTGACTATGTTGTAGTTGTGAATGCTAAGAATCTTAAAGTGACCGGCGAAAAAATGACCCAGAAAAAATATTATCGCCACAGTGGATTCCCGGGTGGACTTACTGAGCTTAAACTCGAAGAAGTTATTGAAAAAGATCCTTCAGTCGCTATTCGTGAAGCCGTTAAGGGAATGCTCCCGAAGAACAAACTATCTGCTGACAGACTTGCTCGTCTTCGTGTTTTCGAAGGTGCAGAGCACGCTCATACAGCACAAAATCCAAAGGAGATTAAGTAATGGTTGCTACGAAGAAATACATTTACGGCCTTGGTCGTCGCAAATCTGCGACTGCAACCGCCCGTCTTTACAAGGGTAAGGGTGAGATTACGATTAACGGTAAGCCAGCTCTTGAATACCTTTCCGGTAACAAGACCTATCTTGCTGAAATCACTGATCCACTAGCCCTTGCTGAAAAGCAAAAAGAATACGATATTACGATTCTTGTTAAAGGCGGTGGTCTTGCAGGTCAAGTTGACGCAATTAAGCTTGCTGTATCAAAGGCACTCGTTCTTGAAGCTCCGGACCTACGTCCAGTGCTCAAGAAAGCTGGCTTCACTTCACGTGATCCACGCGAAAAAGAGCGCAAGAAATACGGTCTTCGTTCCGCTCGTAAAAAAGAGCAGTTCTCAAAGCGTTAATACAAGAAAAATCCCCGAGCAAGTCTCGGGGATTTTTGTTGGCTTATTCTCTCACAATAATGAGTTCATCAAAGCCATCCAGCTCGGGCGGGTGATTAATGAAATAATCATTTACAAATTTGGAATTTTGGTTCAATGTATCTGTAACTTGGATAACGCAAACCCCAACGACTTTTCGAGCACCGATGATTCTGAGTGCTCTTGCGATCGACTTTCTTTTATTTAAGTTTAGGGGGTTATTACCCACAATGCAAAATACATTGAGACGTTCTTTGACGGCTTCTTTTGTTTTTTCATTAAGACTTTCGGCATTGTTATAAAAAACGCAATTGCCGATGCTGCCTATTTTCGTGATGATTTCATCACAAACCCGATTCTTTAAAGTGCCTTCTGCTCCGAACAGTACGATTCCGACCGGTCTCGCGATAGAATTGATGCTTTGAATCGCCTCAAACGGATCGGAAACTTTGTGTAGCTCCAAACGCATTTTTTACACCCCCTTGTGTTGGTTATAAATATTATAACATAAACTTATTTGTTTTGCAATCTTTAAGTTTTCCACAAGGATTTTGGGTATTTTAATGTAATTTATATGGCGTTTGTGCTAAAATTATAAGCGTATGGAGTTATGTGGGATGAAACGTAGTAGAGCACGTGGGATACTTTTGCTCCTACGGTACTACCCGGAAAGGGTTCTTATTGTTGCTCTTCTCGTTTGCACTTTTCTCACGTCTTTTTATTACAGCAACAAATTAGAGGGTATGTCTATTGCCGACAACACTTTATTGGTTAGCGGCGACGGTGAGACTTGTACTTTTACTGGTTCTGTTACCTCTGCTCATACTAAGACAATTAACCCTGGTTCAACGCAGAGCGACATTGGCTCCACTAAGATTACGACTAAATGTACGAACTCTATTGAGCATAAGGTTTATGCGATTGGCTATTCGAATAATACGGATGGCAATACCAATTTGATCAATTCGGTAGACAATGTAACCATTGCAACCGGTACGGCCACTTCTGGAGATGTTTCGAACTGGGCAATGTTGATTGCTAAGGATACGAGTTCTTACGAGCCTTCTAATCTCACGATTACGAATAGTTTTGGTTCTTATCATGCCGTTCCGAGTACCGCGACCCAGGTTTCCGGATATACCGGTGCTACGGACAGTTCAGTTGGATCGTCCATCACTACGACTTATAGGACGAAGCTTTCCAGTTTCCAGGTAGCAGGGACTTATGTTGGCAAGGTGAAGTATACGATGGCCGCTACGATGTTCTATAGTGCCGTGATTAAGACTGCAACCGGTATCTCTAAAGTAACACTCAATGGTGTAGAATGTACCAGTACATCTGGTTGTACGGTTACTAACCTTACAGAAGGCGAATCCTATAATCTTGTTGCAACGCTTGAAACCGGCTATAACTTTGGCAGTTGGTCTACTCCGACTAATGGTACGATTGCCAGTGCTTCATCGGCTTCGACTACGTTTACTGTAGGTGGTGGCGACGATACGATTACGCCTTCGGCGACTGCGAAAGTATACACGATTACGCTCAATGGTAATGGTGCTACTACGGCCGGTTCGCCTTCAACTACTGTTACGTATAAGGGAACTACGCTTGGCGCGATTACTAGGCCTTCCAGAGCTTATACGATTTCCGGATTTACTTTGCCAGCTTCTAATAATGCTGACGGGGCCCAGGTTTCTAGTACTTCGCAACTTACCAGCAATTACACATTTAATGGTTGGTACAAGGAAACCGGTGCGACTAGTTTAATTGCATCAAATGCTGCAACTCCGGTGCTATCTTCAAGTACTTCTTACACAAACAGTAGTGGGCAATGGACTTATGATGGTGCAAGAACTCTTTATGCTGGTTGGACGGCAGAACAAAAGATTCTTCCGACGATTACGAAGACTGGTTTTGAATGCGGTTGGACTGAGACTGCCACCAATGCGACTTCTGCCACTTGGCAGACGGGAGATCCTTTAACGCCAAATCGTAACTATACGCTTTATGGTGTCTGCGTGGCGAAGGATTATACGGTGACGATTTCGGCCGGCGCCGGAGTTTCTTCAATTGAACTGAGCGGTTGGACTGGTACCGGTACGAGCACTCTAACTAAGACTTTCCACTATGGTGACACGATTGATTTGTCGGCCGCGACTCTTACATATAAGACCGGGTATAACGGCGCTGATTATGTTAGAAACGAGACTTATGGGTCGCTTAGTGGTTCTACTTATACGGTAGGTGATGGGAATGGCAACATTTCGATTCATGCGGGCGGTCTTGATACGCCGACTTGTGAAATATCTGGTGGTACGACAAAGGTTTTTAATAACGGTAGCGTAACTCTTACGGCGGCCAGTGTTTCTAGCTCGTATGATACGAATAGTGCAAATATTAGATACTCGTTTGGTTACGCTTCGTCCGCTGATGTTGCGCTTGGTAACTTTAGTGCTCAGCAAACCGGTAATACTTATGCAGTTCAAGCAAATTCATATAGGAGTTCTAGGTATTATGGTGTAACTATCACTGTTACGGATAAAAATAGAACTTCAATTACGTCAACCTGTACTTCTACTACTGGCACGGAAACCGGTGGAAGAACGGCTGTGACTTTCGTAAACTCAAGGATTAATTTCAACGCAACGGCGAATGGCGGTACTCTCAATGGTAGTACGCCGCGCTATGTCTACTACAAAGGTACAGAAGTCTATTCTGGTAGAACTAATACTACGGCCGCATCATTCCCGACCGCTACACCACCAACCGGCTATACATTTGATGGTTGGTATACAGCACAGACAGGTGGTTCAAAAGTTCTTGATTCTAATGGTCAGCCGACAGGTACGGCTGTATCTGGTTGGACAGATGGTTCTAACCCGCAAAAGTGGTTAAGGACTAGCACGAGTACTTCCTCTACCGCTAACAGGCTTTGGGCACATTATTCGCCGATTCCGTATACGATTGCCCTTACGGCTGACGACTCGACTTATGCAGGCTCGACTTCTACGACAGTGACTTATGGCAATAATACAGTTGGCACAACACTTGATTTGCCGAAGAAGGAATATACTATTTCCGGGTTCACCTTGCCGGCATCAAATAAGGCGAATGGCGCGACGGTTTCCAGCAATTCAGCGCTAACGTATGCGTGGACACTGGTAGGTTGGACTGATCAGTATTATATGTTTATGGATAATAGCCAGCGCACGGTTGCGGCATATGGCACTATGTATCTCAATCCGGATGGCACACTTAGTGCGAACCAGACCTGCACCGACGAAAACGGCAACTGGAATTGCGAGGGAAGCAATAATACCGAGCTTGATGCGAAATTCGCAATCAATTCCAGCTTCAGCTTACCGTCTATTACGAAGGAAGGTTATAATTGCGGTTGGACTGAGACGGCGACCAACGCGACCACGATTCAGTATCATTCAACTGATATCTATCCGGAAGCAAACAAAACCCTTTACGGTGTTTGTAAAGGTATTTCGGCTCAGATTTCTTTGAACCAAAATGGCGCTACGACAAATGGCTCCACTACTGCATGGTCTACTTATGGCGATACGATTCTTCATGGTTCAAATCCTGCCACTGGCGCTCCGGATTCTACAATAACAAATCCACAGAGAAAGTATACGATTTCCGGATTCACTTTGCCTTCTTCTAATGGTGCGTCTGGTGCTCAGGTTTCTAGTACTTCGCAATTAACTAGCACCTATACCTTTAATGGATGGTATCAGGAGGCAGCTGCCACACACAAGATTGCTTCAAATGCTGGCAACCCGGCACTTCTAGCAAGTACGGCTTATACGAATGCTTCTTCTGAGTGGACTTCACAAACTGCTCAGACACTTTATGCCGGTTGGACGCCGGAGCAAAAGACTTTGCCGTCAATTACAAAACCGGGCCATCAGTGTGGTTGGACCGAAACGGCAACTAATGCTACTTCCATTACTTATCAATCTGGCGATCCGTTGACTCCAGGCAAGAACTATACACTTTATGGCGTCTGTATACCAATTAATTATACTGTGACAGTTGCGGCATCTACGGGTATCAATACGCTCACGCTCTCCGGCTGGACCGGCTCCGGAACGGGCACGCTTTCTAAGACTTATCATTATGGCGATACGATCGATCTTTCAACCTTTGTGGCGGACCGTCTCACCGGCTTTACGGGTTCTGCTTACATAAAAAATGATTCTTATGGTTCACTTAGTGGTTCTACTTATACCGTAGGCGAAGGAGATGGCAGTATTACAATCAAAGCTAGTGGCCTTGCTACTCCAACCTGTGAAATTGCCGGTGGTACA
Source organism: uncultured Candidatus Saccharibacteria bacterium (assembly GCA_947165465.1). Classification (GTDB taxonomy): domain Bacteria; phylum Patescibacteriota; class Saccharimonadia; order Saccharimonadales; family Saccharimonadaceae; genus Nanosyncoccus. The sequence continues at coordinate 4,130 of CAMVAM010000003.1, read as the reverse complement.
ACTAAGGTTTATAACCGTTCCAACACTACACTTACTGCAACTGATACTTCTGGTACTTATGAGAGCAATAGTGTAAATATCACTTATTCATTCGGCTATGCAACAAGTACTAGTGGTGCACTTGGTAGCTTTACTACTCCGGCAACAGGGAATACAACTTCGGTTAGTAAGTCTGCTTTCCGTGGCACTAGATATTATGGTGTAACAGTGGTTGCTACTAGCGTGGATGATAGTTCACTGACATCTACCTGTACCTCTACTACCGGTACAGGAACTGGTGGTAGAACTGGAATGGTACATGTAAACTCTAGGGTGCAACTCAATGACAATGGTGGTACCATAACTGGCACCAAATACTTCTACGTTTATTACAATGGCCCAAGTGCAAATAAATATACCACCAGAACCGGGACTACGGCTTACACCTTACCGACTGTGACGCCGCCGCAGGATTATGTCTTGGATGGTTGGTACACGGCTGCCGAAGGTGGAAACAAGGTCATGAATGCAGACTTTTCGCTTACTGGCGCTGCAGTTTCTGGATGGTCTAACACTTCTTCACAATGGGTGAAGACCGGCACTTCTGATACCTCTACTGCTACAGCGAACCAGCTATATGCACACTATACGTTTACCGGCACTTATATCCAGAATTTGTCATCTGCTTCTTGTACGAGTACGCCAATGAGGGTATATGATAGTCGCGACATGCAAGCTTACTATGTGAAGCGTCTTGAGGATGGGAACTGCTGGATGATGGAGAATCTTAATCTTGGTGCTACTGATTTAACAGTTGATCTTACCAGCACGAACTCGAATCTTTCTACCGATGTCACCGCCGCGACGTTTAATGGTTGGAAGAAAACCACTGGTACGAATTCTATGACGACCGGTGAATTTATGGTGGTTTCCGGTACAGATGCTACGTCTGGTGGTAAATATGGTACGCTTTATAATTACCATGCTTTGACCGGTGGTTATGTGACCGGCGCAACTACTACCTATGGTACGATGTATGATATTTGTCCGGCCGGATGGAGGCTCCCTACCGGTGGTCCATATGGTGAATATGATATGCTAACTAGAAATACCGCCTATGACACGGTTTCTGAACTGAGGACTCCGTATTCTAGCGGTGGCTTTGGCTTAGCCTTCGCTGGTTACACTGGCGTTGGTGCACAGGTCTATATCGATCAGATCGGTACTTATTGGACATCTACTAGGGTTAATACTACCAATGAATATTATATGTCTGTGAACTCTTCGATGATTAGCCCGACTTATACTGTTGCGCGTGGCTATATGCAATCCGCTCGTTGCGTAATGAAGAGAACCCAGCACCTTGTAACTGTTTCTTGGGACTCCAATATTGATAGCGTGATGTTTAATGGTGTCAACGTGATGAATGGTTGGGGTGTGTATGTTGACGATGGCGGATACTATCAGATTTCTGCCGTTGCTAAATCCGGTTATAGATTCGGTTCATACTCTACAACTGTCGGTTCATTTGTGTCTAGCACGACTGCATCGACACAATTCCTAGCCGGTACGGCTGCTGGTACGATTACTGTAACCTCGGCGGCAGATACATATAATTGTACGAAGCGTTACCATCTCCAGAATGCCGATGGCTCTTATCCGGATTCCTGGTACTCGGATGGGGTTGAGACGATTTCGTCTGGTAGTACCTGTTCGTATTCGAAGTCCGTTACAAATTATCAGACGCAATCCGATTCGGTGACAGTGACGAATAGTGATGTGGTGATTTCTCTGGAACTTCCAAGGAATACCTATTTACTTAATATTTTAAGATATTCCTCGATTTCGTCTGTGCCAGTTTCAGCAATGTATCGATGGGGCGAAGAAGTACAATTGTCTGCAACTCCAAATCTGGCCGAAGGTTATAGGTTTTACCAATGGGCCCATTACAATTCTGCAAATGAAGGTACATTTAGTTCAACAACCATACCGAATGCTGTTTATACAATGCCGATTGGTGAAGCTACTATTGTGGCATCTGGTAGGAAGAATTACTTCCAGGAAGCGCTATATAGTTATTGTGGGTATCCGATGTGGGATTATCGTACGAATACGATGTATGGTACCGCTGTAATACTTAATGCGTGCTTTATGACCCAGAATCTTGAACTTCCAGCAGGTACGACTCTTAATTCTACCTATTCAAATGTTAGTTCTAGCTATACTCTGCCATCGTCAGATTCTAGTATGTCTACTGGTCTTTATGTAACCGGTAATTCGGATTGTTCTACCGGCGCGTGTAGTACGTATTACAATTACACGGTTGCTACTGCTGGAACGGCTCCAACTATGGGCCTTGCTGAATATGATATTTGTCCAAAGTACTGGCGATTAATTACGACTTATGATTATGACAGAATTGCTACATATAATAATAACAATTCTGTAACCATGACTACTGGGCCATTCCAGGCACAATTAGCTGGCAATATTTCAACCACCGGTGTTCTATCTGGAAATAATTCATCGGGCTTCTATTGGACTGGCGGTAATTCTTACCTTGGTCCGAGTTATGGTACTGCAAGAAACCTATTCAATGCTGTTGGCTTTGGCAAATCTGAATTACCAAAGGGATATGGTGCTTCTGTCAGATGCATGTTGCAACTAACCTCTACTTTGTCTAGTTCGACTTACATGCAGTCCGTTAACACACATGCTGTGATTAATACTGCGAATGGTGCAACAGGCACGCTTGTTGATAGCCGTCCAATTACCGGAACTACTACTGTAAGTTACGGGTATATCAAGGCCACGAATACGCTTTGGATGACCTCTAACCTAAGACTCCCTGGTGGTAGTACGCTCACGACTGGTAATTCAAATGTTGGCGCGAGCACTGTCTTGCCGTCAACTATTACGAATGTCTCGCTTTGGTCTAACAATACAACGACTGCAATGATTTATGGTGATATCTATTCGGATTCAGGGCTATATTATAACCATGTGGCTGCAACTGCTAATGCCAGGAACACGACTACAACTACTAATGCGTTGCAGCTTAACTTGCCACGTTATAGTGTCTGTCCTAAGTATTGGCGTTTGCCGACATATCCTGAGCTCAGCCCGCTTGTTTCTTCGTTTGGTACTCAGATGGTTAATCTCCTAAACCTAACGAAAAATGGCGTAGTAAGCAATGGATCCTTGAACTCGAGCGGTACGATTGGTGGCTGGTGGACTGCGACTACTGTTTCGAATAATCCAGATGGTGCATATACTATGATGTATAACTATCAAAATAGTCTGCTCATGGGCAACGCGAATAAAGGTGTTGGATATAATATTCGCTGTATCTATGATACATAATCGTGCTAGCTTTGTACTTATCAAAAGTTGACATTGTGCTAATGTTTGTTATTATAATAGTAAGAAATTATCGGAGGTAAAATTAATTGAAAAAAGGTGTTTTGGTTTGTTCCATGCTTCTTGCAAGTACGTTTCTTGGCGTGGCAAATATCTATGCAACAGACAATCCGTCTGCGGTGGTTGATAATCTCAGTGTGACTGTGGATGAAATTTGCACGTTTTCTAGGACGGCCGGTAGCGCGACTATTACGAAGGCCATGACAGCGAATAGTGCTGCAACGGCGATGAATTCAACTGCTAACACCTTTAAGGCGGTTTGCAATAGTGGTAGTGGCTATTCTGTGGCGGCGACTTGGACGGCACTTTCTAGTGCTTCAAATTCGACGACTTTTGCTTATAATGCTTCTCCAGCAAAAGGCTATAACCGCTGGGCAGCTTATGTCAATGGTTCTTCGACTGCTTTGGCTGCTTCCAATGCTAAACTGATGGACACGGGTTCGGCCGATGATTCTGAAGGTACTACTGCTACGGTCATATATAAGGTTTCAACAGCTTCAAACGTTCCTGCTGGTTCTTACACTGGCACCGCAACCTATACGTTGACTCAAAAATAATTAAAATATGTTATAATAATGGTTACGGGGTAGTAGCTCATCTGGTAGAGCGCAGCATTCGCATTGCTGAGGTGGACGGTTCGAGTCCGTTCTACTCCACCATTTTTTTTTGGAAAGAATTCCTCCGGACTCGCGCTTCGCGAACGAGTCCGTTCTACTCCACCATTTTTTATG
>CAMVAM010000002.1 GCA_947165465.1 uncultured Candidatus Saccharibacteria bacterium | reverse complement strand
TGATAGAAACGGAGGCAATTTCAGTGGTTGAGGTGAAGGTGAGAGTGCTTGGGTTTGAAGACTGGGAGGTAGCCTCAGTATCTAACTCTTTAAAATGCACTGGGACGATTAGGTTTGAAAAAAGAATAAAAGCAAACATGCAGGCAACCAAAAAGGCGACTCTTATTTTATCGTATTTTTTCAGATAAAAATGGCCGGAGTCGTCAAAAAACATCTGTCGCACAAAAGCATAAAATTGCTTTAGTTTAACTCCCACTTTTTTGTAATTACCTCTCCTTTGATTCTATTATAGCATAAGCAAGTAAAAAATTACCTTAAAAAGTAATTATTTTTTATGTATTTTTCTGGCTTTTTTACTCTGTAACTTGGTATTTTTTGATTAACTGGTATAATGTTTCTATGATAAAAATAATTGCAGGTGGAAGAAAGAACTCAGATTGGGTGCTTGAAGCGGTTAGTGAGTACGAGAAAAGGATGCGAAAACCGTTTGATTTTGAGTGGGTTTTCATGGACGAAGAAAAGCTCGACAAATACCTAGCAGATTGGCCGTTTAGTGGTCGTGAGTATGTGATTTGTTGCGACGAACGTGGCGAAAATATATCATCACCCGAATTTTCAAAGAAGCTTTCAAATGCTTTTACAAATGGGCGGGATGTCGTGATTCTAATTGGAGGCGCGTATGGTTTCTCCGGCGAAGTACGCGAGAAAGCAGACTTTTTATGGAGTTTTTCGAAGTTGGTGTTCCCGCATAGGATTGCGAGAGTAATGGTGGCGGAGCAAATCTACCGTGCTTCGCAAATTGCGGTTGGTGGTCCTTACCATCATGAGTAAATATTCATTTTGTGATATAATTAAGATATGAAAATTTTAGGAATCGAGACTAGTTGTGATGAAACCGCAGCTGCCGTCGTGGAAGACGGGAGCAAGATTTTGTCGAACGTGGTGGTTTCGCAGATTGATATTTTTGCTGAATACGGTGGTGTGATTCCTGAAGTGGCAGCAAGAAGTCATCTTGAAGTGATGATGCCGGTCATTAATAAAGCTCTTAAAGATGCCTCGTGCAACTGGGACGACATTGATGCGATTGCAGTGACGCATGCGCCGGGACTGCTGGGGTCGCTCTTAATTGGAACGCTTACGGCGAGAACGCTAGCGGTGCTTCATGATAAACCGCTTTATGCGGTGCATCATTTGAAGTCACATGTGTATGCGAACTGGATTAACACTTCTAGTAATGGAAAAGAAATCACAGCGTGTCCTTCGGACACGCTCCGGGCCGCTCTGGCCAATTCTTCATGTTCCGCAGGACACATCGCGATTTCTTTTCCATTACTGGCGCTGGTGGTTTCAGGTGGGCATACACAGATTCTTTATATGAGAGAGCACGATAGTTTTGAGATTATTGGGACAACACACGATGATGCGGTTGGTGAATGCTTTGATAAGGTAGCGAAGATTCTTGGACTTCCCTATCCTGGTGGCCCATCGATTGCGAAGGAAGCGGAGAAAGGTGATGAGAACAAGTATAAATTGCCACACCCAAAACTTGAGGGATTAGATTTTTCATTCTCAGGCCTAAAGACGGCGGTTTTAAGAGCCGTACAGAAGGAACTTGGGCTTCCGATTTCGCATCCAAGCCACGATCTGAAAAACCATTTAACTGGTGAGATGCGGGCAGATTTTGCAGCGAGTTTCCAGAAAACAGCGATTGATATTTTGAACGAAAAGCTTGAAATGGCGACTAGGCTTCATCCAGATGTGAAGTCCATCGTTTTCGCAGGCGGAGTGTCGGCGAACAAGAAGCTTCGCGAAAAAGCGGCAAGCAAGTTTTCGAGAGACTATCCAGTGTTCTTCCCTGAGCCGAAGCTATCTGGCGATAATGGCGCAATGGTGGGAGCAGCGGCATTTTATGAGATTCAGGCGGGCGTAAAACCGACTGATCCATATAGTTTGAATATTTATCCACGAGTTTCGATTGAAGTATAAAACTTAGGTAAGAGAAAACCCGCCGAGAGGCGGGTTTTTAGTAGTACACGATAATCGTGCGAAGAACTGATCCAAGTTTCTCGAAGTATTTGTTGCAATCTTCGAGGCAGGTGAAATCCTGAAGCGATGTTCCGTTAATGGCGCCTTCGACTTTTTCAGGGATGTCTACACCAAGTTCTTTGAGCCTATTCAGATTCCGATTAATGTCGGCGCGAATGTCTTTAAAGGACTCGAAGCGTTCGGCGCTGATATCAATCCTGCTCGGGTCTGAGGGATAGGTCGCGAGGATGCAGATTTTAAAGCGGCAGATGTCGCTCATGAGAGTGGAATAGGTGCTGGTGCGGAGCTGACGGGTTCTTTCGAGTTCTTCTTCTCTTTCAATGGCTTCTTTGCGGGCACGTCGTCTGTCTTTGAATCGCATTTTTTTATCATCCTTCCAGATAGATTTGAACCAGTTTAAGATACACTGAAAAATAATCAGATGATACTATTATAGCATACTTTATCTGTTTTGTCAATTTAGAAGAGAGGAGCGAACTCAAAGATTTCGCGAGTGAGCGGGATACAGAGGGCGCCGACGGCGATAGCGATGATTAAGAGAAGGAGAAGCCCGCGGAAGAGATTGAGCGGGCGGGAAATTTTGTAGACGAGGAAAAGCCCGATAGCAAAGGTGATGATGGCTGACCAGGTGTTGAGCTGGCCACGGGTGAGACCGGTGAAATGGGCGATGATTGAGAGGATTATCATGGAAATAGCGATAGTGAGGCCGGTTGGAACAGAGTAATGCTTGATGTTTTTGATGAATCGGTTTTTGATGCGGGCGGTGTTTTTCTCGAGAGCGAGGACGAGGCCCGGGAAGCCAATACAACAGAAGCTGATTAATGTCATTTCGATTGGGATGTAGGGGTATTCAAACGGGAGGAAGACGAAAGCGACGGCAAGCGTAGAGGCGTAGACGGTTTTTGCGAGGAAAAGAGAGGTAGAACGCTCGAGGTTATTAATGGATTGACGACCTTCGGCAATGATGGACGGAACGGCGCTGAAATCCGAATCGAGTAGGACGAGCTTGGAGGCGCGGCGGGCAGCATCGGAGCCCTCGCCGATAGAGATGGAACAGTCGGCTTCCTTCATGGCGAGGATGTCGTTGACGCCATCGCCAGTCATGGCGACCGTGTAGCCGTTTTTCTTAAAGGCCTTAATGAGGGCTTTTTTCTCGGCCGGAGTAACGCGAGTAAAAATGCTGTAGTCCTGAACAAGTTTGTTAAAGTCCGGTTTATCGAGAGTAGAAAGATCAACGCCGCGGGTATCTAGAACACCGACGTTTTTAGCGATTTTGGTGACAGTTTCGAGATTGTCGCCGGAAATGATTTTAATGGCGACGTCGTTGTCATAAAAGAACTTAATAATGTTGTTCGCGTCTTTTCTGATTTCGTCTTCAAGGCGGACGAAGCCTAGAAGCGTGTCTTTCCCTTTGACGCGCTTAATAACAGAGATGATGCGGTAAGAACCGGAGAGCTTTTGCTCTTCTTTGATTAGGGATTTATCCTTAGTAATGAATTCGAGGGCACCCATCAAGTATTCGGTGGTGCCATCTTTAATACCAGAGAATTTGCGATCCGAGGAAAAAGGGATGATTTCGTATTTTGTATCTGTGGCTTCATTTTTGGCCGTTTTCCCGAACTTTCGGTGGAGAGCCCGTGATGTAGCGTTATCGGCCGGAAGATGGCTTAAAATAAGCTCTAGCGTGCTTAGAAGGGTATTTTCCGTGGCGCCTGGTGCCACAATGTAGTCCTTTACCTTCATTTTGCCGGTCGTGAGGGTGCCGGTTTTATCAAGACAGATACAGTCGACGCGGGCGAGAGTTTCGATAGAGTAGAGGTCTTGGACGAGAACTTTTTGGCGGCTTAAGCGGATGGTCGCGAGAGCGAGGACAGAGGAAGTTAAGAGGACGAGACCTTCCGGGATCATAGTGATGAGACCGGCGACGGTGGAGATGACGGCGGTTTCGGTGGTGGTGTCTGGGACGCGGAAGCGGGCCCAGAGGAGGAGAGCGCCGATTGGAATCAGGGTGTAGGAAATGTATTTCACGATGTTGTTCATCAGCGTAAAGAGCTTGGAATCGGCAGTTTTGATGACGTGGGCGGATTTTTCAAGCTTTGATACAAGGTTTTCTTCGCCGACGTGTTCGACGGTGGCGGTGCAGCTGCCGGAAACGACGAAGCTACCAGAGATAAGTTTGTCGCCTGGGTGCTTGGTGATATTGTCCTGCTCACCGGTGACGAATGATTCGTTGACCTCGATGGTGCCGTCTTTTAAAATCGAGTCAAAAAGGATTTGGTTGCCAAGTTTTAAGACAATGATGTCGTCTTTTTTGACTTCTTCGGCAGGGACTTTTTCTTCTTTACCGTTCCTTAGGACAATTGGGGGTTTATCAGAGATGAGTTTTAGTTTGTCAACCATGCGCTTGGCGCGGACTTCATTGATGATGCCGATCATCGTGTTTAAAAACGCAATGTTGATAAAAAGCATGTTTTTGTAGCTACCAACAGAGGCGATCATGAGGGCGAGAATCACATTTACGAGATTAAAAAGTGTGAAGGTATGCTTCGCGATGATTTTCCAAACTGAGTTCTTCATGATAAGCCAATTATAGCATTAATGGCGGATTTTCTTGGCGAGTGTGTAGGTTTTGCTGAGAGATAGTTCGAATGAGCCGATGAGCTCGACGACGTGGCCGCCAAAGCCTTTTTTAAATTCGTAGATGCCGTAATCTTTGGAGTTTTCATCTGGGAGGCCGTTGATGCCGTAGAAGTTATAGACGTCGAAATTGTTTTCGGCGGCGAATTTAATCATGTGGTACTGAATGAGATATTGGGCGTTGTAGTCACGCATGTACTGCTGGTCGGAACCGGAAAAGAGGTAGATGACTTCGCGGCCATAGGTCATGAACATGGCGGCGGAAAGAACGGTAGGTGTGCCCGAGATGGCACACTCTCGGGACGGGTCGCTCGCGCCCGTCGTTACGGGGCTCGCGCCCTCATTCTCGGTCGTAACCTCCGAAAGCCCTCGAGTTGTGCCATCTTCGGGCTCAAAAGTACCATTCTCGGGCGTAATCTCCGAAAGCCCTCGAGTTGTGCCATCTTCGGTTATAACTGCTTCCGCTACTATGAATTTCACTTCACCGCGGTCGTGGAAGAGGTCATACATGGTTTCGTAGTAAGAGAGAGGTTTGTCGGTAAAGTTGCGGCGCTCAGAGGTAGATTCGGTGATGGCTTTAAATTTGTCGAGTTCTTCCCTTTTTAGTTCACGGATAGTCACGCCCATCTTTTCGGCTTTTCGGATGTGATTACGGGTGTTTCTCTTAAAGCTCTCCATTAGTTCGGTTTCTGTTCGGGTTTCGATTGGTTTGACAAAGAGATATTTCGGCTGAGAGGCGTTTTTCATCTCTTTAAAACCGAGATCTTCAAGATTTTTTAGGGCTTTTTTGCGATTAAATCCGCCTTCGACCGGGAGGCCATCGCGGTCGCGTTCGACGAGTTCGTAATATGGGTCGATATGAAGGAGATAGCCGTTTTTCGATTTAATGTAGGATTTCAGGTTTTCAAAGAAGAAATTAACGAGTTTTGTGTCTTCAAGATCTAGAAGTGGGCCGCCGGGAGCGTAGAAATAGAGCTTTTTCATGAAGGCCGGTTTAGAGACAAGAAGGGACGCGGCGAGAGTCTCACCATCCTTTTTTACTGCAACATAGTGAGATGTCCAGCCGGATTTCTCGCGAAGAGACGCGATTTCTGGGGTCTGCATGAAAGATTTATATGGGCTGTTATTAGCATATGCGCGAAATTCTTCGGCGGTGATTTCTTCAAATTTCATAGCTCAATTATAGCACAAGTTGGTTAGTGCATATCTGGAGTGTTTTCGTTTTCTGCTATTGAAATATGTTTAGCTGGTTTTCTTGCTAAGGCAATTGATAAAATGATAATGATGATAACAAGAATGCTCGGAACCGCAATCAGGAGTGCGAGTCCTGGGGCAGTTTCGAAGAAGGACGTAGTTGGATTTGGACCTTCTTTTTTTGTATCACTAAGTCCTGCTTCGACCTCTGTTTTATCTTCTGTTTTCTTTGCTGCCTCTCCGCTTACAATTGTAATAGACATCTTATTGTTTCCGTTGTCTTCATTGTAAAAAGGGATTGAAGCATTTACGATTTTGAGTGTGCCCGTTCCAGTAAAAACTGGGGACATATTTAAGAATGATACGTTTTCGTTGTAAATTGCTGAGCTAGAATCCGTAATTATGCTTGAAGTTATTGTATTTTCGCCGATCAACTCAATTTCGTAATTTCCATCAAATCCGTAATCATTCGAGGTGATACCAATTGGTCCTCCGTTATAATTATTGAGTGTTATCTTCTTGTTTGCGATACTAACAGTGATACCTTTTGGGGCTTCTTCGCCCAACCACGGATTATCATCTGAACAGCCGTAATACTTTTCATCAGCAAATAACCTTCCGTAGCAGGAGGCATTTGTTGGTTTAATAACTAAGAGTGGCATCAATAAAGATAGAGCCACAATAAACATGGCACTTTTTTCTTTTATATTGTGATTTCGTTGTGCTAAATATGGTCTTTCCATAAGCACATTATAACACGAATCGATTAGCCAATGTGTCTACGGGCGGAGCGAAGAAGTTTGTAGAGTTTGTACTTTGATGGTTTCAAAACGATGTCGTAGGTGCCGACATAATCTACTTCGTAGCCGGCGAAGGTTTTCTTGAAATTAGTAAAGCCGGCCCATGGGTGATCTTTTGGAGCACCTTCAGGGGCGATTCCCCAGAAATCGAAGAGTTTTTTGCCGTCTTTATAGGCATCCATGATTAGCTGAATGGTGAGAATGCCGGTAGCGTGAAGCGAGCGGCCGGTGTCGTTTTGGGCGCCCTGGAGATTATATCTGGTATCTTCATAGTCAAAAACAAGGCCGGCAGCGACAATTTCGGTCTTTTTGGTTTCTTCGTCGGTATATTTTACAAGATATAGTGTCGCGAAATCCTGCTTTAGTTCGGTTTCTAAATAATGCTCCGAGAAGGTGTTGATTCCCTTTTTGTCGGCGAGGGCTTTTTGAAGATCCAACAGATAATGAATATCGCTTGGGTTTTTGCTAGTTTCAATCTTAATGCCCTTGTTTTCGTGACCTTTATAGTAGCGGAGTAGGCGTGATGGGAGTTTCGACTTCAATTCGTCTTCGTTCCCTGTTAAATCAAGCATCCAGGTCTCTTTTGGACTTAAATCTTTCGATTTTTTGGCGTTTGTTGGCAACTTTAAATCTGGGATTTGCGGCTCGATGCGGACAAAAATACAGTTTTCTTTTTCAGCTAATTCTTCTAGGGATTTAAGGGCGGCCTTAAAATCGCTCTTCTCTTCTAAAACGGGTCCATACGGCAAGTAAAGATAGTTTCCAACAGGGGTCGATTTCTTAATAGCAAGGTAGTAAAAATGTTCATTTTCCTCGAGGAAGCTCGATTCTTTTAGATCATTTTGCAGCTTCTGCCATTCCCTGCTCTGTGTGATTGGAATTTTCATATTTTTCATTATAGCACAATCTTTAATGACGTGAATTTAATTGACACGTCATTCCTTTTATGGTTTCGCATGCAGAAATCCCGGCTTTTACTCTCAAGTCGGTGTTTTTTCTCCCAACTGCACCCCACTCTGCACAGTTGTTACCCTGATTTTAGCGGAAGCTTTTTTGTTTGTCAAGTCGGGATGCTAGCATCATGGGTTGCTAGACATAAGGGAATTAGTTGAATTGTTCTTATGGTTTCTGTGGAAAAGCATAGGGAATTTGTGTGTAAAAATCTTGCCTCGTGCGCGAACTGCGCAGGGAATTGCTTTTAAGATGTGCTACAATGTGGGTATGGCATTTATCCGAAAATTCAAAACGACTTCCGGCGCAACGGGCGTGCAGGTGTGCTACAAGGAACAGGGAAAAGTGGTCCGGACGGAGCACATTGGCTCTGCATCATCGGAAGCCGGAGTGGAAAAACTTGTGAAAAAGGCCCAGGCCGTAATTGACGAAGGGAAGAGGCCGCTGTTTAATCTGGATAAATATAACAAATGGGGAATCAAAAATCCCCGGGCAGATAGCCCGGGGTATGGATAAGTGAAGCACTAAATACTATTTCTCGGGTTTTATGAAGCTGGCTGCCACAGGTGTGGCAGCCGATGGGGTAAACTACATAGTATATCTTTCGATACACCATGCATGATTAATTAGAGCTTGTTTTTGGGTTTTATCCCTAAACTGCTCTAATTCATCAAAATAGTTTACCTCGCCTGCTTCATAACGGAAGACTATAGTCTCCCACTCTGGATCAAACCCAGAGAACCCTTCGCGACAGTAAGATGTGCTGATATAAAATCTAGGCACATCAAACTCATCGCGAACCACCGTAGTTATACGATGGGAAAGGTATTTAGGCTCCATATTGTCACCTACTTTGTGGTTGTAAGAAATTAAGAGGTATTCCTCGCCACAACTATGACCATTATATCATAATGCTTATATTTTGTCAATACTAGATGAGTTCGAGTTCTTGTTTGAGGCGTGAAATGAGGCGCTCTTTCTCTGCAATTAATTCTTTGGTTTCTTTCACAAGATGCTCCGGTGCGCGCTCGACGTAGCTTGGATTAGCCATGCGGGCGTTCAGGGAATCAAGCTCTTTTCCAACAGAGAGAATCTTTTCGGTAAGGGTGTCTTTGTACTCTTTGATAACTTTCTCTGGGACATCCAAATAGATTTCATGATTAGCAACCGGTACGCGGAGGCCTTTTGGAGAGCCGTTAGTGGCATTGATAGTAGGGACCTTTGTGAGGATGCGGATTAGTTCGGCATTATCCTCCACGAGCGCATCTTCGCCGTACAACAAGCCATATTTTTTCGCGTTATTGGTGCCTGGAAGGGCCTGTAAGGTGGCTCTAACCTCCGACACGATAATTCTTATGTTTTCGAACTGCTCGGCCGAAATTTCGTCAAATTTGAGCTCTTCTGGCCATTTAGCGTTAATCACAAAACCGTCGGTCCAGCTGAGATTCTGCCAAATCGCCTCTGTTACGAATGGTGCGAACGGATGGAGAGCGATAAGAATAGTCTCGAGAGTCTTCTTTAAGAGGTTGACATTGCGGTAGAGTTTTTGACTTTCGATGAACCAGTCGGCGTACTTGTCCCAGATGGTCTGGTAAAGGGTTTCGACGGCCTCGGCGAAGCGGTAGGATTTCATGTCGTCGGCAATTTGAGACAGACAGGAGGTAAGCTCGCGGCAGATCCAGTCTTCACCCATGTGGTCGGTGGTATAGTCGAGCGAGTCGACACTCTCTCGGGACGGGTCGCTCCCGCCCGTCGTTACGGGGCTCACGCCCTCATTCTCGGTCGTAACCTCCGAAAGCCCTCGAGCAGTGTCTCCCTCGCTCTCATCTACAACTGTTTGGATGAAGTTTGAGATGTTCCAGAGTTTGTTGCAGAGGTTGCGGCCGGCGATAACCGAGTTTTCGGAGAAGGCTTGGTTCATGCCGGCGGAACGGCCTCGGAGAATACCAAGACGGAAAGCGTCGGAGCCGTATTTCGCGACGAGTTCCATTGGGTTAATCACATTACCCTTGGATTTACTCATCTTTTTACCATGAGCATCGAGGACGAGACCGTGGAGGTAGACCTCTTTAAACGGTACCTGACCGGTGACGTAAACGCCCATCATAATCATGCGGGCAACCCAGGCGAAGAGAATATCTGCGCCGGTTTCCATGACGTTAAGCGGATAGTACGGATTAAACACGCCTTCGGTCCAGTTTGTACAAACGATTGGCCAGTGGGCGGAAGAGAACCACGTGTCGAAGGTGTCTTCATCGCGGACGTATTTGACGCCAGCGATTTCAATCTCTTTGAGGTTAACACGGCGGTCGAAAACCCATTCTGGGGCAGCAGTGGCCTCGAGGGTGACCTTCTTAAACATCGGAATAGCGATACCCCAAGGAATCTGACGGGAAATGTTCCAGTCTTTAAGATTCTCGAGATAGTTAATCAAAACCTTTTGCTTGCTTTCTGGGTAGAATTTGATTTCGCCGGCTTCGAGGTGTTTGATGGCTTCGGCGGCGAGCTTTTTAACATCGATAAACCACTGTTCCTTCAGGGTTGGCTCGATGGTGGTGCCACATTTGTAGCAGTGTGCGACAGAGTGGACAATCTTTTTCTCACCTCTTAGGAGGCCTTCTTTTTCGAGATCTTTTAGAACCTGTTTGCGGCATTCTTCGGTGGTAAGGCCATCGTATTTCTCTGGGACGTTAATCATGGTGCCGTTTTCGGCGATAACTTGGATGCGCTCGAGATTATGACGATTGCCAACTTCGAAATCGTCGAAGTCGTGGGCCGGAGTAATCTTGACGGCGCCGGTGCCATATTCCATGTCAGCGTGCTCATCGGTAATGACTGGAATTTCGCGGTCGGTAAGAGGTAAGTGGACAGTTTTTCCGACGAGTTTTTCGTAGCGCTTGTCCTCTGGGTTTACTGCAACAGCGGTATCACCAAAGAGCGTTTCTGGGCGGGTAGTAGAAACAATAATTTCGCCACCGTCATAGGTGTAGGCGATATCCCAAAGGGAACCTTTTTCGTCTTTGTGCTCGACTTCGATGTCGGCGAAGGCGGTTTGGTGCTTCGGGCAGAAGTTGACGAGCTTTTCACCTCTATAAATCATGCCGTCATTCCACATTTTTTCAAAAGTGGTGTAGACGCGGTCGACGACGTTTTCATCAAGAGTGAAGGTGAGATCACCCCAAGCACAGGAGCAGCCGAGGGCACGAACTTGGAGTTCCATGTTGCCACGCTGTTCAGCAACGAAGTTCCAGACACGGGAGTAGAGTTCGTCGCGGTCAAATTCAAAGCGAGTGTGACCCTCTTTTTCGAGAGCGCGTTCGTACACGACCCAGGTTTCGAAACCGGCGTGGTCGGCACCAGGGATATACCAAGAGCTAAGGCCTTTTAAGCGATAGAAGCGAGTAAGAGAATCTTCGAGAGCGATGGTGAGGCCGTGGCCAATATGGAGATTACCGTTGGCGTTTGGTGGAGGCATGACGATAGAGAAGGTATGCGAAGATGAGCCATCTCTCTCTTCTAGCTCCTCTTTTCTATCATCGATACCGTTACCGTCGTCGTCTACGGGTAGGGTAGTAATGGTGGGTTGGAAGACACCTGCGGATTCCCAAGCCGCGTAAATATCTGATTCAAAGTCTCCCGGTTCGTAACTACTCGCTCTTTTCATAGGGTTATCATATCATAATTTTACTGATAATAAAAGAATAGGCGGTATGGTAGTTACAGATATTATTATTGACTTTTTATACAAAGTGTGCTATAATAATAAGACTGGCATTTGCCAAACTTATCATTTTTAAGGAGGAATAAAAAATGATCGATCATTACCTTTCGTGTGAAGAGAATGGCGCTAACGGCGCTATCAATAAGGCCTGGATGCTCAACCGTGAGTGTCGCTATAATATCCTCTCTATTACGCACACTCTTGTCCCGCAGGCAGGTTCACTCTCTACGCCGCACGCTCCGAACTATCGGAAAAATGAGCTCGGCTACAGAATCACTGTCGAGACACTACCCACTCTCTTCTCCGACTACATCCCCGCGATTATCGAGGCGTAACGCCTCATTGTCACAACTAAATAACCCCGCTTCTCGCGGGGTTTTTCCTTACTTTAATTCGAGTTTCTTTTGGATTTCTTTAAACTCATCCTCGGTCAGCTCGACGTGGCGGTCTTGGTGCCAAGTTTTATCGAAAGGCAGGAGATGAACGTGGGCGTGCGGAACGTCGGTGCCGATAACTTTCCAGAGAGTGCGAGCACCGAGCACCTTTTCCATGTGAACAGAGAGTTTTTTAACGGTATTCATGAGGGCGGTGAAATCTTCATCGCTTAGCTCATAGACTTTGTCGACTTCAGTCTTTGGGATGACAAGGGTGTGGCCTGGAGTTTCTGGGTTGATATCGAGAAAGGCCATGGTTTTCTCATCTTCATAGATTTTGTAGCACGGAATCTCACCGTTAACGATTTTGGTAAAAATACTACTCATTTTTGATCCTTTGTTTAGTTACGAAATAATAGATGCCGGCGAAGATAACAGCGAAGCCGAGGCCGCCGAGCACATCCGACACCCAGTGCATATTAGCGAGCACGCGACCGACCGAGACGAGGGCGATGAGTGCTGCCATGACAATATAGAGGAAGATACGAATATAGATGTTGTTGATGTATTTCTTCAGATTTAGAGCGACAATAAAGAAAATCGTGGCGACAACCATGGTATGAGTCGAAGGGAAGGACGGCTCGCCGGAACCATTTGGACGGACATTTAAGACGAAAACCTTGTCAAACAAGAAGTAAGTGATTGCCATTAAAATGAAAGGTAGGAGTGCCCAGAGTAGGTTTTTGTCGATTTTTAAGAAGGATTTTCGACGAATCCATTGATAGAGGCCTAACCACACAAATATCGAAAAGATTGCGATGGAGGCGATTAATATTACGTCAGTTGCTTTTTCCCATTCCATCTTTTTATTATAGCATGAAAAAAGCGAGACTAAAGCCTCGCTTCTTTTTTTACAGATTGGCCTTAAAAGTGATTTCTTCTTTTTTATTGATTGACTCTTCGCCGAGCTCAATCATCGGGCTGAAGGTGTAGTACTTCTTGAAGAGGAGGCCGGCATATTCGGCGTGATCATGCTCGAAACGGGCCTTTTCTTCTTTTAAAAGAAGGTCCGCCAGGATTTTGGCGTCGTCACCCATCTTGGGGAAGAGCTCGTCCATGTATTCGGCATGAAGGCGATTATAGTAGGCTTCCTTTTCTTCTTCGGAGCCGCTGATGGATAGATGAAGAACGTGAAGAGGGCCACTATTCTTCGGCGCGGTCTCTTCGTACTCGTCTTTCATCTCGCCAATTAAAATCAGGATGCGCTCGATAATGTGGATCAGGGTGTCGAAACCAGGGATGTCTACAATATCGGTATCGATGACCAGATATGCTTTTGTAAGCAGGGCGGCGCTAATAGCGCGCGCAACGTGTTCGAGGATTTTGGCATCCAGCTTCGCTTTAGTGCAGTCGCTGCCGAGTTTCTTCGTGTATTTCTCCCGAAGGAAACTGTAATGGATGACGACTGCCTTAGTATCTCCGATGGCGGTGCCAATTTGATCGGCAATTTCGTGCTTTTCGACCCACTTCTCGCTGGTCAAAATGATAATGCGTTCGCTTAGTTCAAAGACCATTTTAATACCCCCTTTGATCTGTAAAATATTAAGGTGCCTAAAAATTATAACACTATTTGTCTCTGTTATCAAGATAAAAACAAAAAAGACCTTACGGTCTATTTTTATAGCATAATTTGGTATGCCCGACAGGATTCGAACCTACGACCTTTTGCTCCGCAAGCAAACGCTCTATCCAGCTGAGCTACGGGCACACAAATTTTTGGTTCACTCGTAAACCTTTAGGGTTCTTAAGTGCAATGTGGATGTTAGTAACATCCACCTAGAAATTAAATGAGCATCACCCTTGCGAGTGACGTCATAATTATACCATATTTTTTAGATATGTGAAGAACAATTTTTGCAAAGTTTTTCACAGATTATTTGTGAAACGGGGGAAAATGTGATAAGATTAGACACGGAAGCGTGGCCGAGTGGTTGAAGGCGCACGACTCGAAATCGTGTGGGCGGGTGACCGTCTCGGAGGTTCGAATCCTCTCGCTTCCGCCACATTTCTTCGAAATGGGTCAAAAAGAAGGATTGGAATCTCGCTTCGCTCGATGCGAATCCTCTCGCTTCCGCCACAATTAAAAAGCCGTGAGGCTTTTATTTTTATGTTGCAAACTAAGACGCTGGCATGATTTTACCGGTTGAGTCGAGCCTAGCGTTAATACTCCAGGAATTGATATCACTAATAATCTGCTGTTTTTTGGCACCTTCTTCTAGGAGAATAGTTTGACAATTAGTCTGGAAAGCGGGGAGAATGTAGTATTCCATTTTGCCATCTTGATCCATTTTAACCTGAAACAGAGCGGTGTCGGTATCTATGTAATTAAAGAGGAAGTTGCCAAGATTATAAATGATGGGCTTTCCTTGGTAAATCTCTACCCCTTGAAGAATGTGGGCGTGGTGACCTACCACCATTGCAGCGCCGGCGTCGATATAGGCCCTGGCACTATCCATCTGGGCTTGTTCAAGAGCGTGGGAG
The DNA here is from genome assembly GCA_947165465.1 of uncultured Candidatus Saccharibacteria bacterium. Taxonomy (GTDB): domain Bacteria; phylum Patescibacteriota; class Saccharimonadia; order Saccharimonadales; family Saccharimonadaceae; genus Nanosyncoccus. The sequence goes on along the minus strand of CAMVAM010000002.1, from coordinate 99,026 downwards.
TTTTCTCGCCCAAAGTGAATAACTGGAATAACGAAATCCACCTGGTCTTTTAGCTCTTTTATGAGATTAATCATTTCAGTTGGGTTATAGCACCAGAATGTGCCAGGAGCTGTATTAGTGGCTCCTGGTGTCATCACATTTTTTTCGGCTCTAGTGGCGGCTATAAAAGCAAATTTAAAATTACCAATTGTAACAATATAAGGTTTTTTGGCTTCTTCGAGGTTTCTTCCGGCGCCAATATGGGGTATTTGGTACTCATCAAAGGCATTTAACATGTCTAGAAAAGCATCCCCGCCATAGTCGTAAACATGGTTGTTAGCAAGATCGGCGAGGTCCACTCCCATCTCATGATAAATGGCAAGGCGCTCTGGCTTGGCACGAAAAGTATAAGTCTTGCCAGGCAGTGGTGTTCCTCTGTTAGAAACGGTGAATTCGGAATTTACTACTAGAAAATCGCTACTTTTCATGGTATCTAGCATAGTGCTACCAAGTATTCCGGTGATACCACCACGTTCATCGTATTTTGGAGCAATGTGCCAATTATCCGCTAGAGAAATATCGCCAGTAAAGGTAAGTGTATAGGTTCTTTCTTCTTTGATAGGTTCTTCCGGTAAACTTACAGGGTCATCATTTTGGCTTTCTGGAGACACGACTGGGCGATTTAAGGAAAAAAGTAAAGTGAAGGTTAAAGTCGCGGTAAGAGCCATACCAAGAATAGTTAGTAAGGCGTTTCTAATCTTCTCCATATCACCAGTATATAATAAATTACCCCGCCGAAGCGGGGTATTTTGCTACTTATTCGATTAGCTCGATACGTTTACCGACATGGACTTTTACTCTGATAGTCGTACCGATTTCGACGGTCTTCCAACTGGCAAAGTCCAGAGTGTAGATGTCTGTAATCGTCTTGCCACGTTTTTCATAGGTGGCAGTAATGCGGTAAGTCTCGGTAGTGTGACCGGTGCGATGTTTAGAGTTTAGCTTCGGAGAAGCGAAATAGGGCTCGTCGTTATGACCGCTGGTGGTTTCATAATAATCGAAAACCCAGCGTTCAATATCGTACTGATATTTGGTCTGGTAGACTGGCTCAGAACGATAGACTGGCTCCTGTTCGGTGTAATACTCCGTTTTATAATCTGTAACCCAGTGCGAATGTTCGGTAAAAGTACCGTCGCCGTTGTCGGTATAGCCATCACTTTCGTAGTGACCGCCGTCCGGGACCGTGCGAGATTTAGAAACCGTCTCGTAGTGGTCTAAAACATCTTCGTAGTGGTGAATAGCTCGGTACGAACCGGTCATTCGACCACCTGGCGGGATAGACCAATCTTCCTCGTGCAGAGTGCGATATTCTTCGACTGCCACTTGGCGCTCCCAGGTTTTGTCGACAACCGTAAGGTCTCGCGTGGTCGGCATTAAGATAAAAACCAGGGAAGAAACCGTAATAAGAATCAGAGCAAAGATGGCGAATTTTTTGATAAATCCACTATAATCTCTTGGCTTAAGCTCTTGGTTGACCGGCTCACAATGACGCTCCGTAAGGTTTTTCGGAGGCTCCTCTCTATAATGGTCCGGTGCAACGTTAGAATCAAAGAATGATTCATCTTTTATGCTTCGTCTTTCGGGATGAAGGTCAAAATAATCTTTATCCTTATCATCTCTCGGGTGGCCGCAGTTTTTGCAAAAACTCTCACTATCCGGATTCAGAGAATCACAATAAGAGCAGTGCCAATCTGGGCCGGTTTCTCGTCGCTCGACATATTTTCTAGGTTCACTTTTACTCCTCGGATTGATGTAAAACTTTACATCTTGCCCGCGGGTTTTACCACAACCATGGCAGGTTTTGCTGTCACCGCGGTTTTCTTCGCCGCAGTAATCACAGGTCCAATAGCCATAGAACGTTCTTTCCATTTTAATCCCCCCTTTAAGTAGCTTTTAAAGTCCTAACTCCCCACTCATAAGTCGTTCTTTAATTATAGCACATTTTATCGATTTTTTCAAGAGGTAGGGTGTGTTATAATAGGGGTGATGAGAGAGGACAAGAGAATCGAGATTTATAAGGGATTAGAGGGTGAAGTAGTTTTCGATATCGACGAAAAGGGCGAGACTATCTGGGCGACACAAGACCAGATGGCAAAGATTTTTAGCGTCGATCGTACGGTAGTTTCTAGACATATCCGAAACATTTTTAAAGATGGGGAACTCGAGGAGACGCGAGTATGTGCAAAAAATGCACACACTGGTCCGGACGGGAAGACTTATCAGGTAAAAATGTACAATCTTGATGCGATTATCTCGGTTGGGTACCGCGTAAATTCGAAAAAGGCGACCAATTTTAGGATTTGGGCGACCAAGGTGCTTAAAAAATACGTAGTATCCGGTGTGGTAGTAAACGAGAATCGTTTAACCGCTTTAACAGAGAGAAAAGAAGCGAAAAAACTCCGCGAAGTCGAGGAGATGATGGGGATTATCCGACGAATCACGGCAAGAAATGAACTCGGCGCTGGGGAAGCAAATGGAATCCTAGAGGTGATTTCAAAATATGCGGGGAGTTTTGAAGCCTTGAAAGAGTACGATAATGGCCGGATTGATCTAAAATTCCTGAATAAAAAGCAGGCCGAGAGGGAATTAAGCGTAGAAATGTGCCTTACGGCGGTGGAGAAATTAAAACAGAATGTTTCTTCATCGGTGGAATTTGGTAAAGAAGATGGAGACAGATTTAAGGCTGGGCTTTCTAGGGTTTTTGATGAAGTAAGTGGCAGAAGCGTACCTGAGAGAGCAACCGCGCTCCTTTATTTCATCGTACATGAGAAACCGTTTAAAGATGGGAATAAACAGATTGGAGCGTTGCTTTTCGTCCTTTATCTTACACTGAATAATTACCACTTATCGAAGGACGGGGAAACGAAGATTTCAGATAAGGCGCTCACAGCGATTACACTTTTAATAGAGGAAAGCGAACCAAGTGAAAAGGAATTAATTGTAGACCTCGTTTGCAAACTCCTAGAATAGGGTTAAGTTTTACTGTTTAAAGGAAAGGTGCTAAAATATAGATATGGAAGAAGCAGGGAAATCACAGGCTAAAAATAAAAAAGGTGGTCTCAAGGCAAAAGCCCAGAAGATGAAAGCTGGGATTCTAAAATCTTATTATGGCAATCCGATGAAGGATATGAAACTGATTGCGATTACCGGTACGACAGGGAAAACTACAGTAGCACATTTTGTGCATGAGATTTTGCGCGCCAACGGGGAACAGGTGGCAGTGCTCGCTTCTGACCAGACTTTTAAGATGGGAATGCTTCATAAGTTCTTAAGTGATGCATGGAAAGCCGGTGCTAACTATGTAGTAGTGACGGTGCCAGCTGAAACACTAAGAAATAACGTCTTCCATGGGATTCCGGTATATGTAGCCGCGATGACTAACTTCGTGACTGCTTCTCTTAAAGATATGACTCCGGAAGATTATCTAGATGATGAAAAAACGTTATTTAATATGAAACCGGAAATCGTAGTATTGAATCACGATGATATCAATTTTGAAACATTTTCTGAATTTAAGGGTACCAAAGAGACTTGGGACTATGGCATTACTAGCTCGATTGTGAAGATTTTGAGCTCCAAACTCTATCCGAAGGGGACTGAAACTACGCTTTCAATTAAGTCTGAGGTAGTTTCGGCAGCTTCGTTTATTCCAGGTGAGACAGCTTCATCTTATATGGCCTGCGCAGCGACGATTGCGAAAGCGATGGGGGTGGAGAATGAAAAAATCGTAGACGGGCTCGCAGAATACTTGCCTGAATAGAGTATAGTAAAAAATACTAGTCCTTCGGAGACAATTCGGAAAGTCTCCTCAGTACTAGTATTTTTTACTCACCCAATTCGGAAAGTCTCTTAAAAATTACTTTTTGTTCTTTCATGGAAAATCTATTAGTGCTTTTGGGGGCATTCGGAGGTTACGACCGAGAAGCAGGGCGTGAGCCCCGTGACGACGGGAGCGAACGACCCGTCTCCAAAAGTATTAATAGATTTTATTTGAGTTTCTTCAAATACTTTTTTGCGACTTTGATGTCTTCAAAATCATGGGGGCCGTCGGCGCGGAGGATGGTTTTTTCATGACCTTTGCCGAGAATTAGGACGATGTCATCTTTTTTGGCGGTGTTAATGGCGAGTGCAATAGCTTTTTCGCGGTCGAGCTCTAGAATGAGGTCTTTTCCGAGAGTTTTTCCAGCTTTTTCGGCACCCTTAATGAAGCCTTCAGCGATTTTTTCAGGGTCTTCGTCACGGGAATCATCTTCGGTAATAATGACAAAATCGGCATATTTGCCAAGAATCATGCCTCTAATTGGGCGAGTAGATGGATCACGGCGACCGGCACCACCATGGACGGCGATGATTTTGCCTTTGTGACTTTTAATACTATCAAAGACTTTTTCGAGAGCATCTGGAGCATGGGCATAATCCACAATCACAGTAAACGGTTGACCTTCATCAATAACATTCATGCGTCCTTCAACGGACTGGAGAGATTTGATACCTTTTTCGATTTGGGATTTCTCGAGACCGAGTCTTTCACCAACGACAGCAGCGGCGAGGGAATTATAGACATTGAATTCACCAGGAATGTTGGTCTCTATTTTCATATCACCATATGAATATTTCACGCCAGAAACGCCGAGTTTGATGTCTTTTGCTTTAGAATCGCCATAATTTATACCATATGTGGTATATTTCTTCGTATGCATTGTGTAGAATTTAGTGGCAGCATCGTCGGCATTAAAGATTGAAAACTTAGCTTTTTTAAAGAGTTTACCTTTAGCGTCGCGATATTTCACAAAAGTGCGATGATAATCGAGATGATCGTGAGTAAGATTAGTAAAGACGGCGATTTCTACCGGAATACCGAGAGTACGATGCTCGGAAAGAGCATGAGAAGTAACTTCGAGAACGAGAAATTCAGCACCTTGTTTCTTGATTTCAGCAATACGCTTATTGAGGGTAAAGGCATCAACCGTGGTCATATGGCCGAGCTCTGGAGTAAGTTTGTCAACGCCCCAGGCGACAGTGGTCATGATGCCAGCTTTGAAGCCAGCCTCTTTCAACATGTTCCAAATCATGAAACAGGTGGTAGTTTTACCATTAGTACCAGTAACACCGATGACGTGAAGTTTACGAGCCGGACGGCCGTAACGAGTGGTTGCGATAACAGACTGCGCAAAATGATACGGAAGGACCGCGGTGTTGTAAAATGGTAATTTCTCGAGAAGTTTTTTCATACTATCTATAGTGTTTCAAAGAATCAATTGGATTTTTACTGGCGGCCTTGAGGGCTGGATAGATGCCAAAGATTACACCAACCACCAGAGCGGTAAGGAAGGTAATCGCGATGATTTGCCAACTGATGTATGGAGCAAACGGAGTGATTGATGAAGCAAAGATAGCAAGGATGTAACCGAGGGCGATGCCAAGGATGCCACCGAGAATTGAAAGGATGAGGGCTTCAAACATGAACTGCATCAAGATGTTTGACGATGACGCACCAACAGCTTTTCTGATACCGATTTCGTGAGCACGTTCAGCGACGGAAACAAGCATGATGTTCATAACGCCAATACCGCCAACAACTAGGGAAATACCAGCGACGAGACTAAGCATACCAGAGATGATGTTTAGAAGGGCACTAGCTGGGTGTGAGATGTCGTCGCCATAAGAGACGGTGAAGTTGGTATCACCAGATTTCTTTTCAATCAATGTTTCGCGAATCTTTGAAGAAGTTTCTTCGAGATCACTGGTGGTAGCAACTTTCACATTTATCTGTTGAACTTGAAGAGAACCAACAAGTTTCTCGAGAACTTTGATATCCATGATGAGGGCACTGTCGAAGTCGACATTATCGAAGTTAATGGAAGCATCGTTGTTTTCCATAACACCGACAACAATGAATCTTTCGCCGTGGAAAAGAAGAGTACGGCCAACTGGATTGGTGGTGTTGTAGAGGTGAAGCGATAAGCTTGGGCCAATTACGACGGAATTTTCATGGTTTTTGTCGTTAATAAAACCGCCATAGCGGAAGGTTTGTGGCTCGATGGTATTGAAGTCTACCGTAGTACCGAGGATAGTAGCAGAAGGAATAGTGTTTTCTTCATCGGTAAGAGTGCTGTGAGTGATAGCAATTGGAGCTACCGCAGTGACGGATTCAAGCTTTTTGATTTCGTCGACGTCGGAGATAGCGAGATTACTCTTTTGGAAAGAGTTTGAAGCGGTAAGCTCTTCAACAATAGTAGTGATGGAATCCTTAGTAGTAGATGGGCGCACCACGATAAGATCGGCGCCAATATCAGAGATTTCATCGGTAATAAGCTTAGAAACGCTGCCGGTAAGGGAAAGAATCAAAATGATACTCGCAATACCAATAGCGATACCAAGACAGGTAAGAAAAGAACGGGTGCGGTTTTCCTTGATGGAAGTAAGCGCAAGTCTTAAATGAGTTCGAAATAGCATTGCCATTAGCGTTTCCTCCTACTGTTACGCGTTTTTTTCGCTTTACCACGCGTGCGCTTAACTTCAATCTTTTGCGGAAGATTCTGATCTGAAACAGTTTTAATATCTGTAGCAATTTGGCCATCGAGCATGTTAATCACGCGGGTGGCGTAAACCGTAAGGGCTGGGTTATGCGTCACCATGATGATGGTGTTGCCTTCTTCGTGAATGGATTTAAGCTCCTCCATGACAGAGATAGATGCACGAGAATCAAGGTTTCCGGTAGGCTCATCAGCAAGGATGATTTCCGGGTCGCTAACAATAGCACGAGCGATAGCAACACGCTGTTGCTGGCCACCAGATAATTGGGATGGCAAGTAATATTCGCGTTCTTGCAAGTGAAAACGACGTAAAGTGTCGGATGCGTTCTTTAGTCTGACAGTACGTGGACGATTAACATAGACGAGTGGGAGAGCAACATTTTCGAGAACGGAGAGATCTTGAATTAAGTTAAAATTTTGGAAGATAAAGCCAATCTTTTTAGCGCGGAGACGAGCTTTTCTACGGGCGGAAATCCCGGCCACATCTTCGCCATTTAAGATATATTCGCCGCTGGTGGCGCGGTCTAATAGACCAATAATATTCAGTAGTGTGGTCTTTCCGCAACCAGACGGACCCATAATCATAATAAATTCGCCGCGACGGATGGTAAGGTCAAAATCTTTCAGAGCGAAAGATTCGGTGTCGCCGTAACCATACCGTTTGGTGAGCCCTTTGATTTGAATGATTTCTTCGTTCATTTTATCCCTTAATAAAATACTATACCGTTTTTTCGGCATGGCGGAAGCGAGAGGATTCGAACCTCCGGTACGGTTGCCCGCACACACGCTTTCCAAGCGTGCTCCTTAAACCACTCGGACACACTTCCGTCTTTAAATTATCTTACCATGCTTTCATCTTAAAATAAAGACTATTTTGCGACGGAAAAGCGATTGTGTAAGAGAGCTAGTGAACTACTAATTCCGAACATAAAGGCACAGAATACGACGAAGACAATTGGGATGACCCAGTTATTACCACCAAAGGTGAGACCATAGAAATCCGGCCAGACTTTAATAATACAAACACAGAAGATGTATGGGGAGGCATAAATAACTGGTGGAAGGATAGCAAGAAGACGTGGTTTCATCTCGGTTTTTTCTTTATTAATAAAGAAAATATAGGAAATTGCACCGAGGATTGGGTTCAAGAAATGAAGAATAAACATTTGCTCGAGAAGCATATCAAAATAGTTTTTACCGCCGACAGCACGCATTGGAGCGAGGAAGAAAATGACAACAAGAAAAGTCAGCATACCGGAGCTCGCGGCAATTAAATACCAAGTGGACATTCTTTTTGAAATCTCTTTTTTCGGATTTTTTAAAGCAACGATAGTGGAAATAAGAGCAATAATACCGAGAAAGATATTGCTTAAAATCGTAAAGGAGACAATATGATGCCAGTATTCGATTTTAACGCCACCAAAAGTACCATCTTCAAGTTGAAATGCGCCAGCTGCAGCACCACCATCAAGACGGGCGGCACGGGAACCAAAAATCAAAGTTGAAGTAACAGCGATTATCATCGCGACAAAGATGAATAGATTTAGGTAGATAAACTTTTTACGATTCTTGTCCATGCTATAATGATAACACAACTAAATTCTCGATATGCGGGGTGCGTGGAAAAAAGTTGAAGGCTTTGATAGTCTCAATGTGGTATTTCTCGAGCAAAAGTTTAATATCGCGAGCCTGGGTGGCCGGATTGCAAGAGAGATAAATAACTTTCTTTGGTATAACTTCAAGAAGTTTGTCGATGAGTTTTTTATCACAGCCGGCGCGTGGCGGGTCTAGGATAACCGTCATATCCGGTTCAATATAACTCGTGACGTTTTCGGATTTATCTAGAATTGTAGTAGCAGAAGAGCCGGCATTCTTTTTCATTTCGGTGAAAGCGGATTTATCGACTTCAACTAAAGTAAGGTCTTTGCCACCTGCGACTGATAGTCCAATAGTACCGACGCCAGAATAAAGATCAAGAACTCTATTAGTATTAATATGTTTTTTAATCTCGGTTAAGGCCATTTCATAGACTGGAAGATTGATTTGAAAGAAGCCATTCGGGGAATAGGAATATTTGTGACCTAGGATTGTGTCAGTTAGAAGTTCAAAAACTGGGTGTGGCTGATGGTTTTCAAAGAGACCGCCGGACACTTCGCCTTTTTGATTGCAGCGAAGAAGCATAGATTGGTATTTACGGGCTTCTTCGTGACGAGCATTTAAATCGGCAACAATTTCTTTAGCGCGAGCAAAGATTTCCGGTCGTTCGATGGAAGATGAATTAATAATGAATTTGCGATGCGAACCACGATTATGAAAAGCGAGTTCGATTTTATTCTTCTCGTTGTTCCAGAAAAGAGAATACTCCATTTTGTTGCGGTAGAAGAAATCTTTATTATCGGTCATGACCTCCGGCGTTTCAATATCGATTTGGTGTTCGCGGAAGATTTCAACCACTAATTCTTGTTTTAGTTTCAGCTCATAATCATATTTCATGATTTGCCAAGGTGAAGTCGAAAGGAAACAAGGATCCTTTGGTTCGATGCGAAAAGGCGAAGGGTTTTCAATTTTAGTTGCAATGGCATTAATGAAATGCGATTTGTTTTTAGTAATCTCATATTCAGTAACAGTTTCACCAGGGAGAGCATTCCAGAAAAAAATCTTCTTGCCATCCGCCATCGTGCCAAGTGCCTCGCCGCCCGGAATGATTTTCTCTATCTTAATCATGTTTTATATTATATCAGAAATATGTTATAATTTAGATATGTCTGCAGAAGATATCTTGAGGTCATCAGAAACCACTGCACTAGATAACAACCAGTTTATTTCTAATGTGACTGGAAAAAGCGGTAAAAAGTCTGGTAAGAAGCGCAAAGGTTATGGCGCGTTACTGTTTTTGACGCTAATTATTGTGGTGTTTTTGGCATTCTTTAGTACTGGTAACCTAATTCCGTCAGCAATTTCGGAAAGGTTAATTGAACAAACCGATGTTCAATATGCAGATGCATTTGAGAGTAAATTATTAGTATTCCAACAGGCGATGCGGGATGGTGATATGCCGGAAAACACAGCGAATAAGCTAAAGGCTCGTGGCGCTACGCTTGGCTATGGTACGGCAGAGAATTTTACCGAAGCATATAAAACCGGTAGTTCGCTAAGCATTTTATTTAATAATAAAGTCATCTCGGCAAATGAAATCATTTCGGCGGTACATAAAGACGCGAGATTATATGATGCAGTAAACAGCGCAACATATTCGCGTGCAGCTTATTATTATGATGATTCAGCAACGAATGTATTTAGAAAGCTTGGTGCATCGAGAAATATTTATAAAGACGACGATACGTTTGAAGAAGCGATGGATAAGGCGATGGGGGAGGGAAGCAGTGTATCGGTAAACAACGTTGGGTTATTCGAGAAACAACGACAAAAACAAGACGGAACAACCGAGACATATTATGAATATGGACAGACTGGTGGCGCAGCTAGCTCAAGTTCAGCAGAAAGCTTTGTCGAATCTGTGCGTAGTAAAAACACTGCCGAAAGTGGCACGCAGGCGACTTTAAATGCGGCCGGCGCGATTAATGTGGCAGATACAATGTCTAAAGAGCAAAGATCAAGTCTATTCTTCCTTGCATTCATGGAAAACATCAGCAAGATGAAAGCCGGACTCGGTAGTGAAACAAAAATTCACGATGCAATGAATTATTTATATCACGAAGAAGAGTCTGAAGTGGTTGATGTGAACACTGGCGAAACTGTGACCAGTAAAGGTAGTATGCTTGAAGCGAAGAGCCTTTATTCAATTCTCGCCGGAGAAAAGATTGATACTAAGGATGTAGAAAATTATTCTTCAGACCGCGTTTTAAAGACAGTTGAAAACCAGCTTGGAGCATCTTCTAGTTCAACGGTAACCGATACGGTAGTTTCAAAATCCCGTGGACTTAAGGCGGTGATTGGTAGATTTATTCGTTGGGGTGAAGAGGCGCTCAGTAATGTAATCGGTAAAGTTACACCAACGGTTGATAGTTCACTGGTAAATAATTCGTTTGACACGGTAAAAGGTATTTATGGTGGCGAAATGCTTGCAGAAGGTGCCGTAAATGTGGGTAAGGAACTCGCAAAACAAAGTGGAGCAACTCCTGGCGATGCAAACTCGGTGAAGACTTATGCAAGATTAAATAATACGATTCTGGCGCTTGATGCGGAAGTGGATAGAATGAATCGTAGTCCATTTGATATTACATCAAAAAATACATTCCTTGGCTCTCTAGTTTATAAGTTTGCAATGGCAACACTAAAGAAGGGGACATTATTAAATCAGTTCAGTTCATTCCTGTCAGTGACGTCTAGCGCAGTGACATCACTACTCCCGGCCACATTTGCGGATGATGAAAATAATTCATTCCTAACAAACTTCGGTGAATGCGAGACACTTGGTTCGATTGGAGCGGTAGGTTCAGCTAGCTGTGCAATGGTGGCTACCTTTGATACGACTACACTTAATGACACCTTTAATGATTCTGGATTTGCAGCTTTTGTAGAGGCTAACACTTCAATCGATAGCTCAGGTGTTAGAACTATTAATGATGGATCGGTACTAGCTGACTTTATTAAATATAATAATGAAAGAAGCACGCCAGTAGGAAACACGGATGGCGGAATCCTGGATGCTCTAAAAAATAATTCTAAGAAGGTATCATTTATTTCAAATATTCTTCAAATGATTCTAAGATTCCTTGGTGCAAACGAAAACGAAAAGAGAATTGCATCGGGTGCAGCATTTATTACATCCTCTTCAAATCCAGATTGGGAGCAATATAAATATGCACAAAGATATGTTTCACTTGCAAGAGCTACTGAAGCACTCCGTCGTTATGATGGTGGTACGACAGCATTTACAAATGTAAAATACTTTGAGGGTTATGAAAACCCAGTAATTGCTTACATCAACGAATACGTCGCAAAGAATTAATAGTCTAGTTTAATCTTTTCAACACTAGTGATAATGATTTGGTTGTCTTTAAAATTTTTGACAAGAAAACGGCGGCGAGTTTCATCGAGTTCCGAAAAGACATCATCTAGAAGAATAATCGGTTTTTGATTTAAGAGATTTGTAATCATCCTGGCTTCAATGAATTTTAGAGCCAAGATGACAGTGCGGCCTTCACCACGTGAAGCTGAACCTTCTGCGACCTTATCATTAAAGATAAAATCGAAATCATCACGGTGAACACCAAAGCTGGTGTGGCCTAAGATAACATCTTTATTTAGATTAGATTCTAAGGTTTTTAGATATTCACTTTCGGAATCATTTTTGACATCAGTTTTATAGGATAAAAAGATTTGATCTTTTTTATCGGCAATCGAAAAATAAGTGTCGGCTAATTCTTTATTAATCTTGTCCACTAATTCTTTACGTACGCGATGAATAATAGTGCCATATTTAGCGAGTAGGATATTCCAGGAAAAGAGGGAAGAAGGAGACATATTCTCATTCTTTAAAATCTCATTTCTTTGTTTCAGGGCCTTTTCATATTTAGATAAGCTAGTATTATATTCTTCACTGATTTGAGAAAAGAAGCGGTCAAAATAGTCGCGATGGCGAGACGGGGAACCACCGATAAGATTTAAGTCGGACGGAAGAAAGAGGATGACCGGATATTTATCGGCTTTTCCGAGGCGCCTGGTCTTTTTATCAGAGATTACAAAGACTTTATTATCGCCATCAAAAGTGGCAACACGTTTTTCACCAGAGTCGGTGGTTAGTTCGATACGGTAGAAATCAGTTTCTCGCTTTTTAATATCGGGATCTGTGGCTCTAAAACTTTTTCCTCTAGTTAAAATATAAATTGCTTCTAGAACCGAAGTTTTACCATAGCCATTAGGACCCAATATTAAAGTGGTATCCTTTTTACAGTCTAGATTAAAACTAGATTGGTTTCGAAAATTTGTAAGACTGATTCTTTTTATAATCATGAGTTTAGAGGCATAATAATATGCGTATAGGTGTTACTCTTCTTGTTTTTAAGAACGACCGGTGAGATTGAATTAGAAAATTCAAAGATAATGTCTTTTTCTTCTAGGGCATTAAGGGCATCCGAAAGAAAACGAGAGTTTAGATTTACTTTACCTTCGTTTTCAACTTCGGTTTCAATTGAGGAATCATTTTCACCCAATTCACTCGCAACTGATTTGATAGAGAAGTGGTTTGGCTTTTTAGCTTCACAAACAATAGCACCGTTCACACTTTTAGCAAAAAGAGCGGCAAGTTTAGTAACACGGATTAATTCTTCTCGAGATAAGGTCAGTTTAATAGTGTTATCTTTTGGAATGAGACGACGATATTCCGGGAAACTACCATCGATAAGTTTCGACATAATTTCAACCTCACCCATACGGAAGCGAACAAGATCTTCATTAAAGGCGATTTCAATTTCGTCCATTTCATCGTTAATAGAACGAAGAACTTCCTGGAGAGATGAGGCTGGTACAATTACACCAACTTCGCTTTCAGCATTCTTAACAAGAATCTTCTCGGCTAAGCGATAGCCATCAGTGGCAGCTACAGCTAAGGTTTTATCTTCAGTATTAAAGTAAACACCGGTAAGAGCTGGGCGAGTCATGTCGTTTGAAGTTGCAACCATTACTTCAGAAATACCGTTTTTAAACTCATCGATACTCATCTTATAAATAACAGCTTTCTTTTCCTCAATCTCAGGGAGTTCTGGAAAATCATCGGCTGGAGAACCATTAATAGTAGATTTATATTTACCGGCAGTAATAGTAACTTTATTATTCTTTTCAGTAATATTAATCTTTTCACCACGAGGAAGGTTAGAAACGAATTCTGCTAGAAGTTTAGCTGGTACTGTAATAACACCATCTTTAGCATCAGATACTGGAAGATAATCAATGATAGCCATATCGAGGTTAGTGGTAACTAGGGATACTTTATTATTAAGAACTCTAATTAAAACATTATTCAGGATTGGTAGGGTAACTTTACCAACTGCAATGCGACTGACATTATTTAAAGCTTTGCTAAGTTTTTCTTGTGTGACTTCAATTTCCATACTAATCCTTTCTTTTATTATTAATAATTATTAGTAGTTGTAGTAGTAGGCATGGTGGAAAAGTGGATAACATTGATTAGGAACAGGGAAGGGAAGGTTGTGAATAAAACGTTCATATTGTTTGAAAAACTTTGGGAAAAAGGCCGATTTTCAACACGTGAATTAATGGTGGCAGGTTTTTCACATTTTTTTCCAATTCTATTAAACATAGTTTTATCCAGGCTTTTACACAAGTTTTCCACTTTTTTAATAAATTTAGCCATAAATCTTCTCCTTGATGGATTCGATTTGTTCGCGAAGGTTAAAGTCTAATTTAATATCTTTCTCGATTTTTTCGATACCATGCATGACGGTGGAGTGATCTTTGCCACCCACTTCTTTACCAATTACTGGATAGCTGCAAGACAATTCGTGTCGGAGTAAATACATGGCGACTTGGCGGGCAGTTTTAATATTACTGACACGCGACTGTCCGCATAGATCTTTAGATGTGATGTTGAATTCTTTAGCAACCTTTTCGATGATTTGTTTGCTTGTGGTTTGTTTAGGTTTACCTGGATGATTAATAGTAGTGGAGCCACTATTAATGAGTTCGAGTGGAGAGAGACCACGAATCTCGGACATAACAAGAAGCTTTGAAAATTCACTTTCAAGGTCGCGAATATTAGTTTTAACATTTTCAGCGATGTATTCGATGGCTTCATCTTCGATTTCAGCGCCTGAGAAGTCGGCCTTAGCACGAAGAATGGCGCACTTATCTTCAAATGATGGTAATTGAATGTCATAGGCGCCACCCCAAGTGAGACGGCTAGCGAGCCTTTCATCGACGCTTTTAATCTGGCTTGGCAGACGATCCGAAGTAACAATAATTTGTTTACCGGCCAAAAAGAGATCATTAAAGATATTAAAGAATTCTTCCTGACTGGCGTTTTTATTGACGATAAGTTGGAAGTCATCGATGATGAGACAATCTAGCTTAGTATATTTATCATAAAAATCTTTGCCGCGATTTTTCTTAATAGAGTCAATCAGGTCTGAATAAAAATGGTTGATAGGAACATATTTAACTTTGAAGCTAGGATTTTGTCTTAAAATTTCATTACCAATAGCTTGAATTAAGTGGGTTTTACCGAGACCAGGACCACCATAAAGGAAGAATGGGTTAATGCTTTTACCTGGATTTTTAATGATATTTTTGGCTACACCAACGGCAAGATCATTATAACTACCGACAACGAAATTGTCTAAGGTGAACTTCGCGTTGAGGCCGTTTCCTTGAGAGCTGTAATTCTTTTTAATAGTTTCTATGATTGCTTCGGTGCCTTTAGGGGTGGAGACAATAGTTTCACCAGTGACTTCACGAGGCTGAACTTTAGATTTATTGGTAGATTTAACTTCAAATTCGATCTGTTTAAAGTCAACATTGGACTTTTTTAGGGCGTCCGAAATAATGTCATAATATTTATTCTTTAATTGTTTGATAAAGAATGTGTTCTTAACGCCGATAGTAATAATACCATTTTCGTTTGAAATAATAGAAGTGTCTTTGAACCAGGTACCAAAAAGACTGGGATTCATCTTTTGCTGAATTTTCGCCAGGGCATCATCCCAAACGTTATACATTCTAAAACCTCCTTTAAAGATGAGTATAGCATTAATGAGGGAAGTTTTCCACAGTTTAAAGGGGTGAATTTTTATTTTGTAATATGTTTTCGAATTTATAGGGGTGAAAAAATCCACAATGGCAAGTTTTTCCCAATTATCGTGTGGAAAACTCCTTGAAAATTGTGGAAAAATGAGGTATACTATAACAAATATTTGAGAAATAATAAATTTTAAGGAATAATATGCCAAAACGTACTTATCAGCCACATAAGCGTCAACGCAAAGTTGAACACGGCTTCATGAAGAGAAATGCTACTTCGAATGGCCGCAAGGTGCTTGCACGTCGTCGTCTTAAGGGACGCGCACGCTTAACTGCATAATACTTTTAAAAATAACATCATCAAGAGGCGCTTGGTCTCGCCCGTCGTTACGGGGAGACCGGCGCTCGGTTCGCTCCCCGTTGGTCGCGAATGCTCTTGAGTGATGTTATTTTTATTATTATCGGTCGTAACCTCCGAATGCCCCTAGAAAGTTATTTTTTTTGTTCCCGAATGCGAATGCTCTTGAGTGATGTTATTTTGTTATATAATATATATACAATGTTGAATAAGAAATATCGGTTTCATTCACGGGGTGGGGTGAGATATGTGTATCAAAAAGGGAAGACGGTTCGAACGCCGAAGATGTCTCTCGTTTTTGCGCCGAACTCACGTGGATTCACAAGGATGGCCGTGGTGGTATCAAAGAAGGTATTAAAGACTGCAGTGGGCAGGAACCGAATTCGCCGTCGTGTTTATGAAGTTCTGAGGAAGAATATTGATTTGATTCCGAAGGAAACCGACTATATTTTTGTTGTATTCTCAAAGGATGTTATAGACATGCCGTTTAATGAGCTAGAAAAGTTGCTCGGTGAACTAGTCGCAGAGGCTAAGGTATGCTATAATAAAGAGAATTAATAAGGATGTGAGTGTGAAAAAATACATTATCTGGACTTTGATTGTCGCATTTATTGCGGGATCTGTAGCACTGGGTGGCCCATTTAACTTGATTGATTTTATTGTCGTTCGCCCAATTGTTAATATTCTATTTGTAATCTTTAACTTAGTACATGACTTTGGCCTAGCTATTATTATCTTTACAATCCTTGTAAAGCTTTTGATGTGGCCACTGACGAAGAGGCAGCTGAAGCAAACTAAGCTCATGCGCAAGATTCAGCCAGAGCTTACGCAGATTCGCAAGAACTGTAATGGTAACAAACAACTTGAATCGCTCCAGACGATGGATCTTTACAAGAGATATAATGTTAAGCCATTTGCGTCTCTTGCAACACTCTTTATTCAGCTCCCAATCTTTATCGCAATCTTCTCAGCCATTCGCGTGATTGCAACTCCACTTCCGATTGATAATCTTTCGAACCGTGCATATGAGATTGTGGCTTATGAAGGTTCTGAGATTAGAACACTAGAAGATAAGCAAAAAATATACTTAGACATTATTACCGATGAGACTAAGACCGACGAAGAGAAGAAGGCGGCAACTTATGATTTCTACCCACAACTCTTTGGTGTAATTAATCTTGAAGCAAAAGCAAGTGATGTGATTAGCCCGGCGAAGTTTAGCTGGAGTGCAGTATTTATGCTCGCGTGTTCGATTCTTGCCGCGGTGTCACAATACTTTGCAACGAAGCAACAAATGCCAACCGAAGAAACTAAGAAGAATAAGAAGTTCCGTGAGCTTCTCAAAGATGCTAAGGCCGGTAAAGACATTGATGATTCTGAAGTATCTGGTATTGCAACCGGTCAAATGTCTAAGATGATGCCGCTGCTTCTGTTCTTCATTATGTTCAACCTCCATGGTGCTTTGGCATTCTATTATTTCCTAAGCAATATGATTACAATTCTTCAACAGAAACTAATTCTTAATAAGATTAAAGATGACATGGATGATGCGACGGATGCCGCAATTATGAAAGAATTCAAAAACCTTCAAGAAGGTAAGGTGGTCGAAAATAAAAAGACAGGAACAAAAATTACCAAAATCTCCGCTCGTGATATTAAAAAGAAAAGGAGATAATAAATGAATAAAGACGAATCAATCAGATTTGCGGCGAAGTATCTGGAAGACCTACTTAGCTTCTTTGGTATTAATGTGGCGGTTTCTTCGACGATTGATGACGAAGTAATTCAACTATCTGTACCGTCGACTTCATTAAACTCATTATTAATCGGTCGTAATGCAGATAATCTGCGGGCACTGCAACACATTGTGTCGATGGCACTCGTGACGCGTGAGGCTGAAGTAACAAGAGTTAATGTAGATGTTGCAAGCTACAAGCGTCAAAGGGCTGATCGCATTGCAGAAAAGGCAGAAGGTTGGATTCGTAAGGTCCGTGAGACTGGTAAGCCAATGGAAATTAATCTCAACGCGGCAGATCGTAGAGTTGTGCATAAGTTGGCACAGGATTATTCGGATATTGATACACACTCGGAAGGGGAAGGACGAGAGAGGAAACTCATTATTAGTAAAATTGATGTCGATTAAAAATACTATTTAATAGCTGGACTTTTCAGCTTGTAAAGAAATACAACACATAAAGTGTTGTATTTTTTACGCTGAAAAATCTGGTCTAAATCTCATTATGCTATTAAATAGTATTTTTAATCTAAACTATTATTCTGATGGAGTTTCATCAGTGGCCTCTTCGGCTGGGGATGGGCCGAGGACGATGACGTAGGTACAGGTCTTTGGTAAGCCTTCTGGCATTTCTTTGCCATGGATGAAGTCGATGTCATAGAACTCTTCAAGCATACGCTTGGTGCCTGGCGAGGTGGTATTAGTGTAATATAAGGTGTATTCTTTGTCGTAGGTACCAGCAGTAGTGTTATCAATAACACTAACTTTGTAGCCAGCTTCTTCTAGGCGTTCCTTTTCGGCAGCAGCTTTACCGGGTTCACCGGTAGCATTGTAGATGCCAATACTAAAGTTCTCATAGGTGCGTGGGTCGTTGCTGAGTTGAGTGGCGACGAATTCCTGAATAGCAGTGTAGTATTCAGCACCACCACGTGGTAAGACGTAGGAGATACCATCGATTGAACCAGTGGTCATATAATCTGGCCAGAGGTTGAGCTGACGCATGCTGTCGAAATTAAAGTCAAAGGTGAGATGACCAAGAGACTTGATTTCATCGAGCGAGAAATTAGAACGGAGATTATCACCAAGAGTACTAGCAAGGCTTAAGAAATCAGTAATAGAAAGATCTTTTTCAAAGACTTTATCTTTAATAGCGATGAGAATCTTTTGTTGGGAAGCACCACGGGAGAAATCACCACCAGCGGTACCGTGGCGAGCACGGGCAAGACCAAGAGCTTGTTCGCCATTAAGTGTATATGGTACACCGGCTTGGTACATAGCACCAGTCCAATAACGGTCGTTAATATCTTCGTCGAGAGTGACGGTAATACCGCCAAGGATTTCAACGATATCAATGAGGGAAGCCCAGTTAACGTGAACGAAATATTGGAAGTCTACACCGAGAATTCTACCAACTTCAGCCATGACGGCTTGGTTGGCAGCGGCTTCTTGTTCGATGGAAGCTTGACCACTACCGCCATTGCACCAATAAACTTCATTTATCTTACTAGTTCTGGTACAAGTGTGGCTTTTGAGGTCACGTGGAAGGGAAAGCATGGCGATATCACCAGTTTTTTGGTTCAGGCTAATCATCATGATAGAGTCGGTAAGTTGGGAGCCAGCGTGATGACCACGACCTTCGTCGCCATCCATGTTATAACCACTGGTACCAATGGCAAGAATGTTAGTACGACCATTGGCGTCAGTTTTAAGATCGACATAGGTTGGCTCAATGTAACGAATAAGGTCCATAATGTTGCCTTGGCCGCCAGTGATTTTTGCAATAATGTCGTTACCCCAATAGACGCCCCAAATGATGAGACAACAAAGAGCTAAAACAATAATGAGAAGAGTAATCTTGATGCCTTTAATGAGTTTTGGATGCTTGCGATTAGCTTTCTTTTCGGCCTTTTTTTGCTTTTTGGCTTCTTTTTTCGCCTGTTTGTTGGCTTTTTTCTCAGCTTTCTTGTCAGGAATTGTTACATCTTCGGATTCTTTTAATTCGCCGGATTCGCTATCGATATCAAAGGCTTGAACCGGCTTCAAAAAATCTTCGACAGTCTGTTTTGGTTCTTCAACTTCAACGGTTTTGACCTGCTCTTCTTTAACTGGTTCAGGAACCTCTTTGACAGCAAGTTTCTTCACCGGTTTAGGTTTAACTGAAGCGGTTTTAGATTTAGTAGTCGCAGTTTTCTTAACAGTGACAGTGGCACTGGATGTCTTCTTCGGCGCTGCTTTTTTTGGAGCGTCGCGAAGAGTAAGCCCATCAATTGATTTATTCTCTTTCATTATTTATAATTATATCATGGTAGCCGTTAAATTGACGAAAAAACAATTAGCAGTTTTAGACTTTTTACGTGAATACACGGACGAAAAAGGTGTTTCACCATCTTATCGTGAAATAATGGCAGGACTTGGACTATCGAGCGTGTCGGCGGTGGCTGAACACATCAATAATTTAATTGAAAAAGGTGTGATTCAGAAGAATCCGGGCGAGGCAAGATCGCTTGAGATTTTAGATTATGAGCATAAAGAGACCGTTGAACTATTTAAGAGTAGATTAGAATTTGCGCCGGACGAAGATAAAGAAATTCTGTTGAAGGCTGCGGATATATTAGGGCTTGACCTCGAGTCGTAAAGTTTACAAAAATAATCATAATTGTTATTATGTTATTAGGAGTATTTTCTGATGGCAGCAAAAAGACGAACACGTAAAAGCAGAAAATGGATTTCAAGATTGTTCTTTTTGCTTCTCATCGTCGCAGCGTGCGTGCTTTGTTATTTCGTTTGGGACGCTTATTTTAGAGATAAAAGTCCAAAAGGGGATGATTCGAAGCCACAAGATTCTTCAGTCGAAACGAAGACCGATGATAAGAAAGAAGAAGATAAGACTGAGCAAAAAGATGAAAAGGAAAAAGTACCACAGTATGATGGCGATGATCCAAATACGGCGCCTGGCTTAACTGGTGCGATTACTTACACTGGAGTCTCGAACGGGTATCTTAGGATTAGAGTGAATATTGATCAGTATCTTGCGAGTGGTAGTTGTAATGTGATACTTACTCGTGGTGGTACGCAAATCTTCAGTGACTATGCAAATATTGTTTCGTCTGCCTCAACGGCGACTTGTGAAGGCTTTGATATTCCGGTAGCAAGCCTTGGTTCCGGTAGTACGCAAATCAAAGTAACGTTTAGTTCGGGCGATCGTTCTGGCGCGGTGACGGGGGAGACGAGCATATAATGTATATCTCGCAGTGCAAGAAAAACGAAGTGGGCAAGATGCGCGTGAGAAGGCGTGATATTAGAATTAGGTATCTGGCGCTTAGTATTTTCGCAGCGGTCTTTCTATTTACTTTTCTCTCGCTTAATTTTGACAAGATTGATACGGAAGTAAATGCGGCGAATCTATCGAACTTTGACCCGGGTTATATCATTTCGGACTACCAAATGGGTAATTATACTTCGATGACGGAAGCCGAGATTCAGGCGTTTCTCACGATGAAAAATCCGTGCGACAATACAGACTATAATTATTATCTAAGATTATCAGCGAACACGAATTATAAATGGCACTTCGCAAATGGCCATTTTGTGTGTCTATCAGAAGAAAGGTTCGGTGATGGTGAGGTGATTGGTTCAGGCGATACGGCAGCACGCATTATTTGGCAGGCAGCACAGGACTATAAGATTAATCCGCAAGCTTTGATTGTACTGCTGCAAAAGGAAACTGGTTTAATTACGGACCGGATTCCAAACAATGGCGATTATCGCAAAGCAACTGGCTATGGCTGCCCGGACACGGCACCATGCTCAGCACAATATTATGGATTTAAGAATCAGATTAGAAAAGCGGCGGCGCTCTTTAGGACGGTGCTTGATGGCGGCTGGACGAACTACCCACTCGGTGAAAACTATATTCAGTACAATCCAAATGCAGCTTGTGGTGGCTCTGTGGTAAACATCCGTTCGCTTGCGACTTCAGCACTTTATCGCTATACACCATATCAGCCAAACGCTGGAGCTTTAGCCGCTGGATATGGTACGGCATATTGTGGTGCGTACGGAAACAGAAATTTCTATCATTATTTTGAGGATTGGTTTGGTGGAATAACGGATGACGGCATGGTTTATGATAGCAGAGATTATTCTGGCACATTTAATATATTATATGCAGGTAATCACACGAAGTCCGTAGGTATAACGGAAGATAATTTGACAGTGAATGATCTCGATAGAACGGATGACGCTGAAAAATGGACCATCAGAAAGAATAAATCTTATTATACAATTAAAAATGTTTCGACTGGAAAAGTTATCGGCGTGGATGACGTGAATTTTGAAAACAAGACCAATGTATCGCAGATTAATTCAGATAGTTCATGTCGAGAAAAATGGAATTTCACTAGGAATGAAGATGGCACAGTGACAATTCATAATGTGTGTGAACCAAAATATGTGTTAGATCTTCAAAATGGTGAAACAAATGTACAAATTTATTCAAAGACGGAATTTGAAAATTATCACCAAAAGTGGGTGCTAGTCCCAACCACGGCCACCCTGATTGAAGAAGGTACTTATTATATTCAGGCCGGCAAACATAATAAATATATGGGCGTGGCCGAGAATAAGATTGTAAGTGGTAGCAACGTACAAACCGATGCTTACCAAAAGACGGATGGTTCAAGACACTGGGTATTTAAGAAGGTAGTAAATGAAAGCTACTACACGATTACAAGTGGCGAGAGTGGACTGATGCTCGGAATGAAGAATGATAAAGTTCAGAACAAGACAAACATTCAGTTGTGCGGTAAGGATGATGGATGCTTGGTGAACTGGTACATCGAGAAATATGATAACAATAGTTATTACATCCGCAGCGCTTATGACATTACTTATGTGTTTGATCTCCAGAATGGTGATTCAAACGTTCAGATTTATGAGAAGAGAAGCAATAATGTACATCAGCAATGGTTTATTACAAAGGAAGTGCCGCTCGAAGCATATACTGGAACTTACAATATAATATATGCTGGAAACCAGAACAAGACGCTCAGCATTGAAAATGGCACCAATGTGGCAGTGATGACGACGAAGGGAAGCGACACGACGCAACAATGGAAGATTGAAATAATTGAAGACTACTATGTGATTAAAAATGTGGGAACCGGTAAGGTGATGGACGTGGCTGGCACGACTTTAGCAAATAAAGCCAACGTGCAGCAATTTGAGTTAAATAAGACCTGTGAACAAAGATTTAGTATTGAGAAGAATAAGGACGAGACGCTCACAATTCATAATAAGTGTGACGATAAGTTTGTACTTGATGTCCATAATGGTATTTCAAACGTCCAGATTTATATGAAGACAAGTTATACAAATGATCACCAAAAGTGGGTGCTAAAGGAAGCCGACACGAAGGACTACAGTGGTACATATCAGATTATGTATTCCGGTGATCATAATAAGGCGCTCGCAATCGTGAATAATTCGGCAGAGAATTACGCAAATGCGTTAGTGGAGCCAATTAAAGAAAACTACACTGGTCAACAATGGAAGATTGAAAAAGTGGACGATTTCTACACGATTACGAATGTAGGAACAGGAAAACTTCTGGATGTAGAATATGGTCAGTTCAAGAATAAATCGAATGTGTGGCAATATGCGCTCAATAAGACCTGTGCCCAGAGATGGCATTTTACGAAGAATGAAAATGGTACAGTAACAATCCAGAATGCATGTGCGCCAGAATTTGTGCTCGATGTACATAATGGTATTTCAAACGTCCAGATTTACACGAAGACGAGCTATGCAAATGACCACCAAGAGTGGCTCCTAAATGTGCTATAATTAGCACAGAGATGGTACCGAAGAAAAAAATTGTTATTCATATTCAGAGCGAGGTGCAGTTTTTTACGCTGGAACCATTGCTTGTAAAACTTTCAAGGAGTAAAAAGTACGATTTTGATATTGTTGTTAATGACTATGGCGGGGATGACAGTGGCTGGAAAGAGATGGCTTCTGGAGTAGTTAGTTTAATCTTGAAGAATGGTTACCGACCGAAGAATATTAGTAGCTGTGTTAATAAAAGGTTTGATTTGTGCCTTACTCCTTATATAGATGAGAGAATAAAAGCAAAGTGTTATTTAAAATATGAGTATGGGACATTAAATGTTAAACCTAATCTTACGTATGTACCGGAAGTAATGAGTAAATTCCATGGTTTTTTATGCCAGAGTACTATTACACGTGATTTACTCGAAGCATATGGAAGAACATTTCCCGTTGACAATCTAAGGTTCTGTTCGAAAAAAAGAAAGATAATAAAAAGAAAAAGACCACAAGTCTTATTTGCTCCGACATATAATGATGATAGTTCAGATAAAGATTTTATTGAGATAATTAGGACATTAAAGAAAAACTATTATGTTGTTGTTAAGGGGCATCATGGCACTGGTTTTCTAAAGGATGAGTCTGGCAAAAAGGATGCTTTGTGTAAAACGGCAGATAAATATTATGGTTCAGATGCTTGTTTGTCGGATTTAATATTGGAATCGGATGTGTGTTTATTTGATAATTCTTCGGCCATAGGTGAGGCATTATATGCAAAGGTTCCGTGTGCAATTATTGCAAAAGATTTAGATTATTTTAAGTTAGAAGACATTCATACAACCCAGTTTCAGTTTGTTAGGGACGGATACATACCCTATTCAAATAAGAGTTCGGATGCTTTGCTAGTAATCGGAAAAGCTTTGAAAGACGATTTTATTGAAAAGCAAAAGGAGTTGAGTAATAAGGTTTTTCCGAAAGAGTTCAAAACTGGTGTTGATGGTTATTTGAGGATTATAGATTATTTTATGGATGATGAGATAGCGCAAGATTATATAAAACTACATAATCTTAGAATTAAAAATGAGAATGCTTTAAAAAACGAATTAATTAAATGTAAAGAGGAATTAACGAACAAGGATAGTTTACTACAAGAATATGCAAATAGAAAGCTTTATAAGCTCTCAGATAAAATATATAATATTAAAGGAAAAATTAGACATGGGAAAAGTTAAAATTGGTTATCTGGGTGGATGTTGGGATTTGTTCCATGTGGGACATTTAAATTACATTCGTGAAGCAAAGAAGCGTTGCGATTATTTAATTGTAGATGTGACGCCAGATGAAATTATGTTTAAGCAGAAGAATAAGCATCCGATTATTGGTGAGCAGAATCGCCTTGAAGTAGTGAGAGCGATTAAATATGTAGATAGAGCGGAATTATCTGGTGAGGGTAGAGATCTTGAGGCGCTCGAAAAATACGGCTACAATATTTTATTTATTAGTGAAGATCATAAAGGTAAAGAGTATTACAACAATCTCGAAAAAGAGATGAAAGAAAAAGGTGTTGAGGTAGTTTATATTCCATATACAGAAGGAATATCATCAACACGGATTAGATTAGATATCAAGAATCAATCTTAATTCTATATGTTTTAAATAATAATATGGTATTATAGGGTATATGAAGAAGGTATTATCTGTTTTTGGCACGCGCCCAGAAGCTATTAAAATGGCGCCAGTAGTAAAAGAGCTAGAGTCTCGTGATGGTATTAAATCGATTGTTTGTGTCACTGCGCAGCATCGTAACATGTTGGATCAGGTACTTGATATTTTTAATATAACACCGGACTATGATTTAAATATTATGAAACCTGGACAGACTTTGTCGTATATTACAGCGGAAGTTTTAAAAGGGATTGAGGAAGTTATTATTAAAGAAAAACCAGATTTGGTTTTAGTCCATGGGGATACAACAACTGCGATGGCAGCAGCACTAGCGGCCTTTTACCAGCAGGTACCGGTTGGGCATGTTGAGGCGGGACTTAGGACTTATAATAAGTATTCACCGTTTCCAGAGGAGATGAATAGACAGATAATTGATAGAATTGCAGATTATTTATTTGCACCGACAGAAGTAGGCAAAGAGAATATTGGGTCTAAATTGAATGAAGGTCAGAAAGTGTTTGTGACTGGTAATACGGCGATTGATGCACTTAAAACTACGGTTTCAGACGATTACTCACATCCAGATATTGAATGGGCAAAAGGTTCTAGATTAATTTTAGTTACGGCGCATCGTAGGGAAAATTTAGGCGATCCAATGAGACATATTTTTAAAGCGATTAGGAGAATCGTTGACGAATACGACGACGTAAAGGTAATCTATCCAGTACACTTAAATCCAAAGGTACAGGAGGTTGCAAAAGAGGTGCTTGGTGGTAGCGATAGAGTGAGGTTAATTGAACCTCTTGATGTGCTGGATTTTCATAATTATATGGAGAGAGCGTATTTCATAATGTCTGATAGCGGTGGCGTACAAGAAGAAGCGCCTTCACTTGGAAAGCCAGTATTGGTACTTCGTGATACAACTGAACGTCCGGAAGGAATTAAAGCAGGGACATTGCGCCTAGTCGGTACCGAGACAGAGGACGTGTATAATGCAGCAAAAGAATTATTAGACAATAAAGAGACATACAAAAAGATGGCCGAGGCAAAAAACCCATACGGTGATGGGTTTGCGAGTAAAAGAATAGTTGATGCGATTCAGAAAGGATAAAAGGAGTGAAGAAAGTAGGGAATCTCTATAAAAAAGCAAAAAAACACTTTGATGAGCTAGGTTTTATGGGCGGTTTAAGGTGGCTACTTTTTGCAATTCGTTTTCGTACTATAATGTTTGTGACTGGTAAGAGCGCAGCAAAAACTAATAAAGAGGGTAATATTAACGAAAAGAAACAGAAAGGCGACTTTTTAAAGAAGGATTCCCCAGATATTTATGTTTTTTCAATGATTCCTTATTATGATATTGGTGGCGGTCAGCGTCCGGCTCAGATTACGAAGGCAATGAATTTACTTGGGTATAGAATGCATTACATTTTTGGTATGCACACGAGTGAGAGTGTAATCTTTGATATGGAAATACCAACGATAATTCATAGATATATTAATGACTATTCTGACATTGATTTTGAAAATAATATTAAAAAGGATGACATAGTAATTATCGATTTCCCATATAGTAAATTTATTCCCTATATTGAGAAGGCCAAGAAAAAAGGGGCGAAGATTGTTTATGAGAATATCGACAACTGGGAAACTTCACTCGGAAATAATCTGTTTGTGAAGGATGACTTGTACGAAGTCTTAAAACTGGCTGATTTATTAGTTGGCACGGCGTCATTTTTGGTTGAGCAGTTGAAGTCCTATTGTAAGGAATTGAAGATTAAAAAACCAATTATTTATAATCCAAATGCGGTAAATGATACATTGTTTAATCCTAAGCAGCATTTTGATAAGCCAGAAGATTTTATTGCTGGTGAAAAAACGCTAATTTATTACGGATCTTTGTGGGGTGATTGGTTTGATTGGGATCTTCTATACGGTACTGCAAAGGCATTCCCTAATTATTCTTTCTTATTGATTGGCGAGAAAGAAAACATTAGAGCTATTACGGCAAAAGCGCCAAAAAATGTGCATTTTCTTGGCATTAAACATCAATCAACTTTGCCGGCATATCTGGAATACTCTGACTATGCAATTATTCCATTTAAAGTTGACAAGATTGGCGAAGCAGTTTCTCCACTTAAGATTTTTGAATATATTTCAATGAATAAATATGTTATGACTACGAGTATGCCGGAGGTAACACAATATCCTAATACTTTTTGTGGTGATACTATCAAAGAATGGTCGGCATTCTTGAAAAAGAAAAATCACAAAGTTGACGTTTCAAAACGTGATTTATTTATTGATGATAATAACTGGTTTAGCCGCTGTAATGATATATTAAAGGCGGCCGGACTTGGTAAGAAAAAGTTTAACAAGAAAATTAGTATCATCATTCTTAACCATAACAATAGGAACTGTATTTTGGAATGTGTTGATAGTGTATTAAGACATTCGAATGGATATAATGTAGAAGTGATAGTAGTAGATAATGCTTCAACTGATGATTCTGTGAAGATGCTTCAGAAGCAGTTTAGTAAAAGAATTAAGATAATAAAGAATTCGAAAAATGGTTGCTCGAGTGGGCGCAATTTAGGTGTGAAAGAATCAACTGGTGAATATCTTATGTTTCTCGATAGCGATCAGTTCGTTAATCACGATAATTGGATGGACTCATTTGTTGAACTACTTACATCTAACAATGATGTTGGTGCAATTGGCTGGGCGGCTGGATGGATTAAGAAGAATAAGTATGGTTTTTCACCAACTGTAGATGAATATCCATATCGTTCAATGCCGGCAAATATGCTTGCAAGGACCGATGTTGACTACCTTGGTAGCGGTGGTTTGTTCTTAAATAAAAAAATATTCAATGAAATTGGAGGCTTCGATGAGACATTCGACCCGACTTGTTATGAGGATACAGATTTTTCATACTCTATTAAAAATGCTGGGTATAAGTTAATGTATAGTCCATATCTTGGTGTGATTCATGTACCTCATCAGACGACTAATAATAAAGAGTTGTCGCACGAGACACTTATTGAAAAACACCGAAAGAAATTTATTGAAAAGTGGAAAGAGAAAAACTCTTCACTTTTGAAGGGCGACGAGTAATAAATAGTTATTTCTTAAAGAGAGAGAGATATTCATCGGCGATTTTTTCTGGATCGCCTTCATCTTCGATTTTACCGTTGTTAATTAGGATGCAGCGATCGCAGAATTTACGAACGTTTTCCATGGAATGAGTGACAAGAATAACGGTTTGCTTACCATGGAGGGAGGCGAAGAAATCGTTGCATTTTTGCTGAAAGGCGGCGTCGCCAACGGCTAGAACTTCATCAAGAAGCAGGATGTCGCCTTTTGCACGGATGGCAATTGAAAAAGCGAGACGAACTTGCATTCCTGATGAATAGTTCTTAAGTTTTTGATCTTGGAACTCTTCAAGTTCAGCAAACTTCCAGATGTCGTCATACATTTTATCCATTTCGGCGTTTGAAAAACCGAGAAGTGCTCCATTCATATAGACGTTTTCACGGCCAGTGAGTTCCGGATTAAAGCCGACGCCAAGCTCAATAAAAGGAACAAGAGATCCATTAATCATGACTTCACCAGCTTCTGGATAATAAATGCCAGCGAGAATTTTAAGAAGGGTAGATTTACCGGATCCGTTACGGCCGACAATACCAATAAACTCCCCTTTTTCAATATCAAAAGTAAGACCTTTTAATACTTTGTGTTCTTTATAACCTTTAACACCGCGTAGACGGTTAAAAATAGCCTGCTTTAAGCCAAAGGATTTTTCAGTTGGGAGCTTAAAGCTCTTTTTAAGATTTTTAACACTAATTGCAATATTGCTTGATGGATCTTCGATCTCTATACGTGTACCAATTTTTCGTTTCATTAGATTTCCTCCGCAAAAAATTTAGATTTACGACGGAAGGTAAGTGCGCCGAGTACTAAAATTACAATTACAATCAAAATAGGTATTATTACGGTAGGATTAAGAACGTAATTCCAGGTAGTAACGGTTTCGGTGGTGATAAGGTTGTAACGAACGTCTTGGATACACTGTGCAATTGGGTTTAGAAGAATAAGTTTAGCAGCTTTAACACTGGTACTTGCAACCATTTGAATTGGGTAAATAATTGGCACAGCATAGAAGAGTGCTTGGACGATAACATCCCAAATTGATGTAATATCCCGATATTTAACATTGATAGAGCCAAGTAAAAATGCGATACCCAGTGACAGTACATAAAGCTCTAGGATAGGGAAGACAATTAGGAGCCAAGACCAAGTTGGCATGACACCATTTATTAATGCAAAGATTACGATAACAATTAAATTGATACCGAGGTTAATTAGTGCGGTAAGTTGGGATGAAACGACGACGATATACTTTGGGAAACTGATTTTACGGAGTAAATCACCACGTACGATGATGGCTTGAATACCTTGGGAGGTGCACTCTGTGAAGAAACTCCAAAGTGTAGTACCACAAAGAAGATATACTGGGTAGTGGGGGATATCACTACCGATACGGAGAAGTTTCGAAAACACGATATAGAGAATAGCAAACATCATGAGTGGGCGAAGAAGCGCCCATAAATAACCAAGTACTGAGCCTTGGTAACGGAGTTTAAAATCCGTTTTAGCAAGCTCTTTAAGAAGAATCCGATTTTTGCGGTTCAAAACACGAGGTATATTCATATATGCAGTTATTTTATCATATTTTACGGTTTAGCGCGACGTTTCGAGCGGACGAAAGAAACACGCCAGCGAAGACGGACAGCATGAAGCCAGAAATTTTCTGACACTTTAGGATGAGGACCGAGCCATTTTTTGAGATCTTGATACTGATGCTCCCAGTTTTCCCACTTGGTGGCAGCGGTTTTTACGGTACTAGTTTCAGTGCCAAAATTATAAATATAAAGTGGCGACATATCGTAGGCAATTTCGCCTTCTGCGTAGCTTAGATAATCTAAAACGAATTTAGTATCTTCGGCAAAATTAATATTAGTGTCAAATAGAATGTTGTTATCTTTAATGTATTCTTTTTTAAATAGCTTGTTATTACAAGAGTACATGCGCCCATCTTTAACTAGCAGTTTGATGATATAAGCTTTTTTAGTTTCATTCTTACCGCGTGGTTTTAATGGAGACTGATAGAGGTTTTTAGAAGAATTATCTTTTAAGCGACGATATTGATGTCCGCAAACTGCGACAGAAGTATTGTCTTTGTACAGTTTAAGGAGAGTGCTGTAAAAAACTGGTTCTATCTGATCGTCTGAATCGACGAAGCTTAGATACTCGCCGGTAGACTCTTTGATACCACGGTTTCTTGCGGCGGATTGGCCGGCATTCTTTTGATGAATAACTTTAATGCGTTGATCTTTTTTGGCATAAGTATCAGCAATTTTGCCGGATTCGTCGGTGGAGCCATCGTCAACTAAAATAATTTCAAGCTCTTTGTGAGTTTGGTTTACGATCGAATCAAGACAATTTTTTAAATATTTAGCAGTGTTATAAATCGGGACGATGACAGAAATCTTGGAACTCATTTTTTCTTGGTATCCTTTTTTGCGGTGGTTTTCTTAGCTGGAGTTTTTTCTTTACCAAAGACAAGACGATCATAGAAGAGGAAGTTGAGAGTTAGGGTAATTAGTGTTACGAAAATGAAAATTGTGGTGCTCTCGACAAATTCATAAGTAAACGAAAAGCCCATGCCAAAGGAAATGCTGTAGAGGAAATTATGAATTGGTGTGTTGAATTTGAAGAGCCAAGTGAAGAACGGCGCAATCGCAAAGGCGGTGATGGCATTCCAGATAAAGAACATGATAATGCCGTGCGTAGTTGGCTTTCGCTCTTTCCAAGTGATATTAGAATGAAGAATAAAAGCAAGGATAGTGGCAAAAATGTAAGAAATACCACTACAGAGCCAAAGTAGGTCATTGTTGTTAAAAATAACATGAACTAGAAAAGTATAAAAAAGATATTGAGTGATAGTGAGAATAATGCCCACAATAACAAATTTAAGTCCGCGATTCATGCAATTATTATAACATTTAGCGAATTAAATTGTATAATTCAGCATATGAAGGAGGTAAAAATGAAGAAGTATTATGAGGTGTTGAGACCGTTTCTGAAACCTTTTTTAATTGTGTTTTTAATTTATGGTTTTTCGATGTTGTCAGTATGGCGGAGCGGTGCGTCCTTTATTGATGATAGGGGAAGAGCGATTTTTGGTTATGCGTGGACATCGGATTTTAATCGATATTCGTCGACGGCTTTTGGGCTTTTAATGAATGTGAATGACCGGTTGCTTGATATATCACCTTGGTCGCAGATTCTTGCGATGATGATTCTAGCTGCCACGAGCGTGATAATCACTTATATCCTTTGTGATAAGAAGATTAAATATTTGCCACTCGTATTAACGGCGTTTGTGGGGTTAACGCCACTTGCAATTGAATGTTGGATGTATAAATTTGATGCGCCTTGCATTGCACTTTCGGTGCTAGTGTCAGTGATACCGATATTATGGTGGCCGAAAGAGATTAATAAAAAATCAGTAACGAAATTTGGTGTGGCGACGGTGATTTCAATGCTTGTGATGTGGACAACTTATCAAGCGTCGAGTGGAATACTTCCAGTTTTATGTGTATATATGGCGGCGAAAGATTATTTAAAGGGGGAAAACTGCCGAGATATTATTAAAAAACTAGCTCTTTCAGTGGTATTTTGCGTAATTCCAGCGCTTCTATTCAAGTTTTGTTTACCAGAACCAGAGAAAAGTTATCGGAGTAATGAGATGATTTCGTTTGCGGAACTAGTGCCGGGGATTTGGAATAATTTTGTGGCACATCTTACATTAATGGTACAGAGTCTAAACATCTGGCAGAAGATTTTGGCAGTCTTATCGTTCGGCGGAATGTTGATTCTAGTGATGAAAAATTATAAGAAAAAAAGTTTAGTACTACTACTAGCCTTCTTGGTGGCAGTACCACTATCGATTGGAGCATATTTGTTGTTAAAGAATCCACCGCTAACACCAAGATCATTGGTGGGGATTGGGATAGCATTTGTGCCGGTAATGATAATTGCAACAAAAAATATAGGTAAAATCTTCGATTATTTCTGTGTTGGCCCAAGTTTAGTTTTGTTATACTCGTTTATTATGTTTGTACTAGCATTTGGGAATGGACTAGCCGACCAGGAAAGGTGGGCGAATTTTAGAGTGGAAGATTTAATCGGTGGATTATCAAAACTATACCCGGATAAAGAAGAAGTATCTAGAAGGATAATACAGATAGATGGTGATATTGGAATGAGTAAGGTGATGCAACATGTGGCCGATGAATATCCAGCAGCGAGAAAACTCGTAACTATTCAAGAGACTGGGCTTAGCCGAGCATCTTGGGGGTTAACGAAGATTAGAAGTTATTATAATCGAGAACAGACTTTTGAAGAAAATGAAGCCTTTGATGCTCATTGCGGTCCTGAAGTGAATAAAGTGATGAGAGACACTTATTATTATACCGTGAGGGATAATGGCGAGTATATCTGCGTGGACTTGAAATAGGTCTTACTCTAGACAAAACGCAAGTTTTTTGGTATAATAACTGATTAGCTTGATTAGGGGATGTATGGAAGATTATAAGAATGAGGCATTAGAGGGGGAGATTTTTAGCAATGATAATGCCATACGCGTAAGAGGCGCGAGGCAAAACAATTTACATAATCTCGATGTGGATATTCCGAGAGATAAGCTGGTAATTATTACGGGTTTGTCGGGTTCGGGTAAGTCGAGTTTAGCTTTTGATACGATTTATGCAGAAGGTCAGAGGCGTTATGTGGAATCTTTGTCGTCATATGCGAGGATGTTCCTTGGCATCATGGATAAACCGGATGTAGATTCAATTACGGGTTTATCGCCGGCGATTTCGATTGATCAGAAATCGACTTCAAGGAACCCACGCTCAACTGTAGCAACGGTGACAGAAGTATATGATTATTTACGTCTGTTATTTGCTAGAGTAGGCGTGCCGCATTGTCCAGTTTGTCATAAGGAAGTTTCGCGCCGAACGGTGGATGACATTGTAAATGAAGTGATGAAACTACCATTAGGCTCGAAACTGATGTTACTTGCTCCGATTGTGGCTTCGAAAAAAGGTGAATTTCAACATATTCCGGAGCAATTCTCGGCGCGAGGTTTTTCGAGAGCAAGAGTGGATGGCATTATTTATGCGCTAGATGAATTTCCGGAATTAAATAAAAACGAGCGTCACGATATTGAGATTGTAGTAGATAGATTTGTGTTAAGCCCAGAACAACACACGAGAATTTCGGGTTCGATTGAACAAGCACTTGAACTGGGTCAGGGAATTATTAAGCTTTTAAAAATCACTGATACTTCAACGGCAGTCGGTGAAAGCAGAATTACCGCGGAAAATACCGAAGTTTTAACCTATTCACAGCGATACGCTTGTCCAGATCATCCGGATGAACTAATTCCAGAATTAAGCCCAAGATTATTCTCGTTTAACGCGCCGGAAGGAGCGTGTCCGACTTGTACTGGTCTTGGTTCTAGAATGGAAGTGGACCCAGAATTAGTCTTTAATAAGAATTTAACGATTGCTGAGGGCGGAATTCGTCCGTTTAATCGTGTACAACAGGATTCGTGGTGGCTAAAGAGATTAATGCAAGTCGGTGTGAAGCATGGATTTAATATCTATACACCGATTGGAGAACTCTCAGAAGAAATCAGAAATCTGATTCTTTATGGTACGGGTGATGAAAAATATGAAATGAGGATTACCGGGTCCGGTCGGTTTGCGGATGGGACGAAATATGAGACGACTTACGAAGGTGTGATTCCAACACTTGAACGCCGTTATAATGATCCGAAGATTTCGGAATTTATGAAACATGATATTGAAAGATTCATGCGGGTAAGAGAGTGTCAAACTTGTCATGGAGCGAGATTAAAACCGGCTGTGCTAGCTGTAACGGTGCATGATTTAAACATCGTAGATATGTGCAACCTAGATGTTGATGCGACACTTGAAGTTTTAAATCAAGATTTAGGATTCACAGAGTCCGAAGAATTGATTGCAAAACCGATTCTAAAGGAAATCCGTGAACGTGTGAAGTTCATGCAAGACGTGGGGCTAGGATATCTAGAACTAGGACGTGCGGCGAACACTTTGTCTGGTGGTGAGGCACAAAGAATTAGACTCGCTACGCAGATTGGCTCGGGACTTCAGGGTGTTCTATATGTACTTGATGAACCATCGATTGGTCTTCATCAAAGAGACAATGACAAGTTGATTGCAACTCTAAAACACTTGCGCGATCTTAAGAACACCGTGCTTGTAGTAGAGCACGATGAGGATACGATGTGGGCTTCGGATTATGTAATTGATATTGGACCGGGTGCCGGCGTGAATGGCGGTAGACTAGTGGCGGCCGGTACACCAGAAGAAGTGGCGAAAAATCCGAACTCGATTACCGGTAAATATCTTTCTGGTGCAATGACGATTCCAGTGCCAAAGAAACGTCGTAAAGTGCGTGCCGGTCATGAACTAGTCGTGGTAGGAGCGAGAGAAAACAACCTAAAGAATATCGATGCGCATTTCCCACTAGGTGTGATGACAGTAGTTTCTGGTGTGTCTGGTTCAGGTAAATCAACACTTGTAAATACTATCTTAGCCAATGAATTACTGGCAAGACTGCACCATGCACAAACAGTTTCTGGTACGCACGAAAGAATCGATGGGATTGAGAAGATTAATAAAGTGATCGTGATTGATCAGTCGCCAATCGGGAGAACACCGCGTTCGAACCCGGCAACTTATACTGGTGTGTTTAACCAGATTCGTGAATTGTTTGCATCACAGCCAGAAGCAGAAGTTCGTGGTTACAAGGCTGGTAGATTTTCATTTAACGTGAAGGGCGGTAGATGCGAACACTGCCAGGGTGATGGTGTAAATAAGATTGAGATGCATTTCTTACCGGATGTATATGTAACTTGTCCGGCTTGTCATGGTAAACGCTATAATCATGAGGCACTCGAAATTAAGTACAAGGGTAAGGATATTTCCGAAGTACTTAATATGACGATTGATGAGGCGGTGGAATTCTTTAAGAACATCCCGTCGATTGCACCGAAGCTTCGCACGATTCAAGAGGTTGGTCTCGGTTATATTAGGTTAGGTCAACCGGCAACAACTTTCTCGGGCGGCGAGGCACAACGTATTAAACTTGCGACGGAACTTTCGCGTCGTTCGACCGGTAAAACACTTTATATCTTGGATGAGCCGACGACTGGACTTCATACGGATGACGTAAAGAGACTACTTACGATTCTCAATAAACTCGTGGATGGTGGCAACTCGATGATTATTATTGAACATAACTTGCACGTAATTAAGAGCGCCGACTGGGTGATTGATATGGGCCCAGAAGGTGGATTAAAGGGCGGCGAAATCTGTGCTGAGGGAACACCGGAAGATCTTGCGAAGTCTGCAAAGACGCCAACTGGTGAATACCTGAAAAAAATGTTATAATAAGGCAAAGGAGAAATAATGGCAACAAATATCACTAAAATTTTTCTAGTTTTAAATTCCGGTTCTAGTTCGGAGAAGTTCTCACTCTATGAAGGGCAAGATGAAGTTTGTTCGCTTTACTTTGAGGGCGTAGAAATTGATGGCAAGAAGAAATATATTTGCACGGTTTCAAAGGCGGATGGTTCAGAGGAAAAGGTGAATAAGACTTGGGATTCGCTCAACGACGCATTCAAGGAAGCTAAGGCAATCTTCGAGAAGGAAGGATTCATTAACGAGTCGCATCCACTTGATGGTATCTTGGTACGTACACCAGCTGCCGGTACTTATTTCTCAAAGCACCACATTGTAACTGATGAAACTTTTGATGAACTTGAGAAAGCAAAGCTCACTTACCCACTTCACGTGCCGGGCGCAATCCGTGGTGTAAAGAATGCGCAAGAGGCATTTCCTGGTATTCCAGTAATGACGATGAGTGATTCTGAAGCGCTTACCCGCGATTCACGTAGAGATGCCGAATATGCTCTCCCGAAGGAAATTATTGAAGAATTCGACCTTGGCCGTTGGGGTGCACATGGTTCTTCATATGGCTATGTGATGGGCAAGATTAAAGAGCTCGGTATTCTAGAAAAGAAGATGGTAATTTGTCATCTTGGCTCTGGTTGCTCAGTAACGGCATTTGTCGACGGTGAGCCAGCATATACTTCGATGGGTGAAACTCCACTTGAAGGTTTAATGTCTTCGACTCGTACCGGTTCGATTGACCCAACGATCGGTGCGCTACTTGGTGAAAAGCTTGGCGCTGCTGAGGCAATTAAAGTTATGAACAAGGTTTCTGGTCTCGTGGCACTTGCGGGTTCTTCGGATATGCGTGAGATCATTGCCGGACTTGAAGATGGTGAAGAGAACGCTACTAAGGCCTACAACATGTTTATCGACGGCGTGGCTGGCAAGATTGGTGAATTTGCTGCTAAGATGTGTGGTATTGATGCGATCGTCTTTACTGCCACGATTGGCGAACGTTCAATTCCAGTACGTAATTCGATTATTTCAAAACTTGAATTTGCTGGTTTTAAGATTAAGCAAGACGCCAAGCTCGATAAATCCAAGGGCTTTGTAAATGTGGCCGAAGAAGATTCAAAGCCAATTTATGTAATTCCAACCAACGAAGCTGCTTACATGATTACCAAGGCAAGCGAACTCGTTGACGCTATTAAATAGAAATGACTTGGAAAAACGATCAAGTAAATAGTCTTGAGACCGATAAAATCCTGGAGCTTGCGAGAAATAGTCTTAAAAGCTCTGGAGATTTTGTTGAGCTCGGGTGCTATAAGGGTGATACGTCACTTTTAATTGCGGAAATACTCAAGAATACCGACCATATATTATATATATATGATTCATTTGAGGGGTTGCCGCAGAAAACCGGGAACGACGAGTCGGCGCTTGGCGAGAATTTCAAGGGCGGGGAACTCTATGTCACGAAAAGAGAAGTAAAAGAAAGGTTCCTCCGTGCGGGGCTGAAGCTTCCGGTAATTAAAAAGGCTTGGTTTAATGAACTAACAGATGAAGACTTGCCGGAGAAAATTGCTTTTGCGTTTCTCGATGGGGATTTTTATGAATCAATTAGGGACTCTTTGAAGCTGATTGACGGCAAAATGGTGGAAGGGGGAATCATCGTGGTGCACGATTATATGAATCCGGCACTTCCGGGCGTGAAAAAAGCGGTGGATGAATGGTTAATTGATAAACAGGTAAAGCAAAATACTTTCCAGAGTATGATTATTATAAATGATTAGGTGTGTGATAACGGAGAAAAGATTAAATAATCGCCGTTTCAAAAAGACCGAAGAAAAGATTCTAAAGGTCTTTTTTGAAGGAGAATGCAAGTGTATTTGTAAACTCGCGAAGAAGGCAGGTATCGCCAGAACGACAGTATATTTTCATCATCACAGGGTGTCTGGGATTCCGAGCGATTATCAGCACTATATATTATATATATACAAGAAAACCTTGAAAAGGATAGTAAATAAGGAGGATGCGAAGATAGAAACGGTGTTTGAAATTACGCTTTTATTTATGATGCAAAATAAGAAGCTGTTTGAGATAGCACTATATACAGGTGATCCGACGGTATACCGGAAGATGATTGAGATGCTAAGGCCACCAATTGAAAGAGGCGTGGGACTCCCGAAGAATTCGAAGAGAATGTTTAATGTATATGCAGTAGAGGTGGTGGAATTATTAGATGAATGGGGAAAAGACGGCTTTAAAGAAGAAAAAATGAAGGGGCTTTTAAAGAATATTTTGTATCTGACAAAGTCTTTTCGAACACGACTCGCACCGATAATGGAAAATTAGCACTCGGATGTTTACAGTGCTAATTTTTGTGCTATAATGGAGGTAGAAAAAGGAGATATTATGGGCATGAAACCATTAAAAGACAGAATTGTGGCCGTGGTGGAAAAGCCACTAGAAAAAACTAAATCTGGAATTTTACTCGGTGAAGCAAAAGAAAAACCAGCTTATGCGGTGGTGGAGTCGGTCGGACCGGAAGTCAAGGAAGTAAAGAAGGGAGATAAGATTATTTACAAAGAATATTCCCAGTCTGAGATTAAAATGGACGAGAAAGATTACGTCATCGTAAAAGAAGAGGATGTCCTGGCTATCTTGTAGTCTGTGGAAAAACTGTGGATAAATAAAAGGAGATAAAATGGCAAAAAAGATTTATTATGAAGCAGAAGCCCGTGAGAAAGTTTTATCCGGGGCAAAGCAACTCTATGATGCCGTGAAGGTGACATTTGGCCCGAAAGGCAAGAATGTGATTATTGAAAAAGAATATGGGGCACCGGTGATTACGCATGATGGCGTAACGGTGGCTGAAGCAGTGGAGCTACCAAATAAGGATGAGAAGCTTGGTGAAGCGGTCGGTGCAAAACTGATTAAGACGGCTGCGCAAAAGCTTAACAAAGTCGCTGGCGATGGGACAACGACTGTAACAGTTCTTACGTACAATATTTTAAATGAAGCGAACAAATTGATTGCTGCTGGAATGAACCCGATGGAACTTCGCCGTGGAATCGAAAAGGCCGGGGCAGAGATTGTAGCTGGTATTGAAAAGTCTGCAGAAAAGATTGAAGGTGATTCAAAGAAGGTCGCAGAAGTTGCAACGATTTCAGCCGGTGATGAGACGATTGGTAAGCTAATCGCGGAAGTAATTTCAAAGATTGGTAAGGATGGCGTAGTAACGGTGGAAGCCGGCCAAGGGCTCGAGATGGAGCAGGAAATTGTGGAAGGTTTTAGCTACGACAAGGGCTATGCGTCAGCATTCTTTGTGACAGATGTGAACCGCCAAGAAGCGACTTTTGATAAACCACTCATACTCGTGACGGACAAAAAGATTTCGGCTGCAAATGATATTTTGCCGCTTCTTGAGAAGTGCGCACAGGCCGGTCGTAAGGATCTTGTGATTATTGCCGAGGAAGTCAGTGGTGAGGCGTTGTCGTTACTCGTACTCAACAAATTGAAAGGTGTATTTAATTCATTGGTTCTCAAGGCTCCGTCATTTGGTGATAGGCGCAAGGAAATCATGGAAGATATTGCCATCCTCACTGACGCTACGGTAGTGTCTGCTGATAAGGGACTCAAGCTTGAAGAAGTTGGTCTTGAAGTGCTCGGTTCAGCTTCAAAAGTGATTGCAACGAAGGATGAAACGACGATTATTAAGGGTGCCGGCGATGCCAAGGCGGTGGCAAAGAGAATTGAACTCATCCATGCACAAGCTGAAATGGCAAAGTCCGATTATGAACGTGAAGAGTTTGAGAAGAGAGCCGCAGCGCTTTCTGGTAAAGTAGCAGTGATCAAGGTGGGTGGTGCGACCGAAACCGAAATCGACGAGAAGAAATTCCGCGTGGATGATGCGGTAGCCGCAACCAAGGCAGCACTTGCTGAAGGCATCGTGACCGGTGGTGGCGTAACGCTCGTGAATCTCGCTTCGAAACTTTCGGAAGAAGATGCTGGTCATAAGATTGTAAAGAATGCTCTCAAAACCCCATTTGTTCATATTATGGAAAATGCCGGACTTAATGCACAAGCACTGCTTCATGAAGTGGAAAAGTCTACTAAGGAAGGTTATGGTGTGAACGTGATGG
Organism: uncultured Candidatus Saccharibacteria bacterium; assembly: GCA_947165465.1. Taxonomy (GTDB): domain Bacteria; phylum Patescibacteriota; class Saccharimonadia; order Saccharimonadales; family Saccharimonadaceae; genus Nanosyncoccus. The sequence goes on along the minus strand of CAMVAM010000002.1, from coordinate 59,433 downwards.
CGCCAGAAAAAGGTTTGATTGATCTTAAGAAAGCCGGCGTAATTGATCCAGCTAAGGTGACGAAGGAAGCTGTAAAGAATGCAACTTCGATTGCTGCGACTGCAATTACGATGGGTGCATTAATTGTGGAAATCCCAGAAGAAAAACCAGCCGCTCCGGACATGGGCGGAATGTACTAAAAAATAGCCCCTTCGGGGGCTATTTTTTTATTCTAATTACATTCTGTCGATTGATTCGACGAGATAGAGAAGCGCTTCAGCACGTTCGGTATCGTCGGCAATTTCTTTAGCAGCATGATAAGCCGGCTCAAGCACGGTGTAATCGTGCAAATCGTCGAAGATGTTGCGATAAAAATTGAATTTCTGGGAAGCATTCATGTTGAGATGATCTACTAACGGAATCAAATCGCGGAGAGCTGCTTGCTTGACTTGACGAGTATCAAGACCCTGGGCTGGAGCAACTGGGATTGGCTCGAAGGCTGGCATGACTGGCTCTGGGGCTGGTGGCATGACTGGAGCAGGTGCTGGTTCAAAGGCCGGCATCACTGGCTCTGGGGCAGGGACTTCGAGATTTGGAATCTTAATCTCTTCAATCGGGGCAATCGGCTCTGGGGCAGGAGCGACCATCTCGACCGTAGGTGCAGGTGCAGGAGCGACCGGTTCCGGCTCTGGAGCAGGAAATGGTCCAATTGCTTCGGCGAGTTCACCAGTATCACCTTCTGGTACTGAAGAAGGAGCTGCGACCGGGTCAGAAAATACCGGGTCTGTATTAGTCGTATTTGCGATGTCGTCGATTGCTTTTTGTAGATCGTTATCTACAGGTTGATTTTGGTCCATTTTGCCCACCTTTTATATTATACTTATGATTAATTTTAGCACAGATTTTTTATATACGCAAGAAATTTACGATTTTATCTAGGAAATCTAGCTTGACTTCTTCCATTGGCAAGTGGTTGCCGAGCATGTCGACAATTTCTTCACCGCTGCCTTTAGGGAAATAAACTTTGACACTGATGCCGAGGCGCTTTTTTGGGATGAGGATGGCAGAATAGTGCTTGTCTTCTTTTAGGATACCGAAGGCGCGGAAATTCTCGTATGAATGATGATTACCTTCTTCGGTAAGGCCTTTATTATCTAGGGTGTATTTAATCTTACGCGGTGGACGCAGGGAATAAACAAGAATAGTGATAACAATCACAATGACGAGAGCGAGGAAAGTCCAGCCTTTGTAGATGATAGCAATGGCGGAGAGACCGCCAGCAACGAGAAAAAGACCGATATACCAGAGAACGTTATGGTCTCTAACGATATATTCTTCGGCTTCCCAAGAGACGGGTTGCAGAGTCTTAACCATAAGGTGATTATAGCATGTTTTACAAAAAAGTGCTAAATGTGGTAGAATAACAAGAATGGAGGGTTACCCAAGTGGCTGAAGGGGACGGTTTGCTAAATCGTTAGGCTGGGGCGACCTGGCGCGGGAGTTCGAATCTCCCACCCTCCGCCATACCACGGAGTGGTAGTCAAAAAGATGATTCGTTCTTCGAATCGAATCTCCCACCCTCCGCCAAGCTTACATTTGGATAAAAATAACACTAGCTCCTCGGATACAGTTCGGAAAGTATCCTCGGAACTAGTGTTATTTTTATCTTGGAAGTCGGAAAGTTTCCTCAGAATTAGTATTATTTTTATGCCTAGGCCTCTTGGCAAGTGTGGAGTATTGTGGTATAATAAGAGTATGAAAAAAGTTATTAAGGTTTTATTATCGTTTGTAATCTGTGCGTTTGTGGCGCTGACTGGTTTTTCTAACATCGCTTCGGCGACACAATTCACATCATTAGCGGATGGTGCAAAAGCAGCGCAGTGTACTGGCTGTCCAAGTGATCTTTTCGGTGATACCGGTGTATTCAAGCAGGTAACCAACACGATTCTTTACATTGTAGGTATTATTGCTGTGATTATGCTTATTATCGGTGGTATCAAGTATGTGGTTTCCGGTGGTGATTCAAAGAAGGTGACGGATGCAAAGAACACCGTGCTTTATGCAATTATCGGTCTCATTATTTCTTTCCTCGCATTTGCAATCGTGAACTTCGTGATTTCTTCACTCCCATCAAGCACGACAAAGACTTCTGGCGCTTTAGTCCAGACTACTAGTTGCAAGTAATGTAACAACGATTTTACGAGCTCCGGCATCCCGGAGCTTTTTTATAGCAGCGTTCATACTGGCACCGGTAGTCCAGACATCGTCGAAAAGAATGTAAGTGGTGTTTTCGTTGATTGCCACCTTTGGATTAATAGCAAAGGCGTGTTCGGCTTGGGCGAGGCGGGTGTTTCGATCTGAACCAACCTGGACAGTGTTGGCGGTGCGAACAAAGAGCCGCTTTACTTTTAGATGTTTTTTCTTTGCGACGCGTTTGGCGATGAAATAGGTGTGGTCAAAACCACGTTCTCTAACATGGCGAGTGGAAGTTGGAAGGGGAACGAAGCAAGAATTCTCGGGGAAGTCTGGCAGGCGTTCGGCTAGAAGGCTGGCAAGCGTAACGCCGATGGCGCGGGTGGAATTGTATTTGAAATCGTGGATGAGTAAAGCGAGGATATCTTCGCGTTTACCAAGGCAAAAGCATTCCGGAAAGTCTGGGCAATGAGGACATTTTAAGCCGGATTTTTCGTGTTTACAAACTGGACAAATGTTAGAAAAATTTGTGCTTATGTATTTTTTACAACGGGCGCAAAGAACGTTACCGATAAGCCCACAACCCCTACAGGTGTGAGGTGCGAGCCAGTCTAGGGGATTCATAACTGTTGTATTTTTTACATTTAAGAGCATATTCTCTTGATTTTACTTTAATCTTGCTTTATAATAAAGCATAACAATATAAGTGGAGGAAATATGGCTCGTAATAACAGTGACGATTTGCTGATGGAGGATGATCTCGCCGCTGCTTTTCTCGGAGGCGATGAAGAACTCACCCCTTCGAAAGAAGAACCAGCAGAGGTGACCGAAGAGGCTCCTCAAGAAGAAACCAGCGAACCAGTCGAAGATGAAGATGGTGGGTGGGGGGATACCGACGATTTTCCGGGACAACTCGCTGTAGATGTCTACGAAACCGCCGACAAATTAGTAGTTAAGGCTCGCACCGCTGGCATTTCGAAGTCAGATCTCGATGTCAGTATTTCCGATAACATTTTGACGATTTCCGGTGTGCTTTCTGGTGGTGAAGACGAGCAAACGACTCGCTGGCATATCCAAGAATGCTATTGGGGCGAATTTTCGAGAACGATTGCACTACCTGTTCCAGTACGCGAGGACGAGAACAGTGTAAGAGCAGAGCTGAAAGACGGCGTTCTTACGATTACCTTCGATAAAGAGAAGAGCGAAGAACCAAAGAAAATCCAGGTTCAATAATTGACTTTAAAAAGGCGTCTCCTCGCGGGACGCTTTTTTCTTGGATAAAAAATATCTCCCCGAAGGGAGATATTCTGGATTTTATTGAGCACCACCAATGATGTTGCCAATGACGAAGTTCACAATTGCGAACGAAAGGGCAACGATGACAAGACCGATAACACCGTAAAGAATGGTGTCTTTGGCTTTTTTAACTTTGCCGGCATCGCCAGAAGAAGTCATGTAGCCGATACCACCCATGATGATAACGATAACAGCAACGATACCGAGAACTGCAATCACAGCATTAAGGATGCCGATGATTTTGTCTTCGAGTCCACTTTCGTCGCCGACGTTGTTGATCGTTGTAGCAACTGTTGAAACTAGTTGATTCATTTTAATCCTTTTGTTAATTTAGTTTAATTGTATAATTATTTTTTTAAAAAATCAACGGGTATCTTTAGGCTGCGCCGATGATGTTTTTAATCACGAAATTGACAATAGCAAAGGCAAGGGCACAGATGATAAGACCGATTACGCCATATAGGATAGTATTCTTGGCTTTCTTAACTTTTTCTGGATTGCCGGCTGAGGTCATATAGGTGATGCCACCCATAACGACCACGATAACAGCAACGATACCGAGGACTCCAACTACGACGTTGATGATATTGATGACTTTGGTTGGGAGATCTTCTTCTCCGCCAGGTATTGGATCAATACCGCCACCACCAGTAATAGCGTCTGCGTAGATTTTTAGTAAGTCCATTTTTATCCTTTCTTTGATATATTAATTGCTAGACTACTTGGTTCATTTAAATAAGATTGCTGGCCATTTGCGAGTCTCGAAATGACAAAATTCGTAATAGCAAAGGAAAGAGCAACAATGATAAGACCGATGATGGCATAAAGAATTGTGTTTTTGGCTCGTTGGAGTTTTCCTACATCGCCGGCTGAAGTCATGTAGCCAACACCGCCGATAACGATATAAATAACACAAACGATACCAGCGACACCGATGACCCAGTTAATGGCGTGCATAATGACGGCAGTTTCTTGACCGGCACCGACCTGAGCACGAGTACCCATGGCGGAAAGAATGGCACCGAAAATCATTTTGGCGCAAGCGACAATGAGGAGACCAATAATGGCACGGGTGATAGTCTTTTTGCCGGAGGCGATTTTTCCTGCATCTCCGGAAGATGTCATATAGAGATAGCCACCGTAAATGATGAAGCCAAGTGCGACATAGCCGACAATCGTGACACCGGCATCACCAATGTTTAAGATGATTTTTTGTATGTTTTCTTTGATATTGCCTTCAACGTTCCAGTCCTTTAAACCACAATTCCATGAATTCATGCCGAGAAATTGTGTACAATTGCCGGTTTGTTGCGTCTGTGGTCCTTGGTTAGTGGCGTATGTTTGGCTTGTAGATAATGACGTCGTAATTGATAGTGTCGCGAAGAGCATGAGCACGGCGACGAAGAGTTTAGACAGTATTTTTTTCATTTAAAAATCCATTTGTTAACTTGATTTTATAATAGCATATTTTTTTTAAAACGACAAAGGAAGTCATAAGCGTTGTAATCTCTGTTAAATACCTTGACAAAAAAGCTTATGTGTGCTATAATTATAACACCCCTCAAAACAGGGAGGAAATATTTGATGATATTAAAGAGACACTCAAATAATCGTCTGAGAAAAGCCATTTTGGGCTGTCTTTTTGGTATTATGGCTATGTTTGGGCTGGCAATTTTATTGCCACAAAATGCTGAAGCTACCTCTATACGAGAAAAAGAATCATTTATCACGGTAGCGACTGCGAATCCGGTAACGACCATCGCGACTGCAGCGACCAATCAGCAACAAACTACTACGCAGAATGCAAATAATACACAGAATAAGAACAATAATAGCCAGAACGCAAACAATAACACCCAGAAAAAAGGTGTAACCTGTGAAGAAAGTCTTGGGGCACTCGGCTGGTTAGTATGTCCGACAACTGGGAAATTGTCAGAAGCAATCGACTGGATTTACGGAAAGATCGAGAACATTTTACAGATTAACCCGGTGGAATTAAAGGATGGAGCTCCGATCTATGAAATTTGGAAATACATACGCGGATTTACGAATATTGTATTCATCATCTTCTTTATGATTGTGGTGATTTCGCAGATTACCGGGTATGGGATTTCAAACTACGGAATTAAGAAAGTACTGCCGAAGCTGATTGTAACGGCGATTCTCATCAACCTTAGCTTTGTGATTTGTTCACTAGCGGTGGATGTGTCGAACATCGTGGGTAATAGCCTTAGAGGTTTATTTACTTCGATTGAGCAATCGACGGCCGGTTCGATTACGGCCGGAACATTCTCTGGTACTTCGATGGCGGAGCTTTATGGTGCGCTGGCCGGTGGTTCCGTAATCGCAGTTGGTGCAGCAGTAATCGCCTTTGAAACGGGTACGATTTGGATGTTAATTCCATTAGTACTTGGTGGTATCGTAGCGGTGGTCGCCGGTCTGATTACGATTTCAATGCGTCAGGCGGTGGTGGCACTACTTATTATGATTTCACCGATGGCATTTGTGGCGAATATGCTGCCAAACACGGATCAGTATTTCACGAAATGGAAAAACCTATTCGTGAAAATGTTGGTATTTTACCCGATGTTCTCGCTACTCTTTGGTGCGTCGAACCTCGCCGGTTGGGCAATTATTACAAATGCGCAAGACGGATTTAGCTTGCTACTCGGTATTGCAGTGCAGATTTTCCCACTCTTCTTCTCAGTAAGCCTCATGAAGATGTCCGGTACGTTCCTTTCGACGGTCAACAGCAAAATTCGTGGCCTCGCTTCGAGACCACTGGCAGCCAACCGCAGCTGGGCGGATTCACGTCGCGAACTCACGAAGCAGAGAACTTTGGCACGTAGAAACGTATATACACCATCGGCAGCTTTGATGCAGTTTATGTCGAATAGAAAGATTGCTCGTGATGAAGAAACGAAAGAGCATGCAGCAACCGTGAGAAATCGTGGTCTTGCATATGTGGCAAATAAGCATTACAAGAGGGACGGTTCGCCAACCAAGGAAGGTGAGAAGGCTTACGCTGAGCAGGCACAGAATCTGGAATACCAGAGCGATATTATGAAGCATCAGAACCAGATGAATAAGGGCATGGGTTACCTCGCTAAGGAGGGTACGGCACAAAGAGCACGTCTCGATAAACTTGACCAGCAAACGGTTCAGGCGGCAGATAAGCTGAAGATTGAGGCTGCGCGTGGTGAGAAGATTGCTTACGAAAATGCCGAAGGCTTCCACAAGCGTATGGAAGCTGCTGTCAATGCACATATGGATGAGCAGTATGGCTTTACTACGGATGAGGCCGGTAATCGCGTGCTTAAGAAAGACTACAAGACGACGTTCGCTTCGGATGCTGATCGCCAGTCTGCACTCGACCGCTACAACATGGCTGCTAAGGTGATGGAAGGTAATCTTAACGATGTACAATTTGCTGCCGCTAACGCTGCACTTTCATACGATACGCAACGTAAGATTGTGGAAAATAAGATGCAGAAGTACTTTGAGCTCGTACCTCCAACTGTAATGAATGTGAATAGAATTTCGGAAATGACGAAGAGTGCTGATGCACCGGATAATATCGATATGATTTTGCCAGGTCTACGTGTGCTCAATCAACGTGGTGATACTGACCTTGTGCGTGAACAGCTCGTAAACATTTTGAACCAGGGTGTGGATCTTGGCTCACATGCTTCACAGTCCCTCGCAAGCTTCCTCATGTTTGAAGTGAAGGACGCAGACCCATGGATGAGACGCTTTGGCAAATATCTCAACCTTGAGACGGCACGTGTTTATAATAAGAACGAGCGCCAAGAAATGAAGGTGACTTACGATGAATACGTGAGAGGCTACCACATTGAGCCGGATGGCCAGGTAATGTATGCCAAGAAGGGCATGCGTGAACTCATGGAAGGTACGCCACTTGATGGTATTGAGCGTACGGCGCTCGATAACTTTGATAAGAGCGTTCGCGAAGCATATACAGGTGCAGACGGTAAGCTTGATTTCGATGGCTACATCAAGAAGAGAGCAGAAATCGAGAAATCATTTGAGCCGTCATTTATTTCGGCAAGCCTTAAGTTCTTGTCTGGTAGCGAACAGCTAGTTTCTGCCGTGAAGGCAAAGACCGGTTATGCGCCAAAGCAGAAGGCCGATGGTACTTATGAGATGCTCCCAATTTGGGAAACGGATAAAGATTTTGCCGGCCATGAGGAAGAGCTTCGTGAGTACTACCAGAAGAAGACGCTTAACTACCTGACCGACCAGACGCCAACACAGATTCTTGGTCTTCGTTCAGACTATAAGGATGCACTCATCAACCACCTTTCTGATGCTTACGAAGAGGATAATATGGAAGGCTGGACGGATGAGCAGAAGGCTGAACGCCGTGAATATGAGCGTGAGCTGGCTGAGATTCAGACTAAGTATGGTGATCTTTCAACCGATGAGGCTAAGAAGAATTACGAGGCTGAGGTGAAGAAGGTCAGGATGAAGATGGCCGGTGTGAAGTTTAGAAGCTTGCTCGACTCTAAGGGCAAACTCAACCAGATTTACCGCACCCGTAGATCCGGTGCCGCTAACAACGCGAAAGACTGGGTCCGTGAACTTGCCGATCTTGATAATGAAGTGGCGATTAATGTGAAGCTTGAAAAAGACAAATTGCGTGAGAAGCGTGAATTTGAAGAAGCTAAACGCAGAATGAATGAGGCTCGCCGTGAGTCGGATGCTCCAGTGGAAGATGAAGAGGTTTCCGGCGGAGTCTACTCGGAGACGGATAGAGCAACATTTGTATCGAACGTGGAAGACCTCTGGCATGACAACCGTGACGATGACGATGCATTCTTTAACGAGTCATACAATTATGTTAAAGAAACGCTTGGTGCAGATAGCTTTATTGCAACTCAATACAAGAAGTTCCATGATGACGATCCATATGCGGATAGCCATGCACTAAAAGAGTTCCTTTGCGACCTTTTGAACGATCCAGATAACTATTAAAACCCTTTATCATATCCGTTTTGATATGTTATAATAATTAGTATATGGCGCAATATAAGGTGCCTCAAGACGTTGAGGCAGATGACAAACTGATTGGGCCGTTTAGTTTTCGGCAGTTTGTATACCTTCTAGTAGCGGCCGGTTTAATTGCTTTAGCGGTGGGTTTGTTTCAACTATTTCCGCTGCTTGCATTAATCCCCCTACCTCCGGTATTCCTGTTTTTGGTACTCGCACTTCCACTTAAAAAAGACCAGCCGATGGAAACATATCTCGCGGCAATGGTGACTTATTATCTTAAGCCACACACGAGAGTATGGATGCCGGGACAACGTGACTCAACTATTTTAATTACCGCTCCGAAGATTGTAGAAGATATTAGGACGCGCGATATTTCTGGTGAGGAAGCGACGCATAGATTGTCATTCCTCGCGAATCTCGTGGATTCTGAAGGCTATGCGATTAAAGGTGCGGGGAATTCTTCGATGCGCGAAGATTTAGTCGCGGAAGCAAATGCACAGAGCGATATGTTTGATTCTTATAATTCAGAGAATTTGAACCGCGTGATTGATCAAAACAAGACTACGCAAAGACAAGTGGCGATGCAAGAAATGCAGACGGCACTAAAGAATCGCGAAGACGAGCAACGTGCCGCCCAAGAAGCAGAGCAACGTCGTCAGCAGGAGGAACAGCAGAGAATCTTGGCAGAGCAAAAACGTCAACGTGAAGAAGCAGAATTTAAATTACGTGAAGAAGAATTACATCGCTTGAATGCGGAACACGAAGATGCAATTGCATCGATGAAGGCGGCGATTAGTCGTGGTAATGATGTAGACACGAGTGGTGCAATGATTCAGAACAACCGTGGAATGCTGAGCAAGAAGCCGGAAGAAAAACCGGTACCAGCACCGGAACCGGAGCCAGTGAAAGAACCAGAACCGGAGCCGAAAAAAGTTTCCACAGAAGCACCAAATGCTAGTATAATAGAATTAGCTAATAATCCTGATTTTACTGTTGCGACCATCGCAAAAGAAGCTAACCGGTTAAATAAAAAGGAGGAGGGCGAGGTTTTCGTCTCGTTACACTAATATGAATCCACAGCAATACTACCAGAATGGACAGATGGGTAACCCGCAAATGATTTTGCCGGGACAACAGCCTCAAATGATGATGCCACAACAACAAATGATGCAACCACAACAAATGCAGAGCATTGGCTCGGCTGCGATGAATGCACAACAAATGATGCCGGTGTCGCCGAATCATGATTCACCAACTTCGACGCAGGCAACACTCCTCATTTCCGAGCTTCGCGATAATGTGGTGATTATGAAGGATGGTTCTTTCCGCGCCGTGGTAGCTTGTAAGTCGATTAACTTTGATCTTATGTCTGATATGGAGCGTGAAGGTGTGGAATATTCATACCAGAACTTCTTGAACTCACTTAAATTCACAACGCAGATTTTAATTCGTTCACAACGTGTAGATATTGGACCATACTTACAGAGACTTCTCGATATTCGTCGCAATAACGATAACATGCTTCTTGGCGTATTGATGGATGACTATATCAACTTTATCGATGTGCTTTCACAAGAAGCTAACATTATGGATAAATCATTCTTCATCATTTTGCCGTACTATTCATCGGCAGAAGCGGAGAAGGAACTCCAACAGACTAAGAATTTCTTTAAGTCATTCTCGAGAGCAAAGGGTCCGGAAGTAACCAGAATTGACCGCGCGACTTACGATAAAGCACTTTCAGAACTTAATACACGTGTTGATACAGTGATTTCCGGTTTGTTCCAAATTGGAATTCATTCAGTGAGACTTAATACGAGGGAACTTGCAGAGCTGTACTACAACTTTAACAACCCGGATACAGCCGTGAGGGAACCATTAGTTGATTTTACGAAACTCGCAACAATGTACGTGAAGAAGGGAGAGAATACACAAAATGGCTAAAAGGATGATGTCACCAGCGCAAATCGCGGCGCAAGCCGAAGCGATGGAAGCGGCCGAAATTCAGCGTGCATTTGAGCAAGGTACAAATACACTTCGTGATTTGATTTCGCCAAGTGCAATTGAGATTCATTCGGATTACTTTAGGCTTGGTACTAAATATGGTAGGACCATGTATGTTTATGGCTACCCACGTTCGCTTTATACCGGCTGGATTTCACCGATTATTAATATTGATGAAGTCCTCGATGTATCGATGTATATTTATCCGGTTGAATCACAGGTGGTGATGAAAAACCTCCGCACGAAGGTGACGCAGCTCGAAGCAACGATGAGCTTAAACATGGAGAAAGGACGTGTCCGTGACCCAGAGCTTGAAGCGGCAATTAACGATGCTGAGGAACTTCGTGATCAGCTCCAGGTAGGTGCAGAAAGATTCTTCCGTTTTGGACTTTATGTGACGCTGTGGGCTGATTCTTTAGACGAATTAAAGTTTGTGCAGCAAAAGATTGAAACGATTTTCGGCCAGCAGATGATTTTCTCGAAGGTGGCAAATTCGCAACAAGAGCAAGGTCTAAACTCCATCATGCCACAGTGTATGGATCAACTGCAGATTCGCCGCAACATGAACACGGGCGCAATTTCGACTTCGTTCCCATTCACATCGGCAGATCTTACACAGGATAAAGGTATTCTTTATGGCATCAATATGCACAACAATGGTCTCGTGATTTTCGACCGGTTCTCGCTTGAAAACGCGAACATGGTGGTATTTGCAAAGTCTGGTGCAGGTAAGTCGTTTACAGTGAAGCTGGAGGCGCTCCGCTCGATGATGGTGGGTGCTGAGATTCTGATTATCGACCCAGAAAACGAATACCAGAAGCTTTGTGATGCAGTGGGTGGCTCGTATATTCGTTTATCCTTAAACTCTGATGTGCGTATTAACCCGTTTGATTTACCGAAAGTGGTGGATGCGGAAGATGCCAATGATGCACTTCGTGCAAACCTCGTGACGCTACATGGTCTATTTAGATTGATGCTTGGCGGTAATCAGGTTTCTGGTGGTGGGCAAGTGGTGCCGGCACTCACGGCAAATGAAGAAGCAGACCTTGACCAGGCACTGATTGATACTTATGCAAGAGCCGGAATTACGTCGGATCCATTAACGCACCAATCTACTCCGCCAACGATTTTAAATCTTTACGATACGCTTCTTCACATGGAAGGAACCGGTCCGCAGCTCGCACAGAGACTTCGCAAGTATACGACCGGTACGTTTGCAGGTATTTTCTCGCAACAATCGAACGTGGATATTAACAACCAGATGGTGGTGTTTAACATTCGTGATCTTGAAGATGAGCTGAGGCCAGTCGCAATGTACATCGTGCTGTCACACATTTGGAATATTGTGAGAGCACATCAGAAGAAACGCCTACTCATCGTGGATGAGGCCTGGCAGCTCATGAAATATGATGATTCGGCAAACTTCTTGTTCTCACTCGCGAAGCGCGCACGTAAATATTATCTTGGTCTCACGACGATTACACAGGACGTGGAAGATTTCATGGGTTCAAAGATGGGCCGTGCAATTGTAGCGAACTCTTCGATGCAGCTACTTTTGAAACAATCCTCAGCTGCAGTGGATGTGCTATCGGATGTGTTTAAACTGACTGAAGAAGAGAAGAGAAGGCTCTCGAACTTCCCGGTGGGGCAAGGTCTATTCTTTGCCGGGCAGAACCACGTGCATATTCAGGTGATTGCTTCTGAAACTGAGGAAGGTTTGATTACGACGAATCCAAACGCGAAGCCGCAAGTCGGGCAGCAACAATAATATATATAATATATGGGGGGGAAAAAATTAGCACTCTTTACATAGAAGTGCTAATTTGTTACAATATAATATATGGCAAAACGTGATTATTATGAAGTTTTAGGTGTTCCAAAGAACGCATCTGATGATGAGATTAAGAAAGCTTACAGGAAGCTTGCGATTAAATACCATCCGGACAAAAACCCGGGCGACAAAGAAGCCGAGGAAAAGTTCAAGGAAGTATCGGAAGCGCACGAGGTCCTAAGTGACAAGCAAAAACGTGCACGCTACGATCAATTCGGACATGCCGGTGTGGGCGGCGGTGCCAGTGGTGGCAATCCATTTGCCGGTGGTAATTTCAATTTCAACGGACAGACATTCAACTTTGACTTTGGTGGAGCCGGTGGTTTTGACGATATTCTTGGCAGTTTGTTCGGGTTTGGTAATGCTAGAAGGCCACGTAGGGGCGCGGATTACCAGACGAATGTGACGCTCACATTTGAAGAAGCGATTTTTGGTACGACTAAAACGATTGAAGTGGACGGGAAAGACCTTAAAGTGAAAATCCCGGCCGGAATTGATGACGGTATGAGCATTAGACTGGCTGGCAAGGGCGGTCCAGCACCAGAAGGTGCGACGGAGCGTGGCGATCTGTATGTGCGCGTGCGCGTAAAGCCACACAAGACTTTGACACGTGAAGGTGTGATTATTCTGTCTGAACAAAAGATTGATATGGTAGATGCGGCACTCGGCTGTGAAATTGATGTTGAAACGGTGGACGGTAAGATTACAATGAAGGTGCCGGCCGGGACACAATCCGGTACGCCATTTAAACTTTCTGGACATGGTGTGCCATATCGCTCAGATGGCGATAGAGGTCCGCATATTGTGACGGTGATTGTAGAGACACCAAAGAACCTCAGTCGCAGGCAAAAAGAACTGCTTGAAGAATTTAAGAGCAACAAAAAGCGTGGGTTTTGGGGCTAATTATTCGCCTCTGAGTACGCAACGGATGTTGTGCCCCATGTCTCTATCGGAGAGATAGTTTCCGATGTAGGAACTGGTGAAGGTGAGATAGATAGACTGAGTACTGCTGCTACCTTGGCTTTGCCAATAGCCACCATTGTAGCCAGGGCCATTTAGTTGTGAAGAAGCGTTGACTTCGCCGGCGCGAAGGAAATAGAGCGGTGATGAAGTAAAGGTTTGGTCGGTGGTCGGACTGCCGTAGTTTGTCATGAGAGAGTAGTAGTCGGAGGCGGAAGGAAGTTTCCAACCGGCTGGGCAGATAGAATTTGGCGCGAGGACAGAAGAAGAGATGGAAGAGGAGTCGTTTGTAGCGATGGCGGCGCTCCAGTTATAGAAGTTACCAACATGACCATGAACGCCGTTTCCGGAGAAGGCGGAGGTGGCGAACTTCGGGCTGGCAGTGCCGCCGAGATAGTTGTAGTACGAACTGGAAGTGTACCAGGTGTTATCCCAGTACCAGTCACCTGGGTCGACGGAATATGGCGTGGTGTCGCTTTCGGCCCAACCAGTGATGTAGTTATTATTAACACCGGTGGCATTGATAGTACTTCTTGACGGAGTCCAGCTCCGAACAGACGATGACAAATCCCAACCAAGGTCGGTATCTTCGTGAGTTAAGGTTTTGCTGGTACTTAAGTCTAGGTCGAGGTTCTGAGTCATCCAGACTTTGCCGTCGGCGAGTTTGGAGACATAGTAATATTTATTGGTTTCGCGAGTATCTCTTAGTTGATATTGGGCGCCGGTGGTCATGGAATTAATGACGGAGTTTCTATCGTTAATAGTGATGGTAGAGAGTTGTTGCATGGTGGAGATATTTGAAATGGTCATGCTACTGGTGCCGGCGATAACACAACGGAGGGTGAAACCAAAGGTCTTGGAGAGATTATTGGTACCAGGAGCGACGTAAGTAGATGTTATGCCAATGGCTGCAGCGTTTGTAGTGCTGGTGGCGGATCTGGACCAATTATAGCCCATGGTGCCACGGCCGGAAATGGATGCGCCAGACATGTAACCGGAATTTATGAGGTTGAATGGGAATTGATGCCACTTTTCTAGCTGAGTGGTGCTATATTGAGCGACACCGGTGCCGCCGATGGTGGTATCGAGATATGAATAGGCAAGGTTAGTCATACGAGTGTAGCCGAGTGGGACATCCCAACCAGTTGGACAGATGGATGTACCGGTGGCGTCGGAGGCCTGATAGGAGGTTAGATCACTGGTATTTGCCATGGCGGCGGCCCAAGTGTAATAATTGCCGTAGCCAAAGACTTCGCCACCGGAATCATAACTTGGGCTAATAATATCAGTATTTTTGCTATTATGTCTTGGGAAGCGATAGGCGACATTGTCACCGGTAATGTTGGTGGTGCTATAGAGTGTGTTTGCAGTGGTGACGTTAGCAAAGTTGGCATTTTCGGAAGTGGCAAGGCCAGAGAAGACGCCACCGAAACCACGAGCTTTGGTGCTGTCGGTAGAGCCGGTGCTTCCAAGTTTGAGGTTTTCAATCATCCAGCAGTTGCCGTCGGTGAGACGAGCGACGGCATAAACTCTGGTGTCACGAGTGTCGGTGAGGCCGATAATGCTACCCGGTGTAATCGTACCGTTATTATATGTAGCCATAGTGAGACTGCCACAGCCGGTCCAGCCTTGGAGGTTGCCGGAAGATTTAATCCAGACGGCATAAAGAGTGACGGTGCTTGGAGCAGTGGCACCAAAGTTGGTTGAGTTGGCCGTAACTAATTCGTTTGGCCCATAGACTTTGGCGTTCGCAAGAAGGGTTGAATAATTAGAAGAGTTCGGGTCGATTTGAGTTCTGGACCAACCGACAAAGCCATAACCACCACGAGAATAGCCATTAGCAAGGAGTCGGACAGAACTATCGTTTACGATACCGGTTTGGCTAGCGGCGTCCATCGTGGTGATGCCGGTGCTACCATTGCCGTTATATCTAATGGTGTAAGTGTTCGACCAAATGCCATAAAGTGAGAACACAGAAGAGCCGGTTGGGATGGTGTAGGTGGTGGTATACGAAGTACCGGTGCCGCCGGAGTTGGTGTTCCAGGAAGTAATGGTTTTGTTTTCGTGGTCGATGTTTTGGAAGGATGGAGAAGGAAGGGTAAGAGTGTCGCCGGCGTTGCCGTAGAGTCTAGCGACACGGCCGGAGCCGTCATTGGCGTAGAGTCGGACTTCGACACGATTTTCGGCGATACAACGAACGGATGCACCGACGTTATTATTGGTGCCGGAATGAGGAGTGTTGCCTGAACCAAGTGCATAGGAATAGCCTTGGTGTGAATTGGAGGAAGACCAGTAATAATATGTAGTAGTGAGCGAATAAAGCGTACCGTTCCAAATATATCCGGCATGAACCATGTTTTGCGGGAATTTAGTAAATTTTGTGGAAGTATTGGTGGCACCAGATTCGAGAAGGGTATTTAAGTTTTCGAATTCACCAGAAGAAGTACCGGTTGGAAGGCGCCAGCCGGATGGGCAAATGGAAGTGCCGGCAGCTTCGGACGTAGTGGAGCTCGTGAATTCGTTGGTGCTGGCCATAGCGGATGCCCAGTTATAATAGTTGCCGTAGCCACGGTTGTTTTGAGTATTATAATAGATGGAGCTCGCGGCATTGGTGGTGTGTTGGCCATTGTAATGTGGCATACGATTCGATACGGCGTTGCCGGAAATAACTTGAAGAGTGGTGCTATCTTGATCAAAAGTGTAGCGGGAATTGGTTTGAGTATTGTAGGAGAAGGTAACGACTTCGGAGGACGGAAGTCCCACAAAGACGCCGCCAAAACCCTGTGAAGAATTACTCTTGTAGGCAGAATTGGCGTCGTTCAAGCGAAGGTTTTCAATCATCCAGCACTGGCCATCCGGAAGTTTGCCGACG
This sequence comes from uncultured Candidatus Saccharibacteria bacterium, assembly GCA_947165465.1. Lineage (GTDB taxonomy): Bacteria > Patescibacteriota > Saccharimonadia > Saccharimonadales > Saccharimonadaceae > Nanosyncoccus. The sequence continues at coordinate 43,285 of CAMVAM010000002.1, read as the reverse complement.
GCATAGGTTTCGTTGTCACGGGTGTCGGTGAGAGCAGTAACATTGCCGGCGCCGAGAGAAGTACAGCCTTTCCAATCTTGGATATTGCCTTCAGACTTAACCCAGACAGCATAGAGAGTGAAGTCGTTCGGGAAGGATTTGCCAAGTTCCGAAGCGGAGGCGGTGATGGTTTCGTTTGGGCCATAGACTTTAGCAAGAGCGATGCGCGACTGGACATCGGCAGCGTCGCCATCAATTTGAGTTTGAGACCAACCAGCAAAACCGTAGCCTGCACGAGTATAGTTGTTAGCAACTAAGGTAACTGAAGCGTTCTCGGCTACTTCGTGTTTAATTGGCATGGCATCAGGATTATCGGCGCCATTGCCGTCGTAGGTAATGCGGAAGACCGGATTCCACTGGGCATAAAGATTGACAGTGACAGTTTTTGGTGGAGTGTCAACGATGGCGTCGGTGTCCGAATAGCTGGTGCCGGAGCCATTAGCGGCGGTGTTCCAGCCGGTGAATTGGTATCCGGTTCTTTTAAAAATGTTGGTTAGTTTAACGGCCTGGCCGGTTTCGACGGTGACCGGTGACATGGTGTTTTCGGCGCCATTGCCATTGAAGTTTACTGTAGTGGTGCCGGTATTCATTCTGGCAACACAACGAATCGGGAAACCATTGCGTCTGGTTAAAGTGCCACTCACGTTAAAGGAATCTTTGGTAAAGTAAGAAGCGGTGGCGCTGATTTCCGAGGCAACGTTATCATTCCAATAATAACCGTTGGTTCCAGCGTAGCTAACTGACGAAGTCCAGATGGCACCAGTTCGATTGAAATAAAGTGGAGTGGTGCGAACATTGTTAAAGCCATTCGTGGTCCAATCGGCGCTACTACCGGCAACGGTTGCGACATATCTATTAACGGCACCGACTTTGTATAGAAGATTATTGACTTCACTAAAGGCGTAGACGTCTTGACCTCTTGGTAAACGCCAGCCGGCCGGGCAGACTGATTGATTTACGTGATCGATGGAAGAAACGATGGAGTTGGAATCATTTGAAGCAGCGGCGGCGGTCCAAGTGTAATAATTACCAACGTGATAGTGTGCACAAGAACCATCATTATGAGCGGTGGTGCAGGCACTGGTCGAAGAATAAAGTGTATCGTCCGATGTGCTTCCGGAAGTGTAATAATAAATATCGCCAGGATTAAACGAATACGGAAGATTCTGGCTGCTCATGTTCCAGACTGAAGCATTAACAATGGAGCTTGTACTGGAAGTCCAAGTCGTGGTATTGTCACCGGTAACGTGACCAAGGTCGGTATTGTCGTAAGTTAGAGTAGTAGAAGTGTTTAAATCGTAATCGAGATTTTGCGTCATCCAGACTTTGCCATCTGCTTGTTTCGCAAGGTAATAGGATTTGCCGTCACGCATATCTTTTAAAGTGTACTGGGTGCCGGCTACCATGGTGGAAATCACGGCGTCGTTGATGTCTTGCATACAGACAGCATCGGTTGAAGCAACGCCGGTCGCGATGGTGGTAGCAACTTTATTGCAACCTTCATTTGAAGTCCACATGGCGGTAAGCGTTGCGGTGTTAGTGCCGGTATAGTCAATACCATAATCATCACCAGCCTGGTAATAATCGTAATTTGAACAATGGTCGCCACCAGCAACATGAGTGACGGTACCGGTACACCAGCCGGCAAAAGTATAATTCGCACGAGTTGGGACGGTGGCCGGAAGAGCGATGGTACTTGCGGTGACGGAATTACCAGAAATGGTGTTTGGAATATTGGAAGCGATGTCGCCCGTGGCGTTATCATTAAAGTTGATGGTGTACGGAACCGGATTGGCGATATATTCGAGGATGAAAGTGCTATTTAAATAGGTGCCGGAGGCGATGGAAGTGTCGGCGCGGGCACCAAGATTGATGGTGTAATTTTTGGCTGTGGTACTTGCAGTAGTCGTAGCATCAAGAGTTACGGAAGTGCTGGATGGCGGAACGAGATAGTTAGTGTTTGCGGTGGAGTTGTAATAGTTTGGTTGGTAGCCCCAACGATTGTTTAAGGTTGTATTGCCGGAAGCGGCAAATTGGGTGGCGGTAACGTTTGATGCAAGTGGTGAGAAGGAATTATCACCATTGTCCAAGGTGGTTTTGTTTGAGCGGACGGTCAAGGTGTAGCCGGTGTAGTTGTTGCTGCTGATTGAGAAACTAATATTGCTATTATTATCACTGGAGCCAAAGACGCCGGTTGAGGTTGGATCGATGGTGACACTCGCGATGTTGCGAACGGAATTAAATGAAATAACACTCGCAGTTGCGGCATGACCGGCTGCGAGTGTATCAGTTTCTTTGTGACCAGGGAAGCAGGCGAAGAAAGTCAAAACAATTAAAATAGCACAAGAAACCACGCCGCTGATGCGGATGTTTTTGTAGGTTTTAATTAAACTTTTGGTATTTATTATTGTTTTCACTTTGGTTTTTGGGGACAAGGTAAATAATGGTTTTACCACCATCCCATTAAGTTTTGTAGTTTTTTGTTTATCTAAACCACACTCTGTAAATATTATATAGTTTTTATGGTTAATTAGCAAGGTTTCAAGGGTTCAAATTTTCCACTTTTTGTGCTATAATTGAGAGTGGAAATTTATAATTTGATGTTATTTGTTAACCCGCTGGTATAGAGAAAAATATCGGCAAAAACAATTAGAAAGGCAAACATGGAGATAGTCATCCCAATTGTTGCCGCAGTGGTAGGTATTGCGGCTGGTGCGGGAGGCATTTTTGCGTACAACAAACACAACGAGAACGGAGGTAAAGATAAGGCCGACGATCTCGTACGCAAGGCAAAACACGAAGCTTCGGAAATCGTTCTCAATGCGAAAAAAGAAGCAACTTCCATCGCGGAAAAATCGCAAAGCGAAGAAAACGAACGTCGCAAAGAATGGAAGCGCACGGAAAATCGTTTGGCGGAACGCGAAACGGCACTCGATGCAAAACTCGATCAGCTCGAGAAAAAGAGCGAAAAATTAAATCGCGAAGAAAAGGAAATTGAAGAACTTAAAGTTGAGATTCGCGAGATTCGCGATAAGCAACACGAGAAACTTGAAAAGATTGCCGGGCTATCAAAAGAGGATGCGCGTGATAAGCTCATGAAAATGACCGAAAACGACATCAAGCAAGACCTCGTGAATTTGGTCGCAAAAGAACAAAAGGAAATTAAACACGATATTGATGAAACTGCACAGGCGATGCTTCTTACAGCAATGGAGCGTATGTCTTCTGAAGTGACGGCCGATAGAACTGTGACGGCTCTTAAACTCCCGGATGATGATATGAAAGGTCGTATTATCGGTAAGGAAGGTCGTAACATCCAGTCTTTGCAGCGTGCAACCGGTGTAGATATCATGGTGGATGATACACCAGGTATGGTAGTACTTTCGTCATTTGACCCGATTCGCCGTCAGGTGGCAAGATATGCACTTGAACGCCTTATGAAGGATGGTCGTATTAATCCAGCTTCGATTGAAGAAGCAGTGTCTAAGGGCGAAAAAGAAATTGAAAAGGAAGTCGTACGTGCCGGTGAAGACGCAGTACGTGAAGTTGGACTTGTAGGTATTCCACGCGAACTCGTACACTTAATCGGTGAGCTTAAATTCCGTACTTCATATGGACAGAACGTGCTTCTACATTCAATTGAAATGGCACATGTAGCCGGGATGATTGCAGAAGAAATTGGCGCGGATAAGCGTGTAGCGAAGACGGCAGCTCTCATGCACGACATGGGTAAGGCCGTGACGCACAAGATTGAAGGCAAGCATGCGGATATTGGCGCAGAACTTGCGAAGAAATATGGCATGCCGGACGATGTGGTTCACGCAATTGCAGCACATCATGATGATATCGAAGCAACGACGCCAGAAGCCGTGATTATTAAGATTTGTGATGCGATGAGCGCAGCGCGTCCGGGTGCACGCAATATTTCAGCAGAGAATTTTGCCGAACGTATGCGTGACCTTGAGAATATTGCAACCGGGTTCCCGGGCATTGACAAGGCCTATGCAATTTCAGCCGGTAGGGAAATTCGCGTGATTGTGGAGCCAAAGCAGATTGATGATCTTTCTGCCCTTAAACTTGCCCGCGATATTGCAAACAAGATTGAAGCAACGATGAGCTATCCAGGCGTCATCAAAGTGAATGTGATTCGCGAAACACGTGCGGTTGAATACGCAAAGTAATTCATAAAAAAGTCCCCGCGAGAAGCGGGGATTTTTGATGCAGTGGGGATTTATTTCTTGTGACAGTTGATGATGGAGAAGGAGCCGTCCTAGGAACGATACTTGCTGCCCTCGATCATTGCTCGGAGCTGCTGCATTGATTTTGCAAGGAAAATATGCTATAATAGTAAAGCTAGGGATAGCAATTTTTTGTACATTAATAGGAGGGATAGCATGTTCTCGTTCATTATGATCACTTTGGTGACGCTTGGCAGTGCAGTCTTTTTTGGACGACTATTCAAGGAAGCACGGGAAAGAAGACAGGAAAGAGAAGCCCTCGAGCGACAGCTTGAGGAGGAAGAAAGAGGTGTACTGAAGTACAAGTCTAGTCCGTATGTGGTAAGCGATACCTTTACGGACGGAGCAACCATCGATTATCTCGGTTTTCTCAGCGAAGTGAAGGACTATGGCAAACTGTCGGATGTGAAAGAGGCCCTGGATGAATTAAGAACCCAGGAACGCAGAATCAACTTTTTGTATGATCAGATTGTGCCGCTGGTACGGCGGCTCAAGATGGAGCGTCCGAAGTTCACGTTTGCAGTTTTGCAGCGGTGCTTTGATGCCTATTCGGACAACCGGCGCGAGGTAGTGTCGGTCGTTGAGAGCCTGTGGAGTTCTAAGCTGAAAAGCAACCAGGAAGAATACAAGGCGATGATTATTGACATCGCCAAAGACAACCGGGTAATCCTCGCTTCACTCGACAAGTTTTATACGGCGATGAGTGAGTATCTCGCGAAGGTTAACGATGACGAGACGTCGATCCATGTGACCGACCTCGCGTCGGCGGCAGAGCTGGATAAGCTCACGGAAATCTTCGAAAACGTGATTCAGCAGACCGAAGAAGAAATCGAAGAACAACTGAAAAAAGAGCGAGACGGCGACATCATGACGTACGTAGAGCGGTATCAAAAAGCATACAGCGCCGCTCCTCCGGCCGAAGGAGCTTCCTTTGAAGAAAGGATGAAACAGGCCGGTGCTGTCCAACTTGGTGGTGGGCATTAAACTAAACCTCCCCCTTTGGGGAGGTTTTTCTTGTTTTACAAGAATAAAAAGATATGATATAATATATGGAGTTGAGGTTATGCCTCAATGTTTTTTTACAGTTTAGACGATAATTTAGGGGGTATGGAAATGTACCGGAGGAATGGTTACGTAAAGGACATTGAAACGGACGAGGTGTTCATCAAACCACTATGTTATGTGGCCGCGATATTCATTATTATGGCGTTTTTTCTTTTGCTTGGTTGGCCGATTTTAACGGACGATCAAAAGTCAATCGCTGCTTTTAATGAATACGCAGAAGCATTTAATGCGTTAAGTGAACACGATCGTGAGGTGGCGGCGCCATTTTTGAAGTATGAGCTGCCGGAAGATTCAACCACTTTTACACTGCGCGAAAAGGACGAAATATCTTACTGGGGACATGTAGCTAAAGTTTGGTATATTTTGCTGGGGATACTCTATGTAACGTATTCAATCGGAGTATTTATAGAGTATCTGAAAAGCAAAACGTGGCGATACCATATGGCAGATTTACCGCTTAGCTCATGGATTGGGCGACTACTCCTCGTGGCGCTGATACCTTTTTATCCGGTGCTTGTTGTGAGCTTGATAATAATGATGATTAAAGTTATCAGGTTAAAGTTTGCAGAGAAAAAGGCACTGAGAGAAGAAATCCAGCGCGAAATCGACAAAGAGCAGCCTTCGCCGATATTAATTGGCAGGGCAAACGAAAAAGCTGAAGCGACCTACGTGAAATACGTGGTTGGCGGAAGTAGACAGGCGAGGGAATCGCACTTAAAAGAGCTCGAGGAGCAAAAGACCGACGTAGAAAACCGTTTGGCGAACTATGGACGGTCGCTTCGCGAAGCGCAAAAAAGAAAGAGCGAAATCCTTGCCGAGCTAAAGAAGTACGAACTCGTTGAACAGGAAAGTGCAACACGCGAACGCGCGATAAATGAATGGAATGCCATCCGTCATATGCGGGGGGTTTCCAGAGTTTACGCGCGGAAACGGCGGAAGAAGGTGAAAGGTCTTGTCATACAGGTGGATGTGCGGGTGCCGTACAAAAACAAGCTGTATGACTTTGGCGATTACGAAATCCGGATAGATGGACGAGAATATTCTTGCACGAGAGTTCGTTCCGGAGTCCGGATGGATGCATCTTCGACGGCGCCGGATTACAATGAACCTTCTGGCTTTTGCTTTGGTTCGAGAAGGCGGACGATTGCGGACTATGTTTGCAATGGACGTTATCTCGAGGCAATCTCACTGATGATTGACAGTCTTCACAGTGTGAATGACGCCGAAGTGGAAGCAAAGATCCCGTACTGTTTTCGTGAGGTTGAAGTGGAAGAGCGAGTCAGAAGGAAGCTTTTGAAAGAAAAGGGAGGGAACTAAATGAAGCTTGTAATTCCGATCAAAATCTGGATTCAGATGATGAATTATGCCGAAATCTGTTTGCCGAATGAGGTGACGGGTAACGGCATCATCGAGCTGAATCGTGGGTTGGACACTTTTCGGGTGAGAGAAATCTTCTTGCCGACGCAGAGTGTAGAACCGGCCTTTTCGCAATTCGGCGAAACCGGACTTCACGAAATCATTACCGACCTCATTGAAGAAGGCCGGAAGGATGACGTGGAGAAGCTGAAGTTTCGTTGGCATTCACACGGAATGGGAGCAGTGTTCTTTTCCGGCGTGGATGTGATGGATATCAGAAGTGAGACCAGTGACTATGTCGTAAACCTGGTGATTAACGGACGTGGCGAAAGACTCGCACGCCTTGATATGAAACGTCCGTTTCGTATCGAGAATATCCCGCTTGAAGTCGTGTTTGACTACTTCGATAGTCGGCTGACGAAAAAATGCCGGGATGAAATGGCGAAGAAAGTCACGATTATTAAAAGAGACGCTTTAAAGAAGGGGGAAGTGTTCCATGGCGAAGACCTTTTCGGAAAGGGTTTTTTCGGACCAGACCAAGTTGTTTGACCCGGAAAAAGTTGGTTATCCCGTGCACATTATTGGCGCTGGCGGCATCGGCAATATGCTGGTACAGCTTCTCGCCAAAATGGGATTTCCTGAAATCCACGTATGGGATGACGACATTTTCGAGGCCCGAAACGGCCCCACTGAAGTTGCCTACAGCGAAGCGCTGGTGGGGCAGCCGAAAGTAGAGGCCGCGAGGGATATTGTCGAACACTTGGTCGGAGACAGTGTGATACTCGTGCTTCACAATGAGCGCGTGACAAAGGATACGGAGCTAACCGGCTACGTGATTTGTGGCGTGGACTCAATGAAGAGCAGAGAAGAAATCTGGGATGCTATCCAGGCGAATTTTGTCGATATTCCGCTTTATATCGATGCGCGATCGGCCGGAGAAGAAGTTCAGGTTCTCTCGGTTGTACCGTTTGACTCGGAAGATGTGCAAGCGTACGAGACCTGGCTGTTTAACGACACGGAAGCAAGCAAGCTGGAGTGCGGAGCCAGGAACATCGGTTACATTGCGACGTACATCGCAACTATCGTAAGCTACAATCTCACCCGCTTCATCCGCGGAGAAGAGATTGAGTTTAATATCATGCGGGACCTTTCCCGTAATATTTAAGGAGGATATAGCGATGGCTAAAGTAGTATCGAGAGTGAAGGGTGACAAGGTGTATATCGCCGTCGGCGCCGGCACGAAGCCCATTGAGGTGACGTGGCAGCAGGGCGATACGGTGGACAGCGTGCTGAAGCGGGCGGACGTGATCTACACGTCCGACAAGTCTCCGACGCTCGGCAAAGTGCGTGTGCTTAATCCGAAGAACACGCACGTGAAGCCCGGTGACACGATTGTGGTTGCCGGTAGGCCGGCAAACGGCTAATTATCGTCTTTTCATGCAAGGGTCGAGCAATGCTCGGCCCTTTTTTATGCGGTTATGCTAGGGGTTGCGGTGGTATAATTGGAATATGGTTAAACACAAGCCGTTAGAAAAATACCAGAAGGTGGGGATAATGTTACTGGTTGTTGTGTTTGCGGGATTCTTTGGTTGGGTTTATGAAATGATTTTTTATTTCTTTGATGGTGGGACAGGGGAATTTTATATGCAGGGAGGGAACTTCTTGCCGTGGATTAATATTTATGCGATTGGGGCGATGCTGATTCTTTTAACTTGTTGGCGGTTTAGAGATAGATGGTGGTTGGTGTTTTTAGTGTCGATGGTAGTGACGGGGCTACTAGAACTAGTGGCCGGGTGGCTGGTGTTTAAATTATTCGGGGCGAGATATTGGGATTATAATAAAGAGATTTTGAACTTTGGGAATATTGGGGGATTCGTGTGTCTTAGATCAGTGCTATTCTTTGGAGCTTCGGCGTTGTTTCTGGTGTACGCAGTGGTGCCGGTATGCAGGTGGCTTGCGATACATATGAGCCGGAGGGCGTTCCTGACACTCGCGATTTCGTTATTCACGATTGTGATGGTAGACGAAATATATAATCTGCTTGGCTCAAAAGTATTTGGCTGGCCAGACGCGATGGACTTCTGGCGAAGTGTGGGGTGGAAGTATTTGACGTAGGTTTATTCTGCGACTTCAATAAACTTCTTGAGATAGTTTCTTAATCCCTCATCACAAGCATAGATGTATGTACCGTTGATGCCACGAGTACAGAGCACGGCGTATATATTATATATGTATTGTTTTAATGCCTCATCATCAGTGAGAACTTTTTTATCATAGTAGGAATCTTTATTGATGTATAGTTTGTCTAGTTTTTCGTCATATCTGAGATCTTTTCCGATAATTACGCCAGCATAATTTAAGTCAAAGCCTTGAATTGTATGGACGCAGCCGATTTCATTGATTGAGTTTGGCATACTAATCCAGCTTTTTCTTGTAACATTCCAAATGTATTTGTTTCCGTCTATTTCAATATCATATAATCCGTTATTGATATAATATTCGGTATCTTTTTCGTTTTGTGGTGATATTTTGTCGTGTGTATTCCATGGCCACGCATATCCCGCAACATTTCTGCAGAGACTAATATCAGGATTATTGTCCATGGCTTTAATCTTATCAGTCATTTTTCGAACGTCGGTGAATAGTTTTAGTTCGTATTTACCAAAAGTCTTCTTCTTTTCTGGACGATGGTCACTGAAAATGTCTCTGATGTATTTAATATATTCGTCTCCACCTTCTTTACATCTGATTTGTGAGGTTAGAGTAAACGACCTTGCCCCAGATTTTTGTAATTCATCAAATCGAAAGGCATCAATGTCAGCCTTTCTAATAGATTGCAGCTCATCATAGAAGAATATTTGATAATCGCTTTTCTTTAAAATCCAGTCTAGCTGTGTTCCTGTATTTTTGCCAAACCCAAGTTTGATATTTGCTTTTTGCATGCTGCCAATCTCTGTACCTACTGCACGAGTCGCTTTAAGTCTGTGGGCTTCATCAACGATTAATAAATCAAATCTTTCGTGTGAGTTGGCAATTTCGCTGGGTCCGTAAACCATTGAGCTATTTAACCCATAGGTTGATTTAAAAATATCTTTTAGGGTTTTTCGAAGATTTTCCATTGAAACAACTATTCCGATTTTCATATTTGGAAGTAACTGTTTTATGGTGTGAAGATTCTCGATCAGTTTTTCATCATCTGAACCTAAATCTTCTTCTAGTGGAGTGGTCAGCAATTTCATTAAATAAATACCTAAAATTGTTTTGCCGGTGCCTGGCCCGCCGTTTACAATGAATGATCTTTTTTTCTTGATTCTAAGATCACGAATTAGGGAATCAAGAATTGTCATCGTGATAGAGTATTGGTCTGGAGTGAGAGATTTGTATGGAGAATACTTAAAAACATTGCTGTTTTCGATTTTCTTTATTTCTTGAACGGCTAGTCCATAACGGCGCAGACCTTCCCAGATTTCTTCGAATTGTTTTTCATAGTACTCTTTTTGGTAGTAATTATGTTTCTGATGACCAGCATTTCCATTTTGGAGTGTTCTAAAACGTGAGTCGGCTTGCATATGTGAGATTAGAAATGCTTCAAGATCAAGAACCACTGACTTATTAAAGGTGTCATCTGAAATAATTCTGACTCTTTCTAGTTTTCTTCTTTCTGGAGCCATCCAATGCTGTGCTAGTCTTGTTCTGACATCTACAGTTTCGCCAATATAAGCTTCTTCGCTATTAAAAATCATGTAAACAGCTGGCCATTCTTTTCCATATTTATAATCATCTAGTTCTAGCCCAGTTGTTCTATTAAATGGATATTCTTTTGATAATTCTGGCATTTTGATTAAAGCTCCGTATATTTTTTACTAGTACCTTTGGCTTTTTCGATAGGGTATTTTTGTCTGGTTTTCTCTAACTTGTTTAGGATGATTTCTTCAGGATTTACTTCGAGTTTGGTTGCTAGTTGGAAGCAATAATTAAATACGTCTGCCAATTCATCGCAGACTTCCTGTTTGTTGTAGTTGTTATTCCATTGAAAGCATTCAAGCAATTCGCCGGCTTCAATTGAGATTGATTTAGCGAGATTTTCTGGGCTATGAAATTGATCCCAATCCCGCTCCTTATTGAACTTTTCTATTTCAGATTGAACCTTTTCCATATCTATTATTATACAGCGGTTTTGATTTGAAGATGATATTGTAAAAGATATAGATATGTGATATAATAAGTGGAGTTCTTTTTGAACGGTGAGCGGGCCGGTAGCTCAGCTGGTTAGAGCACGAGCCTCTTAAGCTTGGTGTCGAGGGTTCGAGTCCCTCCCGGCTCACCAAAATGAAATTAGTAAGCTAAAGGACGATTAGATAGTGGAGATCGTTTTTTTTGTTGGGTTTTATATTCTCTAAATTGTCATTTAGAACAAGAATTAAAATATAAAAATGTTAGATTGTTAGTAACTACATTACAACACCATGATATACTGGTTTATATGGTGAGTGAGCAGAGGAAATGGGTAAAAACACATAAGAGAAGCTTAGTTGATAAAATAATCAGCGATTCCGGTGTTGTCGCTGATAGTGTTTCGTCTGCAGTATTTATGGCTGGTTTGCCCGGTTCTGGGAAAACTGAATTTACAAAAAACTTGATAAAAACCTCGGCATTAAAAGTTATTCGTTTAGATATGGACGAAATGGCTACAATGATTGATGGCTATCGCCCAGAAATAGCGAATGAATATAGAGAAGCTGCTTCTGAGCTATTGAACAGATTGTTTGATGAAGTGTTGAAAAAGAAACTAGATTTCATTATGGATGGAACATTTAGTAGTGATTATGCTCTTTCAAATATCGAGCGTGCTTTAAAACGCAATTATAGCATAAAGATCATTTATATTATTCAAGATCCTAAGATCGCTTGGCATTTTACGCTCGCAAGGGAAAAAGTTGAACATCGCGCAATAGATATGAATGGGTTCATTAATTCATACTTTGCAACTATAGAGAATCTTAAAGAGGTTATGTATAAGTATAAAGATTATGATAAAATAGTATTGGATGTTGTTATGAAGGATGAAAACAATAATGTTGGTGATAGAATCAAGAATGTACAGATAGACGGTATTGACAATTTGATAAAGAAATATTATAATAAAGAAACTTTAGAGGAGTATATAAATGAGTGATAATATGAGACTAAAGCTAATGAGGAAGAAACCAACTTTAGATGATGTAGTGAAGGCAGATACAAATGGCGATACCGATTTGGTTTTTCGTGTTTCACTCGTAAATGCCAGCAAGGATCAACAAAGAGTTTTAGAAGAAGCTGCTAGAATTTAGGTATGTGGGCTGATGCTATATTTAATGTGGATTCTTGGTTCTAGTGGATTATACTTAGACTAACAAAAAAGACCAAATTAATGGTCTTTTTTGTTAGAATGATTTATAAACCGGACTTTAGTGAGGTCAAGACGACATAATCATAACAGGACTGCCAGACGGTTTTTTCTTTGCCTAGTTTATTTGGGTTCTTAAAGACTAGGGCTTGCTCAACTAGCCTTCTTACTAATTCTTTCTTATGATCGTTGAAAAAACCAACTGGTGATACTTTCCATTTGCATTCGTCGTCATTCACTTCAACTAAGGCACGCATCGAGGCAAGAATAGGGTAGATGAATGAATTTGGTATTACATAATTTGTTCTAGCATTTTTGAATGGGAGTTCTACGCTATCTTGACTTTTGACATTTACACCCTCTAGTTTGCCAAATCTTCCACCTTCGTCATTCCAAGTAGTTGGCATTTGTTCATAGATTTCGTCACGAAGCATTAGTATTTCCGGTAATAACGGAAGGTATTTTTGAAGTCTATTTCTGTTCTGTTCAGCATCGGCATATTTTAGTACTGATGATTTTCCAGAATAGGCAATAACTGGATGAGTATTGTCGCCGAAACCTTCACGATCAAAACAGATTAAATAGGACAGGATTTCTTTGATATCAATATCTTTTTGGCTTCCATCTAAATTCAATTCTGTTTCTTTATATGCGATGCGGTCGGCATAAGGTTCGTTTGCTAGAACTTCCTTGATTTTGTCAAAATGCTGGAGTAAATTGGCAAGACTTTGATCTTTAACTTGGGTGGAAGTATTTCGTGCCCCAACGATTTCGGTTGTTTCTTCTTTTGAGGTAATGCCTTCGAGAATTTCGATTTTCACATAGGCATTATTGAGATTAGATTCTTCTTTTTCGTCTTCTGCAAGTGAATCAAATGCATCGCGTATTACAGCATAAGTGTGTCCTCCGTCGAGAAGACCATGCATAGATTTGTCTGAAAACTCGATAGATACTAGATTTGACTCGTTATTAAACGTAACATTTTCTGAAAGTAATGTTAGCCCGCGGTTTCTAAACAAGAAACACTCCGGTTGGTTTTGAAGAGATTCCGCAATTCTTTTTGCGACACCTGATGTTGTTTTTGGGTCTCTAGGATTAATCTCTCGCCAGCTTTCGAATTCCTCTGGTAGATCTTTCGCTTTCATTACTGCTAAATAGATTCTTTTTCCTTCTTGTTCGAAGGGGGTATTAATGCGGCGGAATGATACCACCGGTAGATTGATTTTTGTAATTGACATAGTTTGTCTCCTTAATAATTAGTAAAATGATACTCGCAAAATGCGGTTTCATGCATATCTAGTTGTCCAAAAACAAGAAATATGATGTTAGAATAACTAAACACCTTCTCGAGCTGATGCTACGAAACATTACAGAAGGGGTAGCCTAAAGGCATCTCTCCTACTAATGACTGATTCTGCATGAGAAATCAGATAGGCTTATCAAGATATTATCATATTATAAGTGTTATGTCAATAGTTTTTACAACTCTAGAATTTTGTGATGAAAAAGACCCGCTTCCTGCGGGTCTTTGGTGGTTATGCTGTGTTTTCGGGGTACCAGGATTCGATGACGTCAGTCGGGATTTCGAAGTGCTGATAGTCCTTGCGGTCGGTCCAGTCGCCACCCCATTCGAAGCCGGCTTCCGTAAAAAGCTTGTAGGCGAGGTCGTCGTGATCAATCTTGTACGGGAAGTCCGCGTCGCGATCCAGATACGGTTCGCCGGTCGCCGGTTCAATGATTCGTTCACCATCTACGACCTTGGCGTAAGGATTGTAGAGCGTGTTGATATCAATGGCGAGGCCGAGGCCGTGCTTCGAAACACGTGTAGTGTGCGAGATGAAACGGAAGTTGAAACTGGACGAGTTGTTGTCGCGCATCGAGGTCTCGTCGTCCGCATCGTATTCGTCTACGAGGCGGATTTTTTCAATCGGGTATTTCGCTTCGTAGAGTTTGTAGAAGATGTCGAGGACGGCATCTGCGATGTGGTAGTTCACGATCATTTCGCCTTCATGGGTTTTGCCGTCTAAATCGACATGGAGTAGATGTAGATAGCGAAGGTCATCGCGCGAGACCGTACAATCGGTCTTGAATGATTTGCCATAGATTCGGTCGAAGAGTTCGTCCGTAATCACGGTGATGTAGAACTCATCTTCTTCATCTGTGGCGGGCTCTTTGTTCTCGGCCAGGGCGCTGATACTAAATAAAAGCGCGAAGCAGAGAACGACTGCTAGACAGAATAACCATTTTTTCATTAAGGTACACCCCCTATAAAATATACTCAAATGAGTTTAATAATTATAGCATAAAATTGGTAAAAAGTAAATGGCATAGCCCTAATAATACTTGCATTATTTTGCAAAATGTGTTAAAATAACAGGGTTGGCGTCAGCCAAAGTATTTTTTAAAAGGATGGTGCAAATGAATGAAGACACTGAAGAAGATAGTAGTCGTGAGCCTGGTATTAATGGTGATGCTGCTCCTAGCAGGATGCAGCGAGACGGTGGTGCCGGATGGCGCAACCGGCGTCGTGGTACACGACGGAATTGTTTCGGACGAATACTTGCAACCCGGACGTCACACTACCAGTGACGGTATGCACACCTCGATTGTAATCGTAGACAACAAGATTAAGACTGCTTCTTATGCTAATACCATTGAGGGGCAGAGTAAGGACGACGTCATCATCAACGCCTCTGGCTATAGCTTTAGCTATAGAATTGGCGGTGGTGCGAAGTCGGTATGGCTGGTGAAAAACATCTCGGACAGAGAAAACATCGTGCCGCAGTCTATCGTGGAGAACGCCCTGAAGGACGCGCTTCTCGAAGTGGAAGCGAAGAACGTGACGAAGCGTGTTTATGTGGAACCGATCTTTAAGGAGATACTCCAGAAGAGAATCAATGAATACCTTGGGTATCATGATGGCGAAGACACTACGCTTATCACTGTGACTTCGGTCTCGATTGGCAATCTGTCGCCGGAAGCGGCGTACGACCAAGAACTCTCGCGCGGAGCAATCCTCACGAAACGTGCCGAAAACGACAAGCTGGAATACGAAACCAACATCGCAAGCGCGGAAACGCAGGCGGAGCTGGCTAAGTATGAAGCCGAACGCTTAACGGCCGGCTGGGAAGAGCTCAGTGAGAAATTTACCCCTGAAGTCGCAGCCTATCTCATTATCGAAAAATGGGATGGTCATTGTACTCCCGGAAGCCCGATGGAAGAGCTGATTGAATACTATATCACAGAAGCTTTGAAAGACGGCTCCTAAAGTGAGGTGGCAAAGATGAGACGAGGACGAAAAGCGCTACTTATTATTCTGTTCGTGATTCTTCTGGCGCTTTCTGGTTTTCGCTTTTATTATTATGCGACCCACGGAGAAGAGTTTTTTCCTTCGATGATTAAACGCTGGCTCCGGCCGCCAGAAGAGACTCCGGAGATAGTCGAGGTTATCCCAACGACGAAGCTGACCGTGAACCCGAACTATGACGGGACGAACAAAGAATATATCTACAGTGATTCTAGTGATGAAGAGGCAGTAACTCGGATTCACCAGACGGTTGTCTACCAATATTATGATAATAGTGGTGACGCAATCAAAACTGTGGAGACGAAAGTCTTTAATGCCAGTGGCGAAACACTGTTTTCCGGCTACGAGCGTGAAAGATGCAAGATGCCGGACACGAATACCACGAGGCAGGAAATCGAGATTCTTTATCAGTATGAGGAAGATAAAATCTTCCGAGAATACACGATTAGTTCGTTTAATGGTTCGGAACTTCTAGGAATCGACACGAATACTTCGGAAAAAAATCGCACCTAACCTCAAGCCCCCATTTGGGGGCTTTTTTTAGCGCTAGTGTTATAATTAGCTTAATGGATACTAATTTCGTTGTCGCACAAATCTTCGGTGTGCTTGGCGTTATTGCGAGCGTATGCTCGATGCAGTTTAAAAAACGAAAACAGATTTTTATCGCACTTTTGCTTTTAAATCTGTTCTCGGCACTAAACTTTGTCTTTCTTGGCTCGATGGCGAGTGCATACGTTTGCTTCTTTGCTGTCTTTGAGATGCTGATTAATTATCTGTTTGAGCGGAAGAAGAAACGGGTGCTGCTCGTGGTGGTGCTTATCTACGTGGCGGTGAACATTGCGCTTGGTGCGATTTCGTTTACCGGGCCACTCGATGTAATTCCGATTGTTTGTGCTCTGATATTCTGTGCCACGCTTCTTACCAAGAACGAACAGAACATTCGCTGGTTAATGCTTTTAAACCAGTCGCTATGGCTAGTGTTTGATCTCACGGTAGGCGCATATTTCTTCGCAGTGTCGAACGTACTGACTATCATTTCGACTGCGATTGCTTTGTATAGGTTTTCAAAAAAGAAAAAATAATTATTTTGTGCTTGACAACTTTAAGCACAAGTGTGATAATGGCTTTGTAAAAGGTCATATAGAGAATGCACATAAAAACAAAAACCAGGGAGATTTTTGTAAAGGCAGTTAATGGTCTGGTTGTTGTTGGGCTCGTAGCGCTTACAATATTCGGGATTAGTGCCGGTTTTTCCACAGTGCTTGCAGACTCGCCAATGCTTGAAGGTGCGACGCCTAATGGTGGTATTAATTACGGTTCGCTCACGACTCATATTTATCGTGTAAATGATGGTTCCGGTGGGGCGCCGTGTTGGAATAATGGCTCCGGGTGTTATACTTCGCACGCGATGTGTCTCGAACCGACTAAGGCTTCGCACGTGGGTGACTATGGTTCGATTGGATATGGATCGAATCCGGACGTGGTGAAGATTATGCTCGTAACGGATGCGGCGGTGAACCCGACAATTTATAATGCATTTAAATCGACGGGGATGGATCTTGAATCGCTTGGTTCATATATTACCAGCACCGGTAGCGTGAGCTATGGTGGTGGTACTTATACGGCAGGGCAGGCGAGAGCATTCGTGGTGGGTCATGTGCTGGCCGGTGCGGCTTATACGGGCACAGCATATGTTAGTGGCAATAATGCCTATGGTTCGTTTGCCGGGATTAATAGCTCATACACGAGTTATTTCCTCCAGGCTTATGCGACAATTATTAACTGGTTTAATTCAAACTATTCGGATGCTCCGGCACAATATACTCTCGTAAATTTCTACCCGAACGATTCGAGCCATCAGACAGTGGGTTGGCTCTATGGAAGCTATACTCCAACTCCGGTGGTACAAAAGGGCTATATCCAACTTCTAAAATATGACGCTGCGACCGGATATAATGCAGCACTTAATGGCACCGGTGTGCTGAGTGGTGCAACATTTAGAGTTTATAATCAGAGTAGTAGTGGCACGACGCTTGCGACGAGGACGACTGGTTCGAACGGCTATACGCCACTTTACGAGGCGGACGCTGGGCAGACGATTTGTTTCGTAGAAACGAGCCCACCGAATGGATATAATATCAACACGAATCCGCAGTGTGCGACGATTCAGGCAAATTCGACGTCTTATCTTAGCCTTGCTAATACCAAACAGACGGGTACGATTCGGCTTCTAAAATATGATGCGGCGACCGGGCAATCCGCACCACTTAGTGGCGCTACTTTCCGGCTTTATGAACAGGGAAATAGTGGTACGACGCTCGCAACTAAGACAACTGATTCTACCGGCTATACTTCGGCTTATACGGCAGAGGCCGGCAAGACGATTTGTTTCGTAGAAACCTCCGCGCCTACGGGTTATGTTCCGGATACTACGCCAAAATGTAATACGATTGTGGGGAATTCTACGGTTTATGTGTACCTTGGTAATACGATGCAATCGCTCCATGGTGGCGTGAGAGTAAGAAAAATCGATTCGGAAACGAATAATGGCAACGCTAGAGGTTCCGCAAAAGTGGAAGGCACGGTATTTACGGTTTATAATTCCGATTCGAATGGTACAGTAGGTAGCTCGACGGGTGTAACGCTCACGGCGAATGCAACCGGTTATGCTACGACTTCTGCCTCGGCACTTTCGATTGATCCGGTGGCTGGTGGTAGCTGGTACTGTGTAAGGGAGACTACGGCTGGGCCTGGTTATAATCTAAGTGATACGAGTTGCAAGAAGTTTTATCTAAGCAGTGACGGCGTGATTTATGATTTGACCGGTTCACCATTTGCGGATACGCCGATTCGTGGAAGTCTTACGATTACAAAGCAGAGAAGTATTTATACTTCGGTGACGCACGATTGGTCTAATATTCCGTTTGCCGGGATTACCTTTACACTCGTTAACAATGCGGATAGCAACATCGCTTACCAGACCGATGCGACAGACAGTAATGGTGTGGTGACACTAAACAATATATTATATGGTACTTATACGGTGACCGAGAACCGGGTGGCGATGAACGAAGCATATGAGCTTGAGACCTTTACGATTACGATTTCATCGCAGGGACAGACGGTGACAAAGTCCGTTCTAAACGAGCTTACGGATGTGCCATTCATTGACACGACTGCGAGAAATACGAATAGTAATCCGGATGACAAGAATAATCCGGCGGCTAGTGACAAGGAAATTGAAATTGATGATGCGGCTGGTGTGACCGACTATACTAATTACAGTGGATTACAGGCGGGGGCTGATTATCGCGTGGAAGGGGAACTTTGGAAGATTAATCCGCCGCAGGTAAGGATTACGACGAAGACGCATGACTTTACGGCGGGGACCGGTGGTTCCGGTAGCTTTGATCTTCACTTCGATACGATTGATACTACGGAATACATCGGCGAGACGCTCGGTATCATCCAGAAGCTTTACAAGAAGAATTCGAACGAATGGCTGCTACTTACGGAGCACAACCTAGACTTTACTAATACTAAACAGACGGTGACGGTGGTAAACTTAGGCCTCTCTACTACGGCGACGGATGACATTGATAATGACCATATTATCGAGCCAACTCGAGCCCAAATAGTGAAGGACCAGGTGGTTTATCAGAATTTGGTACAAGGTCGTGATTATATCCTGGCCGCAAGATTGATTGACAAGGCTGCCACCCAGGAAGCCGGCGAAACCAAGGTACTTCGAATTAATGGCACGGAAGTCCCGGCGATTGTGACGAAGATTACGATGCCGGAGGCAGTGGAAGGCAGCACGACGGTGCGGTTCAATGTGAATGCGACGGATATTCCGGGTAAGGAACTGGTGGTATATGAAAGACTTTATGAATATGTGGAAGGGGTATCAGCTTCGAACTGGGAAGAGAAGTTGACTGACCTCGTGATTAGCCACGAAGACTTGAATGATACGGACCAAACTGTGAAGGTACGACCACGCATCGGTACGACGGCAGTAGAAAAGAGTGACAACAACCACGTGGTGGGTGCCGGCATGACGACAATTGTGGATACGGTGAGCCTTGAAGGATTGTCTAAAGAAAGATATCGTTTGATTGGTTATGTAGTAGAGAAGAAAGGTGAGAGTGGCGGAAACACGGAAGACACGCCGATTGTGGCACCGGTAGGTGGCGGAAGCTCTACGACGATTCGGGCTGAGAAGGTGATTGATTTACGTTCCGCTTCGGAGATTCCGACCTCGGCCGAGATGGAATTTACCTTTGATACGAGAGCCTTTGCGGGTAAGGATTTGGTAGTTTATGAGGAACTTTACCGCATTGAAAGTAATGGCGCGAACACTTTGATTACTTGGCACAAGGATCCGAGCGATACGAAGCAGACGATTAAAGTCTCAACACCAAAGATTCAGACGACTGCGACCAACAAAGAGGATGGTCATAAGGAGTTGGCGCTTAATGCTGAAGTTACGATTACGGACGAGATTAAATATGAAGGTTTAGTAGCCGGAAATACCTATACGCTCGTAGGTGAACTTCGCGACAAGAAGAACGGCGAAGTGATTGAAATGGTGGATGGCTCCACTAAGGTGATTCATGTATTTGAAGCAGAGGGCGAAAACGGCACCGAAAACATGGACTTTGCAATCAAGACTAAAAACATGGCGGGCAGGGAAATCGTGGTGTTTGAAGAACTTTACTTCGGCGAATGGATTGTAGAAGAAAAAGATGAAGAAACCGAGGAAGTAATTACGCCGGAAGTGCCACTGACTGAAGATGATTTAATCGCGATTCATAAAGATTTAAGCTCGGCTAAACAGACCGTGAGAGTTTTGCCGGAGAAACCGGATACCGGATTTATTAGCCGTGATGCTGAGCCGGAAGAAACTTTTACGATTCCGGTGGTGGCCGTGGTCGTGGCATTTGGTCTTAGTAGCGCAATTGTAATTGGTGTGATAGTAGGAGTGAGAGCCTACAAAAGAAGCCACAATATCTGGTAATACTCCTGTTAAACGTTAAAAACGCTTCTGTTATATTGACTTTTTTGATGTTTTGTGCTATAATATATAGTATATATCGCCGATTTGGGGAGGCGGCAAAAAAGAACCTTAAAAACTAGCCATGGAGCGTATTAGAAGGGAGTGGTTTGTATGTTTATTCATACCTATCGAGTTTACTACAAGGATTTACCCAGTCGGCAAGAATTCTTAGATATGACCGGCGTTTTGCAGGGAGCATATCTTAGATTTCTTAATGTCATGACGCGTGGTAATCCGCAGATGATGAGCGTTGCACTTGATCTCGAGATCGGTAAGGTCTATGAGCTTATCGAAAAGTATGAACTTGGGCCAGAAGGTGATGTTCTTACATCTGACGAATCCTACAGATTCTACGAAGCAGCACAAAGGATTGAAGACGAGGTTCTGGAGAAACAACAGGTTAAAATCGACATTGTGGTTTCGGTAAGGGCTATCGTCAGCAAGGCGTTGATTGGCCTGATAAAAGGCGAGAAAGACGCGTTCACAAATGCGCAAAAAGCGGTAATCCTCGAGCGAATCAACCTTCTCGATGAACAGCTCGGGAATCATGAAACCGATGATGCTGCCAGAGCACTTCTTAACGAGGAAATCTACAGAACCAAGGAAGAAATCAAAGGCGAGACAATTTTAAATCTTATGTCGAACCATGAAATCCGGATGAGATTATACGAAATCATCGAACGTTATTGCCCGGATTATGAATTTGAAACTGAAGAATGTGAGGTTTTTGAAATGAGCAATTGTAAAACGATTGAAGATGTCATTGGCAAGCCGGCCGAAAAAATGACCAAGGCCGATGTGGACAGAGTGGTTTCGGGTTGTCCGATTGTTCCCATCAGAGTTTGGGAAAAGGTAAGGGACAACGACGAATACCTGCGTTGTCTCAAGACGTTTTTCCCGCATGTTTCGAACATCAAGATGGCCGATGTGTTTTTTAATAAAACCGTCAGCAATTCGACTCTTGGTGATAAGTTCAAGAAAATTGGGGTTCCTTCTCCGAAGAATATGCAGAAGAAGAACAATCCTTATCTTCTTGAAAACCAGGCATTTGATAAATGGATGGTTGGCGAGAAGAAAAAGGAAGAACCGAAGAAAGAACCGAAAGAAGAAACGAAAGAAGAACTTGCTTGCCCCGATAAGGAAATCGTCCACACCGGACCGGGTCCGATGCGGGCAAGTAAGACAAAGGCGCCGGAATATCGGATGTCTGTGGAGTTTACCGGTAAAAATGTTGCGCAGCTTTATGCTTTGTTTGCAGAGTTGTACGAGCACTTTGACGGTGACCCGCGCGCTCGGATTTCGATGAACCCTCTTGTGAGCAATACGGCTAGTAATTGATGAATTTCCTCCGCTATTTTAGGCGGAGGATTTTTGTTTGTTGTATAATAATGGTAAAAGGAGTTTTTTATGAAGCAGGCTAAAGCAATCATTTGGGGGCTAGCGATTGTGACACTGGGTGTAATCTTCGGTGGCAATGCGCTAGGACTATTCAACTTTGATTTATTCTTTGACGGATGGTGGACGCTGTTTATCATCGTGCCGAGCGCAGTGAGTTTAATCACCGACAAAGAAAAGTTTTCCGCTTTGTTTACGCTTGCAGTTGGTGTAGTATTATTACTCGCGGTGCAACATGTGTTTGGTGAAAAATCTTGGGAAGTGGCAGGAAAGGTGATTCTCGCGGCATTTCTCGTATGCCTTGGTCTTTGGATTGTGTTTAGAGGTGTATTCCGCAATAAGAATGACAAAGAAGTCGAGAAGAAAATCAGAGACCTTGAGGACGAAAAGACGATGGATTCACAGATTGCGATTTTCTCCGGAAGCGACAGGGTTTACAATGAAGAAGTTTTCTCCGGTTCCACGATTGTGGCGATTTTTGGCGGGGCAGATTTGGATCTAAGAAAAGCTAAATTTACGAAAGACACTGTGATTAAGGCCTGTTGCTTGTTTGGTGGCATTGACATTAAGGTGCCGGAAGAAGTACAGGTGAAGATTAAATCCGGATTTGTTTTCGGTGGTGCATCTGACGAGAGAAAAGGCGAGACCGGTAAGGGCAAATACACGATTTACATTGACTGCGCCGGTGGCTTTGGCGGTATTTCTATTTCCGACAAAGTTAAGAAGAAATAGACTTCTGGCTAATAATATGTTATAATATATAGCGAAAAACCTGTGGGCGGTTTTTGTATATTCTAAATTATTCGGAGGTGGTATCCATGACCGAGAAGAGAACAGCTTCTACGGTGGAAAAACAGGTCCCTAAGACCGGCCCCATGTCCATTGCGGAATGTAAGGTGCAGACGATTGAACACATTGAGGAAGTCCGGAAGACGATTCGGTGGTTTACCGACAAGTTGACCAGCCGGGGCGTGAGTCACGACAGGTCGAAACTGGAATCGCCGGAAGTGGAGGCTTTCGCCGAGCACACGTCTAGGCTCGCGCATCTTGAATATGGTTCGGATGCCTACAATCGTGAGCTCGAGGAGTTGAAAACTACCCTTGATCACCATTACGCCAAGAATCGTCATCATCCGGAGCATTTTGACAACGGCATCAATGACATGACGCTCGTGGATATCGTGGAAATGTTCTGCGACTGGCGAGCGGCCACGAAGCGCAACAAAAACGGAAATCTCCTCAAGAGCATTGAAATCAATGCAGCACGGTTTAGGATTGACCGCCAGCTTGAGCAAATTTTCGTGAACACAGCAAAAAGTATCGACGAATCCGAATAAAAAATACTCCCCTACTTGCAGGGGAGTATTACTTTTTCTAATATTTTTTGACATGATATAATATATATACTAACTAAGGAGAAAACAAAATGTGTGGAATTGTTGGCTATGTAGGGAACAAGAATGCACAGGACTTTTTGATTAGCGGTTTAAAACGACTTGAATATAGAGGATATGATTCGGCCGGTATCGTTACATTAGATAAAGATGGTAAAGCGACTTTGCTCCGTGCGAAGGGTAAGATCATTAACCTCGAGGAGAAACTCGCGAAGAACAAACGCGAGGACACGATTGGAATTGGGCATACACGTTGGGCTACACATGGTGAGCCGAGCGAGACGAATGCGCATCCGCACCAAGCCGGCGATATTTATTTAGTGCATAACGGGATTATCGAGAACTACAAGGAGCTAAAGGCAACTTTAACTGAACATGAGTTTAAGTCCGAGACTGATACTGAAGTTCTCGCCGCACTCGTGGAATCATTCTACCAAGGTGGTGCACATCCACTAGTAAATGCAGTAGTGCAGGCACTAAAACTCGTGAAAGGTACCTATGGTATCGCGGTCGTTTCGACTAAGGCGCCGGATGAGATTGTCGTAGCAAGGGCCGGTTCTCCACTCGTGATTGGCGTGGGGCATGATGAAACTTTGATTGCTTCTGATGCTTCAGCGCTAGTTGGTCACACCAAGCAGGCGATTTATTTGAATGACGGTGAAGTAGCTTTGATTCACAAAGATAGCATCGAGATTAAGACGCTCAATGCTGAGCCGGTATCGGCAAAAGTGGAGATGATTGAAACTAATCTCGCGGCAATTCAGAAGGGTGGCTACGAACATTTCCTACTTAAGGAAATCATGGAACAGCCGGAATCTCTCACGGAGACGCTTCGCGGTCGTGTGAATCTCGAAACGGGAACTGTACATTTAGGTGGTCCAGGACTGTCAGAAGAAAAACTTAGGAAGATTAAACATCTTGTGATTGTAGGCTGTGGTACGGCTTATCATGCTGGGCTTCTTGCCGGTTATTACATTGAGCAATTCACGCCGGAGATTACGATTGAAACGGTGATTGCATCCGAATATCGTTATCGTTCGGCTTACATTCCAAAGGATTCAGTGGCACTCATCGTGTCGCAATCCGGCGAGACGGCAGATACACTCGCTTGCCTTCGTGAAATCAAGAAGCAGGGCATCCCAACGATTGGCATCGTGAATGCGATTGGCTCAACGATTGCACGCGAAGTGGATGGCGGTACTTATGTACACGTCGGCCCGGAAATTTCCGTGGCTTCAACCAAAGCCTTTACTTCGCAAATGATTGCGATGGTGATGTTTGGTCTTACGATTGCACAGGCTAAGGGCGTGAAACCAGGTATGCTTTATCCATACATTAAGGAGATTGCATCACTTCCGGAAATGATTAGAAAGACTCTTGATACTGTACACGAAGATGTGAAGCGTGTGGCGGAAGCACACAAGTCTTATGAGCATGCGATTTATCTTGGTCGCGATACGGCTTATCCGGCCGCAATGGAAGGGGCACTGAAGCTCAAAGAGATTTCATATGTGGATGCGAATGCTTATGCATTTGGTGAATTGAAGCATGGCCCACTTGCATTAATTGATGACAGGTTCCTTGAATTTGCACTCGTACCAAAGGGTCCACTTTATGACAAAGCAATTTCGAACGTGCAGGAAGTGTTAGCCCGTGGTGGTCATGTGATTGTGGTCACGAACACCGATTTCGATTTGCCGGTAGAAGACGTGATTAAGATTCCTGGCGAGATCGAACTCTTTGCGCCGATGCTGATGAATCTCGTTTCACAATTATTTGCTTATTACATGACGGTGGCGAAGGGCTACAACGTAGATCAGCCACGTAATCTGGCAAAATCAGTGACGGTAGAATAAAAAGCTTGTGCTATAATTACATTAAATACATTTTATTTTTAATGTAATGGTCATACAAAAGGAAAAAGGGATGGAAGAAGTAAAAGAAGAAAAAGGCGATTTGCGCCGCTTTAAGTTTTTGTTCGTTTTTGAACTAATGGCGATAGCGGTAATTGCTATTTTATTGGTTTTAGTTATTTCTGGTCATGCTCCATGGGCATATGGAAAAACTAAAATTTTAAGTGTCGAAGCAACAGACTTGATTGACGGGGTGGTAAAATCCGATTCGCATTTTTTGGTGAAAGCTGAAAATGGTTCAGTTGATGCTGTAAGAAAAGCCGTGTATCTAGAGCCGGCTATCGATTATGAGATTGAAGAAAAAGTTGCCGGATCGTTATATGAAATCATCCCGACTTCTAGCCTTTCTGATAATCTGCTTCTAAACATTGATTCTGTTAGCAATGAAGTGATTGATTACAAGTGGGCCTTCCAGACCAAGAAGGATCTATCGGTGTCGAAGATTTATCCGAGGGATGGCGCAAGCTATGTATCGGAGAATTCCGTAATTGAGTTTTCTTTCTCCTATCCTGATGTAGAGGGTGTTGAGTCACATTTTTCGATTAGTCCAAAGGTAGAGGGCCAGTTAACAAAAGATGGTAGGATTTGGCGTTTTAAACCAAGTACGCCACTTAGCAAGGATGCTTCGTATCAGATTACTATTACTGCAGGATTAAAATACGGCGAAGAAGTTATGAAAAATGATTTTCATTCGACTTTTTCGACGATGACTTCTTCATCTGTGTCATATCAACAAAGTTACAATTATGGGTTAACACTCGACAATGTTGTAACATTTACTGAAAAAGAAAACCCGATAATCTATGTAGATAATCAAAAAGCATTTGATAGCATAACGAAACTAACTGTTGAAAAGATTAATAGTGTCGATGACTATATTAAATACCTAAATGGTGATACCGGTATTACTGGTGAAGAAATTGGTGACTTTGCTTTTAAAAAGACATCGCAAACGAGAAATTCTTATATTGCAACTACGATGATAACAGCGGATAACAATTTTTCGACTGGTTATTATGTCTTTAAATTTAAAGACAATGCCGGCCAGTTGGCATATAAAGCAAACGTTCAGATTAATAATATGGTTGCATATGCAATGGAGTCAGAACGCGATGTTTTGGTATGGGTTGCTAAGGATGGCGAGCTGGCATCGGACGTGAAGGTGAATTTTAAGGGTAAAGATTATCGAACCGATAATAGTGGGCTGCTTACAATTAAAGATGTTTCCGATTTTTCAAAGAAGATTGACTATGTCAAGGTTGGCGACTTTGATCAGCCGTTGACTATCGCGATAGAAAACTTTGAGAATGGTCTTTATCCAAATGGCTTCATTTATTCTGATAAGCCACTTTATAAACCGACTGACACAATTAAAGTTTGGGGCTTTGTGCCACTAAAGTTTTTCCGTGATGCTCCGAATCGAAATAATTTTAGTGTGACATTCGGTACCATCAAAAAGACCGTTTCGGTTGATGAAGATGGTTTTTTCTCAACGGAAATCGTACTTGATAATTACAAAGATACGAAGGGCGGATTATCGCTTGGCTATAACGATAAGACTTTAGCTTATAAAAATGTTGAGGTTGAGGATTACACGCTTGAGAATTATAATTATACTTTTATCGCTGATAAGAACTATGTAAATGCTGGCGAAAACATCAATGTAAAGATTAAAGTTGAGCATGTCACCGGCTTCCCGGCTGTGAATAAAGACTTAGTAGTAACATATAAGAAGCATGACTATTATGCTACTACTAATGGTGCTGGAGAGGCTAGCTTTACATTCCCAACTGACAAAGTGATGGTAACGGAGCAATCAACCAGTAATCTTGATTATGAGGATGTTGAAGTAAAATCCGGTGGTGCTGAATATGGCAAATATACTAATTATGCTAGGTTTTACATTTTTAAAAACAACTTGATAATAAGTGGTGCGCCGAATGCCGGTAGTAATGAAATTGTCTTTAATGCAAAGTCGCTTGATTTAAGTAAAAAAGTAAAGACTGATTTCAGCTATAAGAATCTGGAACAATCGAATTATTCTGGGAATGCTACTTTGAAGCTATATGAGCAAAAAGTTAGTCGCCGTATTACGTCTTATAGCTACAATAATTATACAAAGGAACAAGTTCCAATCTATAAGACCGATTATATGGAAACATTGCTCGGAACTGTGCCGGTTACATTTGAAGATGGTGTAGCCAAATATACATATAGCACTGATTTTAAAGAATCAGAAGAGAATGTTTATTATAACTACTATGCAATTCTTGTAACTACGGATACAACTGGACGTCCGGCCGCTTCAAGTAGAGTAATCTATCATCAAGGGAACTATCTAGGCAATAGTTCGCCTTCTGATTACAATGCAATTCTCGGTTCTTATTCTGTGAGCAGTCCACGTCTTGGTGCGCAATACTATTACTATCGTTTTGGCCTAAAGGATGTTACGAGCACGACCAATACAAACTGGAAGTATGGCATGGGTTCTACTAATAAGTATTCGGTTGATGATTCTATTAGATTTGGGCTTCATGATGTAAATGGAACGAATATCGAGAATAAAGGTAAAGTACTAGCCGTTGCACTCAAAGAAAACATCGTAAGTACGAACGTGTTTAGTGAAAATACATTTGATTTGAAGTTTGATATTAACCATTATCCTGGTGTGGCGGTCGTAGGGGCATATTTCGTAGATGGAAGATTCTATCGTATTGCGCCATACTATCATGACTATAATGAAGCTGATTCTGAACTGAAGATTAAGATTACAACCGATAAAGAATCATACGAACCTGGCAATACCGTAAAGGCGAAGGTTACTATCGAGCGTGCAGATGGAACACGCGTTGATAATGCAAGAGTCAATATGTCTGTCGTAAATGAAGCAATCTTCAATGCGATGGATGACGACACGTCGATTCTCAGCAAGGTATATGCCAACAAGAGTTATATGGTTTATTCGATGTCTACCTATTATGACTATGCTCTATATACCGAAGATGGTGGGCTCGGATCGGCCTTCGGTGGACGTGCCGATTTTGGCGATACACTTTACTTTGACTCAAAGAACATGGCTAATGGTGAAGTGGAGTTTGATTTTAAGCTCAATGATTCGATTACTTCATTCCGCCTGACGGCTATTGCGGTTGAAAATGGCGATGTGATTAATGCCGGTGCCGGTACGCACACGATTGCATCATATTTGCCGCTATCGATTTCGACTGTCATGCCGAAGAAAGTAAAAAATACAGATGATGTCGTATTAAATGCAACTTCAATCGTTGCTGGTGGTAAAGAAGTTGAATACGAATTCTATATCGATGAAATCGATAAGACGGTGAATGCTAAAGCTGAGGTTGGGCGAAGCGTTTATGTGAATTTCGGTAAGCTAGAAGTCGGCAAATACACAGTGCACATCAAAGGTCATGATTCTGACGGTAATGAAGACCATATGGTGCAAGAGTTGACTGTGGTTGAGACGGCGCAGGAAGTCGCAATTAAAAAGACTATGGAGATAAATAGCGATACGACAATCACTCCGGTCAAGAACCCGATTATAGTTGAGATTTACGATAAGAATACGAAGCAGTATTTGAATTACCTTGATCATTTGAGAAATAACCTCACGGTTCGTCTGGATACGCAGATTGCTTATTACAAGTCACTTGAATTTAGTGATAAGTACTATAAAGAAAATTCATCATTAGTTAAACCAGACTTTAGTGGCTATTTAATGCCGGATAAAGTGTTGAAGCCGCTTGAGAATGCGCAAGGTGACTTGGTGCTGACGGCGCTTTCTAACTTCTATGCGCCGAGCTACTTTGACCTTAAAGCATCGAATTATAGTTTGGAGATTGATGACGATTCTTCAGTTGCGATTAAGAAGCTGATGCTTCTGGCGAGCTTTAAGGAACCGGTACTACTTGATTTGAAAGCCGCAGCTAAGGTCCATCAAAAAAACGAAGACTATTTGAACCTGGCGTTGGCATTTGCAATGCTTGGCGATTATGATGGCGCGAAAGATTGCTACTCGAAGTATGTATATGATAACGAACAAGCTGATTTAGTGGCAGTTCTAAAAACGATGATTGATAAGGAAGATGCAGAGAACCAAATCAATTTAGTGCTTGAATCAAAACCATCAGCAGATTACTTGGATTTCGCCATTATTTCGTATTTCATTTACAACGAAGAAGAATTGGATAAGAAACACGAAGTTGTGATTAAGACGAGTGCCGGCGAAGAAAAGATTGAGGTAACTCCACTGACGGTTGAAAAGAGAATACTCTATATGGATGAGCTTAAGGATCTAAGCTTTAATACTTCATCGGATGAATTATTAACAACGTATTACTATCAAGGCAAGTTGTCTGAACTTGAAGATGGAGTTGTTACTGATCTCGGTATGAAGCTGGAGGGTAATTTGAATAGAAATACCACGGCGACATTGGTGCTCGATGTTTCGAAATTAACCGGCACCAAGAGAAATGGCGAAATCAACTTGGCTCTGCCGGCTGGTCTAAAGTTCTCGGCAACCTTTGATGGCGTAGAAGGGCTGTATTTGATTCGCAACAATAATGAATATGTGAAGTTGTCATTGTCGGAGAACTATAAGAACACGGTGATTAGGATTCCACTTTATGTAACGGCTCCTGGCAATTACGAGATTGAACCGGTAGTATATACGACTGGTGGAGAGTATCACCTGTCTAACAGTCTAGTGGTAGACCTGAAGTAGTTATGAATTTGATTATGAGAGGTGTAAATGATATAATTTTGATATGCGGAAAAAGTCTGATTATATCCTGAGAGTTTGTTTAATCCTAGGTGATGCGGTGGCACTGGTGCTATCTTTTGCGATGGCGTATTTCATTCGTGTACACGTGGATCCGAGGCCGTATGAATTTAACTCGACACTTTTGCTATTCACTCTAGAAATTTTGTGGGTGATTCCGTTTCTCATTATCATCTTGGCAGCACTCGGGCTTTACAAGAAATCTGTATTTCTTGGTAAGTCTAGGATGCCGGAAGTTGGGAGACTCATACTCGCGGCAATCTTAAGTGTTGCGGCGCTTATCGTTTATGATTTCTTTACGGACAACAATTTGTTCCCGGTGAGAATCGTGGCACTCATGTCTGTTTTACTTTCGTTCCTATTCCTATTCTTAGAACGTATGATAGTAAGAGCTATCGTGAAGCTGATTTATCGGAAGGATTACGGCACAAAGCGAGTGGTGATTATCGGAAATAACAAGAGTACCGAATATCTTGCTAACTATATTTCTTCGTCGCCAGAAAGTGGCTATAGGTTGGTGGGTGTAGTATCGGCTAGGAAATATATCCCAGAAGATTTAAGAAATAAGCAATTCTCGTCTTTAAAAGACGCACTTCGCCGTGCACATCCGGATGTGATTTTCCAGACGGACGAGAAATCTACGGAATATGTTTATCGCCAGGCGATTAATCAACACATGCTGTATTATTTCGTGCCAAGCGAGACGGCACTCTCGTCACACTTTGGTGAGCTTGAGCTTGTTGGTAATACGCCGGCAGTGTTAGTGAAACTTACACCGCTCACAGGTGGTTCGGCCGTAGTGAAGAGAGTTTGCGATATTCTGCTTTCTCTCATTGGATTAATCCTTGCGGCAATTCCGATGCTAATTGTATATCTCGTGATTAAACTTTCCGATATTAAACACAATGCGATTTATGCAGACGAAAGGTTGACACAGTTTAACCGTAAGTTTAAATGTTATAAATTCCGTTCGATGAAAACGGAATATAGTGGCATGACGGCAGAAGAAGCCTTTACGAAAATGGGGAAGCCGGAACTCATCAAGAAGTACCGTAAAGACGGGGATTATCTAAAAGATGATCCGAGAATTACGAAGTTTGGTAAATTCATCCGTAAGACTTCACTCGATGAATTACCGCAGCTCGTAAATATTTTGAAGGGTGACATTTCTTTAATTGGGCCAAGAGCTCTTCTTCCGGGTGAACTGCGGGATTATGGTGATAGGTCGCTTCTTCTTACCGTGAAATCCGGTCTTACCGGATTTGCACAGGTGTCCGGTAGAAGGGACATTTCATTCGAAGAACGCAGAGCGCTTGATATTTATTATGTGATGAACTGGTCGCTGTTACTTGATGTGCAGATTTTCTTTAAGACGATTGCGGCAGTAATTAAGCGAGACGGTGCAAAATGAAAGTAGCGATTGTATGTGATTGGCTAACGAATGTAGGTGGTGCTGAGAAGGTACTACTTGCTATTCATAAACTTTATCCGGATGCGCCGATTTATACATCGAAATATGACCCAAAGGGAATTGATTGGTTTAAAGATGCCGACATTAGAACAGGCTGGCTTCAGATTTTCCCAACGGGTTTACGCAGGTTTCTCGGCGTATTTCGCCAACGCTGGTTTTCGCATTTGAACCTCAAAGACTATGATTTGGTGATTTCGGTGACGGGTGCTGAAGCAAAAGCTGTGAAGGTACCAAACGGAATTCATGTTTCGTATTGCCACGTACCGACACAGTATTATTGGCAGATGTATGATGACTATGTAAAAAATCCGGGGTTTGGGATTTTGAATCCTCTCGTTCGGTTCTTCCTTAAGTTACTCGTGAAGCCACTTCGTAAAAAAGATTTTAAGTCTGCGCAAAATGTCGATTATTTTGTGACGATTTCGGATTATGCGAAAGCTTTGATTAAGAAATATTACAAACGTGATGCGGTGGTGGTGCACCCGCCGGTAGAAGTTGATGATTTTAAAGTTGATAATTTTGATGATGCAGAGGACTATTATATTGTATCTTCAAGACAGGTGACTTGGAAGAGAATTGATCTTGCGGTGGAAGCGTGTCTCAAGACCGAAAGGAAATTACTGATTATTGGGGAAGGATCTGAGCATAGGAATTTAGTGAGAATGGCGAACGGTTCCCCACTGGTGAAATTCTTGCCGCTCATGGGTAAGAAAGATTTGAAGAAATACTTGTCGCATGCGAGAGGATACTTATTCCCGAGCATGGAACCGTTTGGAATTGCACCGGTAGAAGCACTGGTAACGGGATGCCCAGTGATTGCATTTAAGGATGGTGGCGCGACGGACTATGTGTTTGATAAAAAGAACGGACTACTTTTCGAGAAACAGACGGCTAAGTCGCTTGCAGACGCGATTCTTGAATTTGAGAAGATTAAGTTCGACCGAAAGAAGGTGAGTGAATCTGCGTATGGCTTTAGCTGTGAAAGATTTGACAAAGAATTAACCGATTTTGTTGCGGGGTGTAAAAAAGGTGAGAAGAAAGCATAGTTTTTACTGTATATTATTATATATACTGCCGATAGCGCTGTATTTTTCGTATTATCCGGTGATTTCGCTTGGATCAAGTGAGTCGATGAATTTTGATATTTCTTTGCCACTCATATGGCTCGTGGTGTTTGACGTTACTTCTTTTGTGTTGATCTTGAAGCAGAAAAAGCTTAGTGAGATGTTTTCGAAATGGCAATATTTCTTGTTTCCGATTCTAACGCTTCTTAGTTTGATTTGGTCTGCTAATAGAATTCGTGGATTACTTACGGTAGGGGTTTTGTGGTTGATTTTCTTTGCAGCGTTGTCGTTCTATTTATTACGGGAAGAGCTGAAAGGCGAAAAGTTTTGGAAGAATTTGTGGCGGATTTTTATTAGTACTTCGCTTGTGATGGTGGCGTGGTGTTTGCTTCAATGCATTCTTGATGTGTTTGGTGTGCCGAGAGAATGTACTTTGATGTGCGAAGGATGCACGTCGCTTTCGTTTGGCTTCCCACATCCGAATGGATTTGCAATTGAGCCACAATTCATGGGGAATCTTTTACTTGCGCCAACACTGATGACCGGTATCTTTATGTTTAAAGAGCACTCGAAGAAGATGATGATATTATTCTTTGTGTTTCTTTGCGGAGTGTTTCTGACATTTTCACGTGGGGCGATTTATGCGCTTGTTGTCGCGCTGATTTTCTTTACTGCCATGAAAATTGTGCAGACGAAAAAAGCCAAGGCACTTATCATTTGGTCGGTGGTGGTTTTGTCGTTCTTATTCACTTTGAACTTACAAGGCATTTTTGCCATGGTTTCGCCAACGGATGATACGTATTTTTCCGGTGTGGCAAAAGCTTTGAATCATTTATCACTTGGGATTATTGATGTGAGAACAAAAGATGGTAGTAATGTAGGGGCGACGTCCGGGGATTTGATAACTGAGGGAGATCCGGCAGAGACACTGGGTCCGGATGAGAATGCGCAGGCGAACGAAGAAAAAAGGATAAGGGAAGAAGCGGAGGCTGAAAAGAGGAGGTCTTCGTTTGATGGTTATGTAGAAGATTCGACTAATATTAGGATGCAGTTAACCGGCGCAGCGCTCAAAACTTGGGCCAAAGATCCGGGTACGATTCTATTTGGTGTTGGCATTGGTGGGGCCGGGCAAGCAATGTATGATGCTGGCAACACAGATTGGCCGAAGGAAATTGTACAAAATGAATATGTGAGCCTACTACTTGAAACTGGTCTCACTGGAATCGCGATTTTAATTATGACCGGCGTGGTGGTTTTAAGGTCATTAAAGAAATCCAAACATTTTGAAATGATTTCGACTGTGCTGATAGGATATGGAATAACCCTGCTATTTTTTGCAGGGCTTCCAAATGTGATTCACTTATATTTGATTCCGGCTATAATGCCTTACGGAAAAAATTAGTATCGTAAACTTCGGCACCGTGGTTCTTGTAGAATTCTTGGGATTTTTCACGGCCATGGCCACAGGTGAATTCGAGGTTCTTGCAACCTTTTTCTTTGGCCCAAGCTTCGTAAGCGTTCCAAATGGCAGTGCCAACACCTTTACCGCGGACTTCGGCATCTGTCACGAAATCTTCTAAGTAGGCGTTTTTTCTGATGCCTGGACCCATGGTGACACTGACGCTTGCGATGCCAAGAATCTTGCCGTCTTCTTCGGCGACGAGAAGATCGTGCCACGGGGAATTAATGATATCAGTGAACCAGTCTTCTGGAATTTCGCCTTTGTCTTTGCCGCTACGTGAAAGTTGAATTAGAAGTTCACGGACGCGAGCGGCAACTTCCGGAGTATATTTATCTAGTGGTTTTACAATCATAAAACTTCTCCTAATTTAGTTTTTAATTCGTTAGCAAGTTTTTCGATAGCTTCGGAATCGTTGCCCCACATTGTGATGCGGATGAGATTCTCGGTGCCGGATGGACGGACGAGCAAACGGCCTTCGACGGAATCGAGTTTCTGGTTGAATTCGAGAAGAAGATTTTTTGCTTCATCTTTTTCTTTCAAGGCTTTCTTTTGCTCTGGGGTTGCATCCATGTTCACGATGATTTGTGGGAATTTAGTCATGATACTAGCAAGGTCTTTTAGAGATTTCTTAGTTTCGGCCACGACTTTTGTAATCATGAGGGCGGTAAGCATACCATCGCCGGTAGCTTCGCCTGGGAGGATAATATGACCGGATTGTTCGCCACCGATTTTAATATCTTGTTCGCGCATGGCGGCTGCGACGTTGGAATCGCCCACGGCGGTGATTTCGGCATGGACTTTGTTGTCCTTAGCCCAGTTTAATAGACCTTGGTTTGCCATGACGGTAATTGCGATTTTGCCAAGTTTCAAGTAGTTTGCGAGAATAGCGATGATTTCGTCGCCATCGACAACTTCGCCTTCGTGGTTAACGAGAAGACAACGATCACCGTCACCATCAAAGGCGACGCCAAAATCGAGCTGGTTGTTTTTAACGAGCTCTTGGAGCTTCTCGAGATGAGTACTGCCGCAGTCGTGATTAATGCCGGTGCCGTATTCTGCGTCTGCATTAATGAGTTCAACGTTCGCGCCAAGTTTTTCGAAAATGGATTTATTAACAACGCTAGTCGCACCGTTGGCGCAGTCCATGCCGATTTTTAGGCCTTTAAAATCTGCTTCGCCGAGATAGGTTTCGAGGTGAGATTTGTAGAGATCCAAGGCGTCGTCGTGAAGATTTTCGCGAGCGGAAGCGCTGACTGCATCGTAGAATAATTCTTTTTCGAGAGACTCTTCGATTTTTTCGCAACCGGCTTCACAAAGTTTGGTGCCGGAAGTTTCGCCTCGTTCAAAGATTTTGATGCCGTTGTCGGTATAAGGGTTGTGGGAGGCGGTGACATCAACAGCAAAATCAAAACCCATTTGATAGAAACAATAATTAATGCCTGGAGTCGGAAGGACGTCGATGGTTTGATATTCGACGCCGAGATTTTCGAAAGCGGATTCGAGGTCGCGGATAATCCATTCGGAAGATTCGCGAGTGTCGCCACCGATTAAAACTTTTACCGTGTCGCCGGCATAGTCAACGAGGCCACGAGCGATTTTGTAAAGAAATTCCGGAGTGAACTGGTCGGCTTTTTGACGGATGCCGTCAGTACCAAAATATTTCATTAGGTGTTCCTTTCTAACATTTTTACGATTACATCGATGGTTAAAATCACATCTTCAACAGAGCTGCCACGAGAGAGATCGGCGAGTGGGATGTTGAAGCCTTGAATGATTGGGCCGGCCATGGTCCAACCGCCGAGATGCTCCATGCTTTTATAAAGAATGTTGCCGCTGTTTAAATCGGGAACGATAAGGACGTTGGCGTGTCCGGCGACTTCGGAGGCGCCGACTTTTTTCTCGCCAACACGTGGATCGATGGCGGCATCGAGTTGCATTTCGCCGTCGATTTTCCATTCCGGATGATTCTTTTTAATTTCATCAATCACAAAGTAGATTTTTTCGAGATCAGGATTTTTGCCACCACTTCCTTTAGTAGAGTAGGAGAGCATTGCGACGCGCGGAGTTTCTTTGAGATATAGTTCGCAGGTCTTTGCGGTGTCTTCGACGATGGTGTAGAGCTGCTCTTTTGTCGGGATTTTGTTGACGCCGCCATCGGCAACGATGAGACGTTTGCCGTCTTTTTTACCAACGAAACAGCTAGAGAAAAATGGGGAACTAAGGGGGATTCTTGCTTTGTAGGCGAGTAAGACATCGCGAGAAGAATAGTCGAGGCCGGAAATCATGGAATCGGCTTCGCCACGAGCGAGTTTGTCCGTAGCTGATTCGAGACTATCCGCCGGCACAACTTCGATGTCCGAGAAGGAAACTAAGGCCTCTTTAATGATAGGATTTTCTGATTCAGGAAAAATAACTCTCATGAATTTATTATACCATATTAGAGAAGGGGTTGCTTTTTGCGAAGCAAATCAAGATGGATGAGGCCGGCGACATTGATTATTACGAATGTAGCGATTCCGAGCCCCTCGAGGAAAAGATCAATATTCCAATCGAAGTTAATAATATTGGCAATTAAAAGTATTAGCCCGCCGATGATTGGAGCGGCAATTACGTAGATACAATAAACTAATGAGTGGCGAAACAGGATATTATCCATGCGACTAAGCGAGGCAAAAAAGTTAATTAGCCAGAGCACTATAGTGAGAAAACCGGAAATAAATACAAAGATGGTAGAAAGAACAAGGGCTCCTAAGAGATTTAAACTATTAGTAAAAAATAGCAATATTAGTGATATTGTGGCTGAAATAACAAAAACAGTATTAAATGAAACTAGTGGGCTTAGAGTAGTAGGGCGTTCTGGTTTGTCGTTTTCCATGGCTTTATTATAACATGCATAATGCTTATGGCATAATGAGGGAAATAGGAGGATTTTTATGCACAAAGAAGCTGTGTCGTTACCAGTAGATTCCTGGGAGGATGAAGTAGTAACCGGTATCATCGAAGAGTTGGATGATACGCCACGTAGCGGTTTTAATAAGGAGCCGGATCAGTTCTTGCTCCCAGCTGGGATTGTGACGGTAGTTTTATCGCTTGTCGTTGCACTAATCCTTTTCTTTGGTTTAGTAATTAGAAAGAAGGATCCAGAATCTGGATTTGCCAAGTGGTGGAAGGAATTCTTGAACTTCCGCAAGATTTGGATTGCCGGAATTATGAAGTTTGTTTATATCTTCGGCTCACTACTTTGTATCTTTGGCGGTATTGCTCTCATGATCTATGGTTTCTGGGAAGGTCGCGAACCGGGTATCATGATTTTGGTTGGTCTTGGTACGATGATTGTCGGACCAATTTCACTAAGGTTAACATTTGAAATGACCATGCTAATGGTCGGCCTTTGGGAAAACACGGCTGACATTCGTGGCGCGGTAGTTGGTGCAAGGCAACGTGTTGAAGAAAAGAGGGCCGCAGTGCTCGCGAAGGCAGAAGTGAAGCCGGAACCAAAACCAGAAGAACCAAAGCCAGAAGCTTAAATTGAATAAAAAATGGCCCCCTTACCGGGGGTCATTTTTGTAGAAAGGATTATTTATCGACTACTTCGCCTTCGACAGCATCGTCGTCGCCTTTTTCTGCTTTTTTATCATCGGACTTTTTGTCGTCTGAAGCTTGTTGATACATTTTTGCACCAATTGGCATGATGGCGTTTGAAAGATCTTTAGCGGCAGCTTCGAGCTTATCTTTGTCGGCATCGGCGTCGTTTAGAACTTTCTTGGCTTCTTCGACGGCTTTCTTGATGGTTTCTTTGTCGTCGTCAGAAATCTTGTCTTTGTATTCATCAGGCATTTTTTCGGCTTGATAAATGGCATTTTCTAGGTGGTTTCTGACATCGACAGTGTCACGCTTCTTTTTGTCTTCTTCGGCGTGCATTTCGGCTTCCTTTTGGGCTTTTTCGATGTCATCCTTGCTCATGTTGCCGGAGTTTTGGATGGTGATGGATTGCTCTTTGCCGGTACCTTTATCCTTGGCGGTAACATTTAAGATACCGTTGGCATCGAGGTTGAAGGTAACTTCGATTTGAGGCACACCACGAGGAGCTGGCGCGATACCATCAAGGATGAAGCGACCGAGAGATTTGTTGTCTTTTGCGAATTCGCGCTCACCTTGAAGGACGTGAATCTCAACCTGTGGTT
This sequence comes from uncultured Candidatus Saccharibacteria bacterium, assembly GCA_947165465.1. Taxonomy (GTDB): domain Bacteria; phylum Patescibacteriota; class Saccharimonadia; order Saccharimonadales; family Saccharimonadaceae; genus Nanosyncoccus. Next base: position 5,157 of record CAMVAM010000002.1, on the reverse strand, counting down.
GGTTATCGGAAGCGGTAGAGAAGATTTCAGATTTAGAAGTTGGAATCGTAGTGTTACGATCGATGAGTGGAGTACGGACACCGCCCATGGTTTCGATACCGAGGGTGAGTGGGGTAACATCGAGAAGAAGAATATCCTTGACGTCGCCTTGAAGCACACCACCTTGAATAGCGGCACCAACAGCCACGACTTCGTCTGGGTTCACACCTTGCATTGGGTCCTTGCCAAAGATGGATTTCACCTTTTCGACCACGGCTGGCATACGAGTCATACCACCGACCATGACGATTTCGTCGATATCTTTGGTGGAGAGCTTGGCATCCTTAAGAGCCTTCTCAACTGGGCCAGCGAGACGATCGAGGAGTTCGGAAACGAGCTCTTCAAGTTTAGCACGAGTTAAAGTGTGTTCGAAGTGCTTTGGACCATCGGCATCAGCAGAAAGGAATGGGAGGTTGATGTCGGTGGAAGTGGAGCTAGAAAGCTCCTTCTTAGCTTTTTCGGCTTCGTCCTTCACACGTTGCATAGCAGCAGCGTCGCCACGGATGTCGATGCCGGATTCCTTCTTGAATTCATCAACGAGGTAATTCACGATGATGTTATCAAAGTCTTCACCACCGAGGTGGGTATCACCATTCGTAGACATTACTTCGAAGACGCCGTCACCGAGTTCGAGAACGGAAACATCGAAAGTACCACCACCAAGGTCGAAGACTACAATCTTTTCATCTTTCTTAGACTCAAGACCGTAGGCGAGAGCAGCAGCGGTTGGCTCGTTAATGATACGCTTGACTTCAAGACCGGCGATTTTACCAGCATCCTTCGTAGCTTGGCGCTGTGAATCATCGAAATAGGCTGGGACAGTAATGATGGCTTCGGTAACTTTGTCGCCGAGGAAGGCTTCAGCATCAGCTTTGATTTTTGAAAGCACCATGGCGGAGATTTCTTCCGGCGTATACTCCTTGCCATCCATCTCGACAGCAACGCCTTGGCCTTTTTTCACGATTTTGTAAGGGCTGATTTCGAGGTCGCGTTGAACTTCTTTATCATCGAACTTACGGCCGATTAAACGTTTAATACCATAAATAGTGTTCTTCGGGTTAGTAACACGTTGACGTTGGGCAACTTTACCAACTAAGCGCTCGCCTTTTTTGGTGACAGCGACTACGGACGGGGTGGTGCGATCGCCTTCGGCGTTCGTGATTACTTCTGGCTTACCAGCCACCATGTAGGCAAATGCGGAGTTGGTTGTACCAAGGTCAATACCAATGATTTTTGACATTTTATCCTCACTTTCTTTAATATGTCTAGCACTCGTAGTGTGTGAGTGCTAATCTTCCTCTATTGTAGTAAATTAGCACTCATTTGTCAATAGTGCTAATTAAGTATTTTTATAGATTATATGGTATAATTAAGGTATGGCAATTGAGAGGCTAGTGGAACCGACAGCGGCTGAAAATGATTCCGAAGAGGCGAAGATTGAGATTTCGCTTCGTCCAACGACTTTTAAAGAGTATATTGGCCAGGAGCATCTCAAGAATAATCTTAAACTTGCGATTGATGCAGTAAAAAAGAGGAATGATGGGGCCTCGCTTGATCACGTATTATTATATGGTCCACCGGGACTTGGCAAAACAACGATGGCGGGTGTGATTGCGCACGAGCTGGGTGCGTCTTTACGAGTTACTTCGGGGCCGGCGATTGAAAGGGCAGGGGACCTTGCATCGATTCTCACGAATTTAAAAGACGGTGACGTGCTGTTTATTGATGAAATTCACAGACTGCGCCGAGCGGTGGAAGAAGTGCTTTACTCTGCGATGGAAGATTATAAGCTCGATATCGTGATTGGTAAAGGCCCGGCAGCTCGTAGCGTAAGGTTAGATCTCCCACATTTTACCGTGATTGGTGCGACTACGAGGACGGGTTCATTAGCCGGACCACTTCGCGATAGGTTTGGGATTATTCATCGTCTGGAATACTATAAAGAGCCGGAGATTGAGCAAATTATTAAAAGGACGGCTGGGATTTTAAACACTGAGATTAGTCCGGATGCGACGACGCTTCTTGCAACCCGTTCGAGACTGACGCCACGTATTGCGAATCGTTTGTTTAAACGCGTGCGTGACTATGCCGATGTGAATGGAGATGGTATTATTGATACAAAGATTGCGGAAAAATCTTTGGAACTTATGGAAATTGATTATCTCGGGCTCGATCCGGCGGATAGAAACATGCTGAGACTCATGTTTGATAATTATGGAGATAAGCCGGTGGGGCTAACTACGATTGCGGCGCTTACGGGGGACGAGGCAACGACGATTGAAGATTATTATGAACCGTATCTTTTGCAACTGGGGCTACTCGCCAGGACACCGAGAGGTCGAGTAGTAACCGAAAAAGGAAAAAACCATTTGAAAGGAGATAAATGGACAAAAATCTAATTCAAATCCGACATGACAGGAGCGTGAAAGATTTTCCGTATCTGAAATTAGAGGAAGACGAATATGTGGAATTCGCATTTAAGCGTGCGAAAATCTGCTTTATGTTGATTTTTGGTGGGGTAGCGGCAGGATTAATCGTGGTGCTTGCAGTGTTTCTACTTGTAATTATGAGCCAGGCGACGATTGATCCGATGGGCCGAAACTTTATGTATATTCTCCTCGCTATTTTGGTGATAACGGCGCTAATTGCGGCTTATGTGGCGACGATGGTGTTTAAAGGGAATAAATTATTCCTTACAAATAAGCATGCGGTTCAGTATATTATGAAATCGCCACTCGCGACATCTGTAAATATTATTGATTTAGTGTCGGTGGAAGATGCGAGCTATTCACAAAGTGGTGTGCTACAAACCTTCTTTAAGTATGGTACGCTTAGGCTTTCAACCGTGGGTGATGAAACGACCTATACATTCCCATTTTCTGACATCACACCGTCTGAGCTTAAAGCAGTATCAAAATTGATTTCGTCGAAGAAGCAAAAAGATTAGTTTTATTGGTTGCGACTGTTTTTGATGTAGGCGTCTTCTTTTTCGAGTTCGGCCTTTAAGACGTATTCTTTGCAGTGACTTTTTTCACAATTGGCTGGGGTATAAGAGTAGGAGCTAGCACTGTCGCCGACGTTAGCGCCAAATGGATCGGACCAGAGAGCTGGGTCGATGTAAGGGATGACTTCTTCGTTGATTTCTTCCGGATAATATTTGTGCTCTTTGTAATAGCCTTCCTCGAGAGCGTAGTACATGGCGTTGATGGCGGTCTTGCGGTCTTCGTCACGCTGCATGGCATCGAGGTTTGCTTTTTGGATAAAGAAGAGAATAAGAAGTAGCGATGCAAAGACGGCTACGATGATAATTTCTAAGACGGTAAAGCCCTTTTTCGATTTCATATCTTTATTATAGCATGATTTTGTGTTATAATGAAAAAACGTGGTACCGTAGCTCAGCAGGTTAGAGCGTGGGACTCATAAGCCCGAGGTCGGTGGTTCGATCCCACCCGGTACCACCATGCAAGAGTAAAAAATAATACTAATTCTTCGAAGACAATTCGGAAAGTCTTCTCAGAATTAGTATTATTTTTTGCTAGTAGACGGAGACAATTCGGAAAGTATCCTCAGTGTTAGTATTATTTTTCTATTATGATATCATTTATTATATGAAGGATAAGATTACTAAATATAGTCCATATCTTGTATTAGGGTTTTCGGTGCTGGTGTTTTTGGCTTTGGTGCTGAAAAGAATTAATTTTCCGATTTGGTTTGATGAAGGATATTCGGCGTATCTCGTAAAAGGGAACTTTGGTGAAATCTGGGGGCTCACGGCCGTGGATGTACATCCGCCGTTTTATTACTATCTTCTGAAAATTTGGTCGCTCATGTTTGGCACGTCTCTCATTGCGATGAGGGCGATGTCTGTATTCTTTGGAGTGGCGTCGATTGTGTTGCTATTCTTCCTGGTGAAACATTGGTTTGGCAAAAAGCCAGCGATGTTTGCGTCGCTTCTGATGGCAGTGTCGCCATTTCTGATTCGCTATGGTATGGAAATGCGGATGTATATGGTGATACTCTTCATCGTACTACTTGCATCTTATATGCTGACACTCGCAGTGGAGAAAAACCAGAAGAGATACTGGGTGTTTTATGCGATTTTGGTGGCGCTTGGAATGTACACGCATTATTTCACGGCGTGCGTTTGGCTCACACATGTAGTGTATTTACTGTTTATCTTTAGGAAAGATGCGAAGCGACTAGTGCCGGCGGTTTTGTCATATGTTGGTGCGGTGGTTCTGTATGTTCCTTGGATTCCGTCGCTTCTTTCGCAGATGGATTCGATCTCTGGTGGGTTCTGGATTCCGCCGGTGACTGGGGAAACGCCGGTGAGTTTTCTCACGAACATTTTTCTATTTAAGAGTGCCGGGGAATTAGTAGGGTGGAGTGTACTGCTCGCGATTCTGTTTGTTGGGGTTTATGTTCTAGTGACGAAAAAAGCGTACAAGGAAATTGCGAAAGCGGATAGAAAGTATTATCTGTTTCTGTTTTTGATGTTCGTGTTGCCACCGCTCGCACTACTTGGAGTTTCGCTCGTTTATAAGCCGATGTTTGTGGATAGATACTTAGTGCCGTCTAGTATAATTGCTTGGGTGATTATTGGTGTGTCTCTCGCATTTTGTCCGGTTAAAAAAGTGTGTGAAAGATGCGTAATTGGTTTTGCAACATTTGTAGTGTTACTTACGGCTGGAGTGGGGGTTCTTAACGTGCTAGATCGAAAACCGGAATCTTATGTCGCGGACATTGTGAGGACAGTACAGGATGAAAAAGATGACACGCCGATTCTTGCGGACGATATTTGGGTGTTCCTTGGTGCGGCGATTTATACGAGCGAAGAGAATCCGGTTTATGGGACGCTTGAGACGACCTTTACGAATGGTTGGGGTTCGGAGGAACCGATGAAATATTACGAGGGAAAACTAGACCGAGCGAAATCGCAAGTCTATAAAACGCTGGATGATTTTCTAGCAGAGAATAAAACTTTCTGGTATGTGACGGAAAATCCGGAGAAACTCCCGGCGGGGAACTTTGACGTAGTTAAAGAAGTGAAGACCGAGCATCACACGGCGATGAAGTTAAAAGCAGTATAAAAAAATGACCTTACGGTCATTGTGGTAC
>CAMVAM010000001.1 GCA_947165465.1 uncultured Candidatus Saccharibacteria bacterium | reverse complement strand
TAAAGGTGCTTCCGATTAACAAAAAAGATTGATAGAATTATAAAAAGGAGTTTTATGGACCAATATATCAAAACTAGCATCGACAGCAGAAAAGAGGCATTTTTTAATAGTTTTAGCGTGCCGGAAGAATTTAAAAAGAAGATTGATGAACTATTTAAGAAAATCGAAGAGCTCGGCAAAAGCTGTAAGGATGTGGGCGATTTTGAAACTAAATTTGCAGCAAGTCCATTAAACCAACAATACCTGGATTTATTTACGGAGCTCGCGACCAGCGTTGGCGCAAAGCCGGTAGAAGATGAAGTGAAAAGAAAACAGAATCAAGGCATCGCCGAGGCGATTGCCGAGGGCGTGATGGAATCTTCGGCGCAGCGCGTAAAGCAGGCAGTGATGCCAACCCGTGCCGCCGTCAACCAAAAAATAATGGATAGCGCCAGAAGCATGCCGGTCGTAGGTGAAGCACTCCACGTTAAACAATATGCCGATTTGTTCGGTGGCTTTGGTCGTGCTAGAAAAGCAAAGAAAGAACAGGAAGAATTAAAGAAACAGCTGGAAGAAGACCAAAAATAGACTGATTATTTGCATTTTTCTAAAATTATGCTACAATAAGTAATAGCGAAGGGCTTTTCTCGGGCCCTTTGTATTATCTTAAGGGGGTATGTACATTATGAAAACTGACGAGAGAAGTGTTGTGGTGGAAGTCACAGAAAACGGCAGGTCGAAGCGCCTGGTCTATCCCATTGCCACCGATGATGGTGAGCTGATGACGCATCGCTTAAAGCGCTTGCTTGCGGGCAAGCTCGGTTCGTCCGACGGCGATGACGGCATCAAACGCGATATTCACTATGTTGGGATGGTTTGGCGGAAACCCTATGTTCTCCTTCAGGAGATTCTACAGGATCGCCTGAAGTTTCAGCGTGAGCTGATTGAACTTGGAGACGGCAATAAGCTGACTCGGGTTCCGCCGACCACTATACCTGAAAAGACTAGTAGCACCAATGTTACTAAGTTGATTCAGAAGGAACTGAGACTCCGGAAAGCCATGAAACGGCGGCTTGCGGAGTTCAACTACCCGGGCGTCAAAGTCCGGCCGTAACTCTCTCACCCCGCGTTCTTCGCGGTAATCCCTCACAATTCGTGAGGGATTTTTTATTGCAAATTGTAAAATATTTGTGCTATAATCATAAGCAGGATGGGTAAAATAGCGAGGTACTTAAATCAGCTTACTATTGGCAATACTTTTGATTCGCCAGAAATTTTGGAGATGTATTCCACTGACCGTTCGATTTTGAAGATTAAGCCAAAAGCCGTATCTCTGCCTGAATCCACTGAAGACGTGCGCAAACTCATGCGTTTCATAAATCAGCTTTCTTCTAAAGGGATTAAACTTCCGGTGACAGTTTGGGGTTCCGGGCTTGATGAAACCGGTGCCGGACTTTCGAATGGCCTCATTATCTCCATGGAAAAAATGAATAAATTACTCGAGGCCGACAAGCGCGAGAGATTGGTTCGTGTCCAAGCTGGCATCACGTTGAAAGAAGTAAATACCGCGCTTTCGATTAACGGCCTCACAATTCCGATCGGTGGTCACGACAACGACACGATTGGTAGCCTTATTTCAAATTGTCCGTCTGATGTTTATGCCGGAAAACATGGTAGCATTACGCATTTTGTCGAGCGTATCGAAGTAGTACTCCCGACCGGTGATGCGATTCAGACCGATTACTTAAGCTCCAGAAATGTCGAAAGGATTGCCCAGGAAAAGACTGCGGAAGGTAGTGTTTACAAGAAACTAAACAGCCTTTACAAGAAGAATGAGAAACTAATCGACGAGATTCGTAAAAACAAAAACGAAACTCGTGGCTATGCCAAAATCGGCATGGCTTGCCGTAAGAAGTCCTTTGATCTGATGCCGCTTTTCTTTGGCGCACAAGGAACGCTCGGTGTGATTACGGAAGTAATTCTAAGAGCGGTGCCAATTGCATCAAAGACCGGTCGCGTCGTGGCTGTGTTTGAAAAATTCGAAACGGCAAAGAAGTTCATGGATGCTTTAAAGCCGAATCAACCGCTCGAACTTAACATTTTTGACTTAAAAGTCGCTCGCGCCGCGGAAGAAGCCGGCAAGAAACTCGGCATCAACACGTCTAAGTTTGAAGACGGTTTCGTAGTGTTTGTGAAGTTTGATAAGCACCTCAATGCTAGACTAAATAAAGTTAGCAACATGAAGAAAAACATGCCGAGAAACGTGCAAATCATCGTTGAGTCGGTCAAGAATCAGAACATGCTAAATGAATTTGAAAACTCATTGATTAGCTATCTGAATCAGGTCAAAACTGGCGAGCGCGTCCCGCTTGCAACTGATTTTTATCTGCCGTCCGAAAAACTTGGACAATTCCTTGAAGATTTGAAGGTGCTCGAAAAGAGTTTGAAACTCGACCTTGCGCTTTATGGTTCATATTCATCCGAATGCTACAGCCTCCGTCCGAGATTTGATGTAGATGATGAGAAGTTCTTAAAGAGAGCAGTGGCATTCCTTCGCGCAACGAACTTTATCATCAACCGCGAAGGTGGTTCGATTTCCGGTGGTGCTCCGGAAGGCCGCGTCAAGGCACTGGTTTCTAATTTGAATCTGTCTGAAGAAGAGATTAAACTCTATAATGCCGTAAAAGAAATTTTTGACCCGCAGGGAATTATGAACCCGGGCATCAAGCTCGGGGCCGACCCAAGATTTACCCTGACCCATATCCGTACTACCGGTTCGGGCAAAACTGTGTTATAATATACAAAATTATTAGGAGATAACATGAAAACAAAGCTGAAGAAGCTCGGTGGTTCACGCGTTGAGTTGACTACTACTCTTGACGCTGACGATTTAAAGAAAGCCTCAGAACTCGCAATTGAAGAGCTCGCAAAAGAAATCCGCGTCGAAGGATTTAGAAAAGGCAAAGTCCCAGTAGAAGTTGCCAAAAAATTCGTTCCGGAAAACGATTTGAACTCGAAAACGATGGATCTTTCCGTCCGTACGACCGTGGTAGCCGCCTTTGAACAAGAAAAGCAAATGCCACTTCTTCGCCCGGAAATCAGCATCACCAAGTTTGTACCTGGCGAAATGCTTGAATACGTTGCGACCGTTGAAGTAGTACCGGAAGTGACGCTCGGCGACTGGAAGAAACTTGATGTGAAGCGTGACGAAGTTAAAGTTGACGAAAAAGACATCAAAGGTGTACTTGACAATATTTCTAAATCATTTTCTGATAAAAAGGCCATTAAGCGTGCTGCTAAACTCGGTGATGAGGTAATTATTGATTTCGTCGGCAAAAAAGATGGTGTCGCTTTCCCAGGTGGTTCAGCCGATAACTACCCTCTAGCTCTTGGCTCCGGCAATTTCATCCCTGGCTTCGAAGACGGCATTGTCGGCCACGAACCGGGTGACAAGTTTGATCTCGAGCTCACTTTCCCGAAGGATTATGGCGTAGATGATCTCGCCGGCGTAAAAACCGTATTTAGCGTGCTCTTGAAGCAAGTTAATGAAGTTACTGTGCCAAAAATCGACGACGAACTCGCCAAAAAAGTTGGTCCGTTCAAAGATTTGAAGGCTCTAAAAGAGGACATCAAAAAGAATCTTTCTCTCCAAACCGAAGAAAGACTCGAAAACAAGTTTAAAGATGACCTCGTAAAGGCGCTCGTCAAGAAATCTAAGATTGGCGACATCCCAGAAATCCTCATCAACGACCAGATGCACGGTATTCGCGATAATCTCGAACGTAATGCCCAAACTCAAGGCATGAGTGCCGAGGAATATTTGAAGCGTGGCAATGAAACCATGGAATCATGGGAAAAGAAGGCTAAAAAAGTCGCCGAAGAGAACGTCAAGGCATCACTTTGTCTCCAGACTCTCGCCGTAAGTGAGAAAATCACCGTCGACGATAAATTGGTCGAAGCTAAAATCGCTGAGCTGAAAGATGTTTATCGCAAATCTCCTGATGCATTAAAGAATCTCAAAGATCCAGCAGTTAAGCAAGACATCAGAAACCGCATGATTATCGAAGCGGCGCTTGACCTTCTTGCCAAATCAAACAAATAGACCAAAAACCAGAAGCCACCCTTTAACTATGGGTGGCTTTTTGACTTTTTCGGCATTTTGTGCTATAATTATAAGAGTGGGCAGTTCTTTAAGGATTATGGCCACAAATATTATATGGGGGGTAGTTTAGTATGGCGTACGAATACCTAGTGACTTTTAATGGCAAACCGATTGACGACGCTTTTAAGAGTCATATCCAGAACGAGCTGGAGCTGTTCCTGAGGAAGGAATTCCTTTATTTCCGCGACAGAGCCGAGGAAATCGCTCTGGACAACCCGGAAGCCGGCGAACGTTGCAACTTCGGCAAGATAGCGATAGTCTTCTATATCTATTCTTTGCCCGGAGAAAACAACGACATCGTCGTGTTCGACATCTATGACGACAGGAACAGAGCAGTCTTTTCTTTCGTCGCCGGACGGATCTCCGGCAAGCTCATCAGCGTCACACTGGAAACTAACAGCGCCAAACGGTTAGAAGATGCTCTTCTCGAGCTTAGTACCGATTAAGGCCAAACCCGATCGCCCTATTAATAGGGCGATTTTTTATAGACATTTTAAGATAAGTATGATATAATACGTTAAAGAGTTTCATCTCGTTTACTATTGCTGTACTTGTAAACGGGGCAAATATAATAATATTTAAGATTAAATAGGATAATTTTAATGCCAACTATTAATCAGTTGATTCGCAAGCCTCGCAAGAAGAATGCGAAGAAATCGAAATCTCCAGCACTTGGTTCAATTATCAATACTCTTAAGACTAAGCGCTATGAGAAAGCTGCACCACTTAAGCGTGGTGTCTGTATCAAAGTAACTACCAAGACTCCAAAGAAACCAAACTCCGCTATGCGTAAAGTTGCACGTGTGCGCCTTACCAACGGTCAGGAAGTTTGGGCATACATTGGTGGTGAAGGTCATAACCTCCAGGAGCACGCCGTTGTGCTAGTTCGTGGCGGTCGTGTGCCAGATCTCCCAGGTGTGCGTTATCACATTGTGCGTGGTACTCTTGATCTCCAAGGCGTTAATGGTCGCAAGCAGGGCCGTTCTAAGTACGGCGCAAAGAAGGAGGGTAAGTAATTATGCCACGTAAAACTACCAAATCTTTGGAACGCAAAGTTTCTCCAGATCGTAAGTATCAATCCATCATGGTACAAAGACTTATTAACAAGTCGATGCTTGATGGTAAAAAGCAAGTTGCTGAACGTGCAGTTTACTCTGCAATCGAAGGCGCTGCTAAAAAACTCAAATCTGAGAATCCAGTAGAAGTACTTGAAAAAGCAATTGCAAACGTTTCACCGGACTTTGAAGTTAAATCCCGCCGTGTCGGTGGTGCTAACTACCAAATTCCGTTCCCAATCGCTGGCCATCGCCAAATGCACTTCGCATTTACTTGGTTAGTCCAAGCTGCACGTGCACGTTCTGGTATGCCATATGCAAAGCGTCTTGAAGCCGAAATCGTTGATGCATACAACGAAACCGGCGCTGCCTTCAAGAAGAAGGAAGATTGCCACCGCATGGCAGAAGCAAACCGCGCATTTGCACACTTTGCTCGTTAATAACAACAAAAATAGTGTCTTTCGGAGACGCTTGGTCCGGCCCGTCGTTACGGGCGGACCGGCGCTCGGTTCGCTCCCCGTTGGTCGCGAATGCTCCTCAAAGACACTTTTTTGTTGTCTATTAAGCGTAAACGTGGTACAATAAGCGTAAGTATATAGGAGGTATAATGGTAAAAGTAGCAATTAATGGTTTTGGCAGAATTGGTCGGAATGCGTTCAAGATTTTGCAAGGACGGAAAGATGCTGAGGTGGTAGCAATTAACGACATTACTGATGCCGCAACTCTTGCTCACCTTCTTAAATATGATTCATCCTACGGAACTTATGATCAGGAAGTTTCATCGAACGAACACGCAATTATTGTAGACGGAAAAGAGATTCCGGTTTATGCCGAAAAAGACCCACACAATTTGCCATGGGCAAACTTAAATGTAGATGTCGTAATTGAATCCACCGGTTTCTTCACTAAACCAGAAGACGCCAAGGCGCACATTGATGCCGGCGCAAAGCGCGTGGTAATTTCCGCTCCGGCAAAAGGCGAAGGCGCTAAAACAATCGTACTCGGTGTAAACGAAGATGCAGTGACGCCGGAAGATTTGATTCTTTCCAATGCTTCTTGTACCACCAACTGTATTGCACCAATCATGAAGGTGCTTGAAGATGAATTTGGTATTGAAAAGGCAATGATGACCACGGTTCACTCCTATACCGGTTCACAGCGCATTCTCGATGCTCCGGCCAAGGATCTTCGCGAAGCTCGCTCGGCTGCTGAAAACATCGTGCCGACTACGACCGGTGCTTCAAAAGCCGCTGCGCTCACAATCCCAAGCTTACAGGGCAAATTCAGTGGTCTTTCCGTTCGTGTCCCAACGCCAGTAGTTTCACTTTCTGATATTACTGCCGTAATTAAGCGCCAAACTACCAAGGAAGAGCTAACCGAATTCTTCAAAAAGATTGCTAAGGAAGAGTATTATCAGGGTATTATTGGTGTGACTGATGAAGAATTGGTATCTTCTGATTTCATCGGTGATCCACGTTCTTGCATCGTCGATTTACCACTGCTTGACGTAGTTGGTGGCAATATGATTAAAGTCGTCGCATGGTACGACAATGAGTGGGGCTATTCAAATCGTTTGGTTGAGCTCACGGTTGATTTCGGTGGGGATAATTAATGGACGTCTATATCGGAGCAGACTATCGAGGATTCGAGAAGAAAAACCATTTGGTGCAGTTTTTGAAGGCCAATGGCTATAATGCTATCGATAAAGGTGCCTACGAATATCACGAAGGTGATGATTTTAATGACCCGGCAATTGCCGTTTCTAAAGAAGTCCGCGAGAATTTTGGTTCGATGGGGATTTTGATTTGCGATTCAGCGCACGGCGTTACGGCACAGGCAAATCGTTTTAAAGGCATCCGCGCAGCGCATTGTCATTGCACTGAATCCGCAGTTTTGGCCCGCGAACATGACGACGCAAATGTGCTATGTTTATCTGCGCATTTTATGACGAATGATGAAACGATGGAAGAAATTGTAAAAACATTTCTTCAAACCGATTTTCAAAGCTTTGAACGGCGGATTCGCCGCATTAATCGTTTAGACGAAAGGGAAGATTATGATTAGGGAAGTGACGATTATCCCAACAATTTTAGTCGATAATAAAAAGGATTTTCGCGACCAAGCCGAACGCATCAACGTCTTCACTCGTCGCGTGCAAATTGATTTAACTGACGGAGTATTTGCGCCAACTAGTACGCTTGATATCACAAACATTTGGTGGCCAAAAAACTGGATTACCGACCTACATATGATGGTTTCGAAGCCGTCTGAATACATGGATACGATTTCGAAACTGACACCATCCATGGTGATTTTCCACGCCGAAGCGAGCGAGAATCTACTTCCGATTTTTGACCAATTAAAAGCGATGGATATTCATTGCGGCGTAGCGTTGCTCCCGTCTACTTATCCAGGTGCCGTGCAACAATATATTGAAGCTGCTGACCATGTATTAGTATTTGCCGGGCAACTTGGCGTCCAAGGCTCGCCGGCCGACCTCATGCAAATGGAAAAGATTGCACTGATTCGCAATATTAAACCGGAAGTCGAAATTGGTTGGGATGGCGGGGCTAATATCACCAATATCCGCGCACTCGCTCACGCAGATCTTGATGTAATTAATGTGGGTTCGGCGATTTCACAGGCCGAAAACCCAGCCGACATGTATCAACAACTGGTTTCCGAAATCGATAAAAGTGGGGTGGTGCTCTAATGGCAAGAATCGTTTCACTGGGCTCAGCACTTCAGGATATTTATCTAATTGATCACGATGACCTCGCGCCGACTACAATTGGTAGCGATGCGATTTTTGGGAATGTCCTTGTTGGTACTAAGGTTGATATCGATTCTTTAAGCTACGAAGTTGGCGGCGGTGGCATCAATTCAGCGATTACGTTTTCACGCCACGGGCACGAAGCGATTTTTATCGGCAACATCGCACATGATTCTGCCGGTGAAGCGATTATGCGTGTGCTCGACCGTGAAGAAATTGATAATTCCTATGTGAATTTTGTAACCAGAAAAAATACCGGCTCGTCCGTGATTTTGCTTGATTCTAAAGGTGGCGAGCGCACGATCCTGACTTACCGTGGCGCTAGCGAAACGTTCGACAATTTCAACGAAAAAGATTTGGAACTGATTCAGCCGGATTGGCTTTATGTTACGTCGCTTCGTGGTGACATGAATACGCTCCTGCGTTTCTTTGAAAAAGCCAAAGAGCTCGGTGCTAAAATCATGTTCAACCCAGGCGTTAAAGAGCTCGCCGAGAAGGAAAAACTGATTGGACTTCTGGAAGATGTAGATATTTTACTGGTTAATAAATCCGAGGCGTCGAAAATCGTACCAGGTGTGCTACTTACCGAATTAATGTATCATTTGAACCAATATGTTCCGACCGTAATTATCACGGATGGCCCAATGGGCGGCATTGCCGGCAAAAAAGATACCGGTGAGATTTATCGCTTTGGTATTTATGAAGATTCCAGAATTAAAGACGCTACGGGGGCTGGCGATGCATTTGGCTCAGGTTTCCTCGCCCACTATATCTCCGGTCATTCGTTTAGGCAATCGCTGATTTTCGCTTCGGCAAATTCCACGTCCGTGGTCCGCAAAATTGGCGCGAATCGTGGTATACTAACTGGAACTGAAGAATTACATCCAATGCCAATTCAAAAATTATAAAAAGGAAAAATATGTTACCGAGTGAAGAAGAAATATTGAAGAAATTATCAATTGCTGACCTTGAGCGGGCTAATGCTTACGCTAAGGATTTAACGATGGGGCTTCAAATCGTGCGATCATTCCCGCAGGGTGTGACGATTTTTGGTTCCGCAAGATTACCGCAAGATAATAAATACTGTAAAATGGCTTATGAACTCGGTGGACTACTAGCTAAGAACGGTCACGCCGTCGTAACTGGTGGTGGTCCTGGAATCATGGAAGCGGCTTCACACGGCGCTTATGAAATTGGTGGCCGAACGGTTGGTTTAAATATTACTTTGAAGCACGAACAATTCCCAAATCCATATCTCACTGACTGTATTACTTTTGAATATTTCTTTGCTCGCAAAGTTTCACTTGCTATGGCATCAAAAGTCTTCGTCTTTTTCCCGGGCGGTTTTGGCACAATGGACGAAATCTCCGAGATTTTGTGTTTGATGCAGGAATCCAAAATGCCAAAGATGCCGGTATTCTTAATCGGCAAGCAATATTGGAAGACTTTTGACCGTATCATTAAGCAGATGATTACACTTGGTTTGATTAATGAAAAAGATACCGGTATCTTTAAGATTACGGATGACGTGAAAGAAGTGGTAAAGGCCGCCAACAAGATTGGACACCCGAAAATTTCCGAGAACTTCTACGATGGCTTCCGCGAAGCTTCGAAACTCGATAGCTAGCAATGCAATAAAAAAGTACCTACTTGGGGTAGTCCGGAGCGCGGCAGCGCGAGGATTTAGCGCCGGTCACCCGTGGCGACGGGCTGACCGGACGCGACCCCAATAGGTATTTTTTTATTGCATATTATAGTCCGAGTTTTGAATTCGTATCAGCGATACGGATGAGCTCGTTATATTTTGCGATACGCTCACTGCGGGAGAGGGAACCGGTTTTGATTTGGCCAGTGCCGAGACCAACTGCGAGGTGCGCAATCGAGACATCTTCAGTTTCACCGGAGCGGTGCGACATCACGGTCTTGTAGCCGGCTTTTTTCGCCATCAAAACTGCGTCAATAGTTTCAGAAAGCGTACCAATTTGATTTGGTTTAATTAGGATTGCGTTGGCAACGCCTTCCTTGATACCGCGGGCAAGTAATTCGGTATTAGTGACAAATAAATCATCGCCCACGAGCTGGATGCGGTCGCCCATGCGCTCGGTCAGGATCTTCCAGTTGGCCCAGTCGTCTTCGGCAAGACCATCTTCAATCGAAATCACTGGATAATTGTTAATAATCCAGTCGTACCAGTTAATCATGTCTTCGGCAGTCTTCCAGTCGCCATTAGTCTTTAAGACATAATGATCTTTGTCGTAAAATTCGCTGGCAGCGATGTCCATGGCGATAGCAATATCGTCACCGAATTTGTAGCCGGCTTTTTCGACAGCGAGCTTGATGCATTCGAGTGGCTCATTGTTGCCGTCTTTGACTTTTGGCGCGTAACCACCTTCATCGCCAACGGTGGTTGGATAACCGCGATCCTTTAAAACATTTTTTAGTGTATGAAACACTTCGGCGCCCATGCGGACCGCATCGGCGATATTGCCGGCTCCGCGTGGAATAATCATATATTCTTGGAAATCGGTTGCCCAGGAAGCGTGTTCACCACCATTCATCACATTCATCATCGGCATTGGGATACACATTTCATCTTCGGTGCCGGCGAGACTGGCAATATATTTATAAAATGGTTGCTTATTGGCGCGAGCATTGGCTTTGGCAGTCGCAAGGGAAACGGCAAGAATGGCGTTGGCGCCAAGACCGGATTTGTTTTTCGTGCCATCGAGCTCGAGCATCATTTCGTCAACCGTGCGAAGATCTGAAGTATTACCTACGAGGACGTCTTTAATCTTGGAATTTACATTCCAGACAGCCTTTAATACACCTTTTCCGCCGTAGCGGGATTTATCATCATCACGAAGCTCTAAGGCTTCACCGGCACCGGTTGAAGCACCGGACGGCACCATAGCACGGCCATAACCGCCGTTTTCAAGAAACACTTCCGCTTCTACGGTCGGGTTACCACGTGAATCCAATACTTGTCTTGCTTTAATATTAGAAATTGTCGAATTATCCATAAAAATATTATATACCAATTTATTAAACTTATGTTAAAATAAGTGTAAGTATTAAAAGTAAGGAGTTTTTTATATGAACGAAAATCCTGAGGGAACACCAAATCCCCTCAACCCAGCTCCGGCTGACACTGCTCCGGTTGAACCGGCTCCGGCAGAGACCCCAGCGGAAGCTCCTGCGGAAGCTCCGGCAGAGACCCCAGCGGAAGCAGAGGTTACTCCAGTAGCCACCCCTACCGAAGAACCGGCAGGTACAGTGGTCGAGCCAGTCAAAAAGAAGAAAACTGGCCTTATTGTCTGCCTCGTAATTCTACTCCTCGCCTTGATTGGTGGTGGTGTAGCAGCAGCTGTCCTCCTCCTTGGTGGTGGCAATGGCTCCGGCGGTGGTGGCGGTGGCAAAGGTTCTGTCACTGGCGCAATCGTCAAGTTGCTTTCCGGTAAGGATAGTGCAACCAAACTTGGTGCAGATGGTACAGTTGCAGTAACTGCAAGTAGCGACAATATTCCATTTAAGTCTCTTGATGCAACCATCAAGGCCGGCTATGACGCTGAAACCGGTAAGAGCTCCGGCAAAATCAGCTTGACTGCAGACTTTGGCGGCTCTAGCAAAGCTTCTGTAGATCTCGACGAAATAGTAGCAAACAAGACTCTTTATCTCAAACTTTCGAGCAAGGGCAGTGTCGAGACTAATTGTGTCGACGGAAGCGACAAGACTAATTGTGGCGATTACGACGATGACGATACGGATGATGACACGGATGATGAAGCTTTGGAGTTAGATTATTCTCTCATCGTAAACTCAATCGTTCAACAACTTGGTGGTCAGTGGATTTCCATGACGCTTAGTGATGTAACCAGTACGGTTCCTACCACAACCGGTGAAAGCGAAACCGCTCAATGTATTGTAAAAGCCATGCAGAATTCAAGCACTACCATTGATGTAGCTGGTCTCTACCAAAGCAATGAGTTCGTAACTTCTTCAACTGACAATCTCAAGATTACCAAGAAAAAGAACGCACTCTACAAGCTCGGTATTAGCTCTGAAAAACTTGCCAACTTTGTTAATGCATTTAATGACGAGCTCGGCAGCACTGAAGCCGCTAAATGTTTCGATGGCGTCGAAAAAGTCACTGCAGATGATGTCAGCAACATCGTTTCAGTACTACCAGCAACATATGTTGAAGTTGATGATAACAATAATTTCACCAGACTTTATGTTAGCTACACAACTGATGACGGAAGCCTAGGAATTAAAGCAGATCTTGACATCGATTACAACCCAACTATCGAAGCAACCGCTCCATCGAGCTCCATCAAACTCGAGGATCTCTTCAAGAGCATGTACCAAAATCCAAACACTTGGGATTAAAACGTTAAGCTTTACATTTCTTAAATATGTTGTATAATTAAGAAATGGACGAGAGGCTAAAACAGAAACTCAGCAAACTCCCGGACAGCCCGGGAGTTTATTTTCATAAAAACGCCAGTGGCGAGATTATTTATGTTGGCAAGGCTGCAGTCTTAAAGAACCGCGTCCGCCAATACTTCCAGAAGTCTAAAAAAGACGTCAAAACTGAGGCCCTCGTCGCTGAGATTTACGATACGGATTGGATTACAGTTGATACCGAAATGGACGCGCTATTTCTGGAATCGGAGATGATTAAAAGATACATGCCGAAGTGGAATATCTTGCTTCGCGATGACAAAACGGTGAGTTATGTGCGTATTAGTATGCAGGAGGAAGTGCCGGATGTGTCATTTACGAGAAATCCGCTGGATGATAAAGCTACCTACATTGGACCGTTTTATGGGAAGTCGGTGGTCGAAAAATCCGTCCGAATGCTTAGAAGAATTTTCCCGTATTATACTAAGCCGTATGATGGCAAAAAGTCCCTCGATACGGATCTTGGACTCACTCCAGGCATTGAAATCGGCAAAACTACGCCGAAAGACTACAAGAGAAACCTAAGGAAACTCATGCGCTATCTAAATGGCGAGCGCGAAGGGCTCCTAAAAGAACTCGAAAAGACCATGTACGATGAGGCGTCAAAGGGGAATTATGAGCTAGCAGCCGAGGCGCGTGACCAATTATTTGGACTGAGAGAATTAAAGAAGAAAATCGTGTTTTCGGATAAAGAATTTCTCGATATTTCTTCCGACCAGGCGCTGAAATCCCTACAAGATTTGCTTGGACTCGATGAGCCGCCACGCCGTATTGAAGGTTACGACATTTCGCATCAATCCGGCACCAATACGGTGGCGAGTATGGTGGTGTTTATCAATGGTGCTTCCGCGAGAAGTGAATATCGCAAATTTAAAATCCGTACTAGCACCAACGACGATCTAAAAAGCATGCAGGAAGTGATTACAAGGCGTTTAAAGCACGATGAATGGGATTACCCGAATCTTATCGTGCTAGACGGCGGAGCGGGGCAAGTAAACGCGATTTTGCCGCTCGTAGAGCCATATAATATTCCGGTGATTGGTCGCGATAAATCCGGCGATCATTCTAAATCGGCCGGTGTCAAAATTATTGTGCCAAACAGGGGAATCGTTCCGCTAAGCTCAAACTCGCATATCGCGAGGTTAATCGCTAGGATTGATGAGGAGTCACACCGCTTCGCCATTACTTATCATTCTCTCTTAAAACGCAAGGGAATGCTGAAGTAAGTTCGCTTTACTTTTTCGGAAGTATCCTTTATAATTGATATCACTAGGAGTTATCATGCAAATAGGAAGTTTTCTAGAAGTAGTTACATTTATCTCAGCCTTTCTAACGATTATCTTAATCTTACTGCAGCAACGCGGAGCATCGCTGGGCGCCGGATTTGGTAGCTCAGGTGAGCTTTACACGACTCGTCGTGGCCTTGAGAAGTCACTCTTCGTGACGACAATTATTATGGCATTTATCTTTGTTTCGTCGATTTTAGGATTATTATTAATTCCAGCATAATATGGCAAATACACTCAAAAAGCGTGGGCAAAAAATAGTTCGGAAATTTTCTCGCATCTCGGTGAAGGCACGCGAGGAGGGCAAGGAGCACATCAAGGAAAACTTGATTGCGAGAGTTTCGCATATCCGTGATATTAAGCTGCTCATTGCGGAGTGGTGTTTGCTGGTGGCCGGGTTAGTGATGCTCGCTATCACGCAGGCTTTTTGGTCCGGTTCTTCGTATGCACAGGATGTATTCGTGAGTGGTGGCAGCTACACAGAAGCTACGGTTGGCGCGGTGAATTCTTTAAATCCACTTTTCGCTATGACGAGTAGCGAAAGAGTTTTAAGCCGTTTGATGTTCTCAACTTTAACGACTGTAGATTATTCCGGAAATATGGGCATGGGGATGTTAAAGTCTCTCACGCCGGATGAGAACGGCAAAGTTTGGAAGGCGGAGTTAAGGAACGGCCTAAAATGGTCTGATGGCGAAGATATCACGAATGAAGACGTTCTATACACAATCGCTTTAATCCAGAATCCGGCAGTTAATACGGTTTATTCTTCGGCACTCAGAAACGTGAAAGTCGTAGAGAACGAGGAAGGACAAATCGTCTTTACCTTGCCTTCGGCTTATGCGGACTTTGCAACGGCGCTCGATTTCCCAGTCGTGCCAAAGCATGAGCTCGAGGATACACCGGCGGTAACTTTGGTGGAAGACGATTTTTCGCAGACACCAGTATCGTCCGGTCCGTTCATGTTTAATGCGACTCAGAAGAATACGATTGGCGACGATGTGACGGTTTTTCTTTCCGCTAATCCAAATTATTACTACGGTAAGCCGATGTTAAACAGTTTCGCCGTGCATGCTTATGCCGATAAGGACGATGTGATTAACGCGATGAATTCCGGTGCCGTCACCGCTACAGCTGAGCTTTCCGGCTCGGAAGCCAGCAAAGTAACATCGCAAAACTATATTAAATTCGATGCCGGGATTAATTCAGGTGCGTTTATGTTCTTTAATATGACTAGCGAAAATGTGAAGAATAAGGACCTCAGGAAGGCGATTCGCCAGGGGATTGATCTTATTAATGTCCGTACTAATGCTCCGGGTAATGTGATGCTGGATTATCCTTTGGTTGATTCACAAATCAAACTTACGAACTATCCAAAGATTCCGAGCTACAACTTTGATGTTGCCAAAGAGAAGATTACCGAGCTGATGAACGGAAAGGATATCATTCTGAATATCGCAACTGTGAATTCCGGTTATTTGCCGGCAGTGGCGGAGAGTTTGAAGGGCCAGCTTGAACTGCTTGATCTAAACGCTAATGTAACAGTATATGAAGAAAACCAGGATTTTGTGGGCAACATTATTGCGAAGCGTAGCTATGACATCTTGGTTTACGAAGTGGAGCTAGGTGCCGATCCGGACCTCTTGCCGTATTATCACTCCACACAGGCTTCTTCGTCCGGGCTTAACCTTTCTAATTATAAGAATGCACTTGTAGATGACCTTCTGATTGGCGCAAGGGAAACACTCGATACGGCGCTTAGAATTAAGAAATACGAATCGTTCCTAAACTACTGGGTGGAAGATGTGCCGGCGATTGGTTTGTACCAATCTAATATGACATATCTTTACAATAAGAATGCTCGCGCGCTGGGAAATAATGTTACACTGGTGACGCCACTTGATAGGTTTTCTGACGTAATGAATTACGCCTCTGTAAGAGCAGCTAAGAACAAGACACCATAATGGACCAAGAACCGGAAGATTGGGAAGAAAAGAAGCGCATTAAGGCCGAGATCAGGAAGGCCGAGGATGCGAAGGATACTGAGAGTAAAGCGAATGTCGCGAATCTCGGAGCGGAGAGTTTTGCGCCGAAAAAAGGATATACGCGCGACAAGAATGCTCTAGGCGATAGCGCCGAGAGACTATCCGAAATTGCGGTGTTTATGTCCGTCGGGGGCGCGGTTTTAGCATTTCCATTGAAGTATCTTAATGTGGGCAATATGTGGATAATCGCGGGGGCTTTAACTATACTCGCGGTGATTCCGGGAATTGCAGCAATTGTGGCGGCAATTATGTATAAGAAAGCAACGGGGAAGGATGCGATGAATGCGATTATTTCTGGAGTGTATGTAATTGTGGCGGCTTTGTTGTTTTTGATTATTGTGCCGAATATGAAATTTTAATTTGAGTTTAGCGCGGGATTTGTTGCACAATTTCTAGAAAATGTGATATAATATTTGCATGCGCCTGTGGTGGAATTGGTAGACACGCTACCTTGAGGTGGTAGTGGCCAGATTCACGGCTGTGCTAGTTCGAGTCTAGTCAGGCGCACCAAGAAACAGAAGACCCTCCGGGTCTTTTTCTGTTTCTTGGTGCCGCCTGGGGCTCCGCTGACGCTCCGCCAGCAGGCGCACTGATTATTATGCTCGCTTCGCTCGCAAACAGGCGCACCGATTAATCAATCTATGGTATTATATCCTTAATATGATAGATTTTTGGATTAACGGTGTTGGTGGGATTATTATAACAATACTCGCCTTCGCGGTTGGTCTTTCTTTAAAAAAGAAACACCCGGTCATAGCGGAGCTATTCATTGTTTTTGCATTCTGCTATGTTTTCTTACCATCATTCTCAGTTAAACCATCAAGTGTATGCCATGGAGACATTTGCTCCGGGTATTATGTATTGGATGCCGTGGGATCAATCAAAATGGCGCTAGTACTTTGTATTCCACTTATTTCATTTATTGTTTCAGCAAGGAAAAATAAGCTTTTCTTTGATGACGCTCCGAAAGCCGTCGTTGAAGATGATTTTGATGACGGACTTTAAGTCAAATTAAAAACCCGCCCCAAAAGGAGCGGGTAAAGGAATGTGCGAGAACTCCAAGGCTCAGGCGTCCGGACACCGAGTGTTTCCCGGGAGTTCTGTTGCCGGCTGTAACCGGCCGAGCTACGGAATCCGCAGCGCTTCATCCGTATCCCATAGGCAGGACGTGTCCCGCTATGGTCTTTTTTCACCCTGCACGGCCTTCCCCGTGCGAGTCATTCCGCGCCGCCAATTGGCAGATGCGGCGTCGTGTACCATCCGCAGGCGTCCCTACGGCGGTATTGCCCCGAGGGGCTTTTTACTCAGGGGCGTTTCTACCCGGGATAAATCTCCGCGCAAAGGCGCGTGTGAGGTGATTGTGGCTATGCCACGGCCTCTTACCCCGACCAGAGAACGTCCCCTTCCCCTGAGTAAATCATTACCACGGGCGGCGTACCGCACCGTAGTTTGATCTTTTTTATTATATCATATCTGAATGATAAAAACAAGCCTTGTGACACCTGTTCCATTTACTTTTTAATCTTTTTATGGTATAATATAGGTATATATGGCTAGAGTCATGTAAGTTCTTTGAAAGGAGGGATTATTACGGCTAATTCGATTTATCTTGATGATGAAGAGCTTCGCATGCACGAAATCTTGACCGATTACTTATTCACCCGTTATAAAGCAGCCTGTGATTATTTGGCGGACAATTTTTCAAAGAAATTGGAAGAGAAATGGAAGAACGGGGAAACCCCGGACCGAAAATTTTACGATCGTGAATATGACAAGTTAGAATCTATCAAGGCGCAGGCCGACGAAAAGCTTTATATGCTCCATTCGATGAGCGGTGCCGAGATTCGGCGAGTCTACGCCCAGTATTACCACGAAATGTTCCCGTAACCCCCTAGCCCACGCATAGCGTGGGCTTTTTCTGGCACGAAAAATCCCCCTCTATTGAGGGGGGTTTTAGATCAAAACTGTTGCTGATCTATGCGGAGGCGGGCATCCATAAACTGCCGATTGAAGAACACCGGGACATGAACACAACTGCTGTCTGCTATCATTTTAAAATCAGCACTATTTTCCGTAATCTTTAAAATGATGCGACGTCCAGTAATAGCTTTTGTCCTAGTCGCCAGTTCAATGGATGAGCCGATTTCGACAACTCTACCATCGGCAACGAGACCGTTAGCATTAACTTTTAGGTATTGTAATACCTCTAATGGTTTATGCTTCCAATTTTCGCCGACTCCTCGCTCGATAAAATTACCGAGCTGTCTGTCGTCCGGGATGAAGATATTTTCCCCGTACAAGCGACTCGTACTGATGCGTTCGATATCGCCAGATGAGAAAGTCGAGAGAGGGAATTTAGTGCCGAAATAGTCTAACCGAACTTCGTGATAAAGCCGGTTAAACTTGCCAATGGATAAGGTTTCGTCGAAGACATAGCGCCGGTTTCTGAATTCAACAATGGCGCTAAATGGGTTAAGGCGATTATTGGCAGCTACATATTCATCGTGAAACCAATAGCAACCGCCGACGGCGGAGCCGGAAATCAGGATGACGGTACCAGCTTCTTCTGGAATAGTATTTTTATTATAGACTGAGTAGACTGACCGGTCATAGATAAACTCGTATTCCGGGCAGAACTCGTCTCTTGTTCCAATGAAGAAATAGCCACTGCCGTTTTTGGTGCCAATGTACATTCGCCGTTTACGGTCGAGTTTTTCGACCTCATCGATTAGTCTGCCGTAGGTTTTTTCCATGAAACACCTCCAAATTATTAAATTCCCCCGGACTTAGAGTTCGGGGGATGCTTGCTAGTCCCTACTCAGACTGAGTGGGGTCGGGAAGGGGCATCGTGATGGGCTTCTGGAAAATCCAGATGTCCACGTGGGGATCATCTGCGAGATTGTCCTTAGCCGCTACCAGGTAGCTATCATCCTCGAAGAGGAAGAGACCTTCTTTCCAGGTGACGGGAGAGTCTTTTATGGCTTTCCCATCCACGAAGAAGGACCAGCCCTGGCAGTGCGCCGGGTCCTCACAGTAGAGATCCTTACTGATGTGCTTAGGATTCAACACGTCGTGAATCCGAATCGGTTTGCCGATTTCGAGATCCGAAATCGGCGAGCAGAATCTGAGGAAGCAGGCAAGCTGCACCCCGAGTGTTCCGTCTCCACCGAGCATGGCCGAGACGATGGAAACATCCTCGCTCCAGGCCTTGTCGTCGTCAGGGTAGTACATGTCAGCGATGCGGTTGCCGAGAATTCCCATCACAAGAGCCTTGTTCGGGAACAGGTCGGCATTCGCGAAGCTGTTGTGGGGGCAAAACCCCAAATTTTCGTATTTCGCCATCGAACTAACCTCCTTGCGTAAACCCGCCGGTTTTTCTAGCAAGTTAAACTGCTACGACCTCTATTGGTCATCTTTTATATTATAGCACACTTGGGCAATTTTGTCAAGATGCAAAGGGATATGCGGGAAATTTGAACTATTTTTTGCCTCTATGTTATAATAGATTAAACAAAGGAGGTTAAGTGAATAAAATATTGCGAGGATTTACCGTAGTTTTGGCCGGTTTTTGTGCGCTTCTTGGTACGAGTGGAACAGTTTTTGCCGAGGGAGAAGGTGGCGAAGAAACGAAGCCAGCCACCAGCATTAGTATCAGCCCTGTGAATAAGGTGGTGAAACTGGAGCCGGGAAAAACTTACGATGATTCATTTAAAGTAATGAATAATGGTTCGGATGTGATTAATTTCGAAGTTTATGCTTCGCCATACTCTTATACTAAAGAGGAGGATGATGGAGAATATAAACTCGGATTTAGCCGCGAGACCTCTTATACACAGATCACGCGTTGGATTACATTTAAAGACGAAACTGGTGCCTATAGTACCAAACCGAAGTTTAAAGTAGCGCCGGGCACAACCTTTGTAGTTAACTACCGCATCAAAACTCCGGCCAGCATTCCGGATGGCGGGCAATATGCTGTGATTTTTGCACATACTCTTTCCTCTGATACCGAGACCGGTGGCCTTAGGACCGAAGCTAGCCCAGGACTCGTGGTTTATGGTCGCTCAAACGGGGAAACCAAATTTGAGTCTGAGATTTATGATTTAAAGATCAACAAGACTGTGACCGAGGGAGAGAAAACTCTCACTAAGATTAATGGCACCTCGATGGTAAATAACGCCGGCAACGTGGATTTCATGGCTTATGGCAAGCTCACTGTCCGTGGTATCTTCGGTCACCAATACTATGTGACACCGGATACTAAGGGTGTTTCGATTATTCCAGAGACGGAGCTCGTTGTGTCAGATGCCTGGGACGACACGCCATACTTTGGGCTTTTCCATGTGACTTGGTCTGTGACTGTGAAGGACAAAACAGAAGAAATTTCACGCTTAGTGCTGATTCTTCCTGTACCAATCATTATACTTATGATTTTGCTCTTGACAATTATCGGAATTTGGATTACAATTATGGTTAGGAAACGCAAAGAACGTCGTTCTAGGTTCGGTACCGTCTAGAATCGGCGCCCGTGTGGAGCGGGAACTGCGAGGCCAAAATAAATATAAAACATAAAAAGAGTGTAGAGTATGAAAAACACACACAAGAGGATGCTAGGCTTCTTCGGGTTGTCGGTGGTATCTGCCATGACGGTAGCTGCCGCTACTATGCCGACCCCCGGAGTGTCCGCTACAGCATCGCCGTCGGCAGTTGACACCATTACTGTGAGGGTGCTCAGCAATGTGCCGAATGCGGAGATTCTTTCTCCGGCAAATGGGATTACGGTTACGAAACCGCGCCAACATGTCACAGTAGAATACGGAAAACTTAAGGCAATCACCGTATATATTAAATATATTGATGAAGAAGGCCACGAATCAACAAATCACATTTTCTATGGTGCGTCAGATCTGAATCTAGAACCTGGCACCGTTGAACAGGATTACTTGCTTGGTTCAGGCGGATTTGGTTATGGTAGGTACGTTATTTCGGTGGTTGGTGTAGATGAGAACGATGGAGAGCTCCCGCTAGATTCAATTTCACTTGACTTCACAGCGGTTAAGGCGGAAGCTGAACAGAACGAAGATGATGGTATGGTAGAAGTCCACTTTACTGATTATCAAGACGATGTGGAAGAGGTTGAGATTTGGGTAGAAGGAAAATTGGTCAAAACCGTCCCGAAAGAAGATCTTGATAAAGTTGCAAAAATTTCATTTGAAGATAAAGAGTCTGGTACATATACAATCGAATTAAAGGCGAAGTACGCGGATGGGACGAAGGCAGATATGCCGAGCATTGATGTAGATTTCGATTCGACCTATGTACCTCACACTGATGTTCCTGATACCGGTAGATTCTTTAGAAACTTAAATATCGCGAGTGAAGATTACTTAGTCACCGGTTTAATCGTATTCTTCGTGTTAGGCATTGTAGCATTCGGAGTTGTCACAAGGAATAAGAGAAGCACGAAGATCATGAAGAAGCGTCGTCACTAAAACGACAATCATACTCTAGCTCTTGGTACGGGCGCTCGTAACTGCGAGGGCGCCCGTACGGAGGTTTCAATAAAAAAACGAGCTCTTTTCTAGGGCTCGCTTTTTAAACTTGATTATTTGTCAGCTTTAGACTTTTTCTCGGCTTCTTTTTTAGCTTTCAAAGCTTTATTCTCGAGGGCTTTCTTAAGAGCCTCAGCTTTGGCAGCGCGAGCCTTGAAGCGGTCGACACGGCCTTCGGTATCGATAATCTTCTCTTCGCCAGTAAAGAATGGGTGGCTCTTTGAAGAAATCTGAACCTTAACTAGTGGATATTCATTACCATCTTTCCACTTGATGGTTTCTTCGCTCTTAGCAGTAGACTTGGTGAGGAACGAAAAATTCGCGGCTTCGTCCATAAAGACGACATCACGATAATCTTTAGGATGTAATTCTTTTTTACTCATAATTGCCCCTTATTATATCAGAGAAATAAAAAAATGTAAAGAGAAAAGGCGAGTCCATACGGGCTCGCCTAATCAAGGTGCTTAGAGGATGACGTTGATGTCGGTAATAATCTCGTCGATAAAACCGCGCTCTTTGGCGTCGGGCGGAAGCAGGTAATATTCGACACGCGCCAAAGCTTCATACTCATGATCTTTCATGTTGCTGTACTTCAGAACGTGCGGCTTGATAACCTCCTTCTCGACTCGTTCGTCGAACTTCACTCGGTCCTGAACCTTGTTGGCGGCACCGCCAGCAAAAGAAGAACCTTCGTGGAGCAAGAACGTCGCGTACGGGAGCGAGTAACGCCTGTGGCCAGTAATGCCAATCAAGAATGACATTGAACACCACCGACCAAGGTTGATCGTGTAAACCGGAGTCTTGCTGAGTTCGATGGCCGCAATAATCGGCAAGCCATCTTCGATTTCTCCGCCAGGTGAGTTGATGAACAACTTGATTGGCTTGCGGTCCGAAACCGGGACGTTCATGTCGTCGCGGTTAAAGTCCAGGATTGCTTGCACAATGTGGGTCGCCGTCGACGCATGCTCATTCGAGGTCTCTTCATAGCCAAGGGGTTCGATTTCGCGGTAGAGATACAGTCTCCTTTCCTTCAGATCTTCGAGTAAACGATACTCTTCTGCCGTGGTGGTGATTTTCAGCATATCACGCGGGATTTCGAATGACATTTCTGCCACCTCCTCTTTTTAAATTGCTCTTATCCGCTGACAGATAAGTGCTTGAGAGAGATTTTAGCAAATTTTGTTGCATTTTTCAAGCATGTGTGTTATAATTCGTTCATTAATAAATTTAATGAAGCAGCTATGGGAGGTTTCCTGAATAAGCCCATAGCAAAGGAAAGGAAATCATATATGACTGTGAAAGTCGATATGAAAGCTCTGCTCGAAGCTGGTGCCCATTTTGGTCACAAGACGAGCCGCTGGCACCCAAAGATGGCGCCATACATCCACAGCAAACGCCAGGATGCACACATTATCAACCTCGAAAAGACCGTCGACGCTCTTGAGGTAGCTCTTCCAAAGGTTACCGAGATTGCCAAGAACGGCAAGAAAATTCTTTTCGTTGGCACCAAGAAACAAATGAAGGATGCAGTAAAAGAAGCTGCTACTTCAGTTGACATGCCTTACGTCACCGTGCGTTGGGTTGGTGGTACTCTCACTAACGTAGAGACTGTAAACCGCCAAATTAAGAAGCTTAAAGACCTTGAGCGTCGCATGGCTTCTGGTGAACTCGAGAATCGCTACTCGAAGCTCGAAGTTCAGAGATTCCAAGAAGAAATCGATCTTCTTAACGAGCGCTATGGTGGTATTAAGGAAATGACCGAGCAGCCAGCTGCTATCATCGTCGTCGATGCAATCGAAGACAAGAACGCAATTAAGGAAGCTAATGGCCTTAAAATCCCAGTATTTGCAATGACTGATACCAACGTTGATCCAACCAACATTGATTACGTTATCCCAATGAATGATGATGCAATCAAGGCTACTAAACTCGTTCTTTCATACTTCGTTGAAGCTATCAAAGAAGGTAAAAAATAATTATTAGGAGGCAAAAATGGCTGATATTTCAGTTGAACAAATCAAAAAGCTAAAAGAGCTCTCTGGCGCGGGACTCACCGATGCTAAAAAAGCTCTTGTTGAAGCAAACGGTGATTTCGACAAAGCTCTTGAAGCTATGCGTAAAAAAGGTCTTACCAAAGCTGAGAAGCGTGGTGACCGCGAAACCCGTGAAGGCCTCGTTGAAGCTTACATCCACGATGGCCGTCTCGGTGCAATCGTAGAAGTAAACTGCGAAACTTCTTTCGTAGCTAAGACTGATGAATTTAAGACTTTGGCTCACCAAATCGCAATGCAAGTTGCTTCAATGAACCCACTTTACGTTTCTGAAGCTGATATCCCAGAAGACGTCCGTAAAGCTAAGATCAAAGAGCTCGAAGCTAACTTCAAAGGCCCAGAGAACATGAAGGATAAAATCCTCGAAGGCCAAATGAAGAAAGCCTTTGCTGACAAGGTTCTCATGAACCAACCATACATCCTTGACGACACCAAGACTGTCGAGCAGTTCATCAAGGAATCAATTGCTAAAACCGGCGAGAATATCACCGTTAAGCAATTTAAGCGTATTGAACTTGGCGTAACAGAGTAATCTGTTTAACAACAAAAAGTACCTTTCGGGACACGCGTCGCTTCGGCCCGTCGCCACGGGCGAAGCGCGCTAGTTCTCGCCTTGCCAGGCTCCGAATTGTCCCGAGAAGGTACTTTTTTATTGTTGCACACTCCGTGTCCCGAATGATGGTTTTTTGTTGTTAAGGGCTTCTATGCTATAATAAGTTTAATAATTTAAGGAGTTATTATGTTTGACACTAAAGAAGACCGTAAAAAGATGGAAGAGGTGGTCCAGCGCTTTCTTGATGAGATGAAGAAAGTCCGCACCGGTCGTGCTCACCCAGACATGCTTTCCGGCATCAAAGTCGAAGCATACGGCCAATTTATGCCACTTAACCAAGTTGCTAATGTGACTGCTGCTGACGCAACCCTTCTCGTAATTACTCCGTTTGATCCTTCGACAATCCAGGCGATTTCGGCCGCCATTCGCGCCGACCAATCTCTTGGCCTTAACCCAGCTGATGATGGTCGCGTAGTGCGCGTACCAATCCCAGCTCTGACTGAAGAGCGCCGCAAGGAAATTGTAAAGAATGCTTCCGCCAAGGTTGAGCAAGCTAAGGTTGCTATCCGTAACGTCCGCGAAGATGCCCGTAAAGCCGTAAAGATTGCCACCGAGATGGGTGAAGACGTGAAGAAGCGCGCTGAAAAAGAAATTGATGATTTAACTAAAGAATTCTCAGACAAAATTGATGCCGAGTTTAAGAACAAGTCTGATGAAATCATGAAGCTCTAATATGGCAGATCTAGTACACTTAGGAATTATTGCTGACGGTAACCGCCGTTGGGCAAGGGAACGAGGTTTACCAACTATCGAGGGACACCGCCGTGGTCTAAAATCAATTGAACAATTAGTGACCGCCGCCAGCGATGCTGGTATTAAATATATCACGTTTTATGTTTTTAGCACCGAAAACTGGGGTCGCTCGAGTGAAGAAGTGAGCTACATCATGAAGCTCGCCGAGACGAAGATTTTAAGCTATGCCGAAAAGCTCGTAAAGAAGAATGGCCGCATGATTATCCTTGGTTCCAAGGATAAAGTCTCGCCGACACTAATGAGTTCGATCGAAAAAGCCGAGAAGCTGACTGAAAAATGCACCGGTATTACGGTTTGTTTCTGTTTTAATTACGGTGGCGAGAAGGAAATCGCAGACGCTGCCACTATTGCTAGTGAAGTAGAAGGCGAGATTACGCCGGAGACTATCAGGAAACACCTATATCATCCGGAAGTGCCGGATATTGATATGGTAGTAAGGACGAGTGGCGAAGAGCGCATCTCCGGATTTATGCTGTGGCGTGCTTCTTATGCGGAATTCATGTTTATTAAAAAGTACTTCCCGGAAATGGGTGAAGACGACATTAAAGAAATCTTAAAAGAATACGAAAACCGCAACCGTCGATTCGGTAAATAATGATATAATGAGTTTATGGATATTTTTGTAGGCGTAATTGTTGGTCTCTTAGTCTTAATGATTCTGGTAACGCTCCATGAGTTTGGGCATTTTATTATGGCTAGACGAAATGGCGTGAGAGTTCTAGAATTCGGCATCGGTTTTCCGCCACGCGCCATCGCCTGGGTCAAAAATCCAAAAACTAAAAAATGGAAACGCATTGATAAAAAAGATTACGGCAAGCCACAGGAAGGCCTCATCTTTAGTTTGAATTATCTCCCAATCGGCGGTTTCTGCCAGATGGACGGGGAATCGGACGCCGAGACGAGAAAAGGCACTTTTGGTAGCGTCAGCCTTTGGAAAAAGACCAAGATTCTATTTGGCGGCGTAGCGATGAACTGGCTAGCTGGGATTATTATCTTTACAATCTTGGCGTGGACCGGGATGCCGACTTTCCTCGACGATCAGTTCACAATTAAAGAAGATGTATCTTATAACTCTGTGCCGGTGCGCGTTGGCGTAGTAGCTGAAGATTCTCCAGCCGAGAGAGCTGGGATTAAAGTTGATGATAGGATTTTGAGAGTCGACGGCACTGAGATGCTTTGGTCTAGCGAAATTATTGATTACAACAAAGCGCATGCCGGTGGTGAGGTAACATATACGATTCTTCGTGGCGAAGAAGAGTTTGATACTGTTGTAACACTTAACGAGAAGGATTCGGATTATCTACTTGGTGTAGCACTCGAAAGCAACCAGAAGATGTCTTATTCAACTTGGTCGGCACCGCTTGTGGGTGTAGGGCTAACGGCACAGATGACTGCACAGACCTTCCAGGGTATTGGGGATTTGGTTTGGAACTTAGTTCGTGGCGTAGGTTCACTCTTTAGCTTTGATTCCAATGTACGCGAAAGTGGACAGCAAGCAATTTCTCAAGTTGGTGATTCGGTCTCCGGCCCGGTAGGGATTATCGGTGTCTTATTCCCGGCCTTCACTTCAGCCGGCCCGGCGAATCTAGCATTCCTAGCTGGCCTTATCTCGGTGTCGCTCGCTTGTATGAATGTTCTTCCGATTCCGGCTCTCGACGGCGGTAGATGGCTCCTCATCGTAATCTATAGACTGCGTCGCAAGAAACTTACAAAAGAAATTGAAGAGAAAATCGTCTCACGTGCTTTCATTGTGCTTCTTACGCTAATGCTAATCGTAACCGTGCTTGACATCATGAGGTTCTTTAGATGACAAGAAAACGGGGAGTGGGCGAGTTAATACTAACGATTGTAGGAATGTGTTTTTGGGTTTTTGCGGTCGTAATTGCAACGCAACTAATCGTTGGCTATTCGATGTTAGCACTACTTGGCAAGACACAGTTCAACTCTCCACTTTGGACTTCGATTTATTCAGCTCTAGTTTATGTCGTGGCGCTCTTTGTCACGATTTTTATACCGCTACTAATTAAAAACAAGAGAAAGAAGAAAGAAAAAGTCAAAACTCCGGCAGAACTTCGAGGTGAATTAGGGCTTGAAGGCCTCCCGACTTGGACTGACATTGGGTTAGGACCGGTTGGTTTTATCGTGTCACTAATCTTGGCTGGAATCCTAGTTTTTATCTTCAGCAAATTCCCGTGGTTTAATGCGAATCAGACGCAGGAACTCGGATATTCCATGCTGGCACCTGGCTTTGATCGAATCTTAGCATTCCTAACACTGGTCGTTATCGCACCAATCGCTGAAGAAATCATTTTTAGGGGCTGGCTATACGGGAAGCTCCGCGAAAAATTAAATGGGCGCTTATCGGAAATGTGGGGAATCATCCTCTCTGCTTTTATCACATCTCTACTATTCGGTTTAGTGCACCTGCAATGGAATGTAGGCGTAAATGTCTTTGCGCTTTCTATCGTACTCTGTGCGATGCGAGAAATCACTGGCACGATTTATGCCGGGATGCTAACACACATGCTAAAGAATGGCCTTGCCTTTTACCTCATCTATGTTATAGGTGTGGTATAATTAATCTATTATGAGATTATCAAAGACTTTTGTAAAAACCCTGAGAGAGGCGCCGAAAGATGAAACGGCTAAAAATGGTGCACTTCTCACCCGTGCAGGGTACGTTCATAAAGAAATGGCCGGTGTGTACGATTTTTTGCCACTCGGCATCCGTGTAATCGAAAACATCAAGAATATTATTCGCGATGAATTAAATAAACTTGGTTGCGAAGAACTCCAAATGACCGCACTCCAGAACCCAGAGCCATGGGAAAAGACCGGGCGTTTTTCGGATCAGGCAGTAGATATTTGGTTTAAGACTAATCTTGCTAGTGGCGGGGAGCTTGGTCTAGCTCCGACTCACGAAGAGCCAATTGTTAATCTCATGAAAACTTATATTTCTAGCTACAAAGATTTGCCGCTCGCCGTTTATCAATTCCAGACGAAGTTCAGAAATGAGCTTCGCGCCAAATCCGGAATTTTGCGTGGCCGTGAATTCCTCATGAAAGACCTTTATAGCTTCCATACCAATGAAGAGGATCTTGACAAGTTTTACGCTGAAGTGGAAGTTGCCTACAAAAAGATTTACGAGAGACTAGGCCTCGGTGACGATACATTTGAAACGTTTGCCTCTGGTGGCATCTTCTCGAAGTATTCACACGAATTTCAAACTTTCTTACCGGTAGGCGAGGATGATGTTTACTACAACGCCGACCGCTCCGTGGTCCTAAACAAGGAAGTACTAAACCCAGAAACGATGGCAGATCTCGGCGTTAAGGAAGAAGAATTAAGCCAGACCACGGCAGCCGAAGTTGGCAATATCTTTAAACTCAAATTCAAATACTCTGAGCCACTCGGGCTAAAGTATTCTGACGAGCAAAACACCCAGCAAGTAGTCTACATGGGTTGTTATGGTATTGGTGTATCCCGTGTGATGGGCGTCATCGTAGAAAAGTACGCTGACGACAAAGGTCTGGTCTGGCCGGAAAGCGTCGCACCGTTTAAATATCATTTGATTGGCATCGGCGAGAATGGTATAAAGAAAGCTGAGGAGTTTTATAATAGCCATCCAGGCGAAGTCCTGTTTGACGATCGTGATTTACGTCCGGGCGAAAAATTTGCTGACGCTGAACTGATGGGCATGCCTTACCGTGTAGTGATTTCCGACAAAACTCTAGCTGAAGATTCAGCTGAGGTCACTAACCGCAGAACCGGCGAATCCAAACTGGTTAAAATCTCTGAAATATAATATTGACTTAATAAGCATTTTCCTGTAAACTTTATAATTGATTAAAGTGGAGTCTCACTAAGATGATTAAGAAAAGTATTAGCATTACTGCTGCCGGAAAAAAAGAACTCGAAGCGGAACTCGACGAGCTAATTAAGAATCGCCCTGTTATTGCAGAAAAGATTGCAACAGCTCGTGCTTTTGGTGACCTTTCCGAAAACGAAGAATATAGCTCTGCTCGTAATGAACAGAAGATGGCTGAGTCTCGTATTCTCGAAATCCAAGATATTTTAAAGAGTGCCAAGATTATTAAAGCCGTAAAGCGCGACTCTGTAGCGCTTGGCTCAACTGTCGTGCTTGATATGGGTGGTCGCAAAGTTACCTACACTTTGGTAGGTGCAACCGAAGCCAATCCACTTGAGGGCAAAATTTCCAATGAATCACCAATCGGCAAGGCTGTACTTGGTCGCAAAGCCGGTGAATCCTTTGACTTTAACGGCAAGGTAGTGAAGCTAGAAGAAATCAAATAATATGCTATAATATATAGTATGTTACTTGAGGACTATCGAAACGAGAGATTAAAAAAATTAGAGGAAATCAAAGCACGGGGCATCGATCCGTACCCGGCGAAGTCTTTTCGCAATACTAAGATTTCCGAAGTCGTAAATCATTTTGAAGAAAAGCAAGGTCAAGAAGTGACCGTGGTTGGTCGCATCGTGGCGATTCGCTCGTTTGGAAAATTAGTCTTTCTCAAACTCCGTGATTATTCCGGAGAAGTCCAGATTTTTATGAAAGCCGAAGATGAGGCAAGAGAAGGCCTCTTTGGCGCAAAAGATATTAGACTGCTTGACCTTGGCGATTTTGTTGAAGTAACCGGTAAAGTTGATAAGTCCCAGACCGGCGAAATTTCGGTGTTCTCAAACTTCGTGAGACTCCTCACTAAGTCGCTACGTCCACTCCCGGAGAAGTTCACCAATAAAGAAGAGCGTTACCGTCGTCGCTATGTTGACATGAATGTTAACCCGGAGGTTCGCGAGAGATTAGTACGCCGTTCCAAATTCTGGCAGGCTACGCGTGACTTTATGAACAAGCATGGATTTATTGAGATTAATGTGCCAGTTCTTGAGCATACGACTGGTGGTGCCGACGCTACACCATTTACTACGCACATGAATGCACTAGACGAAGATTTTTATCTACGTATTTCGCACGAATTGCCACTTAAACGCCTACTTGGTGGTGGATTCGAAAAAGTCTACGACATTGGGCCACGCTTCCGTAATGAAGGCGTTGATGATGAACATTTACCAGAACATATCGCATTTGAAGCTTACGCCGCTTACGAGAATTACGAAGATGGCATCAAGTTTTACGAAGAGATGATAAAATATGTCGCGATGGAGACATGGGGCACACTTAAATTCCACGTCGGCGATTTTGATATTGATTTAGACTGCGAATGGCCACGCTACAAATATTCCGATTTGCTACGCGAAAAGTTTGGCGTGGATGTGTTTAACCCGAACCGCGAACAACTGATTCAGATTTTGAAGGATAATGGCGTCGAGTCCGACTTCGATATGACGACTCCGCACTTAATTGATCATGTCTGGAAGCTAATTCGCAAGACTTCGGCCGGCCCGTACTGGTTGATTGAAGAACCACTAAGCCTGTCACCACTAGCAAAGAAATCAACCGAGAACCCACTCGTGACTGAAAGATTCCACCCGGTGATTGCCGGTACGGAAATGGGGAACGGCTTCTCTGAATTAAATGATCCGCTTGACCAATTAGAGCGCTTCAAAGAGCAACAAGCCGCCCGTGACGCCGGTGATGAAGAGGCTCAAATGCTTGATATGGATTTCGTCGAAATGCTTGAATACGGTATGCCACCGGCCTGTGGTTGGGGTAACTCAGAACGAAACTTCTGGCTGCTTGAAGGCGTGCCTGGGCGCGAAGCCGTGCCATTTCCAACACTCCGAAAATCCGAGTGATATAATTAGATTATGCCTAAATTTAAGTTAGTATCGAAATTCCAGCCAACTGGAGACCAGCCGAGTGCGATAAAACAGCTCACGGAAGGTCTTTCTGATGGGATTAAAGAGCAGACGTTGCTTGGCGTGACCGGCTCCGGCAAGACTTTTACGATGGCAAATATTATCCAGAATGTGCAGCGCCCGACCTTGATTCTTGCACACAACAAGACGCTTGCTGCCCAGCTTTATTCTGAATTTCGTGACTTTTTCCCGGAAAACGAAGTACATTATTTCGTTTCTTATTTTGATTACTACCAACCAGAAGCCTACATCGCTTCGACTGATACTTATATCGAGAAGGATTCAGCGATTAATGATGAAATCGACCGTTTGAGGCATGCCGCGACCGAGGCACTTCTGACTCGCCGTGACGTGATTGTAGTGGCATCGGTTTCTTGTATTTATGGCATCGGTTCGCCGGAGTATTATCTAGAAATGTCGTTACCACTCTGGCAGGAAAAAGGCGTTTGGCATGATAGCGATAAAAATACCTTGGACCAGATTGGCTTTATTAGAACTTTAGTCGGAATGCAATATCACAGAAACGACCTCGCTTTTGAGCGTGGCAACTTCCGCGTAATGGGTGACACGGTGGATCTTTTTCCGGCCAATGGTGAATTTGCTTATAGATTTGAATTTGGTTTTGATGCACTTGAGGATGTGAAAATTGTAGACCCTTTGACTTTTGAAATTCGCGAGAAGCCGGACCATATTCATATTTTCCCAAACACTCACTATGCGACGCCAAAAGAGCAGCTAGAAGGAGCTTTGAGGGCGATTGAAGCCGAGTTTAAAGAACGTTTGGCCTATTTCCGCGAGCACGAGAAATATCTTGAAGCTGAGCGTCTGTCGCAACGCACTAAGTATGACCTCGAGATGCTTAGAGAAACCGGATTTGTAAAGGGAATTGAAAACTATTCGAGACACCTAGAAGGGAGAAAAGCCGGGGAACCGCCTTCCACTTTGCTCGATTTCTTCCCGGATGATTTTCTTTTGATTGTTGACGAATCACACATGACTTTACCGCAAGTGAGAGGCATGTATAATGGTGACCACGCCCGTAAAATGACGCTGGTGGATTATGGCTTTAGACTCCCAAGTGCACTTGATAACCGCCCACTCACCTACGGGGAATTCCAGAAACATGTGAACCAAGCGATTTATGTCTCGGCTACGCCGGGTGATTATGAACTAGAGAACTCACCAAAACCGGCTGAGCAAGTAATTCGTCCGACCGGACTCTTAGACCCAGAAATCGAAGTAAGAGGAAGCGAAGGCCAGATTGACGATTTGATGGAAGAAATCGACAAGCGTATCGCGAAGGGCCAGAGGACGCTAATTACGACACTGACGAAGCGAATGGCGGAAGATTTGACGGACCATTTGAAGGAACGAGGCGTCAAAACAGCCTATATCCACTCTGATGTGGACACTTTGGAGCGCGGAGATATTCTCCGGGATTTGCGCGAAGGCGTATACGATGCACTCGTGGGCATCAATCTCCTCCGTGAGGGCTTGGATCTTCCGGAAGTGTCACTAGTAGCGATTCTTGATGCCGACAAAGAAGGGTTTCTCCGCTCTGAATCGGCTCTCATTCAGACGATTGGTCGTGCCGCCCGCCACGTAGAGGGCAAAGTGATTATGTATGCCAATTTCATTACTGAAAGCATGGAAAAAGCGATTTCTGAAACTAACCGTCGCCGCGAAATCCAGAAGGAATACAACGAAAAGCATCATATTATGCCGACTTCGATTAAGAAGGATGTGTCGCTCGGGCTCCGTGCGATTATCCCGGAAAAACAGGTTGAAAACAAGCTCGATATTAAGCGCATTCCAAAAGACGAGCTCCCGAATCTGATTAAGCAACTCAGTTCCGAGATGCAACTGGCCGCCGCAAATCTCGAATTTGAGCGCGCAGCTTTGCTCCGGGACGAAATTAATAAAATCAAAGAATTTATTGGCTAGCATCAAAAAACTATTGCGTTTATGCTATAATATTCAGTATGAGTGGGCATGCTGACATTAAGACGCTCGAAAGAATCAGAAAAAGGATTCGTTTTTGTGATTATTTGTCAGTAGCTCAGCTTTATCTCCGTGATAATTTTCTATTGGAACGCCCACTAGAGGCAGATGACATTAAACCAAGGCTCCTTGGTCACTGGGGCACTTGCCACGGCATTAATGTGGCCTATGCAAATCTACGTAGCTTCTTTAAAGGTAATGTGAATTACTCGTTTATATTAGGCCCTGGGCATGGTTTTCCGGCATTACAAGCGAACTTGTTCCTAGATGGTGAACTAAGCAAAGTCGATGAGAAAGCGACGATTGATTATGAGGGTTTGTCTTATATTTGTAGAAAGTTTTCGTGGCCGGATGGTTTTCCGTCTCATGCTAGCCCGATGACGCCAAACGTGATTACGGAAGGTGGCGAACTTGGCTATGCGCTCGCTAATGCCTATGGTATGGCACTGGGCCATCCGGAGAAAACCTTGGCGGTCTTAATTGGTGATGGGGAACTGGAAACTGCCACTGCGCTTGCGTCGCTCAATCTTCGCGATTTACTTTCGAGCGATAAAAATGGCCGAGTTTTACCGATTCTACATCTTAATGGCTACAAGATTTCGGCGCCATCGATTTATGCCAGAAGATCTGAAAGAGAATTAAATGAACTCGTACGTGGCTTTGGTTTCACGCCGGTTTGGATTCATAGCGACGACCCGGAAGACTTTCAAGAAGCCCTTCATAAAGATATCGAATCGCCGTTTTATATCCTTGAGACCGAAAAGGGCGCGACCGGACCAAATCGTTACCACAATGCTCACCAAATTCCTCTGAAGAAGCCGGCTTCTGACGAAAAGGAGCTAAAGGCGCTCGAGGAATGGCTAAAGTCTTATGGCTTTAATGAACTGTTTTCAAAAGACGAGGGGGTTTTATTATGAGCGCAGTAGATTTTGTTGAGCATCCGGGCGAAGAATACTACTCACCGGCCGAAAGAATCGGAGATTTATTAAAGCAGCAATTCATCAATAACCCGTATTTTTACTTCTTCTCGCCGGACGAAACCACTTCGAATCGTTTTGATGCAGTGTTTGAGATTGAGGAGCGCGCTTGGGCCGACCTCATTAAAAAGAATTGGGATTTGCCGGAAAGTGATGGTGGCAGAATTATCGAAATGCTTTCTGAAAACGTACTGTTTTCAGTGATGACCGGGCACCTCGCGAATGGGGAACAGGCGATGATGGGGAGCTACGAAGCTTTCTTCCCGGTGATTACTGCGCAACTACTTCAAGAGATTAAGTTTATTAAGCAATCTAAAGCCACCGGTTGGCGCGAGCCGATGCCGGCAGTGAATTTACTTTCGACTTCCACCTGCTGGCGCCAGGATCATAATGGCTTTACACATCAATCTCCGGCACTTATTTCGACACTCCTTAGCCATCCGTCCGACCTTGCGAACTGTATTTTCCCGGTTGATGACGTGGCAGCCGAAGCGGCATTTCATTTTATGCTCGGTTCAAGGGATGTTGTAAATCTTACAACATTTAATAAAAATCCAAGACCACGTTATATTGACTCACACCATGCAAAGTATTTGTTCGATAATTCGGGCGCTTCGATTTATCGTTTTGCTTCTGACGAAAACCCAGACATTATTTTGACTGCAGCTGGTGACATTGCCACGCACGAAATGCTTGAAGCGATGAAGATCATTAGAATCGACATGCCAAAGCTCAAAATGCGCTTTGTGGGCATCAATGCATTGTCTTACCGTGCCATTGGCACAACTGATAATAAACTACCGCACGAGAAGTTTAAAGAACTCTTCCTCGAGCAAATACCGATTATCGCAAACTTCCACGGCTATCCGGAAACTTTGGAAAATATTCTAGAAAACTACACCGAACGACGAAGGCTTCGTGTACATGGCTTTAATGAGGAAGGTTCAACCACGACTCCGTTTGAAATGCTTAGAAGAAATATGGCCTCTAGATACGATATCGCCTACGATATTGCTACTATGCTAGGCCAGAATCATTTAGCTACCAAGTACCAGGACATTCTGGATGCTAACCACGAGCACGCCATCTACTTTGGCGAAGATTTGATTAAATAGATTTTTATGTTATTATATCTGTATTATGGAATTATTTATTTTGATTGTAGTGCTCGCGATTTTAGCCGAGACTACCGTTCTTGTATTGCGTAAATACAAGCCAAATTTTAATAACAGACGTAAGATTTACGTCGATACGTCGGTTTTAATCGACGGACGTATTCTAAATATCGCAAGAAGCGGATTTCTAGATGGCGATTTAATCGTCTTAAAAAGCGTGCTTCTCGAAATGCAACTTCTCGCTGACGGTAAGGATTCCGAAAAGCGTGCAAGGGCCCGTGCCGGCCTTGAAACAGTGGCAGAGCTTGAACGCGTAGTAGAAGTAAACACGGAAATCTTTGACGATGGCGGAAGATTTAAAAAAGTTGACGAGGAATTATTAAAACTCGCCAAGGAATCAAAGGGCGCGATTCTGACGCTTGATTATAATTTAATCAAAGTAGCGAAGGCCGAGAAGATTCCGGCACTAAACGTAAACGAACTCGCACTCGCACTTCGAAATGAGTTCCTCCCCGGCGAGAAGATTAAGATTAAAATTCTCGAAAAAGGCTCAAATCGTGGCCAGGGTGTTGGACATCTAAATGATGGCACCATGGTGGTGGTTGAATCAGCCGCAAACAAAATCGGCAAGGAGATTATCGTAGAATTTGTGAAATTCTACGAAACTCCTGCCGGTAAGATGATCTTTGCCAGACCGGTGAAGAAGAAGTAATTAGTCTTCACCGGAACTTTGATCGATTTGTAGTTCTGCTACTGCTGTGTAGCCGACGTTATCCGAAATCATGATTTTGAGGTGCTTTTCGGTGCCGTTCAGGGTGTATCCGTAGATGACGCCATTGGAGCCGACCGAGATGGCATTATTCTCGACGCCATCGACGTATAAGGTGTAACCGGTGATAGAGTTTGAGCCTTTACGAATCGTGGCGATGATTTGATTGCCGGAGGTCGAGAGTGATACGGACGGTGGTGAATAGGTACACGGATCGCTGACTTCGTTATTATAAGGTTCCGGAACGTTGTAAGATTCTTTCTTTGTAATCGGGTCAATCACTTTGTTAACTTCGATACCAATCTTGAAGGCTTCTTGAGTACAGGATGAAGCTAAGAGATAGTTATATCGGTTGAAGACTAACGTTTCCTTAGTGACACCCGAGTTCTTACTGGGGTCGTACCAGCTCGGCCATATGTCGTTTTGACCATTGACAGTCAAACGCTTCATGCCGGCTGGCTGTGCCATGCCTTGGTTTGCAACATATTTGCCTTCTGGAATGTAGACCTCGTTGTGAGCTCTATCCATATATCTTTGGACAGCAAATCTCACAGGGTCACCGGAGCCGACCGCGAAGCCGGAACCGTCTG
This sequence comes from uncultured Candidatus Saccharibacteria bacterium, assembly GCA_947165465.1. Taxonomy (GTDB): domain Bacteria; phylum Patescibacteriota; class Saccharimonadia; order Saccharimonadales; family Saccharimonadaceae; genus Nanosyncoccus. The sequence goes on along the minus strand of CAMVAM010000001.1, from coordinate 96,414 downwards.
CGTTACCGTTCCAAACGAACGTGGAAAGTGCAGGTGAATAGCTCTCGATGAGAGAGTCCTTAACGGTGGTGGAGCTGGCGGTGGTGGTAGTACCGGTCTTAGTAGCAGTCCAGACGTTCGGAATGAGGAAGCCGGTGGTGCTGTTAGCCCAGCGAGCGCCTCTATCGTTAAGAATGCTTGAGACCATGTAAGCCACTTGTTCATCCACTACGCGGGTTGCCGGAGAGTCGGTCCATTTTTCAATCGTATCACCAGCGGAGTTCTTTACCTCAAGCACATAGCTGAGTGGTTTGTATGAACCGCCACGGGCAAGGGAAGCGTAGGCGTTGGCGTGTTCGACCATGCGGACACCACAACCGGAGCCGATAGCGATGGAGAGGCCGTAGCCACTGCGATCTTTACAATAGGTTTCGTCACCAAGTGCATGAGCAACTTTAAGTGAGTTGTCGATACCATTAATATATAGTGCTTTTACGGCGGCAATATTTAGAGAGTGACCAAGTGAGAAACGAATCGAAACGTTGCCATAGAAGGTGTTGGTAGCGTTCGTCATACAGTTTCTTCTGGCACCATTACAATAGAGCTTATCAATGTTTTCGTCTTTCAAAATCGTGCCTGGGCCATAGTTAATGCCGTCACGTTGCATAAAGAGCGGGGCATAGTCGAGAATCGGCTTGATTGATGAACCCGGCTCGATGAGGGAATCGGTAGTTACGTTTAGCTCACCGAAGGCTTTGTTCGAGAAGTTAGCGGAACCGACCATGGCGACAACTTGTGAGGTCTCAACATCAACAGAAACGAGCGCCATGTTGTTGGTGCGGTTTGTAACAGCGGCTTTTTCCATACCGACATTAACTGCATCCTGGGCGATGTCTTGGAGACGCCAGTCGAGCGTCGTGATGATAGTCCAACCACCGGCACGCATCGTAGAAATACCATATTTCTCTTCAAGCTGTTTTTTAACTTCAAGCACAAAGTGTGGAGCTTTCATGTCAGCATACTGGCTGGATTCCGGCTTAATGGTAGCCAAGATATCGACGGCCTTGGCCTCTTCAGCTTCTTCCTTTGTAATGTAACCGAGTTCGGCCATCACGTCTAGCGTGTGTTGTTGACGCCAAATCAATTGATCGTGACCCCATTCATTATATGGGTTGAAAACGGCCGGGTTATTCGGAATAGCGGCAAGCAGTGCACATTCAGCCAGAGTCAAATCCTTTACAGACTTACCAAAGTAGGTACGAGCAGCGGACTCAACACCGTTACGGCGACCACCATATGGCGATTGATTGAGATACATCGTGAGGATTTCATCCTTTGAATACATGCGTTCAAGCTCGATAGCGAGGATGAGCTCCTTTACTTTACGGGAAAGGCCACCACGGTTAGAGCTAGCAGCCTCGTCAGCGAAGTAGACTTGCTTGATGAGCTGTTGAGTAAGAGTTGAGCCACCCTGAACCTGCTTACCGGTAATCGTCATAAAGAATGCACGGGTAAGACCGATTAAGTCTACGCCGATGTGGTTGTAGAAATTCTTATCCTCGATGGCGATAGTGGCTTGCTTCATGATTTCCGGGATTTCTTCACTATCAACTACAAGGCGATAGTTCTCGTTACCGGTATCTTTCCAAAGCAATACACCGTTGCGGTCGAGATAAGTATTGACCGTTTCATTAATCGACATTTCATCAAGGCGAATTTCGTCGAGGTCCTTTTTGTAGTAAAGGAAGAGACCGGCAATAAAGATGACTAAGAGTAGGAAACATGTGCCGATAAATTTAAGGATGGCTTTTTGGCCACGCCATGAGAACCACCAACGGAAGACGCGCTTCGGGTGAAGGCGAGCAAAGAATCTCTTGATTGGTTCCTTTGGTAAGGAAGCGAGATCTTCGGCCTTGCGGCGAGCTTCGGCCTCTTTTTTGGCTTTGCGGCGTTCACGCCACCTAGCAAAAAAGCCCAAACTATTCTTTGGTTTTGACTGCTTCTTCTTAGATTTTTTTGCTTTAGCCATCTCCTCGGACACCTTATCTTCTTTAATATCAGCCTCAGCTTCTGCTTTAGGCTTCTCTACAGTTTTGTTAGCCATTGCTAATTTTGCACCTGGCTTCATCAGCGGTCTAACGTCTGCAATTTTTGCTGCAGATTTAGGTTTTTCCTCAGGTTCCGCGACTTTAATGGCCGTCTTCACGACCTTTTTCTCGGTAACCTCAGGCGCCTTTTCGACCTTCTCGTCATTTAAATCATCTATGCGAATTTTCATCGCTTTTTTATCTGATTCTTTAGCGACTCGAACGGCCTTTTTACTGTTAGGTGTTCTAGGCTCATTTGATGGCAAAATAACGTCCACTCTTTTCTTTTTAGCCATATAATTATTATAGCACGTGTTATAATAATAAACATGAAAAAGTTCCGATTTAAGTCCGTGGTTCAGCTTGCCAATATGAAAATGTCGGTCAAAGCTGCGGCCGTAGTTTTGGCCAGTTCCACTCTGATTTCGGCGTTACTTGGACTATTTCGTGATCGTCTTTTAAACTCATACTATCTTGGCACCTACCCGACTGGTATTGATGCCTATACGGCCGCGTTTACGATCCCGGATTTCATGTTTTTTATTCTGACTTCGGGTGCACTTGCAGTTTCGTTTATCCCGGTTTTTAACCAACGTCTTGCGACCGGCAATAAGAAATCCGCGTGGGAATTGTCGGCAAGTTTAACCAATCTTTTGGCACTGCTTACTCTTACTGCTAGCATTTTAATTATGATTTTCGCGGAGCCACTCATTCGCTACGTGGTTAGCCCGGGCCTTGATGAATCCGGCATGATTCTCGCCATTAACATGACGCGTGTGATTGCGATAAACCCGTTCCTATTTAGTATCGCGACAGTTCTAACTTCTATCCAGCAAGCGGTGGGGCGATTTGTATTTTATGCCTTCGCGCCGGCTATATATAATATTGGTATTATTATTGGTATCACTTGGTTCACGGGTGGAATTAATCTGTTCGGCGTGCAGATTTTTGAGGGTGGCATCATGGGCGTCGCACTTGGCGTGATCCTCGGTGCCGTCATGCAGCTCATAGTTTCGCTCATTGGTTTATTCGGCCTTGGCTTTGACTATAATTTCAAAATTAATTGGAAGAATCAGGGTTTTCGCACCATTTTGAAACTACTTCCGGCCCGCTCTTTGGATCAGGGAATCGATTACGTCAACGCAATTGTAAACACTAATCTTTCCTCACGTATGGGTGCCGGTGCAGTACGTTCATTTAACCAGGCTTCATCACTTCACCAAATGCCGGTCAATTTAATTGGTGTCGCGATTTCTACAGCTTTCTTCCCGAAATTAACGGAAGAGCTGGGTGCGGGTGACGATAACGAATTCTTTAATACGTTTAGAAAAGCCCTTAGGATGATTATTTGGATTTCGCTCCCGATTGCAGCGATTGCATTCTTTACGCGTGGGTACGTGGTGAGCTTTATTTCGAATATCGGTAATAACGATAGCAACGGCACAATTGCGTCGGTACTCGGCACACTCTGTATCGCGATTTTTGCCCGTTCGATTTTTCATATCGCATCGCGTGGTTTCTATGCCTACCAAGACACCAAGACGCCGTTTCGAGTTTCGATTGTGGCGATTGGCCTCACGATTGCATTTTCGGTCTGGTTCTATTTTATGGGACTCGGCGTAGACGGGCTCGGTATGGCGCAGTCGCTCGGTGCCCTGATCGAAATTGCTATATTATTATTCATATTACAGCGCCGTTCAAATAACCGCATCTTGAACAAAGAATTCTGGAAATCGCTCGCTAAGATTATTGTTGCAACCGTAATTGCCGGCTGTGTTGCCTTCTCACTGACAAAGTTTATCCCTCTGATGGCGACCGACTCATCACTCGTGATTACGATTCCGAAATTCTTCTTAATCTCTGGCGTTTCTATTATCGTTTATGGCGTTGCCAGTTTCTTCCTCGATCTTGAAGAAGTAAAACCAATTGTTAGAAGTATCAAAAAAGTCCTCTTTAAAAATCTCAAATAGTGCTATAATTTAAGATATGGAAGTTAACTGCGAGACTATTAAGCATTTGGCAAAATTGTCAAATTTTTCTTTAAGCGATAAGGAAACCGAATCGCTGACGGGAGATTTAAAAAACATTATTAATTATATTTCCGAGCTCGACAAGCTTGATACTGATGGTATCGAGCCGACTTATCAGGTTTTTGAAATGGAAAACGTCTGGCGTGATGATGAAATAATAAAGCAAGATGCCGACCGTGAACAACTTCTCGCATTAACTAAAGAAGAAAAAGATCATCAAATTAAAGTGCCAAAGGTGTTGTAATGAAAACTGCAAATAAAACTATCACTGCAACTGAACTTGTAAAAGAAGCGCTTGAAAAAGCCAAGAAGTATGAAGAATACAATATTTTTACATTCCTAAATGAAGAGGGTGCTTTAAAGAAAGCTAAGGAAATCGACGAAAGAATCGCACGTGGCGAAAAAGTCGGAAAACTTGCTGGTGTGCCATTTGCGATTAAGGATAATTACTTGAGTCCAGAAGGTGAGACAACTGCTTCAGCTCATATCCTAGAGGGTTTTACTTCACCAATCACCGCTACTTCGGTCGAGAAGCTCGAAGCCGAGGGCGCAATTTTGATTGGTCGCACCAACCTCGATGCCTTTGCACATGGTTCATCGACTGAAAATTCATACTTTGGTCCGACCTTAAATGCCTACGACAAGGAACGTGTCGCCGGTGGTTCATCCGGTGGTTCTGCGGTGGCTGTAGCGCTTGATATTGTAGAATTTGCAACCGGTTCAGATACTGGTGGATCAATTCGTCAGCCGGCCTCATTTAACGGTGTTTATGGCCTCAAACCGACTTATGGTGCTGTTTCACGTTATGGCGTTGTCGCAATGGCTTCATCGACCGACTGTATGGGCTTCTTTACAAAGACGCCAGAAGATATGGACTTGCTGATGTCGATTGCGGCTGGTCAAGACCCAAAAGATATGACTACACTTCCGGACTTTTACGAGAAATCCGAAGTTAAAAAACCGAAGAAAATTGGTGTAGTAAAAGATTTTGACAACGATTCCGTGAATGCCGAAATTCGCGCAGCTCTTAAGACTAAAACTGAAGAGCTAAAGAAAAAAGGTTACGAAATCGTCGAGCTCGACATGCCGACTTTAAAATACGCTTTAGCAGCATATTATATTATTGTGCCGGCTGAAGTGACGTCGAATTTGTCTCGCTATGACGGCGTGCGTTATGGCTTCCGTTCTGATAATTCAAAAGATCTTGAAGCGCTTTACGAAAACACCAGAAGCGAAGGCTTTATGCCGGAAAACAAACGCCGTATTATGATTGGAAATTTCGTATTGTCGTCCGGTTTTTATGATGCCTACTTCTTAAAAGCCGCCAAAGCCAGAACTTTGATTGTTAAAGAATACGAAGAAGCCTTTAAGAAGTGCGATTTCATCCTTACCCCAGTTTCACCAAACTATGCCTTTAAGCTCGGCGAAAAAGTCAATGATCCGATTGCTATGTATCTCGAAGATTTGATGAGCGTGTCGCTCAACCTCGCCGGTGTACCAGGGCTTTCCGTACCGGTAGGGAAAGCTAAAAATGGTTTACCGCTTGGTCTGCAACTCGTAGGGCCAAGACGTAGCGATAAAGCATTAATCGAGTTTAGTAAGGAGCTTAAATAATGGATGGTGGGGCTGTAGCATTTGTTATTGCGATAATTATTATCGGTATATTCCTTTTTATTGCTTTTGGATTAACTGGTAAGCGCGGGCATAGATTCGACACGAAAGAATATCAAGCACGCTTTCTTTCAATCGAAAACAAACTAGATCGCGAAAATGCCGCCACTTTTCCGCTCGCTATTATTAATTGTGACAAGTTACTCGATCGTGCTTTGATTGAAATGGGAGTTCCGGGAAAAACGATGGGTGACCGTTTAAAGAGATGTGGCACCAAATTTTCGAATATCGATTCAGTGTGGCGCGTACACAAGATTCGCAATATGATTGCACACGAAAACGATTATGAATTAACCTTCAAGCAGGCTCAGAACGCAATTGAAACATATAAACAAGCACTTAAAGACTTAGGAGCAATCTAATGAAATACTACCCTACTATCGGCATTGAATGCCACGTACAGCTTTCGACTAAAACCAAGTTGTTTTCCGAAGTTGATAACGACGCTCGCGGGAAAGAACCAAACTCTTGCGTGTCGCCGGTTTGTTATGCGCTCCCGGGCATGCTCCCAAGGTTAAACGGAGAAGCAATCAAATTCGCCATTCGCGCCGGCAAGGCGATGAACTGCGAAATTAATGCTAGCTCGCGCTTCGATCGTAAACATTATTTCTATCCGGATTCACCAAAAGGCTATCAGATTACACAGTTCTATCACCCGATTATTGGTGCGGGCTACGTAGAGCTCCCGTCCGGGACTAAGATTCGTATCGAGCACGCACATCTTGAAGGTGATGCTGGAAAGTTAACCCATTTTGACAACTATTCATTAGTTGATTTGAATCGTGTAGACACACCACTAATTGAAATCGTTTCGATGCCGGATATCCATTCCGCCAAAGACGCACACGATTATTGCAAGGAGCTTTGGAGATTAATGCGTTTTGCCAAGGTTACTTATGGCGATTTGTATAACGGCAACATGCGTTTTGATGTAAATGTCTCGATTGCGCCGGAAGGTTCCGACAAGCTCGGCACCAGGGCGGAAGTGAAGAATTTGAACTCTTTCCGTTCAGTTGAAAGAGCCGTGGAATATGAAATCGCAAGGCAAACCAAGATTCTCGAAGCCGGCGAAAAAGTCGTGCAGGAAACCCGTGGCTGGAGCGACGCTACCGGCAAAACTACCGGTCAGCGCTCAAAGGAAGAGGCAAAGGATTACCGTTACATGCCGGAGCCAGACATTCCACCAATCAATCTTTCCCGACAATTCATTAATGATGAAGCTGCCAAGCTTCCGATGATGCCATCTGATTATCGCGAAAAGTTTAACGGGAAGATTCCAACCGACATTTTGGAGATTTTACTCGATTATCCAGAGCTGATGGAAAAACTAAATGGTATCGACGAAAAGCATATTACGATTATTTCGAATTTGTTTACATCAGTATTACTTGCTGAGGAAAAGTCGGCCGAATATTTGAATGATTTGCCAGATGTGAAGAAGCTGAGCGACCTTGCCGAAATGAACGAGAAGAAAGAGCTTAGCTCAACTGCGACTAAGGAAGTATTCTTAAGACTATTCGATCCACAAATGAAAGGTCGTGACACGAAGGCTATCGCAAAAGAGCTTGGATTGATTCAGGAAAATGATCTCGGTGCGCTCGAAGCGATTGTGGACGCCGTGCTGGCAAAACCGGAAACGAAAAAAGCGCAAGACGACTTTAGAAATGGAGAAGAAAAAGTAATTGGATTCTTGGTGGGCCAGGTAATGAAAGAGTCGAAAGGTAAAGCCAACCCATCAGCAGTACAACAAATTCTGCGGGATAAACTCAAGTGATTGAAGCGATTCTAACGACGTTTTTCGTTGCAATGGTGCCGGTAATTGAGCTCCGTGGAGCTCTGCCGATTGGTGTCGGTATGGGGCTTCCGCCACTCGCGGCGGCCGCGATTGCAATTATCGGAAATTTAGTGCCGATTCCGTTCATCTTGATTCTGCTTCAACACATTTTTAACTTTCTCCGGGATAAAAAGCACACCAAAAAACTGGTGGCGTGGCTTGAGAAAAAAGCCGACAAGAATCGCGACAAAATCGATAAATATGGTTGGCCCGGGCTGATCTTACTCGTCGCAATCCCACTGCCAGGTACCGGCGCCTGGACCGGCGCTCTCGTCGCAAGCTGTTTCAAAATGAAAAAGAAGCCATCGATGCTTGCCATTACCGCAGGCGTATTTATCGCTGGAATTATTGTATTATTAATTACTTACGGCGTAACATCACTTGTCGGATAAAAACTAAAATATTTGATTTTTGAGACTTTCCGAATTGTCGAAAAAATCAGATATTTTAGTTTTTATTAAAATAGTGTTGACATGCCTTATGAAATGATGTATAATGCTCTGTACGGATGAGGCAATCTGCTTCATCCCATCTTTGTTCTTGTGGCTCTTCCACAAGAGCCGCAATTTAATAATACAGGGCTTCGCAAAAATGCGAAAATCTTACCCAAGAAGGGAGGGGCACCTTTGGTAAGAATCGGATTTCTCGTTTTCCCAAGTCAGTTCAAGCTGGCTACAGATGCGACCATATGTCCAGATGGATATGGAAAAGTCGTTCCTATGACTTCAATTTCGCAGTGTGCTGATCGGAAGCATGACACGGCACGATTTTATTATCGGAAGGTGGAACCTCAGTAGGTTTGGGGGTTAGTTTAACCCCTAGTGGCTCAGCCACCATATTTCCTCCAAAAATCGTTGACATGGTTTTGTTCACGACATCTACACTCCTTTCTGAAGTCATAAATAGTACGCTCATTTTCAAATCCTTTCTAAAAATACGGTTGCCATTTTTTCACTCCTTTTTTACCTCCACCTCTTTACGGGGTGCGATTAAATCAATCCAAGGGAGTGGTTCACCCAAGTGAGATGGTATCGCATCCCAAGTCTACCTTCAGTAGTCATGGCTGTAGTCTCCTTTCTTTTCTGCACGTGGTTGGCGAACGTTCTGTTGTACATCCACCTGAAGTGCCGAGTATAGACTCGGACCGCGGAGGTTCAACCTCCATCCCCCTAGCGGCCCCAGCGCAAATGCGCTGGGGTTTTTCAATGCTTTAAAGATTTTGATTTTGCTTTATTTTTTTTGAGATATGTGGTAGAATAGCCACATAAATTGTCTCTTGTTTTTGAGTGTGGTAACTTTAGCAAGAACGAATAAGTAATAATAATATTAAAAGGAGCATATGGCTACTGAATTTAAGGACCTGGCAAAGCTACGCAATATTGGTATTATTGCGCACATTGACGCAGGTAAAACTACTACCTCCGAAGCGATTCTTTATCGTACCGGACTTAAGCACAAAATCGATCTCGTCAAGGGCGACACCGGCGGCGCAACGACCGACTGGATGGAGCAGGAAAAGGAACGTGGCATCACGATTACTTCTGCAGCTGTCACGACTTATTGGAAAGGTCACAAGATTAATATCATCGATACCCCGGGCCACATCGACTTTACCGCTGAAGTGGAGCGTTCACTTCGCGTGCTCGATGGTGCAGTCGTGGTGTTCGATGGCAAGATGGGCGTAGAAGCTCAGTCTGAAACCGTGTGGCGCCAGGCTACCAAGTATGGCATTCCACGTATTTGTTTTGTTAACAAGATCAATCAAATTGGTGGTGATTTCTATAAATCCCTCGATTCAATTCACAAGCGTCTTTCAAAGAACGCTGTAGCAATTCACCTTCCAATTGGTTTTGAAAAAGACATTTGTGGTGTCGTAGACCTTATTGATATGAAGGCTTACACCTACAAAGATTATACCGATCACGAACTTACCGTTGGTGAGATTCCAGCTGACATGGTTGAAAAAGCCAAGAACGCTCGTTCAATGCTCGTGGAAGAAGCCGTCCAAGCTGATGAAGCTTTGATGGATAAGTATTTCAATCAAGGTGAAGACGCAATCACCGAAATTGAACTTAAGGCTGCTCTTCGTAAGCGTGTCCTTGAAGGTGATTTCTTCCTAGTCACCGGTGGTGATGGCCGTGGTGTGATTGTTGAGAAGGTTCTCGACCTCATGACCGACTATCTCCCAAGCCCACTTGACCGTGACCAAGGTCAAACTGTTGGCACCGATCCAAAGACCGGTGATCAAATCGTTCGCAAGGCTTCTGATAATGAGCCTCTTACCGCACTCGCATTTAAGATTGCTACCGACCCATTCGTTGGTAAGCTCATTTTCGTCCGCGTCTACGCTGGCGTTCTTAAATCTGGTTCATTTATTCTTAACGCTACGACCGGCAACAAGGAACGCATTGGTCGCGTAGTCCGTATGTTTGCTGATAAGCGTGAGGAAATCTCCGAAATCACCGCTGGTGATATCGCCGCTGTGGTTGGACTTAAGGAATGTACCACTGGTACCACCCTTTGCGATCCAGCACATCCGATTCATCTTGAATCTATCGACTTCCCAGACCCACCGGTATCAATCGCCGTGGAACCAAAGACTAAAGCCGACCAAGAAAAAATGGGTATCGGTCTTGCGAAGATGGCCGAAGAAGATCCAACCTTCCGCGTGCACACCGATGAAGAAACTGGCCAAACCATTATTTCCGGTATGGGTGAGCTTCACCTTGAAATCATCATCGACCGCTTGAAGCGTGAGCATGGCGTAGAAGCCAACACTGGTGCTCCACAAGTTGCCTATCGCGAAACTATTCGTGGTACTGCTGAAGCCCAAGGCAAGCACATCAAGCAGTCCGGTGGTCGTGGCCAGTACGGTGACGTTTGGATTAAGTTTGAGCCAAATGAACCAGGCAAGGGCTTTGAGTTCATCGATATGATTAAGGGTGGCGTGGTTCCACAAGAATACCGCAAGCCAGTTCAAAAAGGTGTCGAAGATACTCTCGCCGGTGGTGTTATCGCTGGTTACCCAGTAGTAGACGTGAAAGCAACGCTTTATGATGGTTCTTACCACGATGTCGACTCATCCGAGCTCGCCTTCACCCTCGCCGGTGCACTTGCAACTCGCGAAGGTATCAAGAAAGCCAACCCAGTGCTTCTTGAGCCAGTCATGAAGATGGAAATCACAACTCCAGAAGAATTCATGGGTGACGTGATTGGCGATATCAACTCTCGCCGTGGTCGCATCGATGAGATGGAAGATTTGAATGGTGGCGCTAAGCTCATTAAGGCCTTCTGTCCACTCGCCAACCTCTTCGGTTATACTGGTGATCTCCGTGGTATGACGCAAGGTCGTGCGGCTTCTTCAATGGAGCTCTTCGCTTACGAGGAAGTACCACCAAACGTAGCACAGGAAATCATCGAGAAGAGAAACTCGAAATAGTGCATGAAAAATCCCCGGGAAACCGGGGATTATTTTGTGCCATATTCTTTTCTGATTTTTTCGAGAGCGTCCTCAAATTCGGACATTTCTTTCCAGTTTTCGTATCCAAGTTTCTCGGAAATGATTTGAAGTGAGGAATCTAGTTCCGAGCAAATTTGGTCGATTGTGTCGCAGAGTGCCACAAATGATTGACTAACCTCTGGCATGACGCCCTCAATAGTGTAGGCGGATTTATACATTGCACTCGCCGCAAGCAGCATAAAAAGGTTGACATTTGCAATAGCGAGTTGGTCATAAGCCTCGTTTTCGAGGAATGGACCCATCAGTATTCCAAACGATAGCTCTTTTTCTCCTGATTCATTTTCTATTACTTGGAAAATTTTGCCAACATCACCGTTTTCAAAAGAGAAAATGCCATCCAGGCTATCATTTTGTTTCAATGATCTCTCACCTCCTTAATTTACTAATTGTCTGGCACAATTTGCATTACTATAACATGAAATGTCATATTTTTCAATATCTATATTGACTTTTTAAAGCGTTTATGCTATAATATATAGTATAGTACCTTAACATAGAGGTTTAGATTGCAGAAGAGAGCTAAAAACTAGCTTTGTTCTGCAATCTAAACCTTAATACGATGATAAAGAGGGGTGCACACCTTTGAGTCTAAGATTAGGATTTAAGATTGTAAATAATTTTATTATCCGAAAGGAACCATCTGTTATGAACAGAATCAACAAAGAGCGTACCCCCGGCGAGAATTTCATGGTCGTGCTTCACAGTGTCAAATTCCCCAATGCCAAGAACGTAGTTCCTCCTGCAATCCTGCAGGGCAACTACAACCAAGCACTCGCGCTCATTAGCGATACTCTTAAAAAAGAGCCTGGTGCCGCTAGCGACATCCAGCGGTTCTTCGGCATCAACGCCGAACGCATCTCCAAGAGAGAACTGGCCAAGGCAAGGAATATCGACACGCAAGAGTATTATCCCATGTTCAACAAGTGGATGGATGCTCTCGCTAAGCGTTATCCCGAGTTTAAAAAACTCACCGCCAGCCAGGAAGAGTTGGAAGTCCGCGGAAAGAAAGCCGATGAGCTCGAAGACGAGTTCAGAAGGTACAAGGAGGCTGCCGAGAAGGAAATTGCTGAGCTTAAGGAAAAGCTCGGAAATGTCCAGAAGACAGTCCTTGAGCAGGATGAGGAACTGGAAAAGAAGGATGCTGAGATCGCAAAACTCACGGCCGCTGTAACCAGACTGGGCAATGAACTGTCTATGTCCAAAAAACTGATGGCTGCAGCTAGTTCTGAGGTCGAAAGGCTGAAGAAAGAGGCCAAGACTCAAGCCGCCGAACTCAAAGAGTCGGTGCGCGAGAGCATGAAGCAGAATCTTCACAAGCTGAGACTGGAAAGCAAAGCTCAAGCCACTACCATTCAGGAACGCGACGAAGAGATTGCCCGTCTCCATGAAGTCATTGCGATGCTCGAAGCAAAGCTTGCTAAAAAGGATGCTGAGTATGCAGACCTTATCGCAAGTAAAGATGCTGAAATCTCCGAGGTTGGCGTTGAGCTCGTCCAGGCAGTGTATCGTCTGGCTCCCTACAAGGAGTCGCACGAGAACCTGATTAGAATCCGCGCTATTGTCACTGACGACAAGAGAGCGGAAAACATGGTGGAGACCATCAGCGATGCCGTTCATGATGCCTTCTATGGCTTATTCAGAGAAGAAATCAAGAACGCGCTGATCCGGATCGCTATCGATTCCTTGGATAAGCTCCTCAAGACTCCTCGAGCCACTTTAGTCAAAATGAAAGTAGGTGAAAAAAATGTAATCGAAATCGAAGAGATTCTCGCCAAATATCATCTGCATTTAAGCGCTGCTTAACTGCAAAAATCATCGTATTTCGGGGCCTCGGCAGAATTTCTGCCGGGGCCTTTTAAATTGCCTTAAAAATACAAAAATAACCACTTTTTACTCTTTACAATTCTGCAAAAATAGTCTAAAATAATACTTGTAGAGGTTTGGAGCTGGTTTTTATTAGCGCTCCAAACATTAATAATATAAAAGGAGAATGAATGGCAAATTTTGACCGTTCCAAGCCGCATATCAATGTCGGCACCATGGGTCACGTCGACCATGGTAAAACCACTTTAACTGCTGCGATTACTACCGTCCTCGCGAAGAGACTTCCATCGGACGTAAACAAGCCAGTTGCTTATGATCAAATCGATAACGCTCCAGAAGAGAAAGCTCGTGGTATCACCATCGCTACCTCTCACCAGGAGTATGAGTCTGAAAAGCGCCACTACGCACACGTAGACATGCCAGGCCACGCAGACTACATTAAGAACATGATTACCGGTGCTGCACAGGTTGATGGTGCTATCCTCGTAGTTGCTGCGAACGATGGTCCACTTCCACAGACCCGCGAGCACGTACTTCTTGCTCACCAGGTGAACGTTCCAAAAATCATCGTCTTCCTCAACAAGATGGACCTCGCTGATCCAGAACTCGTTGAGCTCGTTGAAATGGATGTTCGTGAGCTTCTTAACAAGTACGGCTTCGATGGCGACAACGCTCCAATCATCAAGGGTTCTGCTACTAAGGCTCTCGAAGGTGATAAGGAAGCCGAAGATGCTATCATGGATCTCGTTCACGCTATGGACGAATACTTCGACATTCCTGAACACGATCTTCAGAAGCCATTCCTCATGCCAATCGAGGATGTCTTCTCAATCAAAGGCCGTGGTACTGTAGCTACTGGTCGTATTGAGCAAGGTGTTGTAAAACTCAACGACGAAGTTGAAATCGTTGGTCTCCGCGACACTCAGAAGTCTGTTGTGACTGGTATTGAAGCCTTCCACAAGACTCTCGATCAAGGTCAAGCTGGCGATAACGCTGGTCTTCTCCTCCGTGGTATCGAGCGTGATCAAATTGAGCGTGGCCAAGTTATTGCAAAGCCAGGTTCAATCACCCCACACACTGAATTTGAGGCACAGGTTTACATCCTTAAGAAAGAGGAAGGTGGTCGCCACACTCCATTCTCAAAGGGTTACAAGCCACAATTCTACTTCCGTACTACGGATGTTACTGGTGAAGTCGAACTCCCAGCTGACAAGGAAATTGTCATGCCAGGTGACCAAGTTACCTTCAATGTGAAGCTTCTCGCTCCAGTTGCTATGAACAACAACGACCGCTTTGCTATCCGTGAAGGTGGCAAGACCGTCGGTTCTGGTGTCATTACCAAGGTTATTAAATAATAACTTGAAATGAACTTAAAATCCCTCGCGAAAGCGGGGGATTTTTGGTATAATGAGACTAACTAATAGGAGTTAATATGGCAGAAGAAAAGCCTACTAAAAAACCAGATAAAAAGCCGGAGGTAAAGGAAAAGGTTGAAAAACCTGCCGAAGCTCCAGCAAAAGAAGTAACAGAAAAAAAAGAAGAGGTTAAGACCGCAACAAAACCGGTCGAGAGAAAAAAGAAATCTAAAAAAGGTCTAATCTTTGGCCTGATTTTCGGCATCCTCGCGGTTGTAGCCGTCGTACTTCTGGTCATCTTCCTACCAAAAGGTGGCGACCCATCCGATCCAAAGAACGCTTTATCTTACTCACCAGCCTTTGCCATCCAGGACAACGGCAAATACACGCTCTGGAACAAAGAAGGTGAAAGAGTTGGCGAAGACGAATACGACTACATCACTAGCTTCATCGCAGGCTATGCCTATGCAAGAAAAGACACCCAAGTCGGCGTAGTAAAAGATAATGGTTCAGCTTCAATCGAATTTGGTAGATATGGCGAACTTACCCAAAGAGGTGGTTTGTATCTTGCTAAAGACGGCAACACGAAGAAGAACTACGTCTTGACCGGTGACGGCAGAGTACTTCTTGAAGGTGACTCAATCAGTCTTCGCTCGAGCTACTCATCTAGCGCCTTTGCGCTCGCCGAAACCTCAGAAAAGGTAATTCTCTTCAACCACGATGGTAAAACTATCGTCGAGATGGAGGTTAGCGAAGATGCCGCTTCAGCCAAGCTTGATAGCTCAAACGACTTTGGCGCAGTCTTCTACAACGGCCGTAACGTTGTGTTCGATGCCCGCACCGGCAACGTACTTGCAGACTTTGAAGGTGTTCGCTACACGATTGACGAGGTTTCAAATGACCGCTCGAAAGTTCTCCTTAAGAACAGCGAAGAATCAAAAGATTTCAAACTCCTCGCCGGTGGCAGAGTGATTGATCTTAACGAAACCAAGTATTACACCTTTACTGTCCTTAACGACATAGTTGGTTACGACAACTACAATGAAATCGCATTGCTTAACAATGAATACAAGGTAGTCAGAAAAGTCAATGCCTACGTAATTTTAAAAGACTACAACAACTTTGCAGCTGAAACCGATGACAACAAGGTTGAGATTTATCGCAACGGCGAAGTCATCAAAACCTTTGAGGATGATGCCGAATCACTCAGTGGCGTAATGTACGAAGATTACTACGCAATCAGCAACAATGGTAAATTCAAATTCTACACCCTTGATGGCAACGAAGCCTTCGGTGGCAAAGAATTCGAAGATATTGACACCTTGTTCGATCGTCACCACCACGCCGTGGTAGCAGAGAAGGAAAGCGAATACTATCTCATTGATGCAGCTGGCAATCGTATCGGTGACGAAGAGACCTCTTACCGTAGAATCTACTCCTACAAGGGTGGCTACGAAGCCCGCACTAAGGACGGCAAATATTACATCCTTGGCAAAGACGGTAAGACTATCGAAGGCGCTAAAGAATACAGCGTTGTCAGCTACCGCTCCAACCCAGTTGACCACAACATCTGGACCGGCAAGAACGACAACTCCGACTATGACGTAATCGATATGGATAACGGCAAAGTAATCCTTGCTAACGTTAACACTCAGTCCTTCTATGCTAACTACTTCACTACGAAGAATGAAGACGGCAAGACCGAGTATTACACTTACGAAGGTAAACTCTTCTTTACCGCAACTAAGTAGTTAATCAAAAATCCCCCTATAAAAGGGGGATTTTTTGACTTTTCAAATTTTCTGTGGTATAATCCTCACACATATTAACAATAATCATCAAGTCTGAAAAACTCCATTCTTTCGAGGTTATCAGACAAGAAAGGTCATAAAACATGGCAGAAACCAAGAAAGACGAAGGATTAACTATCCGCATTCGTCTTAAAGCCTACGATCACCGCGTGATTGATCAGAGCGCTCGCCAAATCGTTGATACGGCTATCCGCACTGGCGCTAAAATCAGCGGCCCAATCCCTCTACCAACTAAGCGTAGCACCTTTACCGTCGTAAAGTCCCCACACGTCTACAAGACCGGTGGCGAAGCTTTCGAAATGAAGGTTCACAAGCGCCTTATCGACATCTCGAACGCCAATCCAAAGACGATTGAGAGCCTCCAAAACCTCTCACTCCCAGCTGGTGTCGACGCAGAAATCAAGATGTAATAAAAAGTCCCCCGATTAACGGGGGATTTTTGGTTCTAGGATTTAGTCTTTTTTAACCTTTGTCATCTGCTGCGAGACGACAGCTTCAAGGTTGCCGTCTGATTTCCGATGGACG
The DNA here is from genome assembly GCA_947165465.1 of uncultured Candidatus Saccharibacteria bacterium. Classification (GTDB taxonomy): domain Bacteria; phylum Patescibacteriota; class Saccharimonadia; order Saccharimonadales; family Saccharimonadaceae; genus Nanosyncoccus. The sequence continues at coordinate 79,778 of CAMVAM010000001.1, read as the reverse complement.
TACACAGCATAGTTCTGGACGCCAACGAAGCCGACGATGATTTCGTCCGAAACGTTCGAACGAAGTACCGTGTTGTTGCGGGCACCCATCGAGAAGTCGTCGGTCAAGACCTCCTCGTGCATGAGGTAATCCTCGGCGAGGAGTTTGATCTTCTGGCTGTCAGAGAGCTTAGCTACGACCACAATCGGGCGTTCGTTGATGCTGGTAAAGAGTACCGCATCATCTTCGGCGCCGCTGACGCGGAGCTCAAAGCCCTCGATGGCGTAAAGCAGACTCCGATGGCAGTCCATCCTTTCAAACGTGCCCCCGCCGATGCTGGCGTTTTTGGTATTGGGGCTTTTCCGACTGATGTCGTAGAGCGACTTCAAAGTGCCGCAGTCGTGCCACTCAAAGTAGCCGACCGCAACCTGAAGATCGCCCAGCATCTCCATCATTTTATTGGTAGAGATACCTCTGTACTTCTTGCCTCTAAAGAGGCGATCGACGACATCGGCGCGCCAGACATTAATGCCGGTGTTGCAGGCAGAATTGCCTTGGCGCATGATTTCGTCGGCCTTTTTCCGATCCGGTTTCTCGACGAAGCCGGTAACAGGGAAGCAAGGCGCATTGGTTTCCTCGTAAATCGCGTGGCCGCAGCCCATGGCAGTGACGATATCATTGACTTTGACGCCAACGATGACCGAATTGCCGTTTTTGGCTCCGGCGACCGCCGATTCGATGGCCGCTTTGAACTCAAAATCCGGGACCAGATACTGGTCGGCCGGGGTATTGATAATGATTGCGGCGGGGTCTATCTTGTAGATTTCGCTGGTTGCTTTTATCATGGAGCCGGCATAACCAAGCTGCGGGCTCACTTGCAGAATATTCTGCGAGATGATGCCCCTTGGAAGGCATTGCTTCCTTGCGAGTTCGGTTTGGCCGTCCGTAGTGGTGATTACAACAATATTGGTAGGTTTGACACCGAGAAATGTGAAATTGTCGACTACAGCCTGGATGAAGGTGTTACGTTCATCCAATTGACAGAATTGCTTGGGGCAGTCCGGATGACTGATAGGGAAAAGGCGCGTGCCTTTACCGCCAGCAATAATGGCTACCCACAGATGTTCATTTTCCATGATAATGACCTCCTAGATTTTTAATGTGCATAAAAATACGCCAGAAATGGCATATATTTGTTATTATAGCACACTTTACCTAAAATGTCAATGTTTATCACTCGAAATGGGCATTTTTATGCGTTCTGTGATATAATAATTACATGACTGCTAGTAAGCTAAAAAAGCGTCTTTATTTCTCTGTTGCGAAATATTTCCGCTTTTTTGCTAATATGGCTTTTCGTCGCTGGAATCCACGCGTAATCGTGGTGACCGGTTCAGCCGGAAAAACTACCATGCTGAACCTCTTAGAGCACGAAATGGGAAATAAAGCCCACTACTCTCACGATGCCAATTCGGCATTTGGGATTTCTTTTGATCTCTTGGGTTTAAAGGGTATCCGCGGGTCGAAAATCCGCTGGATTTGGCTCCTCGTCGCCGCTCCGTTTAGAGGTCTATTCCACCGCAACAAACAGCCGTTTTATGTGGTTGAAATCGATGGTGAGCGCCCGCACGAGGCAGAATTCCTCGCCGAGTGGCTAAAGCCAGAGGTGACGATTTGGGTATCTATCGGGCTTTCGCACGCGATTCAGTTTGAAAAGGTGGTGGAAGAAGGGAAATTCAGCTCGCTTTCTGAGGCAATCACGGCGGAATTTGCTAATTTGCCACAAAACACCTCTAAAAGAGTATATATCGATGCCGATTCTAAGCTGATGGTCGAGGCAACCTCTAAGCTTAAGGCCAAGGTCATCCCAATTAAGAAGTCTAACCTCAAAAAATACGTGGTTTACCCGGATTCGACCGATTTTACTTATGGCGACACGACCTTCCACTTCAACCACCCGGAGCCGAAGGATATCTCCTTTAATCTGTTTGTTCTGCAAGATTTAATGAAATATTTGAAATTGCCGTTTAACCCGGATTTTTCGGGGCTAAAGGTCGCACCGGGTAGAAGTTCATACTTTGAAGGCAAAAAAGGCATCGCGATTGTCGATAGTAGCTACAATGCGCACATGATTTCGATGACTTCGATTCTTGATATGGCAAAGAGGATGCACGCCGAGCGCAAGTGGCTGATTATCGGCGACATTGTCGACCAGGGCTCGATTGAAAAGGAAGAGCACGAGAAGCTCGCAAAGCTGATTGCCGATGTGAAGCCGGACCGCGTAGTATTGGTTGGCCATCGCACCAAGCAATACACCGCACCGAAGCTCAAAGAGCTCGGAGTTTCAGCCGTAGCAACGACCGATCCTAGGAAAGCGCTCGCCTACATTGAGAAAAATATCACCGGCAGAGAGACTTTGGTTTTTAAGGGTAGTCACTACCTTGAATGGGTTATTGAGAAACTACTGGCTAATCCGAAGGATGCCAGCAAGCTGTGTCGTAGGGAAAAGGCCGCTGTACAGCGCCGTAAAAATTGGGGATTAGATTCATGAGCAAACCAGAATTATATATTATCCATGGCTGGACATACACGGTTGAACCCTGGAAAAGAACTCTGGAACTCTTGAAAGACGCTGGTATCAATGTAAAAATGCTTCACGTACCGGGCTTAACTGAGCCGAGTAATAAGGAGTTTACGATTGAAGATTACGTAAAGTGGGCAGATCACGAAATTCCGGACGGTGCGATTGCGCTCGGGCATTCTAATGGTGGTAGGATTCTACTTAATCTCTGTGCGAAGAAAGAAAACAAGCTTAGGAACCTGATTCTCCTTGATGCAGCCGGGATTTATGAAGTCACGAAGAAGAAAAAGGCCGTCGCGGCACTCGCCAAGATTGGCAAGCCGTTTAAGAAGATTAAACTCATCGATAAGGCATTTCACCGCGCGACCGGTACGACTGACTATTCGAAGGCGCCAGAAAATATGAAAAAGACGCTTTCAAATATGTTGGAATCCGATAAAAACCTAAAGCTCGAAGACGTAAAAGTAAAAACCTTCATTTTGTGGGGGCAGAAAGATACCATCACGCCACCGCGCCACGCTGAAAAAATGCACGAAAAGATTGCGGAATCGGAATTGAAATTCTACGCGAATTGGAATCATGCACCATATATTTCTGATCCGGACGGGCTCGCGAGGGCGCTAATTACATTGATAACGAGGCTAGAGCAGTGAAACATCATTATTTAGGTTTAGCGGCGAGGAAAAAGGGGGCATGGAGGAGTCTGTTCGTTCACGGTTCAAAGCACGATTTGAATCATTTGAAGATTTATCTTGAGGAGCGATACCAGGGCGAAGCTATGCTCACCAAGAACGGACGTTCGGCTCTCGCACTTGCTTTAAAAGGCTATTTTAATAAAGGTGACAAAGTCATTGTGAATGGCTTTACTTGCTATGCAGTATTTGAAGCAGTAAAGGCTGCCGGTCTCATGCCGGTGTTTGCGGATATTTCGAAGGAAAATCTGAATTTTACGGTCGAGACACTTTTAAAAGTCGCAGATGGCGCCAAGGGAATTATTGTCCAAAACACACTGGGAAATCCGGTCGACATTGAAGCGATTGAAAGGTTCGCTAAGGAAAGAGGGCTCTTAATTATTGAGGATTTGGCGCACTCTGCCGGAATTAATTACAAAGATGGGCGCGAAGCCGGAACGGTGGGCGTCGCGACAGCGCTCTCATTTGGAAAAGATAAATCAATTGATACGATTTCGGGTGGTGCAGTAATCTTTAGGGCACCAAGAAAACACGAAATTCAGGCGCCGACGAAAGCTCCGAAAAAATCCGACAACTTTCGTGCTAGGTTTTACCCGATGGCCGGCGCGATGTGCCGTGGTTTATCTTATGTACACCTTGGTGGCGTCGTGATGAAACTGTTTTTGAAGCTAAAGATGGTAGAAAAATCGGCCGATAATAGACTCGATTTGATTGTCAGGCCAGCTAAGTTTGAGGCTAAGCTAGCACTCGAACAGCTGAAAGAATTAAAGAACGAGCCACCGCTACGTGAGTTTTATTTGGTGAGAAGCCGGGACGAGGTTCTAAAGAAACTAAAGAAAGCCGGGTATTATTTCGACGGGTTCTGGTACGAAAAGCCGATTTCACCGGCAAGATATTATAGCAAGGTCCATTTCCCAGAGGCAGATTGCCCGAATGCTGTGGTGGTGGCCGAGACGATTATCAATTTCCCAACCCATTACAAAAAAGCCGAGCTAGAAGCCGCGCGTAAAATCGTAAAGGAGTATCTATGAACTTCGACGAAGTAGTAAAGAAATACCCGGAAGCAAATTTCTTGCAGTCACCGGGATACGGCAAAATGAATGAGCTCCTTGGCGATAAAGTGATCACTTCGGACTTTGGTGGTGTGGGACACGCCCTCATGATTGTGAGAAATGCGAAGCGTGGTCGCTATCTCGAAATTCCGTGCGGACCACTTACAGATTGGTCGTCTAAAAAATCCGTAAATGCGGTATTTGATGAGATTAAAAAGGTGGGGAAGGCCGAAAAATGCGTGTTTGTGCGTATCCGCCCACAACTTGAGAATTCCGAAAAGAATTTGAAACTTCTTTCTGACCTCGGGCTAAAGAAATCACCAATGCACCTTGCGGCTGAGCATACCGTGATGCTAGATTTGAAAAAATCTGAGGACGAACTGCTTGCAGACATGCGCAGGCAGACTCGTTATGAAGTAAGAAGAGCCGAGAGATTCGGAATTACTGTAGAAAAAAGCGATTCCGAGGAAATTTTTAAAGAATTTCACAAAATTCAGGTCGCAACGGCGAAACGCCAGGGTTTTGTGCCACCAAATCTAAAGACCTTGCTCGCCGAAAAAGAGGCCTTTAAGGGCAATATCGTGATTTACGTCGCAAAAACCGAAGACAAAAAGCCGATTGCCTACGGCATGGTGATAAAAGGCGGTAAGGAAGGCGACTACTACGAAGCTGCCTCAACCGATTTAAACCGCAAACTCCCGGGCGCCTATGCTTTGCTCTGGCAGGCGATGAGAGATTTAAAGGCGGAGGGATATGAAAGATTCAACCTATGGGGAATCGCACCGCCAAACCAGCCAAATCACCGCTACGCCGGCGTCACGACCTTTAAGACCGGCTTTGGTGGTGAAGTGATTGAGTACGTGCCGGCGCACGACTTGGTCCTATCAAAAGTGGGATACTTAAAAGATTATGTAGTAGAAGCAATTCGAAAGAAAAAGAGGCATTTATGAGAAATATCGTAGCTGATGACGCTGCAAATAGAGAAGAATGGGACGGATTCATAAAATCACATGAGGAAGCAAATTTCCTGCAGTCCTGGGATTTTTATGAATTCCATGAGTCGAGAGGGAAAAAAATTACGCGCCGTTTGTTTAAAGAAGACGACAAAATCGTGGCAGCCTATGCCGGTGTCGTGGAAACTGCCAAGCGTGGCACCTACATGGCGATTGCCGGTGGTCCGATTATGGATTTTAAAGACAAGTCGCTCGTAAAAATTGTATTTGATGATATTAAGATGATGGGGCAGAAAGCCTCGTGTGCCTTTGTGCGTGTACGCCCGCAACTCCCGCTTTCCGATAAATCTTTGAAATTAATGAAAGAGTTGGGGCTTAAAAAAGCGCCAATGTATCTCTCGGTAGAATATGCCGGCGTGCTGGATTTGAGAAAGAGCGAGGAAGAGATTTTGGCCGGTGCTTCGCAAGGATTTAGAAGGAAATTACGTAAAGCCAAGAAGGCCGAGATCACAGTGGAAACTTCAACTGATCCAAAGATCGTGAAGACTTTTTATGAACTAGAAGTGAAACACGCGAAACGTCAGGGTTTTGTGGCATTTTCGGAAAGCTTTCTCACAAAGCAATTTGAAGCGTTCGCTCAAAACGACGAAGTAATTATGTATACCGCAAAGAAGGACGGCGAGATTCTGGCTCAAAATTTCATGATTTTCTACGGGCCGGAAGCCAGCTATCATTATGGTGTATCGTCCGATCTCGGCACAAAATATTCCGCGGCGCCACTTCTTCATATGGAAGCAATGCGCGAAGCCAGAAAACGTGGCATCATCCGCTACAATCTTTGGGGAATTGTGGGACTAGAAGAAAAGTCGCATCGTTTTTACGGTGTTTCGGAGTTTAAACGTTCATTTGGTTGTGAAGAATTGAAATATACCCCGGCGCACGACCTGGTTCTAAAACCTGCCAAATACCAACTCACGAAACTCGTTGAGTCCACTAGAAAACGCATTCGTCACGTCTAAAATTATCTGTTAATTTAGTATTATTTTTGGTGCCTTTATGCTATAATAAGCATAAGTAATAAAGGATTTTTTATGGCACATATTAACCGAAGATTTATCGATAAGCACTGGCTGGTCTTCATCGTGCGTGGTGGTCTAGCTGGCATTTTTGGGTTCTTCGCGTTGTTTAGTGGACTAGACAACTGGGAATCCGTGATTGCAATTATCAGCGTTTTCTTACTCGCGATGGGCATTATCGATTCGGTTGGTGCTCTTTATAGTTCAACCAAAAAGCACGGCTGGGTGAATTCCGTAATTGATGCTTTAGTCGACGTAGTTGCAGCACTCGCACTGCTCTTCTTTGCCCGCGACAATTTGGTGGCTTGTCTCATTATCGTGGCAGCTTACACCTTTGCTTCTGGCGTTATCGACATTCTTCACAGCTTCCTTTCAACCGTCGATCCGACCGACCGCTTCATCCGCGCCCTCGCCGGTATACTTGGTGCTGTGATGGGCTTTGTCATCTTGAACGCTGGTGATTTTGAAACCAGCACCTTTATTCGCTTCTTCGGCGCTTACATGCTCATCGTTGGCATTTCTAGCCTCATCTATGGTGCACACAACCGCGCACAAAACATTGAAGACAAGGTCGCAAGAAAAGAAGCTCGCGCTACCGTAGCCAAAAAATCCGTCAAAAAAGTAGCTAAAAAAGTTGCCACCAAGAAGACTTCTAAGTCTGCCAAGAAGAGCAAATAATAGCATTTTGTGTTATAATTAAGTCTTAAGGAGGACAGATGTCTGTCAAAAAGGCAATTATTACTGATGCTGGCTTTGCGAGCCGGTATCTACCTATAACTAAAACAATTCCAAAAGCAATGATACCAATGGGCGCTAAGCCTGTAATGCAACTCTGTGTCGAAGAATGTGCTGAGGCCGGAATCGAAGAAATCGTAATCGTAGCTACGCCAAATACCATGGGACGCCAGATTTATGATGATTATTTCCACAATCAGTCCGAAAATGTGAAAGCACTTCTAGAAAAACAGGGCAAAATGGAACGCTTCGAACCAGTCGAAAAGGTCTTACAGCTTCCAAAGATTACCGTAATTGAACAAGATGCTAGCTTGCCATACGGAAACGGTTCACCGATTCTTTCCGCGAAACAGTTCGTTGAAAATGAAGAAGCCTTCGTGGTTTTGTATTCAGACGATTTAATTTTTGGCGAAGGTGATGTAAAAACTTTAATCGAAACTTACGAGCAAAACAAAAACGCCAAAGCCGTAATTGCCGCTCAAGAAATGCCGGAAGAAGTTTGGAACAAATACGGCATGATTGCCTTGAAAGAAAACGGAACTTTGTCCCACATCGTTGAAAAACCAAAAACTCCAGATTTGTCACCAAGCAATCTCACCAGCTATGGACGTTATTTACTTACTCCAGAAGTATTCAACTATCTCATACCAACCAATACCGGTCTTGATGGTGAACTTTGGACGGTAGACGCAATCACCAAGCTCGCTGAAGTCGGTGACGTAGTGGTCGCAAGAAGCAAAGGTAAATGGATTACTACCGGTGATCCAAAGAATTATTTCCTAGCACATCTTGAATACTCACTCAAATATACAGACTATGGTGATGCAGTCCGAAAATTCGTCGCCGAGAACTAATGTGCTATAATTTAGAAAAGGAGAGAATATGAATATAGCGGAGTGGATAATTGTAGTAATACTAAGTGTTACTCTATTTGTTTTCCTCATCGTAGGAATCATTTTAATGCTAAAGGTCTTCGGTCTAGTTGACGAAGCCAAAAAGATGGTCGCAAAAGGCCAAGATATTGCCGACAATGCGAACGGCGTCGTATCAAATGTAAAAGGTATGACTTCGATTGGCGGCGCTATGGAAAAGCTGGTGGACAAGTACATTAATCAAAAGTTAAAAGATGAGCCGAAGAAGGAGAAGAAAGAAGATGGCGAAGGAAAAGACGGAAAAAAGTAGTCACGGTGCAGGAAAGTTTTTCCTAGGTGCTGCACTTGGTGCAATTGCTGGCGCTGTAGCCGGTAAATTCATTCATGACAAAGTAAAAGAAGCTGAAAAAGAATGCGCTCCAGACGGAGAATGCGCATGTGGTCCTGACTGCGACTGTGCAGAAAAAGAACCAGAAGTTACTGAAGAAACCGAAAAAACTGACAAAAAAGCAGAGAAGAAAAAGAAAGCCTAGTTCGGCATGGAGCTGAAACCTAGCGACTTCGTGCATCTGCACAACCATACCCATTATTCACTACTGGATGGTTTAACTAAGATACCTGAACTAGTAAACTTTGTTAAAGAAGATGGGATGGAGGCAGTAGCTGTGACCGATCATGGTACCATGAGCGGTCTTGTTGAGCTGTATAAATGCTGTAACGATGCCGGGATTAAACCACTGCTAGGCCTAGAATCATACGTTGCAGCTCGCAAAATGACAGACCGCGACCCGGCGCACGACAAGCAGAGGTTTCACATCACTTTGATTGCGATGAACAACAAGGGTTTTGAAAACCTTTGTCGCATCATGAGTAATGCCGAGGAATATGGTAAGTATTACAAACCACGTACCGACCATGATGAGCTCGAGAAATATAGTGAAGGCGTGATTTGTTTGTCCGGTTGTATGGGCTCCGAAATTTCAGAAGCGATTCGAGCTGGGGACGATGAGCGAGCGCTTGAACTAATAAAATGGTACAAGGGTGTGTATGGCGACCGTTTTTATCTAGAGATGCAGGACCACGGCCACCCAAAATCCAGCACGCATTCCGAAGAGCAAAAGCGCGTGAACGATTGGCACATGGCCCACGCGAAGGAACTTGGGATTCCTCTAGTTGTAACTTGCGATGCTCACTATTTGAAAAAAGAAGACCAGGACGCGCACGAGGTGCTGCTTTGTATTGGTACTGCCGCAAATCTTTCCGACACCAACCGTATGACGCTGAAAGATTACGACCTTCATGTAATCCCAGCGCAGGAAATTATCGACCACTGGAAGGATACTTGTCCGGAAGCGGTGTTAAATACTAAGAAAATTGCTGACCGTTGCAATGTAGACTTGCAACTGGGCCGTATCTTGATTCCGAAATTCCCGGTGCCAAAAGGCGAAGATGAAAAGACTTATCTTGATAAACTGGTATTCCGCGGTTTGGTTTACCGCTACGGTGGATACAAACTTGAAGATACCGAAAAATTAGAAGTTAAAAAATGTCGCGAAATTCTCGAAGAAGTCGATAAAGGACGCGACGAACTGCATAAAATTTTGCCACGCATCGATTATGAGCTTTCGGTAGTCGATAAAATGGGTTACAACGGTTATTTCTTAATCGTGCAAGACTTCATTAACTGGGGCAAAGGGCAACGCATCGTTTACGGCCCAGGCCGTGGCTCGGCGGCTGGCGCGATTCTGGCCTACGCACTACGTATCACGGAGCTCGATCCATTAAAGTACGATCTACTTTTCGAAAGATTTTTGAACCCAGACCGTATTTCAATGCCAGATATCGATACCGATATTCAGGATACCAGACGTGACGAAGTGATTGAATATTGTACCCAGAAATATGGTGAAGGTAGAGTATCGAACATTGCCACGTTCGGTAAAATGATGGCAAAAAACGCCGTACGTGATGTGGCGCGCGTACTTGAAGTGCCATATGCCGAGGCTGACCGCATTGCAAAAATGGTACCGGACCCGGTGATGGGACATCACGTGAAGCTCGCTGACGCGATTAAAGACGTGCCGGACTTAAAACATGAATACGAGACCAACCCAACCGCAAAGGAAGTAATTGATTTCGCCTCACGCCTTGAAGGTACGATTAGAAACCACGGTGTGCATGCTTGTGGTGTGATTATTGCACCGGATGATTTGGTGAAATTCTTACCACTCGAAGTATCGGCTAAAGGCCCAATCGCTGCCCAATTCCCGATGGGGCAAGTCGAGGAGCTAGGGCTTCTTAAAATGGACTTTCTCGGACTTTCAAACTTGTCTGTGATTAATAATGCACTTCGCATGATTCGAAAAGTCTATCATGACGATATCAACCTTTCGGCACTTCCACTTGATGATAAAAAGACTTATGATCTCTTGCAACGTGCTGAGACGACTGGCGTATTCCAGCTAGAATCGGCCGGCATGAAGCGTTATCTAAAAGACCTGAAGGCCTCTACTTTTGAAGATATCATCGCTATGGTGGCGCTCTATCGCCCAGGTCCGATGCAGTTTATCGATTCATTTATTAGGAGAAAACACGGCGAAGAGGAAATTACTTACCTTCACCCAGGGCTCGAAAACTCACTCAAGAACACCTATGGTATTTTGATTTACCAGGAACAGTTCATGCAGATTTCTAAGGAATGGTGTGGTTTTACCGGTGGCCAAGCAGATACACTCCGTAAGGCCGTGGGTAAGAAAAAAGTTGACCTCATGAATAAAGTGAAGCCGGAATTTATTAAAGGCGCCGTAGAAATTGGTGGTGCGACCGAAGAAATTGCCGAGAAATTCTGGAGTCAGCTCCTCGACTTCGCAAACTACTGCTTTAACAAGTCTCACGCTGCATGTTACGCTTTGATTGCTTATTGGACGGCCTATTTAAAGGCCCATTACCCGGATGCCTTTATGGCGGCTCTCATGACTTCAGATATGCGTTGGACGGATCGTCTCGCGATTGAAATTGCGGAATGTAAACGCATGGGACTAAAGGTCTTAGGGCCAGACATTAACCAATCCTATGGTGACTTTGGTATCGTAGGCGGTGAAAAGACTATTCGCTTCGGACTTTCCGGTATTAAAAGTATGGGTAAAGCGTTGGTTGAAGACATCGTGATTCCGGAACGCGATAAAAATGGTCCGTTTAAGTCGGTGTGTGATTTTGCCAAGCGCGTGGATTCGACTAAGTTCAACAAGAAATCCTGGGAAGCGGCGATTAAGACCGGCGCATTTGACAGGTTCGCTTCGCGTTCAGATTTACTATTTAACCTTGAGGCGATTCAGGCTTATGGTGCCAAGACGCAAAAAGATGTTGGCTCCGGACAAACCGATTTATTTGCGATGATGGGCGAAGTAGGAGCCGTGCCGGAAGTGGAGATTAAACCTTCTCCAACTCAATTTAGCGACAAAGAGCAACTACTTTGGGAACGGGATCTCATGGGCCTTTATCTCTCCGCGCACCCGCTTGATAAATACGATACCTTTTTTGATGAACAAACGCATCCATATAGTTTGATTACGCCGGAGAATAACAATAAAGTCGTTACGATTGGTGGCATTATTACAAACGTACGCACCATCCTCACGAAAAAAGGTGACAAGATGGCGTTTATCAAAATGGAAAACAAATCGGGCGAGACCGAATTCATCGTATTTCCAAGTGTATTCCAGGAATGCGGCGCTAAGCTCGTAGTAGATAATGTAGTACGTGTGCAGGGCAAGATTAATGCGACCGACAAGGATGGCAACCTTACTTCCGATGCAAAAGTCACAGCTGACAGCGTAGAACTCGTGACTGATGAAATGCTCGAATCATACCAGCCAACCGGAACAAAATTAGCCGCGCCAGTAGCAGCCGCCGGTGGTAAAAAACGCTATGGCAAATCATCAGCCGAGAGAGTTTATGGACAAAATAATAATAAGCCGGTCGAACAACCGCGCGTAATTACGACACCGCCAAAAGATCCACTAAAAGAACGTCTGTATATTTTAATTGAAGATCCGGAGAACACTGAAATCTTATCGGGAATTAGAAGGCTCGCAGATATCCATCTTGGTATGCAGGACGTGGTACTCGTCATGAAAGAAGGCGAGACTAAGCGCCCGCTCAAAATGCCATTTAGAGTCGATATTGACGAAGAACTCTTAAAAGAACTAAAAGAACTCATTGGCGAAGACAAAGTCAAGGTAAAATAGTATATAATATATATTATATATGGGAAAGAAAAAGACACCAGATTTAGTGACGGTGAACCGCAGAGCGCATTATGATTATCAACTCGGCGATGAACTTGTTGCTGGGATGGTTTTGTCTGGCCCGGAAGTTCGTTTGATTCGCGACCATCATGTGCAATTAAAAGGTTCTTTTGTCACGATTAGAAATGATGAGCTATGGCTAAATAATCTCACACTTGGCGCCGATACAGCAAGGAATATTAAGCTACTTGCCACTAGAAAACAAATTGCAAGTTTAGAGCGCGAGAAAGTGGCTGGCTCCACTATTGTGCCGGTAAAACTACTTGGTGGCGACCGTCATATCAAACTCGTGATTGCCGTTGGTAAAGGTAAGAAGAAATACGATAAACGTGAAACAATTAAAAAACGTGATTTTGAGCGAGGTAAATACGCATGAGAATCTATTCTTGGAATGTAAATGGTCTAAGAGCAGTACTAAATAAAGGTGCGCTCCAAAACGTGATTAAATGTGAGAACCCAGACATTATTTGTTTACAAGAAACTAAAGCGAAGCAAGGACAGGCCGAAATCGATTTCCCGGAATATGAAGAATTATGGAATTCCGCTGAGCGCGCCGGTTATTCTGGCACTGCGATTTTTACGAAAGCAAAACCTTTGTCCGTCAAAAATTTTTTGCCGACCGAAATAAATATGACGGATGAATTCGGGAATCCTTTGACGGAAGGAAGAGTTTTAACCGCGGAATTTGAAAACTTTTATCTCTTGAACGTTTACACACCAAATTCCAAAAATCAGCTCGAAAGACTTGGGCTTCGCGAGAAAAAGTGGGATCCGGAATTCCTAAATTACTTAAAGGAACTCGAAAAAACTAAACCGGTGGTAACTTGTGGTGATTTTAATGCTGCACATGAAGAAATCGATATTGCACGTCCGAATACCAATCATCATTCGGCCGGCTTTACTAATGAAGAAAGACAGGGAATTACGAATTTAATTAATGCCGGATTTATCGATACATTTAGAACACTTCATCCGGACGAAGTACGTTATACATGGTGGAGTCATTGGGGCCACGCGCGCGAGAATAATGTGGGTTGGCGCATTGATTATTTCTTTATTTCAAACGCATTAAAAAATAATCTAAAGGTGGCGGAGATTCACGAGGATTATCTCGGCTCGGATCACTGCCCGATTAGTATTGAATTGGAGTTCTAATGGATTACATGTATAAATACACTGAAAATCCGTTCGAGGATTTGTATTGGAATCTCGGCGAACAAAGAAAAGAAACGATTAATATAATCGGTGGCAATTCGCAAAACTTTCGCACCAGTGAAAAAGTTTCCGGATTCATCGCTGAAAAATATAAAGTAGACGTAAAAGTAGTCTTGCCGGACGCTTTAAAAGGAAAACTCCCGCCGCTACCTAATATAATATATATGCCGTCTACGGATTCCGGCTCATTTGATGATACGGATAGTTTCAAAGAACTAATTACGGCCGCGGATTATAATTTATTAATCGGTGAATTCTCAAAAAATTCGATTACCGAAAAGGCGATTTGCGAAGTCTGTGATTCCAAAGGAAAAATCGTAATTGCGCGGGATGGTGTGGATTTACTGGCCGGTTTTAAGCCAGAAAAATCATTAATGAACGAGAACTTAATAATGTTTAGTTCTGTGCCGCAACTACAAAAGTTGCTCCGCGCAGTTTACTATCCAAAAGTGCTGCTTCTAACGCAATCTTTGATGCAAGTATCAGAGATTTTGCACAAGTTTACACTTAGTTACCTGGTAACAATTGTAACGCTCCACGGAGAGCAAGTTTTGGTTGCACATGCTGGAAACTTGCACGTTTTACCACTCGAAAAAACCGGCTACACACCAATCACTTTTTGGAATGGCGAACTTGCTGCAAAAATTGCTGTGATGAATATATTTAATCCGGATAATGTTTTAAACGCAACGACAGCAGCGTTATTTAGTTGATTTAGTTTTTTTGGAAAGCTTCTTTTCGATATCCACGGCATCGCGGGAGATATTATGACGGCGTTGCGCGAGGAAAATCCAGAGCGCAATACAAATTGCCACGGCAATCACTGTGATGGTGATTTTTACTTCAAGTGGCCAGCTGGAATCATAAAGTGTGACAGTGGTAGCAGCGAAAATTAGTGCGAGATAAATATTACGGCGAGTTAGGACGATAGTTTTCGCAAGATCGAAGTTTTTGTGTACCAAAGAATTCTTAGTCGCAGTGTCTGGGTGCCCTAAGAACTTGCCATAGATAATAAAATCGAGTGCTATGGCAATGACGGAATAAACGATACCAACGGTGAGACCGAGCGTGAGATTGATTTTGTTGAGGAAGAAGAGAGCAAGACCGCCGGCAAGCAAGATGTCTGCCACGATATCATAGACGGCGGCATATTTACGATATTTCGGAGCTTTGCCTTTTGGAAACGGCCATTTGGTAGCGCAGGTACCGTCAAAAGCGTCCGTAAGTTCGCCGAGGACAAATAATGAAAAGGCGATGCAATTTAAGTCTTTCGATTCGTTCGGAATGACGGCAATTGCAATTAGAATAATTGCAAGAATAATTCTGGTGAAAGTGAGAATGTCGGCGAGATATTTTTTCATTTTTTGAGCTCCTTAAAGATTTTTTCTAATTCATCGATTTTATTTTTAATGTCTAGACGTTTACGATCTTTTAATAGTATTTCACTCATTTTCGTGATACGCTCCGGATGTTCTAATAACTCATTCAAAGCACTCGCCATGGCTTCCGGCGAAGGGCCACTCGCGAGGACGTAGCTTCCGTCCGGTAAAATTTCTTCCATGTCTTTATCGACGAAGAAGGACGGAATACCAGCTGCTTCGGCTTCAATTAAAGTCATGCCAAAGGTGTCGTAATTGTAGGAAACTAAGACGTCGAGATGAGCTTTTTGCATGGTCTGCCAGATTTCATCAAATGGTTTCGGGCCATGGAAAGTAACATGGAGATAATGGTTCTTCGCATACTTTTTTGCGCGTTCTAAATCCGGACCGGGACCGTAAGCGTCGAGTTTGTAATTCTTGTGACCATATTTGGTTTGCAAAATGTCTAAAGCTTTTAAGAATTCCATTGGGCGTTTTTCGCCGGAAATGCGGGAATGCCAAATGATGTTCAAAGTCTCGCCAAACTTTAATTCTTTTGGCTTTACATCTACTGTGACTTTTTCGGAAGCGAGCCCGTGGTGCAGTGCAACAATCTTTTTCTTTACACCATAGTAGATGAGTTTTTCTTTGAAATGTTCGGACGGAGTGATAATTAAATCGGCATAGTCCGCGTGGTTTACCATCATGGTCCACATTTTGGATTTCGCGGTAGTGGTAGCTAAATAATTGTCGCGAGCGACGGTTCTATTATGTGGCAGATACCAGGAATGAAAACGATTGAGATTTTTTGCTACAAATGTACGAAAACCTTTGGGAATCAAATTCTCTTCACCCATATCTTCGCGGCCATGCATTACTTGAACGGCCGGAATGTGAAGCTTTTTCGCAAGGCGAAGCCCGGCAATCGAGCAGCCTGCTTCATAATGCACATAGAAAATATCAAAATCTTTTAATTCTGGATGATTTTTTAGTAGCCATTTTTCAACGATTTTTGGGCGACGAGCAATTGGCGTAGCACCACGACCAAAGACTTTGCAACTTGGGACCGGGAAGATGTTTTTGCCTGCTAATTCTTTAATTTCTTTTTCGGAGTGTGGGTAGGCGCTAGAAAAAACTTTAACCTCGTGGCCACGTTTTTCTAGTTCGGCTTTTTCAATGTTGATGACCGACACAATGCCGCCGGTAAGATCTAAATAGCAGTCAGAAAAAATGGCAATTTTCATAGTTTTATCATACCACATCTTGGTATAATTAGTTTATGAACGAGAGAAACTTGGCCGATGCTAGAATCATTTATGACTATCTTTCCGGGCACATTCAGCCGGAAAACAAAGCAGACTTTTTGCTGGTACTTGGTAGCCATGACTTGATGGTGCCGGTCCTTGCTTCTGAATTATTTGCCGAAAAGATGGCACCGATTGTGGTTTGTAGTGGTGGCTTTGGCAAAATCACGCGTGAGATTTGGCAAGAAGAAGAAGGAAAAGTTTTTGCGAAGAAATGTATTGAACTCGGCGTGCCAAAAGAAAAGATTTTAATTGAAAGTAGCGCCACGAATACTGGCGAGAATATCACTAAAACCAGGGAATTATTAGAAAAGAAGGATATCAAAGTAGATTCCGGTATTATCGTTTGTAAACCATACATGGCGAAGCGGGCACTTGCAACTGCCAGGAAACAATGGCCAGAAGTAGAGTGGCGCGTGGCGGTAAAAAAGATACCACTAGACGAATATGTACCAAAAGATGATCTTGAACGCGAGATTAATGTGATGGTGGGTGACATGCAGAGGATGAAGACTTATGCCGAGGCAGGCTTCCAGGTGCCGGTAGATATTCCGGATGACGTGTGGGATGCTTATAAAAGGCTGGTGAAGGCTGGGTTTAACGAGTTTGTAGTCTAAAAATAAAAATAAGACTCTAAAGAGTCTTCTTTTTTGCTGGTGGGCGGGAAGGGAAGACGCTCGCTAAAGCTCGCTATCCGCCTTCGGCGGGCGAACCCTACGGGTTCAATTCCTCCCGTTCTATCGAGCGAAAAAATAAGACTCTAAAGAGTCTTCTTTTTTCTCTGGTGGGCGGGAAGGGAATCGAACCCTTACTCCATTGCTGGAACCAGATTTTGAGTCTAGCGCGTCTACCAGTTCCGCCACTCGCCCTTAAAGATTATTTTAACACATTTTAGCTTATTATGCTATAATTTCATTATGAATCCAGATACCGGTGGGCAGTCTTCGAGTGACCTCAGCAGGCAAGCAGCCGCGCAACTCGCCAGAAAGAAAGTTTTGGCGGCTTATACTGCGCAGGCTCAAAAAAAGGCCGAAGAAGCCAATGCCGCGAAAGCTCAGCCAGGTCAACACTTAAAGGATCAACCAGTCCCGCAAAAGATTAATTCCGAATCTTGGAAGAAGTATCATTCGGCATGGCAGGATTATTACCAGAAATATTACAGCCAGTATTATTCCAATGCGGCGCGCGATTACATCGCGAAGGAAAAGCTTCGCGAGGCGCGTGAACAGGCCGAGGAAGAAGAAATTTTGTCAAAATCTAAGGCAAATGAAAAGGACAGCAGCCTTAGGATTAAGATTCGCAAGAAAGCGACCGAGAATGCTAAGAAATCGCGCAGAATGCGTCGTTTTATCCCGTTATTTGCCGGGCTTGCAGTGGCTCTCGTGATTTTGTTCTTACAATACAATCGTCTGATTTTTGCGCCGATTATGGCTTACATGTCGCCAGGAAATGTGCCGGCGTCTGAAATCGAGGCGCTTGACCCGACCATCACGCAAACTGTGTCGGCAGATCCGAGATTAATCATCCCGAAATTAAATGTAGACGTGCCGGTCCGCTATAATGTGCCGCTTTCTGGCATTATGAGCGCTATGAATAATGGTGTGGCGCATTACCGTATCGCCGGTGCTAGTGCCTACCCAGGCGAAATCGGAAACTTTATTCTAACCGGGCATTCGGCAGGCGATGTCTATAGCTCGAACCCGTACAAATACATCTTCTCCGGATTGGAGCGGCTTGAGGATGGCGATTTGATTTATGTAAACTATAATTCTGTGCGCTATACTTACCGCGTAGTGAAAAAGGAAGTGGTGGAGCCAACTAACGTAGCGGCACTTGTGGTCCAAACTACCAAACCATTAATCACTTTGGTCACTTGTACTCCGCTTGGGACGTCTAGATATCGTTTGCTCGTGACCGGTGAACAAATCTCACCAAGCTATGATGGTGCAGAACATGAATCATCCGAAGATATCCCAGTGATTGACGACGAAACCGCATTACCATCCAACGAACCATCCTTCTTTGAAGGACTCTGGAACTGGTTTACCGGACAATAATTAATTAACGATTAACTAGCCATTCACGGACTAATTCGTCATCGCTGAAATAATACATCCAGCGATTATTGGTGATAGTGACCGGAAAATGATCGGAAACGTTAGTAGAAATTGAGCGGCGATTTAAGCCATCGTAATCATAGACGATAAGCTCATTATTCTTAACTGTATAGAGCATGTAGCTAGTGAGCCAGCCGAACTTTTCGGATTCCGGTGACCATTCTTTAAGGGCGAGAGCTTCCATGTCGAAAGTGGCGATTTTGCTTCCGTCGCGAAGGAAGATGAAGTCGCCATCGTGCCCGACTTTGGTGTAGGTTGGGCTGAAGCTAAGGTCGGCGCGAGCAACTTCTGTAAGGTCGTCTTTTTTATAAACAATAATTTCGAGGTCACGAATTACAGTGATGTATTTATCTTCATAAAATTTACTAAGTAGAATGGTAGCCGGAGCTTCTAATTCTTTTAGGGCCGTTGGTTTGTCATCACCAATCTTTAGGAGATTAATCTCTTCTTTAGTGGAATAAACAATTTCATTGTCGTAATAGTCGTAGTGGATGACGCCACTAGCTAAGATTGCGGAGATTTGGCGGGATTCGACGTCGATTTTGTGAAGGTTGCCACTGCGCATTGCGAGGAGACTCGAAGCGGAGCTACCAAGAATGCGGACGTCTTCGAAGTTCGAGGCGAATTCGCGTGTGAGGTTAATGCTTCTTAAAACATTTTTAACGTTTAGAAGTACCCATTCGATATTGGCGCCGTTTTGGACCTTAAAGAGGATGTGTTCGTTCGCATTGTCCCATTCGGTGGCGAGGATTTCGCCGGTAAAGAGCCCGGAAGTGGCGCCGGTGGCAAGACTGACGCTTGAAAAGACTTTGGAAATATCAACTGCAGTCGGTTTAATATTGTTACTATCTAGATTAATGAGAACCCAGTTGGTAGTTTTATTAGTGAGAAGAATCCAGTTTCGGCTTGGCGAAACGGTAGCAAAGGTCGTGCCGGTGGCGTCATAGACGTCTTCTTTTTCACGTTCTTGCGGGAAGAGATATGGGTAATTCAGACGGTAGAGCAAACCTTCGCGAATAGTCACAGTTTTAGTCCAAGTATCGTAACCTTCTTTTGAAAGAAGGACTTTGTGCTCGCCACTACTTAAGATTTTGCTAGAATTAGTGCGTTGAAAACGTAGTAATTCGTCGTCGATTGTGATATTAAGGCCGGTCGGGATGGAATTAATCTGGAGCATGCCTTGACGCTCAACTTTAAGATCGCCATTAATCCAATAACCGGAAACTACGAGAGCCAAAACAATCACCATACTAACGACGGCTAGTACCATGATGAATTCAGAAACAATGATGCGAAGGCTCTGACGCTTGGCGCGCTTTTCGTAATCCATGTATATATTATACCATAAACAAAATTTCGTTTTAGCTCTTGCATTTTGCATAAAGTTTATGTATGATTATTTTAGAAAAACTTAAGCGAGGTAATATGACCAACTCAAACAAACAATCAACTGCAGCATCTGCCTCTAGGCGTCCTAGGGCTTCTACTACAATTGATCGAAAAAGAGTTGCTCGTCCGATGAGAGACAGTTCAATTATCTCCAGGAATACTGAAATGGTTATTAAGCGTCCTCTTGGTCAGGCACGCGTGCAACAATCTTCTACGCAATCCCAAACAAGTCAGCAACAGATGCAACAGATGCAGTCACAACAGTCTAGCAGACCGCAATATTCTCAGCAAGCTCAGCAGATGCAGCAGCAAATGATGCAATCCCGCACCGCAAGTCAACGAATGAGCCAGCAACAGATGCAACAGCAGATGATGCAACAACAACAGATGCAACAGCAGCAGCAAATGCAACAACAGCAAATGATGCAAGCTCAACAGATGCAGCAAAGCAGGCAGCAGAGACTGATGCAAGTGACGACTGCCAGAATGCAACAAAGAGCTGCCAGTAAAGAACAACCTGTGGTGGAGAAAGAGACTGCAAAACAAATGAAAGAAACCGCCATTGAAAAGGCGCTTGAATCCGCATCTAGAACTAATAAGGAAGAAAGAAAGCAAAACAGAATTCATTTTGGCTTTAAGCGTGTAGTGCTCGCAATGCTTTGTGCGTCCGTCTGCGTATTCGCAATTGTTTGGTTTGTTGATCATACTACTCCAAATGTTTCTTTACAGGTAGTAGCAATGGGGAATGGTATTGATTCAGTTTGGCCGAAATTTATCCCACGCGAATATAAATTCTACAAAGTTAATTCCGAAGAAGGCAAAGTCACGATGTTCTACAGGAATGATGTAGACGAGGAGGCCGGAGGCTTTACGATTACAGAAGAAGCATCTTCTTGGGATTCTAATGCACTGCTTAAGAACTACGTTCGCTACGAATATGGTGAAGATTATACGACTGTGAAAGAGCAGGGGCTCACGATTTATATTAGCGCTAGCGATGCCGCTTGGGTGAATGGTGGAATTGTCTTTAAGATCAAAGCTCCGGTGAATTCTTTGACCAAAAAACAGATTAAGTCGATTGCTGTCTCACTGATAAAGTGATATAATATAGCTCATGGAAAAAGCTATTACTCGTTTTGCACCCAGTCCAACTGGTTATATTCATATTGGTAACGTCCGCTCTGCGATTTACCCTTATCTCGTGGCTCGCCAGACTGGCGGCAAGATGATTCTAAGAATCGAAGATACCGATAGGGAACGTTATGTTGAGGGCGCAACCGAGCTCATCGAAGACACTTTGAAATGGCTTGGTCTTGAATGGGATGAAGGCCCGATTGTTGGTGGACCGAGTGAACCATATTTTCAGAGTGAACGCCTAGATATTTACATGAAGTGGGTGCAGAAATTGCTTGATTCTGGACGTGCTTATGCCGATCCGACTCCGGCTGAAAAGATTGATGAATATCGCAAAGAATGCAACGAGAAAAAGATTCCGTTTCTATACCGCAATTTCCGTCCGGAAAACCCACCAAAATGGGAGCCGGGCATGCCGATTCGTTTTAAATCCGAGCCAAAGGAATACTCTTGGACGGACGCCGTGATGGGCGACATGCACACCGGTCCGGAAGTTCTAGACGACATTATTTTGATTAAAAAAGATGGTTACCCGACTTACAACTTCGCTCACATCGTAGACGATGCCGAAATGGGCGTAACGCACGTGATGCGTGGTGTAGAATACCTTTCTAGCACGCCAAATTATTTGGCACTTTATGAAGCCTTTGGTTTGGAACGCCCAGTGCTCGTATCGCTCCCGCACATTCTCGCCCCGACCGGCAACAAAAAGCTCGGTAAACGTGATGGCGCGAAGTCTGCAACCGAATACCGCGATGATGGCGTGCTTCCGGAAGCGATGCTGAACTATCTCGCCTGCCTTGGTTGGAATGATGGTACGGAACAGGAAATCTACACGAAGGATGAGCTGATTAAAAGCTTCTCACTTGATAGAATTCAGAATTCCGGCGCGCGCTATGATGAAACGAAACTCTTATGGATGAACGGACAATGGATTCGTAGAATCTTTGATGAACAGGGCGCGAGAGCACTGTATGACCGCACGGTTAATTTCTGGCCGGAAAAAGCCGCCGATTTCTCAGAAGAATACCGCGTAAAGGTGCTTTCGATTATTTATGACCGTCTTAAAGTTTTGTCCGATTTAAAGACTATGACGACTTATTTCTTTGAAGATCCGGAAGTGGATGTGAAAATGATTGTCGAGAACAAGTTTTTAAAGAAAATGTCCGAAGCGGAGCTTGAAGATTTGCTGAAGACTTCGATTCGCGAGCTCACGGCTGTAGAAGATTGGAACGCTGATAAGCTCCAGGATGTATTAAATAGTCTTCTCGAAAAGACCGGTAAGAAACCAGCCGAACTCTTCTCTCTAATTCGCATTGCTTTGTCGTTTGCACCGTTTAGCCCGGCACTAAATCTCACGCTCGAAACACTTGGTCGCGAGACTTCGCTCGCACGCTTAAACCGCGCTGCCGCTTCTATTTAGACTATTGAAGCATAAACAAGATATGCTAAAATAAAGTTAATGGCGAAAGATAAGTCTGATATTGTTCTTGATACCGATAAACCATCGAAAGCTTGGGTGATTCTTTTGACTTTAGGAATCATCGGCATGGTGGGCGGTGTGGCTTGTACTGTTGGCTCGTTTTTGATTCCGGCGCCGGAAGTCGCGACGGACGAATATCCAACACTCCCTTCATCTTCGACTAGTGAAAAGATTTACAGCGACTTAACCGGGCTTGAAATCAGTTCTAAATCCGAGAATTCTTTGCCGACATTTTGTATCCAAACACCAAACGGCACGGATGGCGCACGTCCGCAAGCCGGACTAGACAAAGCTGGCGTGATTTTTGAGGCGATTGCCGAAGCCGGCATTACTAGGCTTGCAGCGATTTATCAAGGGCCTAAGACTAGCGTGATTGGACCGATTCGTTCGCTTCGTCTGTATTATCTCCAGTGGGATACGCCGTTTGATTGTACGATTGTGCACGCCGGTGGCGCCGACGATGCGCTCGCAGCCGTGAAAAATGGTGGCTACAAGGATTTGACCGAAAGTGTTACTTATATGTATCGCGGTAACCCCAACACCAGGCGCTGGAACAACCTCTTTACCACCGGAATTATGCTAAACCAATTCGCGACCGACTATGGCTACACAACTTCAAAGGTGAACGGCTTCACCAGGATGACTCCGGACGAGTCCGACAAGTCCCGCGTTGATGAAACGGTAGCAGAGAAGCTTAATATTATTAAGCCGGCAGTGTCGAATACTTCCGAAATTAAGCCAAAAGCGGCAAACATCACGATTCGTTTTGGCGCTCTCCCAACCTACAATGTCACTTACACTTACGACGCGAAGACGAACAAATACAATCGTGCTTACGAGAATAATAATATCAATGAGATTTTGTCCTGCCCGGATGGCGATAATGGCAAAGTAGATCCGGAAAAGGTTTGCCAGAAGGTGTCTTATCTCACTCCGTCCGTCATCGTCGCGATGGTAGTACAAGAAAGAAAGGCTTCCGATAATTATCATGAAGATATTACCGCGATTGGCTCCGGTGAAGCTTACATTTTCCAGAACGGTACCGTAATTCATGGTGGTTGGAGCAAACAAACCGATAAAGATCAGATTAAATTCAACGATTCTACCGGTAGAGAAGTAAAGCTCGCGCCGGGCCAGACCATCATCGAGGCCGTCCCTACCTACGGTGCTATTGAATATTAAATCAAAATATGCTATTATAATGACACGGTTCCGTAGGCCTTCGGCCTTCGAAACCTCGTCGCTTACTAAAAGAAAAATAAATTTTTCTTTTAGTTCGCTCTTCGGTTCCGTCGTCTAGTGGTCTAGGACGTCTGGTTCTCATCCAGAAAATCGCGGGTTCGACTCCCGCCGGAATCACCAGATATAAAAAGAAACCCCAAAGGGGTTTATTTTTATATCTGTTATTCTGGCTGAGAACGAGAACCCGCAGGGTTCGCTCACTTTTATAAGAATTTCTTACTCAAAATGCTAATCTTTTCTTTCAAGATTGCACCGTGTGGGGCGGTTTATGTAATTAAATCATTTAGCTTTGCTTCAATTTTTTTCTTAAGTCTATAACCCTGCTCTCTATTAATTGAAATCACATTTGATATTTCGCCGAAGAGCTTCTCGATTCTACACGCTTTAATTTTACTATTATTGTTTCTTTTTCTATTTTTTAAAACGATATTATACTCAGCTTTATCTTTTTCGGTTATTTTTAGGATTTTGCGTTGGATCTTTCGGATTCTTCTTCTACCAGCGCTAACTTTCGTATTGACCGTGATGCCGGTAACTTTCATTGGACGTCCGTTTTTAACGAGAAGCGTTTTCTTGGTATTCGGCCTAAATCCGTTTTTTCCGATTTCAGTCATCGCTGGTTTCCTAATTTTCTGTAGGTCACAATAACGACCTGAATAAAAAATGTCATCTATGTAATGAGAAATGTTATAGTCGAGACTGTCGTCAATCTCAGATAATTTTTCGATCAGCTGGACGAGAACTAAGTTGCACAAGCTGGCGCTAGTCGGACATCCTTGTGGCAGGACACCATCTTTAGTGGTGAGCGTCGTTAATACCGATGCGACCTTATCAGAGCAATGGATAGTGTTTCTAAAAACATAATAAACGCGTTTGGATGTTATGCTGGGAAAGCAGTTTTCTATATCTAAAGATAAGATAGCTTCATGTCCAGCATGGTTAGTTGCGTTAGTAACAATACTTTTTCCGGTTCTTGCTCCATGGATATAATCTGGAAGTAGGTTTACATATGGCTTGATTATGACGCTATCAATCTTTTTTTGTATGTTTTTCAGTTCGATATTCGGGCTATCTATATGACGTATTTTGGCTGTACCATCTTTTTTTCGTGATTTTTTATCATAAGAATAATAGCAGGAATTGGCTCTGCTAGCTAAATCAAGAATATACTCCTCTTTTAGATGTAACAGGGAGCATAATATTTTTAGTGTTCTTATTTCGTTATTTCTCATCCTGAGAGTTTCCTTAATTAACTATTAAGAAAACTCTCAGGAAGAGAACTTGGATCTAATTTTTCGATAGACTCTTATAGCAAAAGACACGATCTTATGCAGTAAACTTGATGCCTTTTTAATACCTGGTGTATTAATAACGACATCTGATGTCTTTTCGAATTTTAAAGACCCGTCTGAACGCGCATTAAACTTAATATTTTTGTGCCATGATACTTTCATGGTAACCTCCTTTATTAAGATAATATTTAAGACGGCAAAAACCGCCTCTCCTATCTCTTACGATAGCTGCGTCTTAAATGGATGCGCGCTAGATTCAGTTCTCAACCCCTACCGATGACGCCATACTCTCCTATTCCAAATTTTAATTTATAAGAGAAAGACAAACATCATTCTTATTACTTATGCCGGGGGCTAATAGCCCAAAACAAAGTAATTAACAGCGATATTCGATCGCGGCCAATTTGGCCAACCATATTCGCTATGGATCCACAACCATCATGTGATAAACGAGATTTTTATTAAGCTTCAGGCTTGAATCACTACAGTGCAGTGCCTGCCATATTGCCATTATACCATATATAACAAAAAAGAGTGTCGCCAGCTCCGTACGGTGCCTTGTTTCACTCTATGCTATTATTTTATCACAGCTCATCTTTAAAGTCAATAACTTTATGGTTTTTCGTAATGACGATTAATTTCTTAATCCCGTGCTTGTTGTTATGTAAATAGTATCTCGTCCTAGAGAGCGCTTGATTGCCGTTCATCTTTATGCGTGAGAAATCTAGGATGATATTCTTCGACTGCTTTGCGGCTTTCTTTAAGATATTCTCGATCGTCTTAACACCATCGCCTTGAGGGGATTTAAGTTCCCATTCAACGCCGCTTATTCTAAGGTCTGGAGTCTTTCCGGCACCAGGAGTAATGCATGTGATATCAGTATCAAAATAATCTAGCAGGAGCAAAATTGCGTTAACCTCATGAAAACGAAGCTGTTTGCGGCTTTGGCCCTCGAAGATTATTTTCTTGCTCATATCCTTTTATTATATCATCAGTTGCATAAAGTACTGTGGTTAATTTTACCATTGACATTGTATTTCTTTTATTTTCTTCATTGTTATTGTTTTAAGCTCCTACAGCTCCAGTAAAGCTATAAATCCTTAAAAGTTCGAATCTCTTTGCCTGTATATGTATACCTCAGAGCTCGCAAGGCATTAGTACCGGGTAGTCTTTCTTAGGTACAACCTTGATCTTCGCCGTGTATTCGGGGTGGTCAATACACCAGTCCACAACCATGCAAAGCCGAGCAACAACGTCTGGTCGCCCCTCGCGAAGTGAATAGCGAGCATTGCGAGCTAACTCCCGCCGGAATCACCATTAAACGTGGGTTTATTGAGGAGGTCGAAAACAGCGACAAAAATAGGAAGTGCATAAAATCATATCGCGTGTTAGAATCGGCAAATATGTGGCTAAGTAGTCTTCCGAAAAAGACTGATTGAAAATGAGACTTAATTTATTCTACGAAGCTCTTTAATGGTATCGTGATTGGCTTTCAAAACAATTACCAGCGTTGCGCAAATAGTTGAAACAAGAATAATGCCAGCTATTACAATTGGGACAAAGATAGTCGGCGAGCCAATATCCATGGAATATGTTGAAGGAGTATGGAATAACCCGTTCATAACGCTAGATATTTTATCACCAGCTATTAGCTGGGCTAAAAACGGAATAGCGATGCCGATTATGCCAGTTAATACCCCAACACTAAAAGAATATATTAGCGTATATACAAGGTAAATCTGCAGGATATTTCCTTTAGTGTAACCAATAGCTGTAAATATAGCATTTTCAGTTCGAGAGTCGGAGAGTATTCTGCCGATTGTCGTCATCAGAATAATAGCGCAAAGAAAAGTCACAACAATAAGGACAAAACTGATGATTATTTTTGTCTTATCAAATATATCTGATACAAGAATTGCACTATTGCTTGATTCTGTTAGGATGAATGGTTTATCGATTTGGCAAATAACGCTATCACAATTATAATTATCCAGAAATTCTTTAGCTTGGTTTGCCGTGTTGAATTCAAAAATAAATGAGTCTTTGTTATACATATAACTATTTAAATCTTTTTCAGCGGTAAAAAATTCTTTCACTAATTCTTTTTGTTTGTCCGTTATTCTTTCAAATGGAATAATTACACCTTCTGGGAGTCCACTGCTCGCTATGCTTCGTATGAGATCGGAAATGTTACTATGAGTATCCGAGAATACTCTGTTGGGGAAGACACCGACAACCCGAAAAGTAATTAGCTTTGCGTACCCTTCTATATTATTTGGGTGCATACATGTTTCACTTGGCAAAACAACGCTCTCTTCTCCTTTCAATGCTGCTCTGATGTAGGCAACCGCCTTTGCATCGCGATAGCAGAATTGGATTGTCTTTTGACCAACTTTCCGCCATAGAGTTTCATCTATAATTACTGGTATTTCCGAGTCGTCTACATTTACGCCAGCATCTAAATATAAACTATATAAACTATCCTTAATAGCCAAGACTGGGCTGCTAAACCTAGGCAAAACTATATCATTCAGGTTGCTATTAATGATGGTTTTTAGTTCTTCTTCACCATCTGTCGAAATAGACGTAAGAGCGCCGCCATTACTAGGGCGTAAGGTCGCACTATAATGGTTTAAATCTTTGGCGCCAGCTTGTTCTGATAGTTTTTCGGCGTCCTCTAGGTTATAATTGTTCTGGGTCATTGCGGCCTCAATAATAGCCGCCGTTGATGCTTTAGTACCCATTTTAATATCAGATGTGCCATCCGTATATTTTTCTATTGGATATTCAAAAATGATTTCTTCGTCAGAGTATAGGCCATTCTTTTTGTTTTGTTCGTAAATTTCCAATGCGCGTTTCATAAGTAGATCATTATTCGACATGATCGAAAACTGCATATTTCGTGCCTCTACAAGATATTTATTATTGATACCATAATCCAAATATGGCTTTATCCCGTTTTTTAGATTAAACATCATTGAAATGAGGGCCGCCGTCAAACCAAATAGCAACCCTGAGGTGATAATGCCAATGAACAAGCGCACTCTACGAATACGAAATTTCGTCTTGGCTAGAATAAATGCATGTTTAATTCTCATCCGTTAGCCTCCCCTCAGCCATTGAGATATGCCTACTCATTTGTCCAGCAATAGCCGGATCATGCGTGACCATAATCAATGTACATCCGAAACGGGACTGGAGTTCTGATAGCAAGTTTATTACTACTTGTGCAGCGTTTCGATCTAGGTTGCCAGTTGGCTCGTCTGCAAAAATGTATTTTGGAAGATTTACGAGTGCGCGCGCGATGGCAACACGTTGCATTTCTCCACCGGAAAGAATATATGGCATAGAATCAATCCTATCCCTAAGTCCTACCAACTCCAATAGAAGTCTGGCACGCTTATCATATTCTATCTCTGAACACTTTTTATTAACGAAACTGGGTATTTTGACGTTCTCAAGTACGGTTAAATGCCGTTGCAAATAAAACGACTGAAAAACGAAACCGATTTTGTCGGCACGAATCTTAGCGCGTTGGTTTTGGGCTAGATTAGATATGTATTCATTGTCGATTTTTACTGTACCAGAGTCTGGAGAATCAAGGCCAGAAATGATGTTGAGCAGAGTACTCTTACCACAACCAGTTTGACCAGTAATGGAGATTTTCTCTCCATCACTAATTATCAACGACACATCTTCAAGGATAGTTTTTGCGCCAAATCTTTTTGAAACATTATTTATTTCGATCATAATTTTAATAATAGCAGTACCAACTATATGGTAGAGCATAATCGTCAAAGCTAGTATTTGCTGTTGAACCGTATTTATATTGGCAATATCCGTAAATATTTAAATCGTAAAACTGATTACCAGATGTTTTACACTTCCAGTTATATACGGATGTGCCGGTCAATATAGCAGTAGTTCCTGGATATTGCCAAGCGCAAACCTTCTGTAAGTCATTAATATAGATTTTTGTCGCAAAAGCAGCAGATGAGCAAAGCGTCACAATGGCGGTGCTAATCGCTAATCCTGTGATAGTTTTTTTCATTTTATGACCTCCTACTTATGCTTATATAATATACGATTAATTCATTAATTGCAACACGGTCTTTCATCCTCCATTGACTTTTCATCAAACTTGTGCTATAATTATAGATGAAGCTATATTCTTACTAGGAGGGATAGAGTATGAGCGTGCTCGAAGGGCTTCGCAACTTATTTCTTTGGCCGAGAATTGCAAACTGCTGTGCTTGTCACAGCAAAGACATCACTGTCCAGTCATGGGAAAGTGAAGATGCTTACTTCGCGCAGGTCACTTGCGACCAATGTGGCCGCAGCAAGACCATTTACACCGACAGTTCCGAAGATGACGCCATCAGATTTGCCATTTCTAAATGGAATGATGAATGTAACTTCTGGAACTACCACGATCGCGTAGCAAAATACCCGTCCAAACGTTACCGGTAATGCCGGCTAGCCGCCTTGAAATAGGCGGTTTTTTATAGTATAATATGTTTATGAAAAATTTACCGATTGTAGCATTAATTGGTCAAACTAACGCCGGGAAATCGAGTATTTTGAACCGCATGGCGCATAAAAATATCGCCATTGTGGCCCGCGAAGAGGGCACCACGCGTGACAACGTGATGGCAAATATCGATGACCGTTTTGTTTTGATTGATACGGCCGGCCTCAAGGACCCGACCGATGATTTTGAGGCTTCGATTCAGGAGCAGATTAATGACGCAATCGATACGGCGGATGTGATTCTTGTGACGCTCGATTCGACCAAATATTTCGACCACAAGGATGCTCGGATTGCGAAGGACGCGCTCCGTTCGAAAAAGACTGTTTATCTGGTACTCAATAAGTGTGACCTTAGAGAATCGCTCCCGATGACAGAATTTAGAGCGCTCGGCGTAGCTCCGGAAAATATCTTCTATGTCTCGGCTACGACCGGCGAGGGAATTAATAAACTTCTTTCCGTGCTCCCTAGCGAAAAAGTCCACGAAGAAGAGAGCGACAAAATTAAACTCGCGCTCATCGGCCGCCCAAATGTCGGGAAATCCAGTCTATTTAATACATTAAGTAAAAAGCAACAAGCAATCGTAAGCTCACGTCAGGGAACCACACGTGACGTTAACCGCGTAAACGTAAAATATAAGGGAAAAGAGATTGAAATTCTCGATACAGCAGGTCTACGTAAACCTGGCAAACGTGAGGTTGGTATTGAGAAATTCTCAGCAATCCGTACACTCGCCGCAATTGAAGAAGCCAATGTTTGTGCGCTCCTAATTGATTCGACCGAGGCCCATTCTAAACTTGATCAATCACTTGCTGGACAGATTATTGAGGCTGGTAAAGGAGTTATTATCGTCGTAACCAAGTCAGATTTACTCGATAATGCTACGCCGACCAACTACTTTGGCGAAGAAAACATTGGTAACCGCACCGCGGCGGATTTCTTAATTGATGGGCTTGAAAAAGATTTTAACTTCCTCCCTTATGCACCAGTAGTGCTAACTAGCTCGGAAACTGGCGAAAACGTCACGCAATTATTTGAGCTCGCCCTCCAGGTGACCGAAAGTAGAAAGACCGAAATTAAGACTTCTGACCTCAATAAAATTTTGAATGAAGCTATCTTAGAACACGCTCCGGCCGGACTCAAAAACGCCCATCCGAAACCGAAATACATCGTCCAGACCGATACTTGCCCACCTTGGTTTGTGGTGCATGGTCGTGACCTTGGGCTCCTTCACTGGTCTTGGAAGCGCTTTTTAGAGCGAAAAATCCGCGAAAAGTATCCGTTTATTGGGACGCCAATCATGTTTTCGTTTCGAAATGACAAAAACGATGGTGAAAAATAGAGAAAAGTGGTAGAATAGAAACACGTGGGGGTATTTTAGACGAAATAGGTTTTTCACATCCGTGAAAGCAAAATTACCTATTTCGTATTTTCGTACTTTAAAAAGGAGGTATTGTTATGGCGGAAAGACCCATCTATGTCCTCGATACCAACATTCTCGTAGACTATGTTGATATCATCCCAGGCGATGGCGGGCGTCAGCCGGCCGAACCGACAATCGACCTCTCTGAAGCGCGCATCGTCATCCCTTCCGTAGTTGTGCGAGAACTCTCGAGTTTTAAGAAGGAAAAGACTGACCGTGGTAAAGCGGCTCGTGTCGCCCTTAGAAGGCTTAGAGCTCTCTCGGAAGCGGAATTCCACCCAATGGACTGCAGTTATAACCTTTCGGTTGCAACCACGCTAAACAAAGACAAGCAGGAAATCTACATTCTGCCCGTGCACAAGGATTTTCGGAAATGCCTTCCGTTTAATCCCTCTGAAAACGACATGGACGGACAGATTATCCTGACTACGATTGCGGCGGCGATGATTGATCTCAACATGAAAGTTGATGGTACTGCAGATAAGGCTCAGGTAGCAGAAACTCTGTTTGACAACGTGGTTCTGCTCACCAACGACAACGGCCTGGCCATTAGAGCCAGAGAACGCGGGATTAAAACTAGTCGCTACGGCTACAAATATCCCGAAGCATACACTGGACGGCGTGATATTGTCGTGCCGAAAGAGCTGTTCACGGAATTCCTGTGCTCTAGGAGCATTACGCGGGAATATTTCGAAGAACACATGCCGGCCGATACGCCGAAACTGGTCGCGAACGAGTTCCTCGTGATGAGGCTCGAGGACGAAAACGACTATCCGCCCGGGTTTTATCCGAAAGAGGATCCTTATTTCTCTAACATTGGTCGGTACGACTTCGATGAAGACGCTATCGTCCAACTGAAGAATGTAAGTGATTTCCCGATTAGGCCGGCAAACCCCGGACAGGCAATCTATGCAGAGTGCCTCAACAATCCGCAGTTTTCGGCGGTGGTCTGCACTGGGCCGGCCGGCTCGGGCAAGACTTATATGCCGACGATTTACGGATATATGGCCTGCAAAGACGGGCAGTATATCGGTGTCACCGTAATTCCGTGCGAAGGCCGGAGTAACATCGGGGCACTGCCTGGCGATCTGAATGAGAAGATGGACCCTGATGTCCAGCCAATCAAAAACGCTCTGAGGAACTTCCTCCTAAGCGATAATCAGAAACTCAGGAAAGAGCTCGATGCGCTCAGGAAGTATGGCACCGGCAAAGCTGCGCGCTCCGCTTCGAAGGGAAGCAAGAAAAACGGCAACTCTGAGGAGACGGAAGAGGACGCTCCAGATAAACGTTCGATTAAGGCCCGGCTCAAAGACCAGGTTGATATGATTTGGAATAACTGGTTTTCCAATATTCCGGTCGAATCGGCCCGGGGACGCGACTTCGCGTATGAGCTGGCGATTTATGACGAGGCTCAGGACCAGAACGCCACTCAGATGGATACTCTGATTAAACGTCTTGGCGCCGAAGGCAAAATCGTCATCACTGGTGATGTGGAGCAAATCCACGCGCCATACCTTGATCAGACAAACAATGGTCTTGTCTATGCGCAGAGACTACTTCTCGGTAGCACAATGGTCGCACAAACTTGTTTTACCGAAGAAGAAGTCATTCGTCACCCGCTGATTCGAGAGATCGCAGAACGCCAGAAGGCGAAATCGCAAGCTCCCGAGCAGTGATGAAACACTTACCCCCGCTACTAGGGTTTTCGCCCTAATCCTTGGCCCTACATCTAGTAGGGCCTTTTTCATGATATAATAAGACCATGAAATTAATCGTTGGACTCGGTAATCCGGGCAATCAGTATAATTTTACTCGCCACAACTCTGGGTTTTTGGCGCTGGATTTTTATTTCAAGATTCATGATTTTAAATGGTCCGATAAGCCAAAATTTGGGGCGATTTATGCGCGTGAGGCAATTAATGGGGAAGATTACATCTTTTTAAAACCGCAGGATTATTACAATGAAAGCGGTAAGTCCGTTAAAGAATTTATGCGCTATCACAACTTGACGTTATCTGATATTCTGGTGATTTGTGACGATTTTAATCTGGAATTTGGTAAAGTCCGCTACAGAGCAAATGGCTCGGCCGGCGGCAATAACGGTCTCAAATCGATTATTGCGGCACTTGGCACCGATGAATTCCCGAGACTCCGTATCGGTACAGGGAACGATGAATTACGTCAGAAACTTGGCGACGTAGATTTTGTGCTTTCAAAATACACTCCGGAAGAGAAGGAAAAACTCCCGGAAATCCTAAGAGAAGTCGCAGAGAAAATCTAATTAAGACTCCAATTATTCGCACCAAGGGCTTTAACCCGGCCTTTAATCTCGAGAAGTGTGACATTTTGGTTAAACACCTCTGGTGGGAGCTTGGTTTCTTTCATGATTTCTTCGCCGGAACGAAGACCTCTCGCGATGGCGGCGAGAATCAGCGTCTCGACATCGGTATCGCCTTTCAGATGCTTTTTTCGTTTTTTTCGTGCCGAGTATTCCTCCGGAAAGAGTTCCCTCAAGATGTCGTCCGGCTCAGTATAAGGAAAAGCACCCTGGCGGATGAGCTTATTGCACCCCTGCGAATATGGACTTGTGATGTTGCCCGGCACCGCAAACACCTCTTTACCTTGCTCGAGAGCGTGCGTCGCAGTATTAAGAGAGCCGGACTGTTCGGCCGCCTCCACTACCACTACGATGTCCGATAGCCCGGAAATAAGGCGATTTCGCTCTAAAAAACTGGTTTTCGGATAGACCTTTTCGCCTGGAGCGTATTCACTAATAATCGCGCCGCCGGTTCTAACGATTTCTTCGGCGAGGGGGCGGTGGCACCTCGGATAGATTTCGTCAATTGGTGTGCCGAGCACGGCGATGGTTCTGCCGCCGGCATCCACCGCCGCCCGGTGGCCGATGCTATCGATGCCAAAGGCGAGGCCCGAAATAACGATTACGCCGTGCTTTGCGAGCTCGTATCCGAGCTTATAAGCCACCTCTTCACCATATTTAGTGTTGTGTCTAGAACCCACAATGGCGACGCATTTTGGTCGCATTTTTTGCCCATTTTTTACCATATTTTCTGGCATTTTACCATAAAAATACAATGTTTTAGGCATAACCGCAATAGACGCTAACACCTCTGTAAAATTATGCTCTAGGGGTGGTATATTATTGATTTTTTGAAAAAAGTGTGAAAAAAGTATTGACATATTATCTCCCTTGTGATATAATCATAGACAGTTAGGGCACAAAAAAGTGCTCTACACCGCACCTAAATAAGTTATAATTTCAGCTATACTTCCTATAGTGTAGCAGAAATTGCGTGCTTTTGAAACCCTTTCGGGCTTTAAATTTCTTAATGGTTTAAAGTTTTATAAGTATTACCTCCACTTTGAAAGGGACTCTTTCGAAGGCATAGCAATCCCTCTAACCGGCGGGCCCCAATTTGTGTGAGGTGGGTCGCGCTTCCGGGGTTCTCCCGGTATCATAGAGAAGCGTTAGAGGGCCAAAATAGCCTCAGGTGATGCCCACCCTTACCTGAGGCTTTTTTGTTGCGCTTATGCTATACTGAAAGTATGGAAGAAGTGCCAAAACAGGTTGATGCGGAAATTGTCCAGGATGAGGAAGAATACACCCAAGAGGATGAGATTCATGACATCAAACGGGCTATTATGATAAAACGGGTCCGAATTGGCATTTCTATTGTGATTTTACTGGCGGCGGTTACTGGGGTTGGATATCTGTACTGGAAAGAAACGCACTACCGGAGTGATGATCTGAATTTTAGCCTGCTTATCGCGGCGATTTGTACTGTGATTGGGATTATGCTGGTTTTTCATATTATTCATCTGATTTTATCGAAAAGTAATCTGAAAGAGGAGCTCGAATCGGTGAAAAAATATCCGGCGACTGAGGTAGTGGAAGAAGAAGTGAAGAATCCGGCGGATTTCAGCCTCGAAGGCTTAAAAGAAGTCTATAAAAATGAGGAAAAAGAGCCGGTTTATATCGAAAAAGATAGCGAGGAATATAATTTTGCCAAGGCGAAGTTCTATATGGACGAACTGGGGGTGAATAGCTCAAAAATCTTTGGCGTGTCGATATTTTTGTTTATCTTTACGGGGCTTGCGATTTTCTTTGGGACTGGAAATGGGAATACTACAGTTTACTCAGTGCCATTTATTGTGCTTGCGGTGATTTTTATGGCGCTTCTAATTTGTCTCTTAAAAACCAGAGGTCACTACAGCGATGAGCTGGTGGAACATATGCATAAGGTCGAAGAAGACGAAGAAAAAGAAGAAGACTAGGATTTTTTATTGTAAATAAATATAAATCCTACAAAAATTGCTGAGGTGTAGAATGAGATAGTACAATCGGTGTATGCAGAATTTGTAGACGATGTGGCAACTGGTATATTTCTGTCAGAGCATTCTTGGACGGCGGCAAGTTTTTCAAGTGTTGAACCATCAGTCTCATCATATGTCGCCTCACATGCTTTTGTTATTCTGTCTAGATCTCCTATTTTATCTAATCGGGAGCACCCAATGAAAAACGGAACTATTACCCCTAGCAGAAGAAAAATATTAGTGATATTTTTTATTGTTTTATTATTTTGCGATTGTTTTTTCATTATTCCTCCTTTTTAATTCTTCTCGACTTTGGTGACAAAGAAGACTTCACAGGCGCCGTCGCCGGAGTCGTCACGACGGAGGCTCGAGATGAGGTTTTCTTGGTTTTCGCTGTAAGCGTAGACGAGGTAGCCGATGAGGCGGACTTTGTCACCCCTGTGGAGACTGAGGATTTCGGCTCTAATTTCGGTGGTGGCGGGGATGATGTGGTTATTTGACATATCGAAATCGGAATATTTATTCCGGAAAACACCATTATAATATTTACTGACGTCTTTAATCTCGTAGTTTTGGTAGGACATGTAGCAGTGGCGGTCGTACTGGCGATAGGTAACATCGCCATCCGATAAGCTGTCTTTGAGATTGCCCCAGACGAGGCAGACGTCGCGCGGGACGTAGGTGTCAAAAAAGCCGAAGCCATAATAATCGTGGACGCTCGCGACGTAGGCCGTAATATCGTAGTAAGCTTCGTAATTGATTCTGGCTTTGATGCCGTTGATACTACCGGTTTCGATGCCGTTTACGGCGATTTGGATTGGGTCGTCGTTAATAGAGGAATGATATTCGTCGCTGTAATCCGGGAGGCCGGCCGCCGTAAAGGTAGTTTCAAAGCGGATTCGGTAAATCAAAAATGCTAGCGCCGGAACGGAAGCAAGGGCAACAATCGAGCAGATAATGATTAATACATTGCGACGATTTTTGAATCTATGACCAGCATGCGTGGCTTTTACCACGGCATTTCTTTCGTTTTGATCATACGGGGTGAAATAGATTTTCGACGGGTCAACTTTCGCCATATTTTCATTGTAGCATAAATCGCTAATGGTTGACGGCGTGTGTTATGATATTATTATATGTCTAAAAATTTAGTGATCGTAGAGAGCCCAGCCAAAGCCCACACTATCGAGAAGTATCTCGGGAGTGATTTTAAGGTCTTGGCAAGTGTGGGCCACATTCGTAAGGATACCAAGGTTGATAAATCGACTTTTGAGGTAACTTATGAGATTGATCCGGAACACAAAAACATTATTTCGGAACTGAAAAAAGAAGTAAAAGCTGCTGACAAAATCTGGCTTGCAACTGATGAAGACCGCGAAGGAGAATCGATTTCTTGGCATCTTCTCGAAGTCTTGGGGCTCCCAAAGAACACTGCGAGAATTACTTTTCACGAGATTACCAAGTCGGCTCTAGAGGAGGCGATTAAGAACCCGCGCGCTGTCGATATGGACATGGTGGCTTCGCAACAAGCCCGCCAGACGCTCGACATGCTAGTAGGTTATGACCTATCTGATATGGTACGCAAAAAAGTGCCGGGTGCAATTTCGGCCGGACGTGTACAGAGCCCAGCTCTTCGCTTAATCGTGGAGCGCGAAAAAGAGATTGAGAAATTTGAATCGAAATTTAATTTCAAAGTGACCGGCAAGTTCGCGAGAAACGGCGAATTTGAGGCAAATTATGATGGCAAAGCCCCGGAATTTGAAGGGGAAGCGAAGGTCTTGCTCGATAAATTAAAGGATGCTGAATTTATTGTAACCGGAACTGAGGAAGAAGAAGGTGCAAAAACCGCTCCGGTGCCGTTTACGACTGCTGCGCTTCAGATTGAAGCGAACGCGAAGCTTGGGTTTTCGTCCCGCACGACTATGAATGCCGCTCAGGGGCTCTACCAGGCTGGTTTAATCACTTATCATAGAACCGATTCTTTGAACCTTTCGCACCAGGCAGTGGCCGAGATGGCTAGATATATTGAAGATAAATTCGGAAAGAGTTACCTTAAAGTTCGCTCGTTTAAGACCAAGGACGCTTCGGCGCAGGAAGCACACGAAGCCATTCGCCCGACTAGCATTTCTAGAACCGTGGCCGGTAAGAATGATTACGAAAAACGCCTTTATCAGTTGATTTGGGCGAGAACGCTCGCGACTCAGATGGCAAATGCCAAAGTTGCGAAAACTACGATTCGTTTGGAAGGCAAAAAAGAACCATTCGTCGCGAAGGGTGAAGTGGTGGTATTTGACGGTTTTCTTCGCGTTTATGGCAAGTCTCGTGACTTAGACCTACCGAAACTTAGTCGCGGGGACAAAGTGGCCAATTTGGGCCTCTACGCGCGCCAGAACTATTCAAAAGCGCCGGCGAGGTACACGGAAGGCTCACTCGTGAAGAAACTCGAAGAGCTCGGCATCGGTCGTCCGTCTACTTATGCCACGATTATGACTGCAATTCAGATACGTGGCTATGTGGTAAAGGGCGAAAGCGAAGGTTCGAACCGTGATATTATCGAGCTTCGGGCGGAAAATGGCCAGATTACCCGCGAAGTTGTTTCTGAAAAATTTGGTGCTAATAAAGGCAAGCTTATCCCGACACCAATCGGCGAACTAGTGGCAAGCTTCCTCGTGGATAATTTCAAGAATATCGTTGATTATAAGTTTACTGCGAACATCGAAAAAGACCTCGACCTTGTAGCAGAGGCCAAATTGGAGCGCGTAAAGATGCTCCGGGATTTCTATGGCCCATTCCGCGATACCGTGCTCGTAGCGCAGGGAGTCGAACGCTATAATAATGCCAAATTATTGGGGCACGACCCGGAAACCGGTAAGCCGATTTATGCCAAAGTTGGGAAGAATGGTGGATTTATCCAACTCGGCGATAACGAAAAAGAAGCCGGTGAGAAACCACGCTTTGCGCCACTGCCGAAGAGAAAATCCGTAAAGACCGTCACTCTCGAGCAGGCGATTAAACAGCTAGCTCTACCTACACTCCCGCGCGTGCTCGGCAAAGCACCGGATGGAAACGAACTGATTGCTGCAAACGGACCGTTTGGACCATATCTTAAAGGTGGCAAATATAATATTCCGATGAAAGACTATGATCCTTATACGGTGAGCTTTGAAGAGGCCTTACCACTTTACCAGGCGAAGGTGGATTCGATTATTGCCGATTGGGACGACATTATGATTATTAATGGTGCTTACGGGCCATATGTGAAGGGCCCAGGTAGACGCAATAACGTCAAAGTGCCAAAGGACATTGATCCAAAGAAACTCACCAAGGCGGAAGCCGAGGAAATCTTGAAAAACAAACCGAAAGCGACTCGTAGAGGCGTGCGCGGTGGCAGAGCGACCAAGAAAACTACTGCTAAAAAGACCACGAAAAAAGCCGCCAAAAAGACTACCAAAAAGGCCTAGTTTTACCATATTTTTAGCATAATTGTTATGCTTCTAGCATTTTTTTTCACAAATGCAAAAAATGTGATACAATAATGTAAGCAAATAAAAAATTTCGTAGTTGACAATTATTGAAAACTATGTTATTATAAGCATAATTAACAATATTAACAGGGATGGAATAAAGGAAATACTGATGGACCAAAATGCGGAAATCCTCAAAAAAGCAATCTCCGGAAGTTTGAAAATTATCGAGCAGAAACGAGAAAGAGAAATAATCTCCCGCCGATTCGGCTTAAACGGAAACAAAGAAACACTTGAACAAATTGGTGAAATGTTGTCAATCACACGTGAACGTGTTCGCCAACTCGAAAAAGCAATTTTAATCCGTCTTCAAATTTCCGCAGAAGACAACCAAATCCCTGAGCTCCAAGCTGCTGAAAAAATCTTGATTCGAAATCTTACTGAAACCGGTCGTGTCGCTAGACTATCTGATCTTGCCGACAAGGTTTATGGTCGTACCTCTACGGCCTCTGAAAAGACCGGTATTTATTTCATTGCCACCTTCTCTAAGGCACTCTCCGTTGTAGAAGAGAATGATAAATATCATGCTGCTGTCGGTATCGCTGAATATGGTGACGAAAAGACCATCCGCTTGAAAGCCGATGAGATTGTAAAAGTAATTCGCGAAAATAAAGCTCCGATGACACTAGATGAGCTTGACAATAAGCTAGATTATGAGCATCCTGACCATATTAAAGCCATTGCGTCAATTTCTAAGCTGTTAGCAACGCTAAATGGACTTTGGGGACTTGCCAAATGGCCAACTGTCAACCCGAAAAACATTCGTGATAAGATTTTTGTGATTCTCGAATCCAAAAAAGAACCAATGCATTTTTCTGAAATTGCTAAAGAGATTGCTGATTCTAATTTCAAGCGCAAAAATGTGACCGTCCAGGCTATCCACAACGAACTCATCAAAGATTCTCGCTTTGTATTAATTGGTCGCGGTATTTATGCACTAAGTTCGTGGGGCTACAAGAAGGGAACTATTTCTGAAATCATTACTTCAATCCTCGAAAAGTCCGAAACCCCACTTTCTCGTGAGGAAATCGTAAAGCAAGTTTTGCGCGTCCGCAAGGTCAAAGAGACTACGATTCTCTTAAATCTCCAGAATAAAAAATTATTTAAGAAAGTCGATAAGAACTCTTATACTTTAGCGTAATATATGCTAAAATAAGCATATGGAGCAAGTCATACACTTCATTTTAACGCCAATGTTTTGGATTCCAGCTGTTGGCATCTTGGCTTTTTTCACTTATCGTAATTACAAAAAATTAAACACTCTTAAAGTTCTGAATGTTGATTCTGTGCTTTTAATGCTTGAAATTCCGCGTACGAACGACAAAAAAGAGCTCGCCGCAGAACAGCTTTTTGCCTCACTTCATGGTATCCTTCGCGACAAACAGGAACTTAAGAACTCCGGTGGCGTGCAGGAACATTTGTCATTTGAAATCGTCTCGACAGCCGGGCAAATCCGTTTTTATGTGTGGGTGCCGAAGGTTTTGCAGAGCTTCGTAGAAGGACAGATTTATTCGCAGTACCCGTCCGTCCAGATTTATAAAATGAATGAAGATTATGTGGATGCCCGCTCTAAATATCCAGTTAGTTATACAGCAGAATTAAGTTTAGTAGACAACTCGGCGCTTCCGATTAAGACTTTTGAATCGTTCGAAGTTGATCCGCTCGCCGGTATCACCGGTACGCTCGCAAAGCTCAGCCCGGAAAAGACCGAGGAAATGTGGATTCAAATTCTTGCCCGCCCGATTCCGGATGACTGGCATAAAAGCACGACTGATAAATGGGTAAAAGGCGTAAAAGCCGGGAAGAAGACCTTATTTGGCACTTCGATTGACTGGACTTATATTGTTGAAATCCTCGGCGCACTGTTCCGCCCACCATCCGGTGGCACCGGTTCGGATGCCAAAGTAGAATTATCTGACCGCGCTAAAACTCAGATTAGTAAAGCAGAAGAGAAGGCCACCAAGCTTGGCTACGAAGTGAAAATTCGTCTAGCATATCTTGGCCAAAGCGATATCGATGCTAAATTAAATATGCAGGCGCTCGTCGGTACATTTAAACAATTTAATTCTACGAATTTGAACGGCTTTAAACAAGTAGGAGGTACGTTTAGTAGGGATGAGCTTGCTGCCTATAAGATGCGTGCATTCGCCGATAATGGCTTTATTCTAAATATTTCGGAGCTCGCTTCGGTTTATCATTTGCCACACACTTCCGTCGAGACGCCAAACATCGTTTGGGCTAGCAGTAAGACCGCTGAGCCACCGGCTAAACTCCCGGTCTTAACTGGCGAAATCGCAAACGACGAGAACATTTCGGCCTTTGGTCTCACTAATTTCCGTGGTATTAATCATCAATTTGGTTTAATTCGTCGCGACCGCTCACGTCACGTATATATTATTGGCCAAACCGGCGCTGGTAAGTCTGGTCTTCTCGAATTAATGGCGCTTTCTGACCTCTTTTACAACCAGGGCTATTGTATCATCGATCCGCATGGTGATTTCGCGATTGATAACCTTAAATTTGTGCCAGAATCGCGTATTAAAGACGTAGTTTACTTTAACCCGGCCGATACTGCCTTCCCGGTGGCCTTTAACCCACTCGAAATCTCCGACCCAGCGAAGAAGCCAAATGTTTGCTCTGAAGTGATCGGCGTTCTTAAAAGGATGTTCGGCGATTCTTGGGGCCCAAGACTTGAACATATTCTTCGCTATACGCTCCTTGCGCTTCTTGATCGTCCGGAGACTACGCTCCTTGATATTTCAAGGATGCTAACGGATAAAGACTTCCGTAAAGAAACACTCGAATATTGTCACGACGTGACGGTACTCCAGTTCTGGAAACACGAATTCGGTCAATGGAATGAAAAACAGGTCAATGAATCGATTGCACCGGTTTTAAACAAGGTTGGTGCCTTTACTGCGAACCCAATTATTCGTAATATTATCGGCCAGCCGAAGTCGTCCTTTGATATCCGTAAGATTATGGACGAAGGCAAAATCCTCGTTGTAAACCTTTCTAAGGGTCTGATTGGCGAAGATAATGCCGGTATTCTCGGCGCCTTCCTCGTCACTAAGGTTCAGCTCGCTGCGATGAGCCGTTCGGACATTCCGGATGTTAAAGATCGCCGTCCATTCTATCTTTATGTCGATGAGTTCCAGAACTTCGCAACCGATTCGTTTGCCGTGATTCTCTCCGAAGCCCGTAAATATGGCCTCAATCTCACCGTAGCAAACCAGTATGTGGCTCAGATGACCGAATCTGTACGTGATGCCGTGTTTGGCAACGTTGGTACGACAATTTCATTCCGCGTGTCGGCCGACGATGCACCGATTCTGTCGAAGCAATTTGAGCCGATTTTCGAGGCTTCTGACCTCCTTCAGCTTAACAACCGTAACTTCGTGATTTCGATGATTATTAATGGCGAAAAGGTGCCGGCTTTCTCTGCTACAACGCTTCAAATCCCGGATTCACCAAAAGACAATTTTGCCGATATCGTCGAGCATTCCAGAGCCTGTTTTGCCCGCCCACGTTATGATGTGGAGAATGAAATCCGTGAAACGATTGAGCAATCAGAGAAATATAAGAAGGAATTATCAGATTCCGGACGTCAACCTGAAACACCGGTCTTTGCTCCGGTTTCTCGCACCATGGTGACCGATGCCCCGACTATGCCGACTAATACGGTCGTATTAAAGCCCGAACAAAAACCGAACTTAAAGAAACCATCTACACCACAGGAAGATTTCCGTCGCCAGAACCTTAGCCCGAATGCCGCTGAAGGTAAAGAACGCCTTGGTTTAAAGGATCTCGCAAAACTCGTTAAAAAGACTGAAGAAAAGCAGGAAGTGAAGCAGGAAATCAAGCAGGAAATGGCCGTAGAACCTAAGAATAAGCCCGTAGAGGCCCCGAAAGCTCCGGAGACGAATAAGAAAGGGAAGGAAAGGAATTCTCGCCGTAAAGCCGGTAAAAAGGCCCTAAATGCTTCCCCTGCCCCTGTTAAACCGGTAGAAAATACCCCAACAGCCGCTAAGAAGCCAGTACAATCCCCTACCCCTGTTACCACCCCTGTTAATAATGCTCAAAAACAGACCACAGTTCCCACCCCTGTTAGCACCCCTGTTAAACCAGAGGTAGTTTACCAAGAGAAATCAGTGGTCGAGATCTATCCATCACATACCAGAGCGCCGCTCGACCAGCCGGTAAACCGTCCGGAACACTATGCAGAAAAAGACAATTCGTCAGACGGATTTTTGGCAATCAAACACTAGGAAACTAAACAAAACTTAAAATTAGCCGGCCCACACACAAACGGGCCGGATTTTAGACACAACGTCAACCGTCCATTTCCATATACGTCAAATGTCGCACAATATAGATTTTAAGACATTACAGATAAATGGAAAAGACGGTTGATTATACGTCTTTTATAGGGTAAATATGCAGGGCCGGGCGGGAATTACGGGCTATGTGCGATTCTACGTGGCTGAGCTTTATATTTCGCGAACTTAGAATTTCGCCTATTTACATTTCTAATTTCAGGCGGCTCTGCGTTGGTATTACAGTACCATACTCGAGCCGTGAAATTAGAAATCTAAATGGGAAATTCTAAAATGTTCGTTGAAATACAAATCTCAGCCACGTTTGGATCATCCGGACCCGTAATTCACGCCCGAGTTAGTGCATTTTGAGTCGGTTTTTGCCGCCACCCCTGTTTGGTCCGGTTTTTGGCCCCGAGTTTTCCACAATTTGACTTTTCCCTTGTTTTATTTCCCTTTTTCTGTTTTTCCCTGTATTTTTCTATATTTCCTGCCCGGATGTGGGTATTTCAAATCCCCTAACCGAACAAAAACCGAACAAAAGAACAGAGAACAGTATCAGAACAAAAACCGAACAGTTCCCTATTTCCAGTAGGCCTTCCCCTCTATCCGGACATCGACATAGGTGAATTCATTTATATGACCGTGGAGCCTAAGATAGTGAAGCATACGATCGGCATCCTCAACAGATACGGCAGTATCGCGGTCGATAGTCATTTTAATATAGCCGTTATACCCTTCTAGATAGAAGTCTACTTCCCTGATGGCTCCCTTTGGAATGACAGCTTTGACTGGGTTGTAAGCGAGGTCACGAAAATCTATTTCGGCTTGGCCGATATAATCCCTCATACGAGAGGTGATATTGGTGTCACCGGTACCGGTATCTTCGTCGATAATCTCAA
Source organism: uncultured Candidatus Saccharibacteria bacterium (assembly GCA_947165465.1). Taxonomy (GTDB): domain Bacteria; phylum Patescibacteriota; class Saccharimonadia; order Saccharimonadales; family Saccharimonadaceae; genus Nanosyncoccus. The sequence goes on along the minus strand of CAMVAM010000001.1, from coordinate 35,972 downwards.
TAGTTGGCTTTGGCGTGACAGTGATAACATCCGGCTCTGGGTCAGCGCTATCCGGTGTGAAGAAGAAGATGGCGAGGCGGACAATGCCAAAGGCTACAGCAATAAAACCGACCACGGTAAAGGTGACGCGAAGAATCTGTTTGGTGCGGTTTTTCTTGTGAGTTTCGGCGCGTTCCGAGGCGGTTTCGAGCTTTTCCCTGCGCTCGGCAATAGTACGGCCGGACTGAATCGATGAATTATGTTTCACTGCTCACCACCCCTAAAATTATTTCAGCAAGACGGGAGGCGGCGTCGGCACGGGCTTCTTTATGCAGAGCGTCAGCCATATCAGCGCGTTCACGCGGAGTTTTGATGAGATGGCGGATAATTTCGAGGAGTTTTTTCGGATCTTCCATCATTTCGGAATCATTTAAGACAGCAACAGCGCCGCTGGCTTTTAAGCGCTCGGCATTACGAACTTGGTGACTGCCCGGAAGGCGCTCAAATGGGACGAGGATGACGGCTTTTTTCAGAGCGGCGAGCTCAGCAATGGTGGTAGCGCCAGCGCGCGAGACGACGACGTCAGCGGCGCCCATGAGTTCATTCATAGTGGTATTAAATTCCCACATGCGAAAATTGGATTCGAGGGAGGCATTCTCCCAGTTTTCGTAGCGTTTTAAATCGACCATATCTTCGTAGTGCTTGCGACCGGCAACTAGGCCAACGGAAGCGATTTTTAAGAGATCCGGGAGGATGGCACGGGTGGCTTCGTTGAGGTTCTCGGACCCTTGTGAACCACCGGTAATTACGACGAGTGGCTTGTCTTCGTTAAAGGAGAAAGCTTTCTTTAATGACATAGCCTTGGCGCCCGGGACAGCTTTGTATTCTGGGCCAACCGGGATACCGGTCCAGACGTAATTTGGATGGGCTTTCAGAACTTCGTCGGACGGCGGAATACCAAAGGCGACCTTGGTGGCCTTTTTCATAAGCACACGGTTAGCGAGGCCGGCAACGGCGTCGGATTCGTGAATTACAAACGGGATTTTGAAGAGTTTAGCCATTAGACCAACTGGTAGACCGACATAGCCACCCTTTAAAAAGATGACATTTGGACGGGTGGATTTACGAACTAGACGGAAGAAACAAGTGATAATCCCGAAGATAAAACCAAAGAAACCGAAGATATTGCCAAAGATTAAATCTTTGACGGTGATGTCGAAGTGGGTGAAATAATCGCTAAAATGCCAACCGGAATAACGATGAAATTTGCCGGCCGGAAGACGGCGCACACGGACGAAACTGCCTTTTTTCTTCTCGTGGGCGTCAGCCCAAGAAACACCGAGCTCGGTGGTGAGTTTGGTAACATTTTTATAGTATTTAAAATCAGTCCAAAATTCGATTTTGGCGCGTGGTTTTTGCTCTAAAATCTCACGAACGACGGCGACGGCTGGAGTAATGTGCCCGCCCGATCCCCCGCCGACCACTAATATCTTCATTTTTGATTACCTCTCTACTAGTATAGCACGAAAGTTGTAAAACTAAGCCGATTGCGAACGAGATAAAGATCATGCTTGTACCGCCATACGACAGGAGTGGTAAGGTGATACCGGTGACCGGGACGAGGCCGGTCATGGCCATGATATTGACAGTAACTTGCGCCAAAGTCCATGCAAAAACTGCGACGATAAAATAGCGTTCATTGCGGCCTGGCGTGTGCTCGGCTACTTTTAACATGCGAATGAGCATGGCGCCAAAAATCGCGATGATCACAAAGAGCCCGACAAAGCCAAAGGTTTCGCCCATGATGGCGAAGACGGAGTCGTTGATGGATTCCGGAAGATAGCCGGTAGCTTGAACGGAGTTGCCGATGCCGACACCAAAGAAGCCGCCGGTGCCGATGGCAAGCATGGCATTTTCGATGTGATAAGTAGAATCAGAGCTAGCGGCACCAGATATAGTGTCAAGCCAGGCGTTAATACGCTGCATACGGTGGCTTGAAGTGGCCACGGCACCAACACCAGTGGCGAGGATAATTGCAAGCATGATGAGGTACTGTTTCATATTTAAACCGGAGACTAGAAGCGCGCCTAAAATTATCGCCATCAGGGCCACACCAGTACCAAGATCGCCCTGTGCGACGACAACAAGACCAAGCGCGAGGCCACAAACGATGATTAAAGGCACCCAGAATTCTTTGAATTTACCAATGCTTCCCTCTTCTTTTTTGCGGTCTAGAAAATCCGCGAGGTAAATCGCCATGGCGAGCTTCAAAAATTCGGCCGGCTGAAAGCTAACTGGACCGAGATTGTACCAACGACATTCACCAAGTTCGCATTTTGCGAGTGAGGAGCCGGACTGGGCTAAAATCCAGAGCAAAATAGATAATAATAAGGCGATAATAATGGCCGGTTTGGCGCATTTTTTGACGACGTCGTATGGGATAACTTTAAAGGCTAAGAAAAAGGCGGCTAGAGACAATGCGACCGAGCGGAGCTGGCCGAGAAAGAAATCGTTCGCGCCGTAATTAGTGCCATAGGTGGAGTTTAAGACGTTTGCACGCATCGGGCCAATGGCATAAATCACAATTAGCCCCAGAATCATGAGACCAAGCGTAGCAAACAAAATCCCGAGATCGGATTTATGCTTACGATTCACTAGATAGCGCCTCCGACGGCCGCTAAGAAGATGCCCACAAATGCACAGACGCCGGCGATAATCCAGAAACGCATCACTATCTTGGCTTCGCCCCAACCTTTAGCTTCGAGATGATGGTGAAGCGGAGCGGAGATAAAGACTTTTTTATGAAAGAATTTTTTGCTGGTTAATTGAATCAAGCTGGAGCCAGTTTCAACCACAAACATCAGGCCGATAACTGGAAGCAGGAGGAATGAGTTGGTCATCATTGAAACAATGCCAAGCCCAGCCCCAAGCGCGAAGGAACCAGTGTCTCCCATCATAAAACGAGCCGGTGGCACATTAAACCAAATATAAGAAAGCAGCCAGCCGACAATGGTCATACAGAAGCCAAAGAGGAGCATTTTGCCTTGGAACATAGCAATCACACCAAAGGCGCCATAAGCTAGCATGGCGAGACCACCAGAAAGACCATCAAGGCCATCGGTGATATTAACAGCATTTGAAGTAGCGACTACAGCAAAGGCGAAGATTAGCATCATCCAGAAAGCTCCAAGCTCCCAGTCGCCGAGGAATGGAATATTGATGCTGGTCCAGTCGAGTTTAAAGGCGAAGAACCATCCAAGAATGAGGCCGACAACGGTAATTAAGAAGAATTTGACTGGGCCACGGAGACCGGCAGCGCCACGGCCAGAGCCGAAGATGTTGATGGTGTCATCGATGACACCAACGAATGAGCCACCGAGGAAACCGACGAGCGGAAGCCATGTTTGGCCACGATCGAGGTTAAAAATCCAGGTTACGAGCGTAACAACTACCACGCCAATTAAGCCCGCCATGGTCGGGAAAGTGTGTTTGAATTTATGCGCGTGGAGCTTGGTCATAATCGGGAGTGATTCCCCGTCCACGGTGGTCTTTTTCTGTTTCTTCCAGAATTTATATTTGTATGCAACGTAAGTATAAACTGGGGTTAAAAGCATCGACAACAGGAAGGCTGTCAGTGCGAGCAAGAGACCATAAAACATTTCATCATTGATGCTCATATATATATTATACTACGCTTTCGGTTTAATTTTAAAGTAATCGATGATATAACGAGACAAATTATCGAAGAGATTCATAGCATCACCGGAGCCGATGGCTTTGCCATCACCCCACATCTTGACCATGACGACGTACTGTGGAAGTTCACCGGCGGTACCGACAAACCCCATGTAGGAACCGACGAGATTATTCATGTCGCTATCATAGGAGCCGTCAACCACGACCTGGGCGGTACCGGTTTTACCACCGATGGCGTAGCCGGCGCGGTCGGTGCCGTTTTTAACTTTCCAGCTACGGTTGTTGATGAGGAGGTCACGCATGGTGGCGCTGGTTTCTGAGGTTAGAATTTGGTCGGTGATTTTTTCGTTATTTAGTGGCTTAATGGTGCCGTTTTCGAGGGTGCCTTTCACGACAGACGGAGTACGCCAGTAGCCACCGTTCACAACGGCGGAGAAAGCAGTGGCAGTCTGAATCATGGTGATACCAAGGTTTTGGCCGAAAGTCATGTTGGCATAGGTGGAGTCACGACCCCAACCTTCGTTTGGATCTTCGATGTAGCCTTCAGCTTCGATGAGTTCGATGCCGGTGGCTTGGCCGAGACGGAATTTATTATGATAATAATCATAGAGTTTTTCTCTGCCGGCTTTCGTGATAGTTTCTGAGTTATCACCAAGAAGCTTCAAAGCGTGGATGGAACCGGTGTTTAGTGACCAATAAAGAGCGTCACGCATGGAGATTTCGCCATAGAGTTTGGAGCGAGTTTCAGCGTTCCAAATCTTCCAACCGTCAATCACTTCGTAGTGGTTGTTAAAGTAGGTGGTGTCGGCGGTCATTTTACCTTCGTTAATGGCGGCAGAATAAGTAAAGCTCTTACAAATAGAGGCCGGCTCATATGGGACTTCGGTGGTTTGGTTGATGTAGGCGGAAGCGTCTTTGACGTGGCCGTAGTTAGCCGGATTGTAGTTCGGAAGGCTCGCCATAGCAAGAACTTCACCAGTGTTTGGGTTCATCACGAGAATTGCGGCGTAGTCGGCTTGGGTGCCGTTTACGGCGTTCATGCCGTGTTCTTCGACGCCCTTCTGGAAGTTGCGATCGATGCTTAAAACAACATCTTTACCGTCTTCAGCCGGGATTTTAACATTGTCTTTACCGATAGAAAGGGCGACTTTATTGACATCGGCGATGGTTTTTAGAGTCCCCTCTTTACCAGAAAGAAGATTATTTAATGAGCCCTCGACACCATATTGGCCGAGACCGTCGGCATTGACAAAGCCAAGCGTGCCGGAGGCCATTTCGCCTTCCGGATAAACGCGGGCGTTGCCTTCCTTTAGCCAAACGGAGCTGATTCCCTCTTCGGCGATTTCGACGGCGTTGGTGTATGGCACGTTTTTAGCTACAATATAATATCTAAGTCCTTCGATGTTGTAAACTTCATCGAGGTTGGCCGTAATATAATTTTTAGCGTGAGCTTCGAGCGCGGCTTTGATTTTATCTTTTTCGGTAACGGCTGGGTCAATCACGACGGAATAAACAGTTTGATTCAAGACGACGGCAACCGGTTCGTTATGGTCCATCATGTAGATTTCACCGCGCTTCGGCGTGATAGTTTCAACTAGAGTATGCTGGTCGTTTGCTTTTGCGACCCACATATCGTGCTCGATAATCTGAATGAAAAATAGTCGCACGGCAATAATCGCTAGTGCGACAAAGACGATTTTCTTTAATAAATTAATCCGTGACATAACCTGTCACCACGGCGTCTTCCATGGCGGCAGCGACGGCACTATTTTTAGCTGCGGCAACAGAGGTAAGGCGCGCTTTTTCTACAGCGAGGTCATCACGACGGGCGGTCATCTCGGAGATTTCGGATTCGACGTCAGAAATTTGGTAATCAAAACTGGTAGCTTTCGTTCCTTCCGCTACATAGATCAGTCCGAACACAAGCGTAAGCATGGCAACGATAATGGTCTGGGAAATGGAACCGAGATTTCTTTTGGTGTGGCGGACGATGTTGCGGTTGCGGACGAAGCCAGCACTCACTTCTCTCCTCGACACATATGTTTGACTGATCATTTTTTGTTTTTATCCTCGCTTGGTTAATAATAATCTTATTTTTGTTTTGGTTTTCACACTCTTGTTTGTTTTTGTATTTGTCTTAGTCCGGGGGCTTTTATAAGCAGAGCTATAAGTGACTTATAAAAGCTTGCCCGGGAAGGTCATACACTTCACACTCTCGTGAAAAACTCTAAGTTTTGGCGGACCCGAAGGCCCATGTCACTGTCTTTTAAGAATCTGGGCGGGCGATTCCCCGCCCAGCGAAAAAGACTAGCGGAAGTTGACCTTGATGATCTGTTTGCGCGATTTGTTCGCGATTAAAATTTGCTTTGGCATAATTGCCTCCTTTTTATTTTTTGTTTTTTATTTTTATCAATTCCGCGCTGCTACTCGCAATTTGGCGCTTCTAGAACGCGGGTTGATAACTAACTCCTGGTTTGCCGCAGTGATAGGTTTTTTGTTGACTAGACTGAGTTCAGATTCTTCACCGTGTCCAGAGGCCTCTTTAAAGTAGTCTTTGACTAAGCGATCCTCAAGACTGTGAAAGGTGATGATGCCGACACGGCCATTTTTATTAAGCAGCTTAGGAAGGAGTGGCAGAGTTTTTTCAATCTCTGTCAGCTCGTCGTTTACTACTATCCGAATGGCTTGGAAGATTTTCGTGGCAGGGTGAATGGAAGAGTGTCTGGATTTTGCGGCAATAATACTGGCAAGCTCTGCGGTAGATTTGATTGGGCGGTGATGTACGATTTCGCGTGCTAAGAGCCTTGCATGGCCTGGTTTCTCTTCTCCATATTTAATAAAGATTTCTGCAAGGTTTTTTTCGCTCCAGTGGTTGACGATTTCATCTGCGGTCAACTTCTGGCGCCGATCCATCCGCATGTCTAATGGTCCGTCGTTTTTGAAAGAAAAGCCACGTTCCCCATTGTCTAGTTGCGGCGAGGAGACACCAAAATCAGCTAGTATGATGTCAAAAGTCTTTCCACACTCAATTAACTGTAGCACTGCGCCATAAAAGTCTGTATTTATGATCGTGGTTCCCTCTTTGAATTTCTGCTTTAGATTCTCTATCGCAAATTCATCGCGGTCTACCAGGACCGAATCTTTATAATTCAGTGTTACATCCAAAATTGATTTAGCATGCCCGCCTAGTCCGGCTGTCAAATCTAAATATGATTCGCCAGGTCTTGGATCGAGACTCGCTAATACTTCAGACAACAATACAGGGATATGTTGGTTCTCCATACCTATATTATACATTGTTTGAGACCGATCAACTAGAAACTTAGCATTTTTGTTTCTGTTATGATTTTTGTTTGATTTCACAATGAATCTACCACGATTGTACCAGCGCGAAGCTAATCATATAATCGCAGCCGTTGAGAGACTTATTGTGTTAATTAGATTGACCTATTGGTCTATAGAGTTTTATTGGGAGGTGTGTTTTAAGGAAAGTGCACACGATTTTTTTGACGCATCTCGCTAAAATTTAATGCGTGCTAAAGCTCCTAGTTGGCCGATCTCAAACTTTTTTAATGTGCTGTTTGTTTGTGGTGTTTATGTATGATTTCCACTTGACTCTAGTTTATACTACTTTCTAATAAAAAGCAAGAGCTTTTTTAGACTTTTTTAAGTTTTTTTGATCCTATAGTTTTCCACAACTGTGCAAATCTCCCCTGTTAAAAACCCGAACAAACGCCGTTGATTTTGTTTTGATTTTATGTCGTAAAAACCGAACAAACAGAGGAGATTTGGCAAAATTTGGCTTTGTGGTATAATGGCTTCAAATAAGTGGAGATAATCATGGAAAATGAACCGTTTGACGTCTTTCTCTGGGCGAATGAGATTGATGAGGTAAAGAATAATGTTTCGGCAGAATTGTTTCTTTTTAACAAGAATTACACACCTTATAAGATAAAGTATTCCGATAAGCTCACCGGTGCGGTGAAGTCGATGTTTATGCAGGAGGCGATTCACTATATCATCGAGGAGGCCGACAAGGGGCTAGAATGCCGCGAATACGAAAAGGCCGATGGCGAGGAGAAGGTGATTTATCGTACTTCCCTTTCTAAGGTTGGCCGCGCCGAAACTTTGGTGCATCTGATCGAAAACGAATATAAAGACATTGATTATTTCTCCGAAAATGAATATGACTTTAAGAAAGTTAAAGGGATTATCGCGAAGTTTACGTATCCTGGCGAGTCCGGAATGAAGACTTTCTACATCGCTAAGATTATTTCCGCTTCTTCAGCGCTTAAAGGTGCTTCTTCTTGGGAGATTAATGGTGAAAGCTTTGAGCCGTTCTCCGCGGAAATCGCGCTTAAAATGCCAGATGACAACCAGGTTGCAATCGTAGATGGCAACATTATCGTATTTAACCAAGCTAAATTCGAGAATTTGTTCCAGTATGATTACAAATCTCAGGTGATTGCCGAGGCAAAAGCCAAAGAGCTCACCGAGAAGTATAAGTTGTCATTTGCTGAAGGCCTTACGCTCGATGCGTTGTTACAAGATAAGAAGCCGGTATTAAAAAAGCTCCAGGCGATGGATATTGCCGAGGAGATGCCGCAGGATAAGCTACTCGATTATGCAGATGAGATGCAGCTTGAGCTGATGACAGATGATGATGGGTCAATTATCATCATGGATGATAAAGATCTCACGATGTTTGTAAATCTATTAAATGAAGATTATTACGTATCGCCAGTAAATGGGCGCCGCTACGAGATTAAATCAAAGAAATTACTCGGCGAACCAGATGGCGAACCACCTAGAGGTTAATTACATTTCAAAGTATGGGACTTCGACGATGTTGTATTCGCCGAGAGTTTCGAAAGTCTTTCTGAGGTCGTTTCTGGCTTCGGCGACAGATTCGTTCTCGCCGAGGTCGGATTCGATTTTGGCAAAGGATTCGCCTGGGCGGCCATCGATTTCGTCGAGGTAGATTTTGGTGCCTTCGCCCATTAAGAGGTCTTGGCGGCGGCGAGAAACTTCACCGGCCAAACGGAAGCCAAGTTGAAGAATGATATTAACAGTAGTAGTGTAATCTTCGACAGGGGTAACTTCCACAATATCAACACCGGAATCTTCGATGTGACGGCGTAAAATTAAGCTGAATTTTGGTCTACCGTTCACAGATTCCATTTCGGTGCGCATAATAAGGCGAGGGTAGTTCATTCCCCTCTGGTAGCTACGTGGAACGTAAACGCGATCATGTTGCCAATACATGGCAGAAAAATCAAGATTAATGTCAGACAATTTGTCTTCAAAAGAGTCACGACTAGCTAGTTTACACTTCAATATGACTTTCTTCATAATTCAATTATACCACAAAACATAAGAAATGTAAAGATTTAGAGATAGCGGACATCGAGGAGGCGACCCTCGACGGAGCGGACGCTTCGCCATTCGTTTTCGATAGGTTTAATAAGGAAATTGCATTCATCCTCACTCGAGAGAGCAAACCAGCGTTCTGGGGCGAAAAAGGCGACGAGCTTGATGATTTTGCCGTCTCTACCTTTAACATCGATGCGGAGATGCTGGTTTTTGTCGCCCATTGGGCGGACGGTGAGGATTTCGGGGTTATTAATCTCAAAAATCGGCTCTTCGTTCCCTGGTCCGAAGGGTTCGAGTTCTTTTAGATCAGCTAGAAAATCGAGGGAGAAATCACCGATGTCGGAGGTTGCGAGGTCGGCGGTTTGCTTTAGATATTTTTCTTGGTCTACGAGGTGTAGACTGCGGTAGTATTCATTGACCTTCTCGCGGAAAGCCCAGAGGTCTTCTTCTTTCACGCGGACGCCGGCAGCGGCAGCGTGGCCACCACCGTTTACGATGGTATCTTTGGCAAATTCTAGAGCCTCGGCGAGATTAAAGTCACCAAAACTCCGGCCGGACCCCTTAAAAACACCGGTTTCGGTTTCAGCTAAGACAAAGGCAGGTTTATGCTTGGTTTCGACCAGACGGCCGGCGACAATACCGAGGATACCTTCGTGCCAATTGCCGGTTTCGATGATGACGGGGTCATCTTTGTCGCCACGTTTAATGATTTCTTCAGTAGCGGCGCGTTGCTCGGTGCGGCGGGTTTTGTTTAATTCTTCGAGTTTATTTGCGAGCGTAGCAGCTTCGGTAACAGAGGTAGTGCGAAGGAGATTGAGAGCAATTTCGGCAGTGTCGAGACGGCCGGCAGCGTTAAGCCGTGGGCCGATTTGGAAACCGATAGATTCGGAATTAATAGATTTGACACCGGCAGTTCGCATGAGCTCGCGGAGACCTTTACGGCTGGTTTTCTCGAGGACTTTAATACCAAAATAAGATAGAATGCGGTTTTCGCCGGTAAGAGGCATGGAGTCGCAAATAGTGCCAAGAAGGACGAGATCTAGGAGCCATTTCTCTTGACCAGGGGTGATAAGACCGGTTTTTACGAGGGCTTCGGCAACTTTAAAGGCAACACCAACACCGGCGAGGTCACGGAGTTTCGTGGGGCCGGTGAAATCTTGACGTTTGGGGTTGATAACAGCCACTGCTTCTGGGAGAGTGGCTTCACATTCGTGGTGATCGGTGACGATAGTGTCGATTTTTAGGGTGTTTAATTCCTCGATAATCTGGTGGTTGCGAGAGCCGCAGTCTACAGTAATTACCAGAGTGGTGCCGATTTCTTTGGCGCGGTCGATGAGGCGCGGGCTCATGCCGTAGCCATCAACAAAGCGGTCCGGGAGCATTATTTCGGGATTTTTGATGCCGGCGAGCGTCAAAGCGGTCTCCATGACGGTCGAAGCGGTGACGCCATCGACATCGTAATCGCCATAAATTAGGACTTTCTCCCCTGTTTCAATAGCGTTTTTGATGCGCGAGACGGCTTTTTCCATGTCTGGCATTAAAAATGGGTCGGTGAGGTTTTCGTATTTTGGATGCAAAAATGAGTCGTCTAAATTTCTGGTTTCCACCAACTGAGTAAATAATTTGTTCATTTATCGCCCCTGTTAGCCGATAGTTTTGGACGGTTTGCTGCCCTTCTGGCTTTTAATCACAATGCTTTGAAGTTCCTTTAAGATTGGAAATTGTTTGTTAGTTTGGTAGATTTTGGTCTTACCTTTTTTGGTAACAATTAGGAATTTACCCTCGGCCATGCGCTCAAGTTCTCTCTGTATATTGCCCGGATCTTCCTTTAAAAGCTTCGCTAAGCCCCTGACGTGGGCCTTGAAATCCGGATATTTAGCAAAAACTACAACAATTTTGCGCCTAACTCTCGATGTGATAAATATGTCTAACATGTTACCTCGCTTAATCTTCCCTATTATAGCACACGCTCTGTAAAAATTACAACAACATTCGCATTTTTTTCTGTTATATAATAGAGGTATGTTCTACGAGGTGATACCAGGGAGAGGAACAGGGAGGCTGGAAACAGCTCTAACCTATAATTTTGATGATTCCCTGCCTGTTGGTGCGATTGTGGAAGTGCCACTCGGAAATATAAAAGTTCCGGGCATTGTTGTAAAAAAAGTTGCTCAACCAAAATTTGCGACCAAATCGATCGCACGAATTTTGTATTCAAAGCCGCTGCCGAGCCACCTAGTGAAGACGGCCGTGTGGCTGTCCGAGTACTACCAGGCGCCTTTATCTAGTGCTATGGGGATGATGTTGCCCGTAGGGGTGTTAAAAAAGCGCCGAAATACAGGGGTGAAAGCATCAAAAACCGAACAAACCGAACAGATAAAGGCAAAAACCGAACAGAAGGTCTTAGACAGGGGTGGGGATGCCGGAGCCGCCAAATTGCCGTTTATACAGCTTAACCCCGCGCAAAAAATGGCCCTAGAAGGCCTCCAGAAGGCCCCAGGAGCCACGAAACTGCTTTTTGGCGTCACTGGTAGTGGTAAGACGAATATATACCTAGAAATGGCCTTAAATGCGCTTAAACGGGGCAATAGTGTTGTGCTGTTGGTGCCGGAAATCGCGCTGACGGGCCAGCTCGTTCGCGTGTTCCAGGACGTATTTGGCGACAAAATTACGATGATTCATAGTAAACAAACAGAGGTGGAGAGGCAGAAAATCTTTGATTTCCTGCTCGAAACTGAGGAGCCACGCATCGTGGTGGGGCCAAGAAGCGCCCTGTTTGCGCCGCTTAGTGATCTCGGGCTCATTATCATTGATGAGGCGCACGAATCGACCTATTACCAGGAGAATACACCGAAATATTCGGCGATTCGGGCGGCAAGTTACATGGCTTCCCTCTTAAAATGCGACTCCTTACTGGGGTCCGCTACGCCGACCGTGGAGGATTATTATTTGGCTGAAAAGAAGAATTCCCTAGTGAAACTCGCGGAAAAGGCCAAGGATACCGCGGTGAAGCCGGAAATTAAGATTATTGATTTTAAAAACCGAGATAATTTCTCGGAAAACCGGTATTTTTCGAATGCTCTTTTATCTGCGATTCGGAGTAATCTTGAAAATGGCCGACAGACACTGATTTTTCATAATAGACGGGGGTCGTCACCTCTTACGATTTGCGAGAGTTGTGGTGAGGAGATGGTTTGTCCGAACTGTTTTTTGCCGCTGACGCTTCATGCGGACAGCTTTGAGCTAAAGTGTCATACCTGTGGCTACCACGAAAAAGTGCCGGTTTGTTGCCCGAAATGTAAGGCGCCGGGGCTAATTCATAAGGGATTTGGGACGAAGCTCCTCGAGACAGAGCTAAAAAGGTTATTTAAAAATGCCAAAATTCAGCGGTTTGATGCTGATAATAAGAAGGGCGAGGGGCTAGAAGCCGTGTATGAAGAGGTAAAAAATGGCGGGGTGGACATTTTGGTCGGGACGCAGACGCTTGCCAAGGGGCTCGATCTTCCAAAACTCGCGACTGTAGGAGTAGTACAGGCGGATGCGGGGCTGTCGCTCCCGGATTTTTCGGCAGAAGAAAGGGTGTTCCAGCTCCTCACACAGGTGATTGGCAGGGTTGGCCGTGGCCATATTGATAAGGCAGAGGTGTTTATTCAGACGTTTCGACCGGAACATCCGGTGCTAAATTACGCCGTAAATGAGGATTTTGAGGGCTTTTCGAAATACATGCTGAAAAAACGTTCTGCCTCTGGTTTTCCGCCGTTTAAACATATTATGCGGCTCGATATTACACTAAAAACAGAGGCGATTGTGCTTCGGAAAATTCGAGATTTAAGCGCCGAGCTTTCCTCCGATAAGAGATTAATTGTTTCCCCGCCGATGCCAGCGTTTCATGAAAGAACTAACAGGGGTTATACGTGGGAATTAATTATCCGATCATCTTCGAGACTGGCCTTAATTGAGGTGGCCAAGAAGTTGGATAAGAATTTCAGAGTCACATTAGACCCACCAAGTTTGCTATAATTAAACCCTCTCGGGACACACTCGAGGCCGTTCGGCCAAGCTTATGGTCCCGAGTAGGGTTTAATTATAGCCAATTTGTGATATAATATGCCTATGGAAATTATTACAACGCCTGACCCGCGTTTAAGGGAGAAATCGGAGAAAGTCGGCAAGATTACGCCGGAAGTTCTTGATATTATCGAACAGATGCGAAAATTGTCACTCGATTGGGAAAAAGAGCACCCTTATGAACTCTCGGCAGCAATGGCGGCGCCTCAGATGGGTATTAACAAGCGAATCATTATTATTCGCGATGATATGGAAGACAAGAAAAAAGCCACTTTTACGGCTCTAATCGACCCGGTAGTCTTAAAAACTGAGGGTAAAACGATTAAAGATTATGAGGGTTGTTTATCGGTGCCTTCGGTTTATGGGATGGTGCCACGCGCTTCGAAGGTACGCGTGAAGGCAAAGCTTGAGGACGGAACAGAGGTGCGCATTAAAGCCACCGATGAGCTCGCGAGAACACTTCTTCACGAGATTGACCACCTGGACGGTATACTTTTTATTGACCATATTAAAAATGAAAAAGATGCATTCTACCGCATGAATGACAAGGGAGATTTGGTGCCGGTAGATTATGATAAAGAGATTAAAGATAACAAAGAGCTTTTCCCTGACGATTAATTAAAGCGGAGATTTTATGGAAAAAATTATCTTTTTTGGTAATGGGCCTCTGGCGGAATATGCTTTGAAGGTGCTTGAAAAGCATTTTGAAGTAGTGTTTCATGCGAGAGAAAGAGGTGATCTTGATGCCGTGAAGAAGCTAAAAAGCTCACATCCAGAATTACATGGGGTGCTAGCGTCTTATGGCGTGATGATTAAAGAGGACGTTTTGGAGCTATTTGAGCCGGAAGGGATTTTAAACATCCATCCTTCCCTACTTCCAAAATACAGGGGTGCTTCGCCAATTGAAAGTGCGATTTTAAACGGCGACACAGAGTTTTCCGTCTCGGTGATGAAGCTCGTAAAAGCGATGGATGCGGGGCCGCTTTACTACCAAGCTACGATTTCTGGTCTGCCAATGAATAAGGCGGAGATTTATAAGGCCTTAGCTGAGGCGGGTGCGAAGTGGATTTCGAATAATTTGACCGCTTTGCCAGAGCCGGTGGCTCAGAATGAATCAGGTGCGACGTTTACGGAAAAACTCGATAAATCGATGTCAAAGATTAAGCCATCTACAGAGACGGCCGAGGCAATTTATCGTAAAATCGTGGCACTTCAAGGCTTTCCAAAAGTGAAATATACGTTCTACGGCCTAAATTGCATCATTTTAGAGGCACATATACTAAAGCAAGGTGAGACGGCTCTAATTCCGCTTGAGTGCAAAGATGGTGTTCTTAGCATCGATAGGCTCCAACCAGAGAGCAAAAAGCCGATGGATGCTAAGAGTTTCTTAAACGGATATGCAAAAAACTAGCCTTTCGGCTAGTTTTCTCTTAGGCGATAACGAGTTTCGCACGGTTAGAGCGGATTTCTTCTTTCATCTCCGCGATGGTACGATTGACGATTTCGCGGTAATCTGGGCGGTTTTTCTCGAGCCATTTAGCGGCTTCGTTTGGATCGGTAATCATGTCGAACTCATTTAACAGAGTTTCTGGGATACCTTTGGAGATGCGTTGACCAATACGAACCTCGAGTTCCTCTTGAACATAGTCGAGGAAACGCTGTTTTTCGGCTTCCGGCATAGCGGAAAGGCCCATTTCCTTCAAAAATTCTTCGTCAAATTGCATTAGATTACCTCCTTATTCTCGTTATTATCAAGTGTATCGAATTCGTCGTGCGTGGTGCCGGTAACGGCCGGGCCGATGGTTGGGTGTTCCTCAAACAGAGGCTCACCAGGGTTTGCGTGGAGTGGCTGAGGTTCAGGCGCCGGGGCTTTCTCCGGTTCCGGGGTCGGTTCTGGTGCTGGAGACGGAGCTGGCTCCGGGGTAGCATTTAGATTAACGCCATCAACGTGATTTACCGGACGATTAGCAGTTGGCTCCGGGTAGATGGTCTCTTTGGTCGGTTCAACGATTTCTTCCATAGAAATGACGGCCGGGGCGGAGGCAGACATGACTTTGGCGTTTAATGGCCTAAGTGGGGTCGGAGCGACGCCATTATCAAATTTAGAGAGATAGAAGGCGAGGATGGCGAGAGAAACCCAAGCGACATAACAGAAAACAGAGGTGAAAGTTAGCGATGTGGAAGCACTGATAACGCTAAGGATTGAGCCAACGGCAATAGAAAGATAAACAGAGATGAGGACTGCGATGGTAAGAGCGATAGTGGCAATAATCTTGGTAACATCGATAACCATGCGGTTAAAGGATTTGATTGACATCGTAAGAGAGCCGACAGTGCCGAGTGCAACGGCGGCACCGAAAACAATTGTGATCTTACCGACAAGGTTTAGAGTTTCTTGAGAACAGTAATCGTAGCCAAAATATGAATAGGATTGGCCGGTGCATTCCGTGAATTTGATGGCTTCCCATGCGCCGAGGAAATAAAGAATCAGAAAGATTGGCACTGCGACAAGGCTTAGTGCAGCAAAAACGCGACAAACTTGGTTTTTGTTACCGATTTTATTGAGGTTGTCGAGCATACAAAATAAACAAATACCGAGCGTGAGACCGGTTGAAAGGAATTTTGAAAAGGTCGCGTATACGCCAGAATAAGAACTAGAGTTTTCGGAGTCTGCGATACAGGCGATAATCCCAATTAAGATATACACAACAAACAGTATTATCCCACCAAAGATGATTTTTTCTTTGACAGCGTTAATTTTTGCCAAGGCATTGTCCATGGAAGTGTTTTTCGCTCCAAAATTACGTTTATGCTTTTATTATAGCATGGTTTCTATTTATTTTTATTCACTGCTTTTATAATTAATAAAATCATTATCACTACTTGCAATGCGGCAATGCCGGCCATCGCACCTTTGCTGGTACCTGTTCCTCCGGCCATTGCCCCAAAAATACAAACAGCAAAGATCGTAATGACTATCGTCCAGAGTAAGGAATTCCCTATTATTTTTGCAATAGTATTGGATTTGTTGTTACTATTTCTAATTATGGCCTGATTTTTAGGAGAAAGCTGTGCAGTACATGAGATAAGGAAAACAATGCCGAAAATACCAAGAATTGCTGCAATCGACATCACAGATAGTTGGCAAAAGGCATGGCCAAGGGCGATTTTTTCGTTACAAATAGGTTTTTCTAATAAGAAATAGAGTGAAATGGCCGCCACAATTATCATTGGTATGCCAATAAGTAGTATTAATGCTCTGGAAGATTTATTATTCTTTGCGTCCATATGACGCTATTGTATCATAAATAAACTAAAGCGTCTTCTTCTTGAGTTCGCGGGTGAAGAATTTGAGGCGATCGCCAATTTGGAGTTGGAGTTTATTTTCAGTTTTGAGGGCGAGACCACCGGTTTCACCGGCAGTGAGTTCTTTGACGTCGATTTTCTCTTTTTGAACAGAGGTGACTTCAACCTCGCCAAGATAGGTTTTGTCGCGGACGACACGGGCAAGATAAGTAGCTTTGACGTCGCCTTTTAGTACTTCCCCACCGGCGATGATAGAGGTTTTTTCGGTGCGGAAGACGCCAAGGACTTTCATTTCGCCTTTATCTTCTTCGATAACTTCGGCATCAAGGAGATTTTCCATCTCGTGTTTAGCGTCATCGAGGAGTTCGTAAATCACTCTGAAAGTGCGGACTGGAACGTTGTCGCGCGCGGCCATTTTGGAAATATTGATCGGAACAGAGACGTTGAAGCCATAAACTACGGTATTGCCACCGGCAGCCATGTAGACATCGTTTTCGTTGATGTCGCCAACACCGGTAGAAACGATATTGAGCGTGATTTCGCCGTGCGTATCAATCATTTTAAGAGAGTCGACAACAGAGGTGACTGAACCAAGCACGTCGCCTTTAATAATAACGTTAAAGACCTTGGAATTATCGGCAACGTTCATCATGCGGAGAAGATCTGAAGAAGTGACATTTGCGGAGGCGGTTTCGTCCGCGAGAGCCTGAGCATTAAGGAGTGCCATTTTACGGGCGGTCTTTTCGTCTGAAACTTCTACGAAGCGGTCGCCGAAGTTCGGGAGCTCTTTAAAGCCGGTAATCGTAACAGGGGTGGATGGGGTAGCTTTGCCCTTTGGTTTACCCTTGAAATCAAGCATGGTGCGGACTTTGCCGAAGGCAGAGCCAGCCACGATGAAATCGCCAGTCTTTAATTCCCCACCGGTAACGAGGAGGTTTACGACGGAACCACGGCCGGTTTCCATGTGAGATTCAATCACAAGGCCTTCAGCCGGGATGTCGACATCGGCTTTTAGTTCCTCAATGTCGGCGGTAAGAAGAATCATATCAAGAAGTTGTTCGAGGTTAGTACCTTGCTTCGCAGAGATTGGCACCATCGTAATGTCACCACCCCATTCTTCCGGCTGGAGGCCATGTTGGCTGAGATCCGCCATGGTGCGTGGAATATCGGCACCTTCGCGGTCGATTTTGTTGATAGCAACGATAATCTTGGCGTTAGCGGACTTGGCGAAATTGATAGCTTCGACGGTTTGTGGTTTCACGCCATCATCGGCTGCGACCACGATAACAACGATATCGGTAAGCATGGCGCCGTGTTGGCGAATAGCGGCAAAGGCCTCGTGGCCAGGGGTATCAAGGAACGTAATCCAGCGGTCATCATGTTTTAACTGATAAGCAGAAATGTGCTGAGTGATGCCACCGGCTTCGTCATCGACGGTTTTCTTGTGAAGAAGCGTATCAAGAAGTGTAGTTTTACCATGATCGACGTGACCCATTACAGCTACGACTGGTGGTCGGGAAACGGCTTTATCAGAGAGTTCGCGATGAAAGTCGGAGGTCTTAGTCGCGGTGTTTTTCTTCTCGAGTTTGACATTTTTAAGGCCAAGTTCGTCGATGATAATAGAGGCGGTTTCAAAATCGAGGCGCTGGTTAATGGTTGCGACGATGCCGTTTTTGAAGAGTTCGCCGATTAATTGAGTAACAGAAAGGCCGAGCGCATTGGCAAGCTCGTCAACGGTAATAGAACCGGCAATCTGAATTGTTTTTTCTTCCATTTGCTCTCCTTTCTCATGATTTTAGACGTCAAAACAAAAATAACTCTTATAATTTTACCACAAAAATAAAAAATATGCTATAATAGACGTACGCACATTTTGTCGTATGGATATTCCCCTGTAGCTCAATGGTGGAGCAAGAAGCTGTTAACTTCGAGGTTGCCAGTTCGAGTCTGGCCGGGGGAGCCATTTTTTTATGTTATAAAAACTCAAAAAAATGCTCAGACTCGTTCTCCGCCTTCGGCTCCGAATCGAGTCTGGCCGGGGGAGCCATTTTTTGTTGCACAAAATATCAAAATCGCTCCGAAGCGAGTCTGACCGCTTAGTGGCGAGCTGCGCCCGCAAAAATGACCGCCATCGCTATGAGCATAATAAGGAATCCCATTAGGGCCACAGTTACAATGGTTATTGCTGTTTTCCCTAAACGTTTAAAACCTTTCTTTTTTCTTTCTAGTGCTATTTTAGCGTTTTTGTCGGAAGAGGCTTTGCGCCCATTGATGAAATACTTTATCACTCTTATACATGCTACGATTGCAATAAAGAACAGAGAAGACACCAGCATCTGTGTTGCAAAATACTCCATTTCCGTCTTAAAATTTACCCCCGGAGCGTGTTTTATTATTTCCATTATTGGGAATGAAAGGGTAAGCGACACGACAAGAGTAATAGTCAGAGTTAATATCGTGCTCATTGTTGTGTCTTTTTTATTATCCTGGTTATACATGTTTTTATTATACTATGTAAAAGAAAAATCCCCCAAGTTGGGGGATTTATTTAGAGGCGGGCAATATAGTGAAGATAATCTTCAAATCTGGTCCTTGGGCGAGAGATAACCTCGCCGTTTTTAGTGATTTTGACGATATAACGCCAACAGAACTCTTTGGGATCGCTGGGATGTGAACAGATGGCCGTGGTGACGGCCCAGATTTCGCCTTCGTCTTCAAATTTGGCGGTAGTTACTGCGTGTTCATTGAAGTCCGTGCCATAGTATGAGCCCTCTTTCTCGTCTTTGAAGCTACTGAGGCGCTTCCAGCCGTGATAGAAAGACTCGGGGACGATGGCATAGCTGTGTGCTTTTAGCCCTTCGACTAACTGTGTCAGTTGGAACCCGATGGTACCATAGAATGCTCCGTATTCACCCATTTTTCATACCTCCTTAATGTACTTTTGCCCAAGAACTACTATAATAATAACATATTTACTCTATAAAATCAAGGGAGGTTAACAATGGCTTTTGGCGTGGCGTCGGCAGCGAGATTGGCTTTGATGACGGCGGAGATTTCGACGATTTTGCCGATTTCAAGCTTACCAAGATCAAATCTATTCTTACACGCGACCACTGGCAAAACGCCAAAATGGCTATTTACATAGATTATTGTGAACGTTATAGTGCCCTTTTCGAGCCTGATTTCTACGTCTTCAAAATGTCTCACGGTGCCAAGAAAATAGGTGAAAGGAATGCCGTTTTCGCCCATTGGAGCACAAAATTTCTCGGAAAAACCGGAGATTCTGCCGGCCTTAGTCTCAACCGGCTCGAATCCGGCCTTTTTGTCGAATTCTTTGATGTTGTTATAGATACTGATTTCGGTGGCGAAAGCCGAGAGATTTACCTTTAATTCCTTGTTTTCAAGCTTTTTATCCCAAACAGCGACGCGATTTACCGTTTCAATAAAGAACGGAGTGCCGGGGTCTGAGGTAAGTTCCGCCATGTAGCGCTCATTTACTTCGCTAGGGTTAGAATGAAGCTTAAGGAAATGGATTTCTCGTGGCTTGCTATTAATTGTAATATCACAATCAAAAAGCCGCGGTTCTTCCATATTTACCTCTGTGACAGCGAAAGCCTCGCCGATAACCTCTTTTTTGTTCTCTAGAGGCAAAGCGATTGAAAGAACCTTTTCGTCTTTTGAAACGTAGGCCGGAAAGCCCTTTTTGAGAGTAGTATCTATGATATCAAGTAAAAATTTGTCTTCGTCTTTTTCTTCGATAAATGATTCGGTAATGATTGGCATTAGCTATTCCTGCTCTTAATATCTTGGAGTTCGAAGCGGTATTTTTGCTTCACATCGGGGTATTTTTCATGATCTACCTCCGACAAAAACATGTTATACGGCCGGCACCAGAGACGACCGTCGCCATAAAGGGCGCGGTAGGCGACCATTTTTTCTTTGGTTTCGGAATGGTAGATGATGTCTTCTACCAGATATAAATCACCTTTAAAGTGACGATAAATACCATGAATTACAACTTCTTTCATTTGAGTTTCACCGCGGTGCCATAGGCTAAAATTTCAGAGGCGCTGGCCATGATAGCGGAAGAACCGTAGCGCATGCCAATAATGGCGTCCGCGCCGAGCTTTTTGGCTTCTTCGACCATGCGCTTCGTGGCCTCTTTGCGGGATTTGTCGAGCATGTCGGTATAGCCCTTGATTTCGCCACCGACGAGGTTTTTAAAGCCGGCGGCGATGTCACTACCGATATGCTTTGACATAACGACGTCGCCTTCGACGACGCCAAGCACCTCTTTAATAGTCGAACCAGGTATGGTTTCGGTTGTTGTAATAATCATTTTCCTCCTCTTTTCTTCGATTATAGCACATGATAAGTTTTTCGGTGATTTGTAGGGGGTAGTATTGATTTTTTTGGCATTTTGTGCTATAATTAAGGTATCGTACCTTAAAAATTAGGAGGTTAGTAAAAATGAAGATTTTTCGTAAGCTGTTTGTTGTCCTCCTCTTGGTTTCGGTGATTTTCACCTCCGGGTGTTCTTTAGATCTTTTAAAGGAGCTCCCGACGAAGCCGGCTAATGCAGAAAAGCCGATTACCGAAAACCCGGTCGAGACGACACCCACCACGGCGCCGACCACTACACCGACGACCCCGCCGACTGCAGTCCCGACGCCCGAGCCGACCCCAACGCCTACCCCTACCCCTGTGCCAACTGTGGCACCCACCCCGAAGCCGGTGCCTCCTACGACACCGAGTATCAAGATTACAAAGGACCCGACTGACGAGCCCTCTGTAACGGACGGACGTGAGAAAACGTATTTCATTGCACACGCAGAAAACTACGAGCAAATGTCCTGGGAATTCATGGATGCAAATGGTGGCGTTATGACTGCCGAAGATGCGACCAATTATTATGGTGTCAGCATCAGTGGCTACAACGAAGAAACGCTTATCATTTGGAACGCAACTTGGACTATCAATGGTTGGAAAGTCCGCGCCGTATTCCATAACTACACCAATGGTGAAGTGAAGTATACGGCCTGGGCAGGAATCACGATTGTCCCTGCTGGCATCATCATCACAAAGGATCCGTATGATGAGACCTCTGTGACAGAAGGACAGGAGCAAGTTGCATTCGTTGCACGCGCAAAGAATTACGAGCAAATGTCCTGGGAATTCATGGATGCAAATGGTGAGATTTTCACGGCTGAAGATGCTGTAAAGTATCGTGGCCAGATTATCGACGGCTACAATAGCGAAAAACTCATCATTTGGAGACCAAACTGGACCATCAACGGATGGAAAGTCCGGGCTGTGTTTTATAATTTCACCATTGGTGAGACGAAACGCACGGCTTGGGCAAGTATCGCACTGGTTGAAAACCAGTACATTCCGCCCGCACCCCCACCCCCAGTCCAGCCTGACCAGCCCCCGGTTATTATCGGTGGCGGCGACAACCCCATTAATCAGATGACTCTTTATGTAATCGCTTCTGGCGTACTGATCCGGAGCACTCCGGGCGGTGGCGAGTACAGCGGCTACAGAGAAGCCGGACAGACAGTGACGGTTGACGCGGAAAATGGCAATTGGTACCATCTGGTCGATGGTGGATATATGTCGAAAGACTATCTGTCTACTGACAGATGGGACATCTGGAACCACTTCGTCGACAAGTATGGCACTGGTGCAATCGTGGACCTCTCGGATCAGCATGCTTATTTCTACTGCAATGGTGTTCTGCTCGGTGAAACCGATTGCGTGACCGGCGATGCTTACAGCTCGCCGACCCCGATTGGCTGTTACACCGTCTGGAGCAAGCGTGAAGATTTTAACATGCTGGACGACCCCACCTACTACACCGCTTATGCGACATTCTTCAATAACGGCATCGCGATTCACGATGCAGACCACTGGAGAAGCCAGTATGGTGGGACCATCTACCAGGGTAACGGTTCGCACGGTTGTGTGAACACGCCGTGTTGGTTCGCGGAAATTGTATACTACAATTCCACGAACGGAACTCCGGTCCTTGTAATTCCCTAACCCCCTAGCGAATGCCCGAGTTTACTCGGGCATTTTTTATTGGTTTTGTGCTAAAATGGATTTAAAATAGGAGTTTATATGTATATCGATAAACGGCTTTTAATTGGCAAAACCGAAGACGGCACGGAACTTTCGATTCTGCCACAAATGGCGAACCGCCATGGAATCATCACCGGTGCAAGTGGCTCCGGTAAAACTATTACTTTAAAGGTCATGGCGGAGAGTTTTTCGGATGCCGGAGTGCCGGTATTTCTCGCCGACGTGAAGGGTGACCTAGCTGGTACCGCTTGCACTGGCGAAATCAACGAAAACATCGAAAAACGTCTGAAAAAACTGAAACTCGAGGGATTTGAAGTAAAGTCTTTCCCGGTGAGATTCTGGGATCTTTATGGCGTAGGCGGACATCCGGTAAGAGCAACTGTGGAATCGGTTGGTGCAGAAGTGCTTTCGATTATGCTTGGACTCTCCGAAGCACAGGAAGGCAACCTCGCGATTGCTTTTGCGATTGCTAAAGATGAAAATCTTGCCCTCATCGACTTAAAAGATTTAAGAGCCGTACTCCAATATGTAAGTGAGAATAAGGATAAATATTCGACCAGATATGGTAATATCACTACGCAAAGTATTGGGGTGATTCAAAGGTCGCTTCTGACGCTTGAAAACCAGGGTGCAGACCATTTCTTTGGCCAACCGGCGCTAAATGTGAACGATTTCTTCGCCGTAGATAACGAAGGTAAGGGCGTCATTAATATTCTTCATGCAGTGACTTTGTTTGAAAGCCCGGATATGTATGCAGCGTTCCTACTCTGGCTCCTTAGTACGCTATTTAGTACATCTCCAGAGGTGGGCGACCTCGACAAGCCGAAGCTGGTATTCTTCTTCGATGAAGCGCATCTACTCTTCCATGATATGCCGGCTTACCGTTTGAAGAGGATTACGCAGATTGTAAAATTGATTCGCTCACGTGGAATCGGGCTTTATTTCATTTCGCAGAGCCCAACCGATGTGCCGGACGAAGTTTTAGCACAGCTTGGTAACCGCGTACAGCATTCTCTGAGGGCCTATACGCCATCTGAGCAAAAAGCCGTAAAAGCCGCCGCACAGTCATTTAGAGTAAATGAAAAATTTGATACTGAAAAGGCGATTCTAGAGCTCGGCACCGGTGAGGCTTTGATTTCCTTCCAGGATGAAAAGGGTGCGCCGATGATTGTAGAGCGCGCAACGATTCTCCCGCCACAGAGTAGAATGGGAGCAATTGATGATATCACCAGAAATAAAATCATTAATATGAGCCCACTTTGCGGTAAATATGATGAGGCTGAAGATCCAGAATCGGCTGCCGAGATTATCGAGCAAAAGGCCGAGACAAAGGCAGCAGAAGAAAAGGCACGTGTCGAAGAAGAAGCAGCCGAGAAACAGCGGATTGCCGCGGAGAAAGCCGCGGAGAAAGCCGCTGCTGAACAGGCTAAACTCGCTGAGAAAGAACGTGTAGCAGCTGAAAAAGCCGCTGAAAAATTGGCTAACGAACGGGCAAAACAGGCAGAAAAAGAGCGTGTGGCTCAGGAAAAAGCAAGTGCAAAGCAGAAAAAAGCCACCGACCGTTTGCTTGGCAATATTCTAGGTTCGGCCGGCAGCGCAATTGGTAGAAACATCACAAACAAGATATTTAAAGATATCTTCAAGAGTAAGTAAACAATTAAAAAGGCCCCGGATACCCGGGGTCTTTCTTTAGGGGAATGTGCTAGGTTTTAGGAGGTTAGAGATTTTGATTAGTACCAGCCGTAGTAGGTAGTGCTGACAGAGTCAGTTACGGTGTAGGATTCGGTGTGGGTGACCGTTGTCTCCACAGGGGGAGTGATGATCACGGCACAGCCGCCAGGTGCGATGGGCACGCCACCATAGGGGTCCGGGCCGCAGGGCGGGCACGGGATGCACGGGGGCGGGCAGATGGGCTTGCAGGGCTTGCAAGGCTCCGGAGTGTACTCGACCAGCCTCATAAAGGCCCAGTTGGAGTATTTCACATTACCGCAGTCGTCGTGGAAGACGGCTCTGACATACCACCCGTTAATTCCCCAGGTGATATTCCGGATAGTGATTTTCTCGCTGTTGATACCTTCAAGGCACAGGCCGTAGTCGGAAATGGCTTTCTCTGCAGAGAAAGGCCCGCCGTTGTCACCGATTTTGAATTCCCAAGAAATCCAGGAATAACTGGTGGCATACGATGTGAAGTAGGTCGAAGACTGTCCATCTCTCAGAAGAACTTCATCGAGAGGATGCTTCGTGATGACGATCTGGCTAGCCGTAGACACGGGCGCTTGGGCCGTAGTGCAAGGTGCCGGATTGTTTTCGCCCGGTTCGACAAAGAGGAAGGCGGGATCAGAAACGATGGTTTCGCCGTTCATCTTAGCGAAGTGGGCGCGGACTTTGAGGCCACTCATGGTCTCGGGTACGTTCTTCAGGCGGATTCTTTGCTTGTCGGGAAACTCGACGATGAGTCCACTGAAATAATTCGGGGCGTTTTCGGCCTCGACAGTGTCGCCGTCGTCGGTTTCAAAGGTCCAGTACACAGAATAAACCTGCGAACCTTTCGGGTAAGCCATAAAGATGGCTTTCCCACCAGCGGGGATTGTCTCGTCCGTGGGGTGTTTCTCCACCACGAAGGCGGTCGTCTCGGTTGCGGCTGCTTCTGCACCGTCAGCGAAAGCGGGCGGCGCGGTGAACATTGCAAGGGTGAGGATCAGAGAAATCGCGAGGACAAGGTTGAGAATCTTTTTCATCTTTAAAAAACCTCCTAATTATTAATTTGCTAGTTGATCAATCTCTAACCTCTGATCGAAACTAATTATAGCAATTATTCTTATATTTTGCAAGCATAAGCGCTTTCTGTCAAGTTTTTCGTGATTCCTTCCCTGTTTTTAATTGTGCTATAATGAAGGTATGATTCAAGTTTCAGTCATTATTCCGGTATATAATGCAGAAAAACATCTTGATAGATGCGTGAAGTCCGTAATTCGAGCGCTTGAAAAGATTCATAGTGAGATTCTTTTGATTGATAATAATTCTAAAGATAATTCAGTAGAAATCATTCAAAAATATCGTAAAAAATACCCTGGTATTATTCGGGCGATGCAATGCCTCGAGCCGGGGGCTGGCACAGTGAGAAATTTTGGCGTAACAGAGGCCAGAGGCAAGTATATTTGGTTTGTTGACGCGGATGACGAGGTGACGGAAGACTCGGTTTCGAAGCTACTTGCGGTTGCCGAACAACAAAAAGCCGATATGGTGATGCTCGGCATGAAGCGAATTTATGCGGATGGGCACAAGGATTACCTCTCGGCAGTGAGGCCGGACGAGGATAATTATAAGAGTAGATTTGTACGCTACGGGCTCGGTCCGGTGCAAGCATTTGTAAAACGTGCTTGGTGGCTACAATGTGGTTTTAAGTTCAAAGAAGGTATTATCCAAGAAGATATGGAGATGATGTCGGCTCTGATACTCTATACGGACAAATATGCGGCAGTAGACGAACCGATCTATCATTACTATCAGAACGATGATTCGGTGCTTCACAAGACTAGTTGGGACCCGCATGCATTTGATATTTTCCCGGCGCTTGAGGGGCTTTATCAGAGATTTAAACAGGCGGATGCTGAGAAAACTTATCACGATGAGCTCGAATGGTTCTTTATTTGGAACTTATTAATCGATTCGGCGAAGGATTTCGGTAAATTTCCTGAGGGGAAACCGGGATTCGAGCGTTCGCGTGAAATGATGAAAAAATACTTCCCGAAATGGCGAAAAAACCGCTTTTTGAAGCAAAAACCGCTGAGATTTAGAATGAGAGTAAGACTAAATTATAAAAAATAACCCCCTTCTCGGGGGCTATTTTTGTTATTTCTTGGCTTTTTCTTCGGCTTCGAGCTTCTTGAAGGCAACTTTACCAACCAGGGTAGTTGGGAGTTTGTCGCGGAACTCGTAGGCAGTAGGAAGAGCATAGATTGGGACGTTTCTTTCGAGCAATTCCCTGATTTCTTTCTCGATCTTCTTGCCTGGGCGGTAACCTTCTTTTAGAACAATGAAGGCTTTTGGCACTTGGCCTTTGTATGGGTGGTCGATACCGATTACTGTAGAGGTAAGGACCGCTTCGTGCGAGTTGATGATTGACTCGAGGTGGGTTGGATAGATGTTGTAACCAGACGAGATAATCATACGCTTTAAGCGCTGCGCGAAGTAGATAAGGCCGTCATCGCTTTGATAACCGAGGTCACCGGTGTGAAGCCAGATTTTACCATCGTCATGGAGGCGGAGAGCCTGGGCGGTTTCAGCGTCATCGCCGAGGTAGCCCATCATGACGAGTGGGCCGGAAATACATATCTCACCCTCTTCGCCAACCGGAAGCTGTTTAAAGGTGTCTTTTTGGACAATTTTGAAGTTGATGTCTGGCATTGGAGCACCGATGATGCCATCAGAGAAAGAGTTCTCCGGAGAGAGACAGACGGCACCGGAACCTTCGGTAAGACCATAGCCAACACGAATCTTGGCGGATGAACCGTGAGATTCAAGGTAATTATTGATTTTGTCACGAAGAGTCTGATTTAATGCATCGCCACCACAAATTACTGCCGTAACGGATTTTAGATCGTCCGGTTTAAGCTTGGTATTTGCAAGAGCCTCAAACAAAGTCGGCACACCCACGATGAAGTTTGGCTCGTTTTTCTTGATAATATCGGCGAATTGCTTGTGTGAGAAGGCCGGAATCAAGATACAACCCATGCCTTTACAGAGAGGCGTGTGGATACAAACACCGAGACCAAAGCAGTGGAAGAGTGGCAAAATCGAAAGGACAGTAGCACCCGGAACGATTTGACGAATAACGGTGCCATCGCAGATAGATTCAGCGTTAATATTGAGGTTTGAAAGCATCACGGCTTTTGGAGCGCCAGTGGTACCTCCGGAATACATGATGATAGCGAGGTCGTTTGCGCCACGTTCTTCGTGATAGTTCCCCTGATAGAAGTAAGAATTGGCGATGAAATCTTCCCAAAGAACTACGCGGCTGTCGTTTGAAGGAAGTTTAACCTTTTTAATATGAAGAGTCGTGTAGAGCTTTTTCTTGAGAAAGCCGAGACCATCGGATGGACGGACCACAATAATACGCTCAAGTTGGGCGGTATCACGAAGACGATAAATCTTATCAAAAACTGCGTCAATCACGATGACATATTTAGAATCGGCAACTTTAATATAGTATTCAAGCTCTTTTTCAGATGAAAGGGGGTGGACCATGTTACAAACAGCACCGACCATGTTGACAGCATAAACGGCTGTGATTCCCTCTGGGGTGTTTGGCATACAAATAGTCACACGATCGCCTTCTTTCACGCCGTAATTCTTGAGGGCGCGAGCGACTTTTTCAATCTTTTTGACGAAATTTTTGTAGGTAACTTTGTGTCCGTAATAAGAGTAGGCGACGTTATCCGGCCACTTTTCAGCCGATTGCATCACCATGTCTACCATGGAACAATCTGGATATTCAATATTTGCAGGAATGCCCTCTTCTTCATAATATTTGAGCCATGGGCGCTCCTTATAGTCTTTTTTACTATATTTCACAATAACTCCTTTAGTCTATTATATCATAAACGCAAAGGATTTTGAATTTAGCGGGAGGTGTAGCTTGGATGGTTGCCGACTAACCAGTTCCTGAACTTTTTCCCAAATTCGCTCATTCTTTTGGTGTTTTCACGGTTTCTTCTGGTAATCATACGGATGAATTTACCAGTAGCGATTTTGGCTTCTTCGCTTTGTTTGGACCACCATTCGGCGAACTCTCTGTCTTGTTCGTCAGATTCGTCGTCCGAACGGACTTCGTCGATTGCATCTGGCTCACTAATCCATTTGATAACTTCCGGTGGAACATTTTTGGCTTCATCTTCGTTCAGAATCTCATCAAGGAGAGATTTTTGATCATCGGAAAGATATTCTTCTGGATGTTTGGAACGGATTTCGTATGGAGATTCATATCTGTCTGATTCTTCGGCCGGAGCGGATTCCGGAGCCTCTTCGGCTGGCTTTTCTTCCGGTTTTTCTTCAACTGGGGCTGGTTCTTCTTCGGCTGGGGCGCCTGAAGCTGGGGCAGATTCTGCTGGTGATGGAGCTGGTTCGGCTGGGGTTGGTGCCGACTCGGCTGGACCACTTTCCCCTGTTGCCGGAGGAACGCTCGGCGCTTCACTTTTTGGAGCTTCGGCTGGTGTAGCAGGACGATGAGCTTCGCCAAGTCCGGTACGAGAAGTAATCGGAGCGAAGGCGAGGCCTTTAGCCGTAATGCCACGAGCGACATTTTTAGTTAAGGTTTTTACAAACGTAACTGTGCCAGGCGTGGTGACTGGGGTATCGACAACTTGAGACATAGTGCCGTGGAAACCGCCACCAGCAACGTGGGTGGCAAGCGAGATGAGTTGGCGAACGCCATCAGCGTCAGTACCATTATCGACTGCAACCATGAGCGAATCGTAGAGCGGTCTGCCATTATCGATTAGGCGGATAGTATCGCCGGCAGCAGTGGTGAAGACGCCGCCTTCACCCCAGGTTAATTCGCCATTAGCAAAACTGGTTGGCGAAAGTTCAAAAGTGGCACCATTAACAGTGACAAAACCTTTAATACGGTCTGCGGCTGCAAGAGTATCGATATCAAAAGATTGGCCGTTCATAGTCGAGGTGTAGCCAGAGATAGTGGTATATGCGCTGTCTCTACCAACATGAAGACCAAGTTCTGCACCATCCGAGTAACGAGTACCATTGTTGGCATATTCGATATGCGGAATGATACGGTGAGATGAAGCGGCCGGCGAGACCTCTTCGAGCGTCGATTGCATAGTTGTAGTTGAGTTAGTGCTCGAGACTTGTTCCCAACCATTACTACGGAGACGATCGATTGCAACTTGGTCATTCGCATTAACTGTAACTGGGTCAGTAGTACCAGCTGCGATGGCTTCAACGCCGGTGAGGCGGCCAAAGCCACTGGCAAGAAGGGTTTCTTCTGCCACTGTACCTTCCGGAGCAGATGGGACTTTAATTCCAAGTTTGTCTAGGATACCAGTCTTTTCGAAGATACCAATCTTTTCTGGTTTTATGAGCGCCATGGCTTCCTGTGAGAGGATGAAGGTAGAAGCGCCAAGCACTAAGGTCTTTATGGCCTTTCCGGTGGCGATTTTGTGGCGTTCAAGAGCAAATTTGGAGTCTTTTTTATCAACGTCTTGGCTGATTTCCTTCTTAATCTGCTCTTTGATGGCTTCTAATTTCTTCTTGTCATCTTCAGAAAGGGCTTTTTCGGCACGAATAGTGGCAATATCAAGAGCAAGACGCTCGTCACCACGCTTGTCTTCGGATGAGTAAGCAATTAAGTCTTTGGCTTCGGCATCGGAGAAGTCAATACGAACTCTAGCTTCGGCAATCGCACGAAGCACGGCATCACTTCTGCCTTCGCCTTCGGTGGCGAGAGCTTTTTCAATGTCGGCCGTAAGAGTGGAAGCTTTTTCGGTGGCATAAAGAGTATCACCAATTCTCTTTTCGTATCTCGCGGTCCTTCCTTCTGGGTTTTCAGCGCCTTTACCTTCGTAACTTAGGCCGTTGGCAATGTCACGAAGCATGCGGGTGCGATCTTCAGTGACGCGGTTTCTTTCTTTAAGTCCGGCGAGAACAGAGGTAGCGCCTATACCACCAGCAGCGCCAAGTAAGGCTCTAGTTCCGGTCTTAGTAAGGGCTGAGGCAACGCCAAAACCGATTGCCATGGCTTCGGCTGGAATAAATCGCCCAAGTGCGGTGCTTTCAATCTTATTAATTGCATTGTCGAGAGCATTGCGATGAGCTTCGGTACGAATACCATCACGTGCTGTAGCATTCACAACTCTGAAGCCTTCCATGACATCTTCTATAGCCATGCCATGCTCAAAGCGTTCGCGGGCACGAATGGCGACTTCGAGATAATTATCGAATAGTAGTGGGTCCGTGCCATCACCTTTATCGCGAGAGGCCGCCTTCAGCTCGTTCATTGAGTTTCTGAACAGAACTTTCAATTCGTCGAGGCTGTGACCTTCCGGGATTTCTTTGGTTGCAAATGCTTCAATGACGGAACGGATATGCTTGGTAGTTTCTTCGTCAGCCGGCTCCATTCTTTCCCCGGCCTTGTCATGGATAAAGCTATCACTATCCTCAACTACGCCAAGTACGAAGCGGCGAATGGCGGCGTCTTTACGACCTTCAATAAGATCATCGACACCATATTTCTTGCCTTCAATTTCGACATCGCGTTTGCCCGCTTCAAAATCTTTAGTATACTTTAGTTCGAAATATTTCTTGAAGAGGGTACCCTTCCAGAGGCGCTTAGCGACACCCTTAAGGCCTTTAGCTTCGGCGATTTCTTTGTTTAATTCCTGTTCGGCCAGGTCATGAGCAAGGTCTTTTTTATCCAAAGAAAAGTCGGCATTCACGGCAACTAGAGGCTCGTCATCGGCGAGCAAGTCTTCAACTTCTTTTAATCTAGCGCGCTTAGCTTTCAACGCTGCTTCGGTCTCTTCGAGGTCTTTATTAAATTCCTCTTCGGTTTTGCCGGCGAGTTCTTCATGTATCGCTAATTCTGCTTCAGCATCTTTTAATCTAGCTTCGGTTTCAGCGAGGGCTTTGTCTCTTTCGGCTTCGGACATGCCGGCTATTTCGGCTTCCATAGCCTTCTTAAGCTCTAATTCGCGGGCTCTTGCAAGCTCTGATTCGCGGGCTCTTGCAAGCTCTGATTCACGTTCTCTTGCTTTATCTAGCTCGGTTGGGTCAGTTGGGCCTTCCGGTTTAGCTGAACCGCCTGGACCTTCTGGGGCACCAGGGCCACCAGGACCATCCGGTCCGTCTGGACCGCCTGAGCCTGGACCATCTGGGCCATCTGGGCCGTCTGGTTTTCGGCTGCCATCGCCACCTTCGGCACCGTCGCCACCTTCGGCGTCTCCTGAAGCAGCTTCTTCGGATTTCGGTGCGTGAGGATAGAGTTTCCAATCAACTGGGCGCTCTGGAGCCATGTGGCCGTCTTTATCAGTGATAAAGAGACCGTCTTTACCGGCATTGTAGCCGTCACGGCGACCGGTAATTGGCTCTTCCGGAGCTTCATCTTTTCTAAGTTCATAGGTCTTGAAGATTTCATCGTCTCTGATGTCGGTTGAGATGCGAGCAAGATCATCGTAAAGGTGGTCGGCATTATCTTGACGTTTGTTTTCGACTTCTTCACGCTTGCCGTTATATTCTTTGTTCCGTTCAAGACGGGCTCTGACCCAAGAATTCTTGGCAGTTGACGCACTAATATCCCTTGCAGAATCAACTCTTGATTCTGCATCCATAGCGGTGCCTTCGCCAAAGTGCTTACTGGTACGAAAGCGGTCTTTAATATCGAGACGACGTTGTTCTTCGGTTAGACCGGCAATGCGTTCGTCGGCTTTTCTAAAGGATTCGTCATAAAGATACATAGCCTCTTCGAGTTCACGCTTAGCCGTAGCGATATCCTCGTAGGTCTGCTGCTGAATCATAATGTGTTTTTCTTTTTGGCCATCATAGAGTTCACGATATTGTTGAAACTTCTGGTAGCGCAAAACCAGGTTGAGTTTCAAAACTTCTGGATCATCCGGAACGCGTCCGGTAAGTCTCGCGATACGGTCAAGCTCGCGTTCGTTAAAGGATTTTTCTTTTTCTTTTCCGGCTTCCCTTGATTCCGGTTCGGTGGCTAGTTTGTCACCGTGTTCTTTTCCTGCTTCAGTCAGGCTGTCCCAGTCCGGTTCGGCACTTGGCTTGTACCAGTCGCTGGCAGTCTCTGCTGGCGCATCAGTTCTTGTTGGAGTTTCGCCAGCCATTTTATTCTCCTAAGCCGCCAAGATAAAAGGAGCGGAATTTAAGTGCGGTATCCGCGACAATTTCAGCGAAATTTACACCGGCGTTCTCAAGAAATTCAGTTACTTTTTCACCGGTAAAAGAAGGGTCTTCGGCTTGTTTATTGAATTCTTCTAGCTGTTCTTCATTAAGAGAGCTAACGGCGTTCTTTTGAACTTCGTTCATGAACTTCTCTCTCATTTCGTTAATAAGTTCTTCTCTCACATCTGGCTCAATGTCAGTAATCCCCTTGTCAGCCAAGAGGCTAGCTAAAAATTCGTCTATGTTTTGCATTTTGTATGACCTTTCTTTATGCGCTTTTCTTTATGATAACGCTTATCTTTATCGATGTCAACAAAAAAAGAAGTGTTTTTCGCGAGACAATTCGGAAAGTCTCGCGAGAAAACAACTTCTTTTTTTTATTAACCTACTTCGAAATCGAAAGAGAGATTTTGCGGCCTTCTTTGTCGATATCAAGAACTTTGAAGCTCTTGCGTTCATTCAAAGTAAAGACCTTCTCTGGATCAACATCGGAACCTTCGCCAAGTTCAGAGACGTGGACTAAAGCTTCGACAGCTGGTGAAATCTGAACGAATGCACCAAATGGGGTGATACGAGTAACAGTACCCTCGACTTTGGAGCCTTTCTTCAGACCTTCAACCTCTGAAATCCATGGATCTTCAACGAGTTGCTTCATTGAAAGGCTGAGGCGCTCTTTGTCGATAGCGATAATTTTAGCTTCGATAGTGTCACCAACCTTGACGTAGTCAGATGGGTTATTGACGCGCTCCCAAGAGATTTCTGAGATGTGGATGAGGCCTTCGATGCCATCAACATTGACGAAGACGCCAAAGTCTACAACACCGGTGACAACACCTTTTACAACATCGCCAACTTTGAGTTCAGCAAAGCGTTCGGCGAGACCGTCTTTAATGGCTTCCTTCTCAGAGAAGATAAGCTTGTTTTCTTTCTTGATTGCATCAAGAATGCGAACTTTGATTTGCTTACCAACAAGAGAGTTGAGGCGTTGCAAGATTTCATCTTTATCTGCTGAGCCAACACGTGGGTAGTGCTCTGCAGAAAGCTGTGAAACTGGCAAGAAACCACGGATGCCTTCGTATTCAACGAGGAGACCGCCACGATTGGCGTCAAATGGAGTAACTTCCACAGTCTCGGCGTTGTCGAGTTTGGCTTGGATTTCATCCCAACCTTTGTCTTTAACTGCCTTGCGGAGTGATAATAGGACGTAGCCGTCGTCCATCTCTGCTTCGATAACAGAGGCAGAAACTTCATCGCCTACGTTTAGATTGCGTGCAAAAGACGCTTCACGGCGTGGTACGAGACCGACACCTTGAGCACCGAGATCAATCAAAATCTCGTGCTTTTTTACTGAGATAACTGTACCTTTGACAGTATCGCCAGCAATTACTTTCTTGGATGATTCTTCGTTTGATGCAAGAAGTTCATCCATAGTCATTTTGGCATTTGCCATAGATTAAATTTTTCCTTCCTTTAGACTCATTCATGGAAATCGCTCTTTAAGCGTTCTCGCGAGCCCCGTGAATGAGTCTAAAACTTCCCTTATTTTATCAAATCTCTTGCAAAATGTCTAGTCATTAGATATAGTGAAGATATGTATTTAGCAATTGATATTGGAGGTACCAAAACTTTAGTTGCCTTGTTTACTGAATGGGGCAAAATCGTCAAACGTTTCAAGTTTAAGACGCCGCGTGGCTCGAAACGTTTCGTGGACGAGCTAACTGCAGTTCTTAAAAATGGCTTCGCGAGAAAGTCCGTTAAAGTTGTGGTCGTAGCAATTCCGGGCGTTGTACAAAAAAATTATACAGTCAAATTTGGCAACCGCGATTGGCCGGATTTTGACCTAATTACCCCTTTAAAAGAATTGTTCAGCTGCCCGATTTATTTTGAAAATGATGCAAATCTCGCGACACTTTACGAAGGATCGTTCTATAAAGGCAAGACCGTGTTCCTCACATTTTCGACCGGAATTGGCGGTGGTGTGGTGGAAAATGGCGAGATTCTGCCTGAATCGGCGAAGTTCGAACCGGGCCACAAAATCTATGAATATAACGATAAAAAGGCCGAGTGGGAGGATATCGCCGCGGCCAGTGCCCTTGAGAAGTTTTATCATGTCGATATGGCAACCGAGCTACGTAAGAAAGAGATTATGGAGGATGTAGCGAAAAGGATTTGGCTTGGTCTCGAAGATGTCATTAAGGATTATCAGCCAAAAACCGTAATACTTGGTGGCCCGATGGGCAAGATTTTTAGGCGCTACGCCAGGTATTTACCTGCTTCTAAAGGTGTAAAGTACGTGCGTCCGCACCGTCCGCTTGAATCGCCAGTGTATGGCTGCTACGTTTATGCGAAAAGGCACGACGAGAAGGTAGCAAAGCCAAAGAAAATTAATGGTGGTAAGAAGAAAAAGGCCTAAACCTCAATGGAGGAGTTGGCTGAACGTCTGAAAGCCGATTATAAAGAGTTTATTTTTCGTTCCGGTAAGAAGTTTAAATTTAGGCCTCCGAAGACAATTATAATTGGGCCGGAAGAAGAAGGCGATTCCCTTTTACTGCTCCATGAGCTAGGACATGCTCTTTGTGGACATAAGGATTTTGATACAGATGCGAAGCGGCTCAGGATGGAACGTGAGGCCTGGGATAAAGCGAGAGAGCTGGCTTTAAAATACGATGTTCCCTTTAATGAGGATTTGATGGAAAATGAGCTCGATTCGTACCGAGATTGGCTGGATCAGAAGTCGCGATGCCCGAAATGCCACCTGACGCGTTATCAGACGCCAGACGGGGTCTATCACTGTCCGAGATGTGAATTGTATTAAACAAAAAAGAAGTGCCAGCGAGGGGCACTTCTTTTAATAATTAGGCAGCTTTTTTAGCTGGACCACGACGGGAGATGCGGCCACCCTTGGCGCCTGCAATGCGAGCAAGTGCTGGGTTAGCGGCAAAACCGCCGGTGTGACCATTTTGGCCACCTTTTTTACCAATACGAGCGTAGAATTCTTTGCCGTATTTGGCTTTGTTGGTAGCAGCAGCTTTCATGCCGCCAGCTTTAGTTCCAGACATCTAGAACTCCTTCTGCCCACCATAATCTTAATAAAAACACCACCCTTTTATGAGTGTATGCTTTAATTATATCATAGCGCTTTAGTTTTGTCAATATGCTTTTTCTTAGAATTATGTTGTAATTTTTTAAGAATTCCCGAACATCTCACGGTGGATTTTTTACACATTTTGTGGAAAATTGGTGTTGACATTATGCGCCGTGTGATATAAAATGAGGTTAACTTGAGTAGATTAAACTGCGAGGCTACTTAAGTGTATGTATGACCTAAGGAACCGCCCAAAATAGACGGTTCCTTCTTTTTGTCTGAATTTCCCTTTGACATTTCGATCTAGATGGTGTAAAATTGGGTGTACTGGGGTAATAGCTCAGTTGATTAGAGCGCTGCCTTTGCAAGGCAGAGGTCCAGGGTTTGAGTCCCTGTTACTCCACCAATTTAACATTTCGATGATGGGGATATAGCTCAGCTGGTTAGAGCGCGTCACTGATAATGACGAGGTCTGTGG